>JBBIGR010000052.1:0-30878 GCA_037447435.1 Fibrobacteria bacterium
TACGTTCTCCCATTTTGCCTCCGGAAACTGTAAACATATTTCCGGACTAGACCTACCGATGCTCCCCTTGCAGGGAGCCCGCCTGCGTACAGCGCCCTGCCGGATACTGTCGCATTGTCTGTAGTCGTCGATCCGCCGCCGTTTCCCGCTATCGAATGCGTACATTGAAAAAGTACGGAACTACAAAGACCACAGAGTATGGTGAAAGTACTGAAAAAAAAACGTTTCATATTGGCAAAATCGCCCTTATTTAATGAATTACAAGCAAGCGCATTTCAGGCTGCCTCACGGCGAAGTCAAGATCATTCCGCCGTAACCCACAGCGACAAGCCGGTTTCCCGCCCAAGTGATGCCGTAAATAGGATCCGAAGTTCCGGATACACGGGACTTCCATGTCGACGAGCCAACCGAGGTTTGAATTGTGCCGTCTTCTCCGACCGCAACAAAGGTCTTACCGGTCCATGTCACGGCGTTGAGCATCTTTTGCGTACTTGCCGTCATCTCGAACCAATCAGATCCGTCAACCGATGAGTAAATCGCCGACGCAGGGTAAGTCAAATCCCTGCTCCCTCCAACCGCAATCAATCCCTTACCCCCCCCAGATGATCGAGTTAAGGCTGACAAGGTCGGAAACGCCTGTCCCCGTGGAAGTCCAAGAGACGCCGTCTGTCGATTCATACATCACGGCAAAGCTGTAGTCGCTCACTGTCGTAAAATCGTAATTGTAACCGATGGCAATAAACTTCTTTCCTGTCCAGGCAATGGAATACCAAATGACTATTCCGCCATTCTGTTTTGTCCATGTTGTTCCGTCGCGCGAGGTGACCACGTTATTGTAATTGAGCCCGGAATTGATAAATTGTCCGCCAACGGCAACGTATTGGGAACCGGTCCAGACCACCGATTGCAGGCCATAGGTCGTTGAGGAGTTCTGTATGGTCCAGGTCGTACCGTTCCCCGATGTCAGGATCGTACCGTCATCACCGACGGCGACGAACTGAGTCCCGGCCCATATCACGCAATTGAGGCACGACGTGACGCCGGAAACCCTCGCAGTCCAGGCGACACCGTCCGGCGAGGTCAGGATCGTGCCCGTGTTCCCAACTACTACGATCAGAGAACCATTCCATGCCACGCCGATCAAACCGTTCCCGTTACCTGAATTCCTGCTTGTCCAAACCCTTCCTTCAGCAGCATTGGAAAAGGTGGCACTGATCGTGATATCCGAATCGATCGTGGTTTCAATAAAATCTTCGCTGAACCCAAGGGGTGCCATATTTCCACCCCACGAAACCAATTCGTATGTGGAATCCGGGGTCGCGATCAAGGTCACGTCGGTTCCTGGTTTGTACTTATAGCCGTCGCCCCATTTGATGCCCGGCGGGGAAAACGTTATTCGTCCGTGTAAAGGTTGAGGATTCACCCGAATCGTGAAGAAAGTCATTTTTGGGTCTAGGATAAAATTGGCCGTAATGGTTCCGCTCCGTGATACAACCAGTGACGAAGCGGAATCCGTTCCGTTTAGAAGGCCGCTCCAATTCGCAAAGACAACACCCGAGTCGTGCATCACATTCACCGAAATCACTGTTCCGCTGTCATACACTCCGCCAAGCGGCAATAAGCCGATACTGCCGTTTTCCGAAGAAGTAAGAATGGTGAAAACTTTTTTGCCCGTGGTGTTATTGACAAAATCGGCAAATACGGAAACGTTCTTTTGCATGACGATAACCATCGTATTCGTTATCGACACGTAGTCGCCATGCCATCCTGTAAAGGTATACCCCGAAGCCGCGGTCGCAGTAACTTTTACCGTATCCCCAAAATCGTATTCCTGTTTATCCGGAACCCGGACAACGGTTCCAACAACCGAGGTTTCCGTTGTCGAAAGCGTGTAGGTGGTTTTTACGGAATTGCCGGGACCAACGACAGTATTGCTGCAAGACATAACTAATACCGTTGCAATAACGGCTGCGAAATGCTTCATCGTATTCTCCTCTGAATTTCCTGGTATTTTTTTGTAAACAGGGCGATTGCAAACTATTATCAATAGTATACATCCCTTTCACCAAACTTGTAAATAGCCAAAGAGGAATACTTAGTATAAGATTCCTCTTTGGTGAGACACGTTCTCAAATTGCAAAAGCTCGTCGGCTTTACAAATTCCGTATGCGATCAGTGCTTTGCGTAATGCCCAATCACCGTCATAGTTGACCCAAGTTTGGTTTGCAATGATGTCAATGTCAGCGTCGATCCCGAAACGACGTATGCATGTTTTTGCGAAAACAAAGGGTCCGTAAACTCCTTTAGGATTTTTTCATTCGGTTATTGTCACTTTTCACCTTTTCTATTCAGAAATCGCCTCTCATGCGACGCGTCTTTCACCCATGAGTTGCGATGATTCCTTCTATTTTTTAACTTCTTTGGTATTTTTCCGGCGGGCAACAGGAAAAAGTTGCAAATTCATCTGATACACGCTGTCGACATCAGCGCTGTTATGCACGATAGCTGCGATACGGTCTTTGAACGATTCTATTTCAGCGCACAAAACATCATAACTCGATTTCGACAATCCCACGGTCATGCCCGACACATTGCGCTCGGTGTTTTCTATCGTATCAACAGCTTGTTTTGCCAAATCGATCATGGTTTTGTTAAAAGCCCGTATCGCCGGGCCTGCTATTTCCCGGTTAGTCGCCAATGCCCGGTCCGTATGCCGGTATGTCCCGTCCGGTTGTTTTACAATTAAACCGATGCGCAGCAACAGCTTCACGGAAGTCGCTGCTTCCTTTTTGGTAATCGGCGGCACTATCGACGATGCAAGGGCCAAAAAGTCATCTTCAAAATCATGCTGACAAATGAGTTCACGGATCACGACATTATACCATTTGCTCAGATACTCGAATTGTTCGCTGCCCAGAACATGGCGCGACACATTATTGCTCATGGTCACTAAAACCGCATAATGGTCTTGTTTTTCTTCAGCGGTTTTGGCCTGATTGAATTGAACCAGATGCTTGAAAAACCGCGACTCATGCTTGTTAAAAGACAGCGCCTTGGTAAATTTATCGATCATCTCGACGCTGATGTTGCTTTTTCCCTCCATAACGAGCTTCAGAAACACGGGAGATGAAATACCGGCCTTGCTGCAGAAATACCGGTACGAAAAATGCCGGGTTGTTGCCTTTTTCTCCGAATAATAATCCCGAAGAAATAAGCGGTAATCGATGTACTGGAATACAGGTTTCATACTATTGAGTATACAAAATCCTGCATTTAAAAAGCCAACAATATTTGGGCTGTTTTTCTTCATAATTTTTATTATGATACATTTTTAGTTGTATCTTATTGATTTTATTGGTATTATTTTAATTATATGATTTTTATTATATTTTTATGATACATTAAATTTAAAGCATCGTTTCTATCGGCTTCCTGCCTTAGATAGATTTCAAGATCATTGCCGCCGGTATTTTGGGGGGATGTTTTTCCCTGTTGTATATAAGATACACTTCTTTACATGCAAACACACGCTAAAAGCAGGATGTATGAAAGATTCCGTATCATGTCATGATACAACAGAGGCACAGTACGATCTAAATTGACCCAAGAGAAACATGACTTTCCCGGGCTATGAGAAAAGCGGTTTCGTTATTTCGAGAGGAACAAGGGGTTTTTCACACCGCGCACGAAGTCATTGACAAATTTAATATATCGGCCGAAACCGATCACGGTGGGCAGATTGCTGTGACCGCCGCCTTCCACCTCGACATAGTAACCCTCCGGACCGGAATAATTGTTCCAAATAGGAAGACCGTTTGTCGATCGTTCGAGGGTTTCGTCATTGGTTCCGTGGAGCCAGAAAAACGGGACCTTCACTTTTTTTATTTTTTCAGAATTATCGCTGGTGTACGTAGAGAGATACGACCGGGGAATATCGAGATAGGAGCCGTCATCCGTCAATGTCGCGATACTGTGTATCGGTACTTCCAAAACGAACTTGATCATTTGTGAATCAATGTCGTTTGAGGCCATTTCGGTGGCCGGAATGGACCCGAGCGACATTCCGTAAATCACCACATGTGGATTACCGAGTTTTTCCTTTGCAAATTTCATGGCTGCGCGCGCGTCGCTAAAAAGGCCCTGTTCGGTTGTGGCACCGGCGCTGCTCCCGAATCCCTGATAATCGATGGCAAGCACAGAAAAGCCGGATGCAAAAAGCAAGCGGATGCGCGGCCAATAATAGTCCAGGTTCCCTGTATTTCCGTGAAAAAAAACAATCAGGGTGTCTGTGGGCTTTAATATGGAATCAGCGGCAAGCAACACGGCCGCAATGGTGTTTCCGCCGCTTGACAATGAGTACAAATGGATATCGGACGTTGAATATTTGTTTTCAACAATACCCGATTTTTCCAAAGCAGCGATTGAATCCGGCGCATTGCTGCAACTTTTTTGTCCGGTATACGCATCAAACGAATACGAGTTTTCTTTTGTCGGGTTAAATAAAAACGGATCGAGGCTAAAACACCCTATTACGAAAAAAATAACGACGCAGCAAAGAATCAGTCGTTGTGCCGTTTTCATTTTCCGCCTCCAAAATCCCTGCTCGCGCCGAGAAAAAGTCCAAACACGCCGTAGTTTCCCGGACCTAAATAATGTGCGCCTCGCCCTCTGTTCCACAGATTCGGCGTATACAGTTCACCTTGAATCTGATAATGCCATTTCCCGCATTCCATATCGATGCCGACTGCCGGAGCAATCAGCCAATGCTCTTGTTGCGCTAAGCCGTCGTCCCGGGTAGAACAAAGATCGAACCAGTTTTCCAATGCAATATAGGGGCGCCACCATTTTTCCCTGTTCCACCAGGCGGTTATCGATATATCGGGGTAACAACGGAAATTTTTCATGGTGAACTCGGATATCGGATCAATATCCTCTGTCAAATAAACCGCCGGACTTATGATGAGTCCGGGAATCCAGCCTGCAGGTACTGTGGGGCGATAATTGACTCCGGCGTTCAATTCACCGATGCCGAAAAGCGCCTGTGTCACGCCGAGGCCCGCTTCAATATCGATGGTCTTCGACATTCCGTAGTTATAGCCGAGCGATAAAAGCGGCAGCGGCACATACATACCGAATAGCTGCGTGAAAGGACCGCCGCAGCTCACGCCGACCGACGATTCGCCGACTTCAAGCGGCGTGATACGCCGTATTGCAGAGCAACCGAACGAAAGCATAAGGCATAAAGCCAGAATGGAAGTTGACTTTGCAGACGTTTTCAACGGCATAAATCCTTACCACGATTTTGCGACAGGAACCGATCAAACTTTCATTTTCGATTACTATACGATAATTTCCTGCACAAAAAAAATGCAACATTATTTTTTAAGGATTTTATCACCGGGCAAAACTATCCTGTTTGTATACCTTACATTTTCTCCCGCCGATACATTAACAAAGTAAACGCCTTTTGCGGCGGTTTTCCACAATACTTCTTTAGAGGCATTGCAATCGATTCGTTTCAGGGTGGTTCCCAATGCGTCGACGATTTCTATCATTGCCCCAAAAGCGGTATTGTTCCTGATCCTGATGCACTGTCCGCTAATCAACACCGATACCGGATTCGACGGGATGTATTGCCGGTTTGTCATAGACCCGGTCAGCAACGATCCGCGTATCCAGTCTTCGGTAAACATAAGCGAGCGCATCGAGTGATAACTTGCTTTCCACGCATCGCCCATATTGGTCGTTCCGTTTACCGTGCCGTCGGCATTGCATGTGTTGTACCATTCCCCCGCCGCGGGACTAAGCTGGTATTTCTCTATCCAATTGAGCGTACCCTCAAGCCTGTTCAGGTGGATGGTATCTTTTGTAAATTTGTACGTCCACCAGAGTCCTTCCATAGCCTCCGCCTGTATCCACCAAACTTTTGTGAGTGTGGTGGGATTTCCCGCTACCGGTCCCTGCGTGTAATAGCCGCCCATTGCCGCATGCCACCCTTTTGCGCCCGAAAATGTCCCCAGCGAGGTAGACGTCGCGATAATCGCCGAATCCTGCATTCTCCCAAGTACGCGCGCCGCCTCCATGAGAAGCCAGGCTGCTTCCAAATCGTGGCCGTAGCTCACCGTTGCCGGTGCCACCGGCGTCCAATTTGCGGAAAATTCCAGATTATTA
This sequence comes from Fibrobacteria bacterium, assembly GCA_037447435.1. Lineage (GTDB taxonomy): Bacteria > Fibrobacterota > Chitinivibrionia > Chitinivibrionales > FEN-1185 > FEN-1185. Next base: position 6,172 of record JBBIGR010000052.1, read on the forward strand.
TATCCTTGCGGTTGCTTTACTTTGGTTATCATGATGTTGACCATTTCAAGCAATCGTGCTTTTACCAGAGAGTCTTTTGTCGCTTCATATAATGTCGTGAAAGTTTCCATCAAATGCATTTGCGTATTTGTTTCCTTGACCCCGCCATACTGCAAAAAATTAGGCTCGGCGGTTTCTGTATATCCGCCGTATTGCGCATCATGCCGTGCTTTATCCAACGCAAGAAAGCATTTGAGCGCATAATCCGCGGCCTCGGGCTTTTTAAATGCCATGGAATATTGGGAAAGCGCATAAATGGTGAAACCGTCCATATACAACTGACTATTGGCATCTTTTATCGCGCCTTGTTCCGTCACTGTGGTATAAAACCGGCCCGTGGCCGGGTTGCGAAAATATTTGATGATAAAATTATAAAGGTTATCGGCAATTGCTTTTATGGAATCCGATTGTTCCCGTCTTTGATAATAGGTTGAAAAGGCCCATAAATGCCTTGCTTCCTGCACGATTCCCTTGTCGGTGGGTGTTGTTTTATTGCCGTTTTTATCCATGGTCCCTAAAAAGCCTCCGTAAACCGTATCCGGCCCGTGCTTTTTCCAGAAGGTAATGCATTTTGTTCCGAGAACGTGGATTCGGTCGGCAATGGTTTGCAAACGAGATTGCGAAACATCCGCGTAACTTTGTGCTTGTACAAACAGTAATACAAATAGAATGAAGAATCTTTTCATGGTCCCCTCCAAAAAAAAGAATTTTTCAAATGTGATTTTGTTACCAATATAACAAATTGTCGGCCAATTTTCAGATATTATTCTTGGAAAGATAGTCGGATGGAACATTTTTTTATTTCATGTCCGTATTCTTCATATATTATCCGTATTCGATTGGAATCGGTTTTTCCGGTATTACTATGAAGACGTTTAACGATACTATCGGGCAACGTAACCACCTTTAAAGGAAAGCTCTTATGAAAAAGCACATTGCCGCATTCCTATTTCTCTTTTGTTTTTTATGCCCCGCATTTGCCGACGAAGCCGATGATCTGATTAAACTTGCGCAATCGGGCGTTGATGAAGAAGTATTGCTTGCCTACATCAATCAGTCTCCTGCGCCGATCGACCTTTCCGCCGACGATGTCATAACATTAAACGATCTCGGCGTATCGTCCCGGGTCATCAGCGAAGCATTACGTCACGGGCTTGGCGATACGGTAATCGCGCCCCAGGATACGGTCGCCGCTGTCGTCCCGGAAACAACGACGTCGGTTGCCGTTTCATCGCAGGTAGTTGCTCCGCAGGAAAAAAACCTGAACATATCATATTTCTATGAAGCAATGAATCCATACGGCATCTGGCGATACGTCGATAACGTATGGTGCTGGCAACCCAATGCAACCGTTGTGGATTACAGTTGGGCTCCCTATTGCAATCATGGACATTGGGTATACACGGATTTGGGTTGGGCTTGGGTATCCGATTATTCATGGGGATGGGCCGCGTTCCATTACGGACGTTGGCATCGCGACCGTGAACTGGGATGGCTTTGGACGCCGGGTACGGAATGGAGTCCTGCCTGGGTTTCCTGGCGAACAAGTGCCGACTATTGCGGATGGGCGCCGTTGCCGCCAAAGGCGCGATTTGTCCGTAGCGTAGGGTTTTACTATGGCGATAAACGGGTCCGCGACGATTTCGAATTCGATTTGACCGCAGACGATTATTTCTTCGTTCATGCCGGTCATTTCTGCGATCAAAATCCCTGGGAACATGTCGAACCGCAAAGCCGTACCGCGCATCTCTATAAAGCAACTACCGTGGTCAAAAGTAATTACACTGTTGTCAACGACAACCTCGTCAACCGCGGACCACAACTGTCGGTTATTTCAAAAAACACGAACGCCCCGATAAAACAGATTCAAATCGTCGGCGACAACATCAAGCCCGGTCAACCCGTCCATGCGGGACTTGTAAAACAGAATCAACTTGTCATGTACAAACCGATAATCGCTCCTGTTGCGCCCGAAACGCCGATAGCCGTAAAGCAACGAATCATAAAAACCTCGGTTCCCCTTCCTTCTGTTATCAAGCAACAACCGACAGAACAACGCGCCCAGCTTTTCCAAAAGCGTCATGAGGATGCCCGCGCACTTGCGGCAAAAAAGCAACATTTGGCTGCCGACTCGGCCGAACGCGAACGCGCCCGGCTGGAACAACAGGCTCAAAAAGAAGAAGACCTTAAGAAACGCGCCGCATTAAAAGCCGATGCGGCGGTCCAGGCCATGAAGGCAAAAGAGGCGAAACTGCATGCCGAACGGGCCGAAAAATGGAAACAACCCGAAGAAACTCCATTGCCTAAAATCAAGAAAGAAAATACTGCGGTCAAAGACTCCCTCAACGAGCGCAAGGCATTGCTTAAATCTCTCAAACTGCAGGAACAGGCCGAAAAACGGAAAAAGAAGGCGCTCGAAGAACAGCAGCGGAAAGACGCCGAATTGCAAAACAAGTAAATCGGGCCTTTTGTTGCGGGAAATCCGGTTATATACCGGATTTCCCGTTTGCGATTTCAACCAGGGAATTCACCGTTTTCCAATTTCTGGTTGTCGCCGTCACCCTGAGCTTTCTCTCAAACACGGCATTGGTCAATTTCGTCCTGCCGTACCCGTTGGGATAGAACAAATAAATTTCTTTACCCGAAATGATAAATTCCTCTTTTTCGGTTCCCACTTTATTAAGTTCGTCGAGAGGAATCGAAGACGGCTCAGCGGATAAAAACGTTACATACAGATGGTCGATGTCTTTTTTCAGGAATGGATTTTTCTTTATCGCGATTTGCATTTCATCTTTTAACCTGATGATAACCGGCACCTCAAACCCAAAAGTCTTAGCGATTTCTTTTTGAATTTTCTCTTCCAAAGCCGATGGTTTGACATTAGAACTTTCAAACACCACGTTTCCGCTTTGAATAAATGTTCGGGAATTCTTAAATCCCAACCCATCATACATCATCTTCAACGCGTCCATTTTAATCATTTTCTGGCCACTTACGTTGATTCCGCGGAGCATGGAAATATAGGTTTTCATGTTTTTTCCCAATTTTTTGATAGGCTATATTATTTATTTTTAAGCAAGTATTTTATTTCCAGACCAGTCATGAAAACATTTGACGTAATGGAAGGAATAATTGAAAATTCCAATTGTGACCCGATTTTCCCGCGCAGCCCCAGAGCAAGCTCTTCTGCAAAAAGATTTACTGATCTACTTTTTGTCATTTGGTCATTTTGCGTGAGCTTTGAAATTGAACCGTCAATTTCCGGTGTAAAACGCAAAATCGAATAAACGTCGGATTTAAATAAATTTATATCAACGATGCAAGGAAATTTCAAAAATCCATTGAATTCCCTTTGGTTCGATCGTTCAAAATGGGTAAGATCGGAAAATGCAATGTTCGATTGAGCTATAAAAGGAACGCTTTCACTCGCTCCGATATTAATCCCTAAAAACAATGAGTGTTTTAAATAGTGTAACAATTTTCCTTGAGAACCCTCTACTCCAACACCAATGGCACCTGTGTAAGGATACGGATTACTGGAAGCATTTGTGTAATTGGTATTTACATTTCTCGTAACCCCATTTACAGTAATATTTAGCTGTTGCCCATTTTGGTTTATTATTCCTGCTGTAAATGCCCCGCCTACAGATTTGTCATCGGATGTAGCAGAACTCTCAGACTGAGTTACTCCATAATAGTAGGTATTTGAGTAATTACTAGAATAGTTTGATCGTTCTCCCCTATTGTAAACACCATATAGACCAATTAACAAATCATATTTTGTCGAAGCCTTAATTAAGGAGTTCGCATATATCGAAACATATTTATTTTTTAATGTGCTTGAACTTTTGTAATAACTGAAATTGTTGTAATAATATGTACTGCTATACGAATACGATGAATAATCTGAACGAGAGCTGCCATAAGCACCATCGACAACCAAAGAAATTCCACGGAGGGCTCTATCATTTTTGGGAGTAAACCATACAGCACATCGACCGGTAGCATAATCCTGGATACTCGTATTGCTAGACTCTACACTTTGATCGTTTCCCGATAAATTGCCAATCCATCCACCGATTTTCCCGATTCCTGAATTCACTTCTGACCATGCGTATAAATCACTCCAATTGAGCCCCGATTGCGGTATCGCCATATTCGTATTTAAAAAGCTTTTTAGGCCCTGCGATGCAGACAGATACCCCGCGGCTATGGAAGAGGACGTATCCTTTATTAATCCCGGAAAATAGATTTTCCTTGAAACGGTCTGGGTTGAATCACCGGCAAATAAAATACCGCGATAATAATTATCAAGTACGGTATTGCTAGCAAAATCATAAATTTGTTGGGAAGATACCGAGTAATAAAACAGAATAATAACTGCAGCAACCTTCTGCATAAGCAACTCCTATTGTTTAATGGTAAAACCAGTTTAAATCGCGATCATTACCTGGTTATAGTCTATATATCAATTAACATCTGATTAAATATATAATCTTTTTTCTACCTTAACACGATTCTAATTGAGCAAAGTGTTTTCTCGCAGAAAACATTTTGCTCAATTAGAGTAAGAGTAGGAACTGTTATTGATCCCCGTTAGCAGCTTCCGCGATTTAAAGGTACTGTTTCGCCGGCTTCCTGCGAGTGGCGTTTGCTACCCAATCCAATTAATAATCGAAAACCGGATAATTTTCATATATCTTTAATATTGTTGGCGTATTGAGTTTACGTTTTTTTCAAAGGATTACACAATGAAATCATTATTGTCGTTTACCGTTTTATTTTTTATTTTGCATGTTTCGGCAGCCCCCAATCCCGACAAATCGAAACTTTCCGGCTATCATATTGTCGACAGTTTAAAACTCGGCGGCGAAGGCGGCTGGGACCTCTATGGCCTTGATACTGCCGCGCAACGGTTATACGTCTCACGAAGCACGCGCGTGCAAGTTATAAATTGTAAAACGGATTCCCTCATTGGCGAAATCCCGAATACAAACGGGGTCCACGGAATCGCCATAGCATCCGAGTTCGGCAAAGGCTTTACAAGTAACGGTAAAGACTCTTCGGTCACCGTATTTGACCTCAAAACCTTCAAACGGCTTGCATTAGTGAAACTGCAGGCCCGAAATCCCGACGTTATCCTTTTTGAGCCCAAATCGGGTCGGGTCTTTGTGTTTAACGGCGGAAGCAACAACGCGGTCGTACTCGATGCAAAAACAAATGAAATCATAGGTACTGTTTCGTTTGAGGGTAAACCGGAACTCGCGGTTTCCGATTCTAAAGGCAATGTATTTGTCAACATAGAAGATAAAAGTTCAATTGTCCGCTTTGATGCGCAATCGCTGAAAATCATCAATACCTGGACTCTTTCTCCGGGCAAAGAACCCACCGGCCTTGCCATAGACAGTAAAAGCCGCAGGCTGTTCTCGACATGCAATAACAACCTGATGATGGTTCTCGATGCCGATTCGGGAAAAGTGGTGGCACAACTTCCCATTGGCAACGGCGTCGACGGGGCGGGTTTCGACCCGACGACGAATTTCGCATTCAGCTCCAACGGCGACGGTACATTGACAATAGTTCACGAGGAATCGCCGACGAAGTTTTCCGTGGTCGACAATGTTCCGACCCGTAAAGGTGCCCGCACCATGATTTTTAATGAGAAAAACAACCGGATCTATATGCTTTCGGCCCAATTCGGCCCGGCCCCGGCACCTTCGGCCGAACGCCCGCACCCCCGTCCGGTCATTGAGCCCGGCAGCGTAACGCTGTATGTATTCGGCAGGTAGATGCCGGCGTATTTACAAATGTAATCCGAGTCGCGACACGAGCACGATTAAAGGGCTTCGGTTAAGAAATTGCCAGGAAAGGATTGCCGAAGCGGCGTTCATGCCTATCGACACCGTAACAATTGCAATCATTACGGCACGGACAAACCGGTTTTTCCAAACGTGCATCGACGGAATTCGAATGAGGGAAATGAGCAAGAGAGGAAGGACAGGAATTATAAGACGCGGGCCGAATACATCGCCACCGCTCGGACAAACATTAATTGCAATTACGGAAAAATATATTGCAAATCCTAAAATAAGTGCCAATGCGTCTCCGCCGAACTTCCTGAAAAAAGCCGGCCATGCAATCAGAGACAAAAGCGCCAACGGGCATGTCCATATAATGCCGCGTTGCGTCGATACCCACAAAAGAGTGGAGCCTTCAAAAAAATTTCCAAATTCAAAGACTTGGCAAAAATTTCGATACGAGCCGAACATTGCCTTATTAAGACACATCTGGACAATCGCTGCAACGACTGCCGGGGCAACGATTACAACAATTTTTTTTAAATCAAAAAACCTTCTACTCGAAAAAATATGATACAAAAGTGCCAGTACCAGGGGCGCAAGCAATACAATGAAAAAGGGTTTCATAAGCATACCCAAGCCGATGAAAACTCCGGCGAAAAAATATTTTTGATACCGTATGACCATTGTAAATGCCGCTACCGCGAATAACGCAAGAAACGCCTCCGTGTATAACACTCTTCCGTAATGCCAAAGCGGTGACCCGAGAACAATAATCGAGGCAACAATATCGGCTGCAGGGCGGTCCGGTGTAAAACGCCTGAGCAACAGGGAAAGAAATACAAAAATAAAAAACACTGCCGCGCCTGTTAGCGCCAGTGACAACGGCTCGATTAAAAATGGTACGGCTTTGAAAAAGAAAATGAATGGCGCAAGCACAAATGCCATTCCCGGCGGATGCACGCTGTATTCCGGGGAAAAGGCCGCTTGCGAAATATCATCGACTATCGGAACAGGCGCCGGGAATCCACTGCTGTCGATCGTCCATTTCCAACGGTCGTAAAATTCTATCCAACTGCGTTGTTTTCCGTTCAGTTTAAAATACGTTTGATGATTCAGCGGTTTTTTTGCAAACCGGATTCCCGCCTGTAGCGAGCCATGATGCGAAGCCAGATAATTGTTGTGTAAATCAAGATCTCCGTCGTAAACAAGACTGTTGATACTCAGGAGATAATGCGGTTCATCGCCGTTCAAAACATGCGGCAGTCCGACGTGTATTTTCTCGCCGCGCAACGGTTTGTCGAAACAATGCGGAATAAAGACCAAAATGAAAGTTACTGCCCAAATCACCGGCGATATCGGCATTGTTCGAGAAAAGAGTTTACTCATTTCCTGATTATATGGTATGTACCGAGCGCGAGTCAAATGGATTTTCAGTGGAGCCTGTTGGCGGCAATGCTATCCTCATGACGCCAGCGAAGTAAACCACACAATCTACTTTGTCAAAACCAAGGTTTTGCTCAAAGATTTTCCGGAGGCCGGAACAACGGTGCATACGTAAATCCCTTCCAAAACGGTTTGGGGAAGGATACAGTCGAAACCGGCCCTGCTTGGCAAAACGTTGCGCTCGAATATTTTCCTGCCCGCCACCGTTTTCAGCGATACGGTGGCCGCGGTTCCGTTACCGGTCAGTCGGATTTTGTTCCCCAAACAACTAATTCCAATGGGCGATTCGGCTTCCGCACCGGCGGAATGTTCCAACCTCGTCGGAGCCGACAATGCAAGATCGGCATACCAGGTAACGGTTGTGCCATCGGCCGTTGTCGGAAAGGAATTCGAAGACGCCACGGTTTTATTCGCCTTTGTATCGATAACGCTGAAATCTTTTATGGTAAGCGCGGAACCGTCGTTTACGGAGTCCTTCACGATGCAATACCATCGGTAGGTTGTTCCGTTTGCCAACGCGAAAGAGTCGACAAGCCCGGTAAAATCCAGGCAAAATGTGCCGTCCACGGCACTTGTGGTCCCGTTAAAAGACAAAGCCCCGCCTTTTTCATTCAAGGCCTCATTATCCCATGTCGCAGCCGGTGTGGTGCGAGAGAGATCGGAATATCCTATTCTAACCGCGATTTGATTGCGTTTCGCATGGCGCAAGGTGAATTGACCGATCAGTTTCGGCGCGTAATTTGGCTTTACCGTGCACCAGGCGGTTTCGATAATCAAGTTGTCTTTTAAGGCATTGGTATACCCCGCGACTTTCGATTGCTTTATCAGGGCATCATAGGCTATCCAGCAAAATCCGCCGTCTTCATACCCGGTGCCCCAATTATTTACAATACGCAACGCCCCTTTTTCACCGCTGTCGACCTTGCCGTTGCCGTTAATATCGGTCCAAATGTTATCGTTATACCCGACAATGGTCATCGCATGGTCGCAACCGCCTTTTGTCCAGGCAACCACGTTCTTTCCGACCCAGGCGTCATCGGCGGCAGTGGCGGGGTCGTCTTTTATTTTAATGTATTGCCAATTGCCGATGCTCGTGGAAAAGGCGATAATGTACCCGTTGACCAAAAACCTTTTCAAATTGGCAAGCTCGGTATCGGTGCGCAACAGGCCGAGGGAGCCGATTTGGTCGATCCGGTTATTCAGTGCGGCGCGCCATACGGCGGCGCTGGTGCTCCATTGCGTGCAATTTGTGTCGTACGGCATGTCTTTCAAGGAAGCGCAACCGTTCTTCTTTAAAATCATATACGTATCGGTAAAGTTCGTGCCGTTATTGCCTCCGCCATTGACAAAATCAAAAGTCCATTTTGTGGAAAACCTGTTATTGTCCGAGTTGGCCGCGGTTTTATTCGCGAAATTGGCCATATACGAAAACTGATAATAGGTGGTTGAAAACGCTGCGCAGCAATTGAGATTTCCCTGAGAAGAAACAGGGGGAAAATACGATAATTTGCTGTTATCGACATTATCGGGAAGCGCAGTCTGCGCTAATGAAACCTTATTCAAACCGGTCGGCAATGTTCCTAGCCCTTTTTCTATGCGATATTCGTTAATTCTGGTAATTGCAAGGTCTGTGAGCCCGACACTTTCAATAGAGGTGGAATTATCGATAAACCATTGTTTTTCTTGTTCTGTGGGAATTCTATACCCTTTGGCATGCGGATCATTGTCCATTTCATTCGCCGCCAAAGCGCCCATATACATAAAACCGATAATAGCCATGATGATGCTGCACTTAGCCATCAATTACTCCTTTAATGAACGCGGATATGTGCCCAAAAAAGCTCCGGGCTTAAATCATTTTTATTTTCCCTATCCATAACAATACTTAAAAATTAAAAAAAAATCATGTTTTTTCCTGAAACGCCTTGATAGTATGCAATAAACTGAAACAAATGACCGAATTTTTCATAAAGGTTGATGTGCGCCCGCACTAAATTCTTGAATATTGTATATTGAAATTCGTATTCTTTCCAAAGTGTGTTCAAACAGCGCCCGATTTTTTCCACAAAAAACATTTTCATCGGAGATTTCCAGAATGGCCAAAACCGAGAAAATATCGAGTTACAGTCGTTTTGCAGTATTGCTTTTTACAATCGGCGGACTATTTGCCGTTGATTCTTTATTTCATCTGTCGTTTATTTACAAATTATGGCCGTTAATCATAACGATGCTCGGCATTGGTTTTATCGGTATATTTAAAACCCGCGATAGGAAAGAATCTTTATATTTGTCCGTCGGCATTTACCTTGTCTGCTTCAGTTTCTTGGCGCTCTTTTGCGATTTCACCAATTGGGCAATACTAAAATCATTTTGGCCGATTTTCATAGCGTTCCTCGGTATTTCTATTACTTTTTCCTATGCGCTTTGCCAAAAAAAAACGGCATGGTTGCTTGCCGGTCTGCTGTTGCTATCGACATCTGCGGTCTTTTTCCTGGTTTTCTCCGTTAGTAAAGAACTATGGTGGAGCGTATTTCTTCTCGCCGGTATGAGCGTATGGATCGCCGAGAGGGACGCTAAATGAGCCAAGCAAATAAAAAGTCCGTTGTTTTCATAGAACCTTCAGGCGCTGCGGCGAATGTTTTCGAAAAGTACATGAAGCTGCCCCTGACCGGTACCTTGTACCTAGGCACCATACTCCATAACGCGGGATACGATGTTCGGATTTTCAATGAAAGCGTATTACCGCAACGCATTGATCCGTTTGCCATAAAAGCCGACGTGTTTTGCATTTCATCGTTAACGACTTCGTCGGGCCGGGCCAAGGCCCTTGCCAATCAAATCAGACGCATTTATCCGCATTGCAAAATCATTATCGGCGGTATTCACGCCTCGCTGTTGCCCCACGATTTCGACGAAGTGGCGGACCAGATTGTCCAAGGAGAAGCGGAAAAGAACATCATCGACATCATCGAGGGGAAATATTCCGAAAAAATCGTACAAGGACAGGCGATAGACGATATCGAACAATTACCGCTTATAAATTACGATCTTATCCAGGGCCGCGAATCAATGGACATTATTCCGGTCATGACATCACGCGGGTGCCCGTTCGATTGCAATTTCTGCACCGTTACCAAGATTTTCGGCAAACGATTCCGCATGCAATCTCCCAAACGCATTATCGAAGAACTCAAACACGCTTTATCGTTTTTTAAAACCCGAAACGTTTTCTTTTACGACGACAACTTTACCGCCAATCAAGGCCGGATCAACGAGCTTTGCGACATGATTCTTGACGAAGGAATAGACATCGCATGGACCGCCCAGGTACGCCAGGACATAGCCAAAAATCCCGAATTGCTTAGAAAAATGGGCAAAACGGGCTGCCGCATTGTTTTCATCGGCTTCGAATCGATCAATAACGAAGCGCTGGCGGCAATGCACAAGTCACAAACGAAACAGGATATAGAAAACTCGATACGAATCATTCAGCGCTCAGGCATCAATATCCACGGCATGTTCATTTTCGGCGACGATAACGATACGGTGCAAAACATGCGTCAAACCGTCGACTTTGCAATTAATCAACATATCGACACCGTACAATTCATGATACTCACGCCCTTTCCCGGCACTCCCGTCTATGAGAAAATCAAGGCCGAGAAACGGTTATTCCACGAACGCTGGGAGTATTATAACGGCATGTTCATCGTTTTCCAGCCTAAAACAATGACGCCGGCGCAATTGCAAAACGAAATGATAACGGCATATAAAAAATTTTATTCGTTACAACATTTGTCGCTGGAGATGCTGAAACTTATTTTTACTGTTTTCATAGACGCGTTGGTTTGGAATTTCGACCGTGTGTTTCGGTTCAGTTTCGAATCGCTGCTGCTGAAAGGCGGCTTCAAATTTTTGGTAACGAAATTCACGAAATTGTACGGCGGATATTTTCAATTCCTTGAAAACATCGATATGCCGAAACAACAACTTCATCAGGAAGATTGATTTATAACAAAATCATTACTACTATCATATGTCAACAAATACCGTTAACGTGCTGTTCGAAATCGTTCAGGAATATTATTGGCCCGCCATGGAACCGATTTACCGGGAGCTCGAAAAAGACCCGGCATACCGTCTTTCTATCCGAATCGGGCCAAATCAAAAGCGTTTTGCGGGCATCTTTCTTGTTTCGCAAAGAGAGTCCATAGAACGTAAATTCGCGGGCATGGGACTTCGCGTCACCCGTGACACTGCGGGTTACGACGTGGTCATTTGCGGCGACACGGTCAAGCATCCCGAAATTTTCGGTTCCGCCATACTCTGCAATGTCGACCATGGCCCGTGCTTTAAAACATTACGGTACCGAAACCTTCTCAAACAACCCAAAACCCCGTATCTGGTTTTGGCCGAAGGTCCCTACCGGGTGGAAAAGCTCAAGGAACACGGTCTAGACAAAATAGATATCGTCCGAGACGTGGGGTTGCCCAAACTCGATCCGTTTTTCACCGGAAAATATTCCAGAAACGATATCGTCGAAAAGCACAAGCTAAACGCGCAAAAAAAGATCGTTCTATACGCGCCCACTTATAAGCCGACATCCATTTTTCACGTCGCCGAAAAGTTGCCGTTACTGTTGGACGAATACAATGTCATTATCAAATTGCATCCCTATAGCTGGAGCGGCAAATATGCCCCGCATTCACAGCACCGGATTTTCGAATCCCTGGCGAAAAAGCACCCCTCGCTGGTTCTGGTTTCCAAAAACGACCATGACATTATGCCGTATCTTTTCAGCGCAGATACCATGATCAGCGAAGCGTCGAGCGTGATCAATGAATTTTTGGCTCTTTCCAGATGCGGCATAATTTTCGACCTCAACGACGACGCGCTCAAACACTCCGACGGAGAACCTTTGCTCGAAGAGAAAACCACCCAATGGCTGAAAGACTCTTTCGTTCATTTGAATGACGCAAACGACCTTCCCAAAGCCGTGCATGAGGCCGTGTATCCGTCCCAAAAGCGCCTTGCGTTTCTTGAACGCGACAGGAATTACATCTATTCCTCCGTCGACGGGACATCCTCGGCCAAAGTAAAAAAGGTCTTAGAGGCTTTATTGGGGAAATAACTGCAACGTCAAGTTACCCCGCGGTCGGCAAGATTGCTCATTTTGCGATCATCGTTTTAAACGTCGGATTAAAATAACCGAGATTCAAATCCGTAAACCGTTTTTGAATCTCGCTTTGCCATTGTTTCATGCCGATGGAATCGTCCGATCCCTTTCCCAGTCCCATTTCCCGCATATACCATAACGGGTCGATGTTTAAATTTCTGGTTTGTATCATATTAATTTTTGTTTTTGCCAAAAGTTGTTTCAAGGCTTTTATTTCATGAGTATTATCGGTAAACCCCGGAAAGACCAAATAATTAATCGAAACCCATACCCCATGCTTTTTGGCGACAACGATGGATTTGACGACGTCGTCGAATGAAAATCCGCGCGGCCTGTAATAGGCGTGATACGCCGGTTTCTGCGCCGAATTCATGCTGACGCGCATACTGTTTAATCCAGCTTTGCACAGCCGTTCGATCGCACGGGGTTTGCTGGCATTCGTATTGCAATTGATTATTCCCCGCGTTGTCCGCAAGCGGATTTCGCGAATCGATTCTTCGATTATATCCGCAGAAAGCAATGGTTCGCCCTCGCAGCCCTGCCCAAAACTGGCAATCGGATTGTTCGCCCGTTGCAAATGCGGAACGACATATTCAACGATTTCCCCGACCGTAGGTACAAAATCGAGCCTCTGTTGCGTCGAAGGGATGCACGACGACTTCGGCTGCTTCGAAATGCAGCCGAGGCACGATGCATTGCACGCAGTACTGACGGGGATAGGACATTCCCATTTTCCCAGCACCAAATTGCATGCATTCGGACACCGGTATTGCAAGACGCAATTGTCAACCAAATGCGCCACAAGCCTGTTCCCCGCATGTCGTTTTCTCATCGAAACCGCCTTCGCATCTATCAATGCCAGGGATTCGTCGGCTATCTCGTGCCGCAACTGCTTGTCGATACGGAATCCGGCCGCATAAAATTTCCCGCTTTTAAACCCGAGGGCTGCATAACAGAATAACGGTAGCTTTGGCGCGCCGCCCATTTCCTCGTACGCACTGAAATGGGTCTGTACATACCCCGGTGGCATAAATGCCGCTGCCGCAAATACCTTTTGACCGGCATATTCGCGTAAAGCGACAAATTGTCCGGTCACCGGATCATATCCGACGGGAAGCCGTTTCGGCAAAACATGAAAAACACTCGACTGGGGCAAGGCAACAAGATCCTTTGTGTCCGGTACAACGATTTTACCCGCGCTTGCTCCGGCCATGAGCAACTCCGGAATTTCAAATACCTCGCCCTTGCTGTTGCAAACAACCATATTCGGTTTTTTCATGATTCATCCTTTACAAGTTACCATTACTAAACAACCTCTCCGATCACCTCCGGAGGCGTGCACAATCGCAAATGCATTGTAAAATACCCTCCCCCCTTCGTCAAACACAAAATGATCTTCGGCATTTTATTTTTTCTTGCTGAATCCAAACCGGAATTGTACGATTTGGGAAACCACATCGCCCCCTGAAAGGATTACCGTATGGCATTAATTGATTGGAGTCCCAAGCTCTCTGTCGGTGTTGCCGAAATCGACGAGCAACATAAAAAATGGATCGGGATAACAAACGAATTGAACGATGCGATGAAAAGCGGGAAAGGTTCCGCCGTGCTTGGCACGATCCTGAAGGAAATCGAAAACTATGTCGCTTTCCATTTTTCACATGAAGAAAAGCTCATGGAAAAAGCCGGATACACGGACATTGTTGCTCATAAAGCAATTCATACGAAATATACCCTTGAAATGAAAAAATTAAATGAGGAATTTAAAGCAGGGAAATTGATGCTTTCTTTGCAAGTCATGGATTCTTTGAAAAATTGGCTTACGTCCCATATCCAAGGACAAGACCAAAAATATACCGCCGCATTAAACGCTAAAGGTATCAAATAACCGTCCCCGTATCACAACCTTTTTCACCGTTCGCATAATAAAAAGGGCTGATTCGCGAATCAGCCCTTTTTATTATGCTTTTCCAAAAATTCTTCTAAAGTTTTTTCAAATTATGCCGAAAAGTTAATAAGGGAAGCTATAGGATAACGAGCATTTTCGCGTGCAACATGCGAGAATGTTCATCGCAAATAAATCAGGGAGGTGCTTATGAAAGTCAATGGAAAGACCGTTGATGCGCTGCAATGGCTACGCGATACCGGCGGCGCCAATGCCGTAAAACGGTTTTCTGGCCAACAAGCTACGGCGCAAACCGATAAAGCCGCTCAGGTCAAATCACTCAGCAAAGACGAAGCAAGCCAACTTAAAATCCAAATGCAATATAATAAGGCAGGTATGGCCACAAGCGCATCAACCGATTCCTTAGCCTCTTATTTAGGTAGCCTTAAGGATTTGCAAAACTCGCCGACCGGGCAACCATTGACAAAGAGCACAAACTCGGTACGATTCAGCAACGCAACAAACAATGCAACTGTCAATGGCGGTTTCAATTCGGTCGATTTTAAAGGAAACGCAAAACTGGAAAAAAACAATGCGATTACTGTGACCGGCGAAGGCAACATCGTCCGCGGATACAACGGCGGGCAATCGGACAATTCCGTGAAAATCACGGGAAACACCAACCGCTTATACGCCGGCGAAAACGTTTCCAACAATTCTGCAACCATTACCGGCGGCAAAAACACGGTAAATCTTTCTTCCGAAGCGTCGAACAACACGATTTCGGTATCCGGTAATAACGTCAAAGTCGCAATCGGCTCGGCCGGACTTGCCGCCGGCTCCAATCAAAACTGGAACATCAATGTTGCGGCAAGCAATGTCGACGTCACCGTTGCCAACGGCAAAGCCAGCGTTTCCATGGCCGACGAATTAAAAGACAAATATAAAGTAAATATAGACAATACGGCAAAAACCGTGACTATCACTGCGGTGTAACCGGTAATCCGCCGGTCTCGGCCGGCGGATCTGCGTCTTTTTTGTATTAATACCTTCGCGGCGGGAGTTGAGCACCCACGACCTGGAGGGCGGGTTTTAATGAATCGGGCAGCTCATAATATTGTTTCATTGCAAAAACGATAAGGTTTCTGTACTCGACGCTTTGGGACATTTTTTCCGCCATGTCCCGGCACCGCAGGTAATCGGCTTTGTCTTGTTGCGTTATTAGAATAATCGGGCCGTCCGTTTTCTTGTACGTATTGCCGTTTCCCGTATACGCGACGATCGCAGGTTCTTTATATGCCGGGTAAATCCGGATAATGACATTGACCATTTCCTTGTGCAGCACCGACAACGAGGAAATTTCCTTATGCAAACTGTCTATCCTGTCGTCGATCTTCATGATTCTCTGGTTTGTCCCCGCGTCCCATAACTTGTCTTTAAGTTCCGCAACTTCGTTCTTTAAAAAAAACAATTGTTTACGTATGGGAACAAGACTGCTGTCGAGCGGCCTGATGATATCGCCGTATTGCGGGGGGTACGTCGCGAAGGTTTTTTTAAGCAGTTCGGTATTGCTATACCGATGCATGCCGCATTGCGCGCAAAGCAAGCATATGCCGACGAGCACAAGAGCGGAAAATACTTTTCTCTTCCAACCGGCAGGAAACGTCACAAAAACTCCATCTCCCAAAAGCCTTAATTGCCCGAAAAAAAGCATTCTCTATTATTGTGCAATTAAATAAATAAGAATACAAGACTAATAAATAAATTCATTCCGCTATCCGTATCGGCCTGCGCAGCGGGTAATTTTAAAGTATGAAAAAAGAAACGGCAAAAATGGTGTTTTACTGTTGCATCATCGACGCGATATGCTCATTGCCGATGTTCTTTTTATCATATGCCGAAGGCGAAGGTTGGCTCAATGCAAAGCAGCAACTGGGCCTAGCAATACTTAACATAGGGTATGCTGCGGTTTCCGTCATCATATATGGCGGTTTCAAGCTGCTTTTGCAAACTTTTATGAAAAGGACCGGCTTTCACTTGTTTTTCGATGCCTTGATTGCATTTTCCATTATTACCCCGATACTCATGTTCGCGAAAATTTACAGTCCCTCATTCAAACATACGATAGACCTTTTCTTCATGGTCGTGTCGATTCCGTCGTATATCGCCTTCTCTTTTGTCTTTTTTCGCCTCAGGACCTGCCAGGATGCCTTCGGTTCATTGTGGAAAAATTTATGCCTTGTAAATGTATGGACCGGTATTTGTTTTTTAAGCGTTGTTCTGATCCCGCTCGCTATCGTTTTGAATGTCATTTCCAGCATCATGAGTGCAAAGGTATTTTTAGCTGCATCAAAAATCGAAGAGTAAAAAAAATTAAGATCGAACTTGCATTGGCATGTAAGCATAATATTATATTATATCCGTAACGGCAGCATCGCATATTCGTGCCATGGCGGCCATAATCAATATCACATTCCGTCTCAAAGGAGTTTCTTGATGGGCAACAAGTTATATGTAGGCAACCTTGCTTACAGTATCAGCGACAATGAACTGCAAAACATTTTTACACCGTTTGGCACGGTAGCTTCGGCCAAGGTGATCATGGATCGCGACACTGGCCGTTCAAAAGGTTTTGGCTTTGTCGAAATGGGTTCCGATCAGGAAGCGCAAGCAGCTATCGCCGGATGCAATGGCAAAGAAATTTCTGGTCGTCCTCTTACTGTTAACGAAGCTCGCCCCAAACCCGAAGGTGGTCGCGGCGGTTTCGGCGGCGGCGGGAAACGCTGGTAAGCTTTTCCGAAATATATTGTCGAGAAAGGGAGGCTTTTTAGCTTCCCTTTTTTATTTGGAGGTCTTCTTTTTTGCCTGTTTCCGGGCGACATGCGAACGTGAAATCAGGAACGAACACGTCGCTTTCACCGATAAACTCCCATAATCACAAGCCGCATCGATATGACCTGAAACATTAAACGGGATATTGACAAGATATACCATTATTTTTCCGTTTTTATCGGTCCTGGTGCAACTACCAATTGCGGTGTCAACCACGGTACTATCATCAATATCCGGCGGTTTACAGGAAAAAACTCCGCAATTGGCGGCAAGTTCTATTTCCTGATCCGGTATCGGTTTTCCGTCTTTTGTTTGTAACGTCGCATAAATCCGCGCCTTGCCGTATTGTTCCGAAGAATCCGAAGGATACACTGCCGCTTTTACATGGATTTTACAGGTACCTTCAAGTCCGAAGTCATTTTCCCCCGAAAAACCATTTGCAAACAGCAGTAAAATCGCTAATGACCCGAGCAGTACTTTTTTCATTTTCCCCCCTCATCATGCTTTAAGGATTTTAAAATATACGTTTTGCCTCGGAGTGAAGGCCCCTTACAAGCTTTGGAAAACGCAATCCCGCCGGTCTACATTAGTATGTCGGAAATTATCATCCATGTCGTATATTAAAAGGCATTATTAACCAAGGAGTATCGGTGGATAAACTTAAAGGATTTCAAAAACAGTTTCTTAAGGGGCTTGCCCATAGCATGAAGCCCGTGATATTTATCGGCCAAAACGGCCTGGCCCCGAGCGTAATGAAAGCCATAGCCGACGCCTTGAATCAGCACGAACTCATCAAACTGAAATTTCTTGACATAAAAGAGAAGGAACGGAAACAGGAAATGATTCAATCCATCGAAAAAGAATCCGCCGCCGAAATGATCGGAATGATCGGGCATGTTGCGATATTTTTCAGGCAAAACCCGGATGTTGACAAAAGAAAGATACTCATCCCGAAGCGATAAATCCCCATGTTCAATTTTGCAATTTCATCACAAGGGCTGCTTATTTCCACAGGAATCGCCTTAAACCTTTTAGGCATTGTTTATTTGATACAAATTAAGAGCATTGCAAAAGGGTTCAAATTCATTTTAACAAGCCACAAATACCTGTTTACCATGGGCCTTTCGGGTATAGGGTTGTTTTGCATTTTCATCGGTACGGCGGTTGAAACGTGCGCAATTATCAACCCCTACAGCCCTGTCAGCAAAGGGATGTTTTTCCTATGTGCCGCAATGCTTGTTTTGCTCGGTATCCTGGTGGGCTCAAGCGGCGGAAAAAGCGACTTCGTCATTTTTAAAATCGGCGCTGTTGCAAAAATCGCGGCAGCAATGCTGATGATTGCTGCCGTCGCTTCATCACATTGATCCCCGTACTAGTACCGTTGCGAGCCGGGCAAGCCCTCTGTCCTTTTCCTCGTCGCTCGATTGCGTGAAATTCAACCGGAGAAACGATTCGCCGCCGCCATTGGCAAAAAACGCCGCGCCGTCGGCAAAGGCCACGCCGCGCGACACGCATTGCCGCAACAACAGGGACGCGGTAATATCGGGCCTATTGAACTTTGTCCAGAAAAACATCCCTCCCTCGGGCTTTTGCCAGGTGCATAAACCGTCCAAATGCCTATGCATACAGCGGTCCATGATGTCTCTTTTTTGCCGGTATACCTCGCGCACTTTTTCCAAATGCGCGTCAAGGTCCATGCGTTTTAAAACCTCCAGCACGAGCAATTGTGCAAATCTGCTTGTGCAAAGGTCCGCCCCTTGCTTTGCAGTAATCATATGACGCATCGCTTTCGATTTTGTCCAAACCCATCCCAATCGAAACCCCGGCGCAATCATTTTTGAAAACGTTCCCAACAACATGCAATTATCAACGCCATACGCGCAAACGGGTTTATCGGGTTTTTCGCCGTAATACAATTGCCCGTAAGGATCGTCCTAAACAAGCATTGTCCCGAATCTGTTCAGGACTGCAGCGGTTTCAAAACGTCGCTGTTTTGAATAGCATATCCCCGTGGGGTTTTGAAATGTCGGGACCGTATAAAAAAATGTCGCCATTTTGCTGCTGCAATGCCGTGTCAAATGGTCCACATTCGCGCCATCGCCATCCATTGCAACTTCAAAATACGCCGGCTCAAATGCGGAAAACGCCTGCAGCGCGGCCAAATAGGTGGGCCTCTCCACTATGACAAGCGACGCAGGATCAATAAACACCTTGCCTATCAGATCCAACGCCTGTTGCGACCCGTTGACAATCATTATTTCTTCGGGCAACGCCGCGATGCCGAGTTTTGTAAGCCATGTTGCCGCTACGAATTCCCGCAAGTCATTCTCACCTTCGCTTTGGCCGTATAGAAACGCACGCGTTCCGTGTTTCGCCACGACGTTCTCAAACGCCCCGGCAATGATATCGAGCGGTATGCACGAATCGTCCGGCACGCCGCCGCCGAACGATATGAGCTCGTTAGTTGTGTTGAGCGATAGGATTTCTCTCACGCTGGAACGCGGCATTCCTTGCACGCGCTTTGCTAAACGATATGCTGTGGGGATGGATTGTGGTTCACGTGTTTTCATGATAGGGCCTCGATGAAAATAAAAGATATCTTCCATTAGTCGATAATACGACAAAGTCAACAAACAGGTTTACTGCAATACCGCGGGCTGCTGCGAACATCATACGAACTCCTTGAATGAGGTGAAAATTAAAAAAAAAGGCCTCCCGGTTTTACCCGGAAGGCCTCATATAATCGATGTACTGTATGGCTTATTCCGGGTATTTTCCTTTGGAAACCGCAGCGTCAATAATGGCTGCAACGGTCCACAACGCAGCCGCAGCCGGCGCATTAAGGGTTGTAAAACGGGAAAATGCCAGGAAATTTTTATTCATGTTTAAAATATAAACGCCATGCATTTGTTTTGTCAATAAAAAAGTTCCAGATATTCCGATGCTTTAAAAATTCTGCCGAAATTGCCCGAGTCTCTGCCTGCGGCAATAAACAAAATGATGTGGCATATGCAAACCTGGAATACTATAATTAAAAATACGCCGGAAAAAAATATCGATTCGACAACCACAGGGTTTCCTAACCCTGTGTTGTCGTCCGGAAATCACAGTCAGCTTCGAAAGTGCACCGTGTTTTCAGAAAACGACAAGACAAAAAAGCAAATCGCGGAGCTCGAAGAAAAAATCGCGCGCCAAACCCAGGCTATCGGCGGTTATCGCGATCAATTGCTGAAGCTTACCGACCACAAATCGGAACGCGATCTTTATTCGGAACTTGCCGTTGTTTTCGCAAAAGAAACGGTAATCGACGACGTTTATAAAAAAACCATCGACGCTTTATCGCAACACATCAAAGCCACTTATTTCGGCGTATTCGTTCTTGACGGAAAAAACGACACGTTTGAATTCCGGCATGGCAAGGGATACAACGCCCAATCCATGCCGGAAATCCCCTATATCGGCAGTCTTATGGGACAATGTCTTTTTCGAAGGGAAATTTTGTGGGAGCCGGCTTTCGCCAAACGGCCGGGGTTCATGCAATTAAATCAGGATCCGCTCGAAAACAATGTGCTTTGCGTGCCGCTGATACTGCTTGGCATCGAAACCGCTGTACTTCGATGCGCGAATATCGATCCCGTCATCATCGACAAAACAAAAACAATCATGCGGACGATTTCCCAGTTGCTCTGTTCTTCCCTCGAAAGGCTGCTTTTGCAATCAAAAAGCGAATGGACGCTTCGGAGCCTGGACATCAGTTTTTCCATAGCCCGATTGCTTCAGGACACTTTCGACAAACAGGAAATAACAAAACGGATCTGTGCGGAAGTCCCTCGGCTTTACGAATGCGTCGGATGCGTCTTGGCAATGAAGGATGAGCAAGGAATTCCATCGACTGTCGCGAAGTGGCCCGATACCTTTGTTCTGGCAGGTAACGAAAAATCCGAGGCGATTTACATTCGAAATCTTTTGCAGGCGTACCCGAACGGAAACGTTCTTATTGCCAACATACACCGCGACGACCATCGCTGGTCGTGGTCCAATCCAAAAGTAAAGTCAATTTGCATGGCGCCGATCAAGATAGCCAATAAGGTCCAAGGCGTATTGATCGCCGTCGGTCCGGCCAACACCGCATATGAGCACCCGCATGAAAATCTGCTCGGCATCGTTGCGTCTCAAACATCAATGACCCTAGAACGGGCCTCCTATTTTCAAAAACAGGAAGACCATGCGCGTTGCGACAGCCTAACCGGATTGTTCAATCGCCGAATATTCCAGGAATGCCTTCAGGATGAAATCAACCGCGTTAAACGGTATGGAAGCGCGCTTTCATTGGTCATGCTCGATATCGATCATTTCAAAAAATTCAATGACACGTACGGCCACCCTGTCGGCGACGAAATCATCAAAATGGTTAGCCGCTGCATCAAGTCGTTGATTCGTACGACGGATCGGGCGTTTCGATATGGCGGCGAGGAATTCGCGATTTTACTTCCGGAAACCGCTCCCGGAAACGGCTATACGCTCAGCGAACGGCTCCGCTTGGCAATCACCGCCGATAAAACCGTAAAGGCGCTTTCCGTAACCATCAGCAGCGGGATAACCGGGTATTTGGAGACAGACACGCTCGAATCTTTTGTGAAGAGAAGCGACACATGCCTGTATAGCGCAAAAGAATCCGGGCGCAACAAGGTAATAATCGGTTGATCGCTAGCTTTTATCAATTAACATAATAAAAACTTCTGCTTTCGGTGACCGAGAGACCTCCGAGTTTGGCCGTAAAAAAAATCGAATATTCGCCCGTTTGCCCCGGAATGGAATAGGTCCCGGTAAAATGTCCGGTGTCGTCGACTGTTGCGGTAAAATCGACTACCCCGGCGGCGGAACCCAGGGTTACCGATGCGCCGACAGAAGTTTTCCCGGAAACCGGAATCGAGGTGACGTGCAGGGTGTCGCCGTTCGACGGTTTGTCAATCCTTAAGTATACCGGGGTTGTTTTGGTCGGACTGCAGGAAACAACGAGCAGCACTGCGAGAAAGCCCAATACAAGCCGTTTGATCATAATGACTCCCTTGGAAATTGTCCTGTTGTAAATACGGTCGCCGTATCGAAGAAAAGGTTCATTCCTTGTACTGAATATCGTAAGTATACCCCTGTTCTGTCAAGAACAATTGACGGTTCATGGCAAAATCCAATTCACGGCTTTCACGGGTGACCACCGAATAAAAAACAGCCTGTTCGCCCTGTTTTTTGGGTCGCAAAATTCTTCCTAAACGCTGCGCCTCTTCCTGGCGCGATCCGAAAGACCCCGATATCTGGATGGCGATATTCGCATCGGGCAGGTCTATGGCAAAATTGCCCACTTTAGACAATATGAGCGTTTTCAGAGTGCCTTTGCGGAATCCGTCGTACAATTCGTCGCGTTTGTCATTCGGCGTTGCGCCGCTGATGACCGGAATGTCAAATTCCGCGGCAAAATCATGCAATTGCGAAAGATATTGCCCCATGATCAGCACTTGTTCGCCTTCATGCTTTTTCAAGAGCTCGCGAACGATCGGGATTTTCTGCGGATTTTCGTAAGCCAAACGCACCTGCTCGCGCGGCGACAGGCCGAAATATTTAAGCTTTTCGGCGGTCGGCAAATCCACCCTGATCTCGACGCAGCGCGCAGTGGCGATCCATCCCTGTCGCTCAAGGTCTTTCCACGGCACATCGAATTTTTTAGGCCCGATCAGCGTGAAAACGTCGTTTTCATGCCCATCTTCACGAATAAGAGTCGCCGTCAGCCCGAGCCTGCGCCGTGCCTGAAGTTCTGCCGTGAATTTAAACACCGGCGCCGGCAGCAAATGAACTTCGTCGTAGACGATAAGCCCCCAATTTCTGGAATTGAAAAGTTCGTAATGCATGAAAGGGTCGGTTTTTTTCTTCCGATAGGTGATTATCTGGTACGTTGCAATAGTGATCGGCTTGATGTCCTTGTGCTCGCCGCTATATTCGCCGATCGCGTCGTCGGTGATATCCGTTTTGTCCAGTATTTCGCGCTTCCATTGACGTGCGGCGGTAACGTTGGTGACCAATATCAGGGTGCTGCGGGATAAAAGAGACATGACATACATCCCGACAACGGTTTTCCCCGCACCGCACGGCAATACCACAACGCCGCTGCCGCCGGGCATCTGCGCGTTGCCGACATAGCTTTCGGCTGCCTGGCGCTGGTATTCCCTGATGGTAAACTCGGATCCGTCGCCTATTTTTTTCTTCATGGCAACGGCGTACGGATCTCCGTCGACGTACCCGGCGACATCGTGTACCGGAAAACCGATGGCAATGAGCACTTGCTTTATAAGACCACGGTTCCCGGGAAGCACTTCATATGAATTGGCGTCGATCTGGGATCCGATGAGGCCGGCCAACCGTTGATTGCGTACCAAATGGGAAAGCATTTCCGGCTCGGTGCACCGTAGCACTAAGCCGCCATTCCCCGTTTCCAGGACAAGTTTTCCAAAACGTCCCATGAGGTCGATAATACCGTCGGAAACGTTTTGCGGAAGACTGTACTTCGAGTATTTGTCAAGCAGTTCGATGACCCGGGCCGGCGTCAGGCCCAATGCCGCCGCATTCCACAACGAAAGCGGCGTTATGGAATAGGTATGGATATGCTCAGGGCTTTTTTCCAGATGCGCAAACATGGTAATGGCATCGCGGGTTTCCCTAAAAAGCGGATTGTTTACTTCAAGTAAAAGCGAACTGTTGCTTTGAACGATAAGCGGGTTTCCGATGTTCATAGTGATTTTTGGGTCTTTGGTTTTGGTGAAAAAACTTTTTTTATTTTCCGCAATGTCAGGATTGATCGGAAAAACTTCAAATTCCGGACAAGTTTCGAAAAATACCCTATGCGTAGCTTTTTTACATGCTATTTAGTTCATATATCCGAATTATCTGCGCTTTTTGCGTAGATAATCTATAAAACAGTCTTATCCCATGGGGTAACGATATGGAAAAATTCAGTCGGAAATTTTGCCAGGCCTCGCCGGCCCTAAAACGCGGCAGGAAAAATGCGCATTATACTGGCGGGACAGAGCCCGCCAGTATGCTCTATGAGAAAATAAATTATTTCCTTTTTTCAAGCAGTTCCACTCGTTTTGCCAGGTGGGCAATTGCGGCATTCTGCGTATCGATGAGATTTTTCTGATTGGTAATTTCTTTCTG
This sequence comes from Fibrobacteria bacterium, assembly GCA_037447435.1. GTDB lineage: Bacteria > Fibrobacterota > Chitinivibrionia > Chitinivibrionales > FEN-1185 > FEN-1185. Next base: position 30,554 of record JBBIGR010000052.1, read on the forward strand.
CTGCTCCTTCACCGCCTCAATAAGCACTGCGGTCAACTTATCGTACGAAAGCGATTTATACCCTTCATTGTCGGTATTGACCACTTCGGGTACGACTGTTTCAACGTCCTGGGCGATTAATCCGATCTGCTTGGCTTCGGAGAATTTTTTCTGCGGCCATTTTTTGCGGTCCCAATTGTAATACACCCCCTGGAGTTTCGATACTTTGGAAAGAGAGGAATCGATCGGGACTATATCGGTTTTATAGCGCCGGTCCGAAGGGGACGTGCAGGCGGTCTAGTCCGGAAATATGTTTACAGTTTCCGGAGGCAAAATGGGAGAACGT
>JBBIGR010000053.1:0-30025 GCA_037447435.1 Fibrobacteria bacterium
GGGTGCCGGATCAAACAATAATCAGGTGCCGAATGGGGCAATATTATGCACTTCATGAAATTATGGGAAAGCCGGTGCGGAATGTCTCGGCTTTATCAGCCCGCGAAGCCTATCCCAATATGAGAAAGAATTTAACAATTATTTAATCAAAAGCTTTAATTCTTGCATTGTTTTTCCATATTTGATAAACGCTACATAAAACCCGCATGGGGTAATATAGCCATTAATGTTTTTCCTATCCCAAACATTTTCATTTGATAATGTGCGGATCAAAGTGCCATTGATATTGTAAATATTAATTTTTGAATTCAAAGGTATTTCGTTAAATCGGACACCTTTATTTGGAAGATAAGAAACTTCAATTTTCGTGGGCTCTTTGAGAGGTAAAAAGCCTTTTTCTGTTTTAGTTGTAATTGGCCCAAAAAGCGTGTCAATATCCTCTTTAGAAAGGACACGGTTATAGATTCTAACATCGTCAATTTTTCCTATAAAATGATAACCCGAGCCCCCAGTATGGTCTTGCCCAATAAACAGCCTATGATTGTTGCCTATTGCGCCTGAATCGATCATTGATGTATCAAGTTTTCCGTCAATATATAACCTTAAATTGTGAATTGTGTCTTTGGTAAGCGTTACCATATGCCAATTCGGAGTACCATCCACTTTTGCAGAGGATTTTAAATCATTATCTAAAAACGGATCTGAAAAATTTTGCCAAGCACCTAACCTCGCCCCAATACTACCGTTTCCTACGCAATAAATTTGTAAGCCCGGCATAGACATATCTTGCCAATCTATTAAAGTTCGCCAGACCGTATTTACATTGGGTGAATTAAACCACAAAGATACGGTCATTGGAAGTACGAAAGATTGTGTCCCTGCTGTAAGGTAACTATTCAAACCATTAAACAAATACGCGCTATTAGAATTGCCAAATCTATCGGTCGTTAACGTAGCATTAGAAACAGTGCAATTTTTACCATTTCCACTTTCATCATTAGCATTTCCGTTAAATGGATAATAGACCGATAAACCCGCTTTAACGTTTTGGGGTGGATTTACAACGGTGCTAATAGAATCAGCAAAAAGGCCTTGGATTTCCTGTTTTGATAAAGCCCTATTGTACAATCTTATTTCGTCAACCGTTCCTGAATAATAGTCTCCTAATTCTGACGATTCGCAACCTATATAAAGCGGTTGGTCTGAGGGGAAAAGCGAATCCAAATTGAATTTGCCGCTATTGGCAAGATTTGTATCTGACCAAAGGCATATTGAATCTCCATTGTAAGTAATGGCAGCAAAATACCAATCAGCAGATTTTAAATTTGCAGGCGCTGTAAAATTATAATTCATGCCTTTATACCCTGGCATGTCGTTGTTAAAGCATATAGATTCACCACTTTTGCTAACGTCAAACCGAATTCCAGACCCCCCCAATTTTCTTGGAATGCTGACAACCGCCCCGTTTGCTGTGGGTTTGACCCATGCCGTTATTGTAAAGCTGTTTTTAAAATGAAAGCAATTTGCGCTTGGTACTACAATCCAGCCACCATTTAGTGAAAGGGCACTGCTATCGCGACCATTTCTATCTTTTACAAATTGGGCGCCGGTACTTACACCATGGACTGCACCATTGTTAGCGTTTACAGTACTGTCTTTTAAATTGCCATTAAACGGATAATACGCAACCAACCCGGTCTGTAAATCAATTGCGCCAGCATTAAAACCGCAGAATGCTAGGATCATTCCGGATACTAATAAATAAAAATGTCGCATTAAACACCTCCTATTTACATGAAATGAATTTCGATATGAATTGATTTATACAAATTTTTGCTTTATATCTTTAATACGAGCGCTGTCTTACTTTGAAAAGAAAAAAGGACGCGACTCTCATTCCATCCCGTTTCGAGGTACTGGTATACCCAACTGACAAGACGAAAGAAAGCGCGTCCCATACGGGACGCATCCTTCTACTCGTTCTGTCAGTTTGAAAATTACCAGTTTTCGAAACAGAAACAAGCAAAGCATGTGTAATCATTTTCAAGTTTTCTTTATCGTGTTTCTATCTATAATCCTTTATTAAAGTCTTCATATTCTGAACAAAAAATATAAATTCCACCGCTCCAAAATCCTTGACCTTTCCCTTTTATTTCCCAAATCCCATTTTCTTTTTTTCTTCCGGCGAATAGTGCTTTTCTGGCAATTCCGGTTTTGGATGAAAAAGGCTCTTAAGCGCATCGAAAGCAATTTGTATTTGCCTGTCATGAATATTGAGCCGTTTTTCGATGTTGGTAATGGCTTTTTTTATTTCCGAATTATCGGACACGACATTTCGAAGTTTTACAAAGGCGCGCATAATTTGTACATTGACCTGAATTGCGTGTTCTGAATTTAATACGCTCGACAACATGGCCACACCCAACTCTGTAAAAGCATAAGGCAAATATTTTAAATGTTGACCGCGCTTTAAGATCACATTTTGTGATCTTAAAGAATCATGTTCCTCTTTGGATAATTGGAACATGAAATCTTCGGGAAATCTTGTGATATTGCGGCGAACCGCCTGGTTCAGCATCCTTGTCTCTACATCGTAAATAGTAGCAAGGTCGCGATCAAGCATTACTTTTTTCCCTCGTAGGGAATAAATCTTGTTTTCAATCAAATCTTGCGATAGTATGTCCGTCATCATTTTTCCTTTCAAAATAATAAAATATAAATTGTCTGACCATTTTCCAAACAAGAACCGCCACTACTTGCCCAAAGTTAACGGCAAGGGCAGCCTCAATGCAGGCATAGAATTACATAATGGGATCTTATGTGCCCCGGCTTTGCCGGGGTCTCCCTTCGGCGCATAAGCCCATTATGTAACCTTGCACCCTGGTTCAAAACGCGGCATCATCATTATTTCAGCTTTTGCCGATTAAAAGAAACCTGAATAGCCAATTCTGTCAAAAATCAAAAATCCCTATGGCTATTGATTGATGACTAACATCGGATGATATTATTTGGGGCATTTTGACCTTTGCGCTTTTCGGGTCCCTAAGGAAATGAAAAACTGAAAAGGTCGAATTGTACTTTCCCCTTTTTTCCGTAAATGGTCATATCCGGTATTCGGTTTTAGAAATCCACTTTTTGCTACTCTTGACAAGAGTGACTATCACAGCACTATCACACTTACGGAGAAAAGGGGGGCTTTTTGGGGTATTTGAGGGTTTTCGGCAAATCGGTTAAAAACAAGAAAACCCTCTAAAAATGGCTAATTTGCACACTTTTAAGGGGTTTTTAATGGTGCGCCCTGAGAGACTCGAACTCCCAACCGTCTGGTTCGAAGCCAGGTGCTCTATCCAATTGAGCTAAGGGCGCATGGGATTAAAATACATGGAAAACAGGATTATCGGGCAAAATCCTGTAATTTCATGCCGTCTATCGAAATGTTGTCTAACCAAAGCGTAACTGTGTCGCCGGGGTTATTATCGGGATATTTTGCGACGAACGCGATTTTGTAAATCGCGGTGCAGACTTTTTTCCAGGTATATCCCTGGGAAAAGGCGACCGAAGGAATGAAAAGGGAATCGATTGGAATCGAAATGCTTGTCCATGTCGAAGGAATCGGTAAGACATGAGAGAATTGAAAGCTGTTGTTTCCGGCCAAGGTATCCAGGATTCGGGAATAAAATCTGACCTCGATTTTGCCCGATCCTTTTGCTTCGAATGAAAACGATTTCATTTTCGACAAATCATAAAAGTCGGTCGAATTCGTTGCTCCGATTCTGAACCCGCAAATTGCCCAGGGGAATATCGTGTCGCCCAGCGCGTAAACGATTTTTCTGCTTTGACCTGAAAATGCTTCCCTTCCGTTCGAGTTGTTCTGGAGGATCGTCGAGGTGCCGCCATACGGCGCATCAAGGACGGAATACCATTCCCCTCCGCCAAGTAACAGCCCCATGGTCGTTTGGCCGGTCGTACCGGAAAAATCGTCAATAAGAACGCTGCTTGTCGTGATCGGAATATTTCCAAGCGCAGTCGATATCCCCGCTTGGGCGGTGATGTTGCTGCACAGGAACCAAGAAGTTGCGGAATCCGTGGAAACGGACGACATGATGTTGAATGTCCCCTGTGGCAGGCTCGGAAAATAAAAATCGGTTCCCTCGCCGAATGTGGCTTTATAGGCGGTGCCGCTCAATACCATTTTTTGAACAACGCCTTGATCGGTGGAAATAAATCCCGAGTATTTTGCAACCGGATGCATGGATAAACTTACCGTATCAGAATCGTGTCCGTACAGGGAAATAATATTCTTAACGAATACTCCTTCGATGCCGTTGTCGATTTGAATATTGTATTCCGCAGTGTCGGGGACAGAAATCGAATAGTTTCCTTGTGCATCGGTCTGTACCGAATCAACGACAACCGATTGGTTTTTGTAAATATTATTCAGCCAATTGCGATTGTCGATAAGCAGGATCTTTTCATGGGCGGCAGGCATGCCGTCGCTGGTAAAAACCCGTCCCTTAAGATTGCCGTTTTCGGAGGTACTGACGCCTCCGGCCACCTTTGTCGGCGATGAGGTACAAGAAAGTAACGAACTTGCCGTCAAAACGGACAAACACGTTATCATCGTCAATAAACTTTTCATGATAGCGGCCCTTGCGCTTTGTTTTCCATTACGCCGACGTCCTCGCTTATAGGGAACAATTGGAAGTTAAATTGGTAAACCTGCGAGCTGTGCTCGTCTCGGGTCACGATGGTTTTTACGCGTTCCTTGAATGCAGCCAATTCGGTGAGGAGTACGTCATAGCAAACGGGTGAAATGCCAAGCGTCATTGAGGAAATATTCCGTTTTGTCGTGGGCAGGCTTTCATTGGCTTCCTTTGCTCTTTCAAGCATGGCGCTATTGAAGGATCGCCGCGCCAAAGCAACCATTTCATCGTTGCTCACAATGGCCTGATTCGATTGCGCGTAAGTACCGTCGGGTTGCTTTACCAGAAGCTTGAGCCGTAAAAGGAGCTGAACCGATTTTTCGGCATCCCGCGTGGAAATCGCCGGGCGAACCGCCTTTCCAAGCAAGGAAAAATTGTCCTTAAAATCATGCAAGCAAACCAATTCCCGAATGATGCTGTGATACCAACTTTCAAAATATGAGAAATGGTCTGCCGATAATTGAAATTCTTGAACATAATCGCCCATGCTCAACAAGACGCTGTAATGTTCTTGTTTTTCATTTGCGGTTCGTGCTTGATTGAATAAAACGAGATTACGAAAAAACAGGCTTTCCTTTTTGTTCAAATCCAGGGATTTTGCAAATTTATCAATCATCGGCGGAGTTAAGTTACGTTTCCCGTCGATAACTTCCTTTAAAAACGCCGGAGATTTTATATCGGAATGCTGGGCAAAATAGCGATATGAAAAATATCGTGTCGTTTGTTTCTTGTGATTATAAAAATCAGCAAGAAAAACGCGATAATCGATATAACTAAAAATTCGTTTCATACTAGTATAAATATACGCGCTTTATTGTTAGAAAAAACAGAGAAAATCATTATAATGCGCATCTTTTAACAATAATGAGAATGCATATAGTTGTAACATGCTAAAATATAACACTTTAGATATTAGGTTGTTACTGTCTGTAATAGTTTTGAGTACAAAAAATTCAATATTCGGACATAGTTCCGGTTTTGTCGGAAGTTTTAGAGATCAGTAGGCTGCTTTTTTTTGTGAGGGGCAATGCGTTTATGTTGTGGAATAAAGGCTTGTGAATAAAATTTAAATATATGAAACATATAATATATAATAAATACAATGACTTATGAATAAAAATGATAAATTAATAAAAAAAATAGAAAATATTGAAAGAATTTTAATTGAAATAATGCTATATTATTTGCAATAAAATTTGAGTTAAAACAAGAGGTTTCAGGAGGATTGCGCCATAGCGGAAGACGTTTGCTATAAATTAAGTGGTCTGCACAGTAATTCGAAAAATGTCTTTATATAATCTTTAATCAACGAAGGGGAGTGTATGTCGTTTTTTTCTCAATCGGCCCGTTTGGGGCTCTGGACAATGGCTGCTGTTGCTTGTTTACATGCGCAAACGGCGACCATGACGGGAATCGTAAAAAACAACACCGGATCCGCATTGAACGGCGCAAAAGTATCGCTTTCCGTTCTCGGGTTGACTACGCAAACGTCGAGTGACGGCAAGTTCTCTTTCAGCGGAATAACTTCTGCAGCGGTCGGCTTCCGGGCCCATGCGGTAAATTCGGTAAAATTGCAGGGGACAAAATTCAATCTGACGATCGCTTCACAAAGAGAAAAAGTTTCATTGGAATTGTTCGATCTGGCAGGCCGTAACTGCAAAACTTTGATAAATCGGGAACTGCAGTCCGGAGCATATGTCCTCGATGCCGCTTCTGCGCAACTACCCGCATCGATGTATGTGGCAAAAATACGGATAGGCACGGTCGTCAACTGTTATACCGTATCATTGCTTAGCGGAAACGCGGTAAAATCGTTAGGATGCACTCGGTCGGGCAATGCGTCGGGAATCCTTTCAAAGCAAGCCATTGCGATCATCGATACTATTGTCGTCGATATGGCCGGATATGGAAAAAGTTATACGCCTATAGCAAAATATGCCAGCGATTACACCATAGTTTTGGATCCCAAAGCAACAGCCGTGAACACGAAGATTTTTTCCGAACGTGCATTTGCGCAAATCGATTGGGGAAAGACAAATGTTCAAGTTTGGGATAATGCGGGCGGACCTTCCGGGACACAGTTGAATGGCAGCTATCCGGACGCTTTTGAAGGAGCGGTCGGTTGGAAAGCGGTTTGCGGGTACGGTTTTTCGGTATGGGTTTTTCGTACCGCAAATCCCAATGGTGTCGATATGTCGGCTTTTGAGGGCGGTTATTTGCATGTTGCCGTTAAAGGAAGCGTTCCGAGTTTAGGCATGTTTGTGACGTCGGTGGGCAGCCAGAATCCGCGATTGGATTTGTCGACGCTGGGCTATTCCGACGATGGAAAATGGCATGAACTCAAAATACCTTTGACGAGCTTCGGTACCATCGATTTGTCGAAGCTCGATGTTTATTGCGGGTTTGCCGCGCCGGCTGTTGATAACGGGGATTATGCCGCCGGATTGTCGTATGTTATAGACGATTTATATTTCATGCCGAAATAATAACACCGTGATGATATCTTTGCCGAGAGGGGTACAATAAAAACGGACCGAAATTCGGTCCGTTTTATTTTACCCGGTGTTTGGGGAATGGATCAAACCTGTTGCCTGCTTTTTATCACCTCATGCGTAAAGCCCAATAAATTGAATTCTCAAACAACGTCCAACCCAGTGCGTTAAAATGGACCATTGCGTCGGCATGAAACGAGAATGCAACCCGCCGTGCGGGTGCTTGCATGGTAAACATTTGCGCCCCTATATCATACGTAAATAAAATAACATGATTGACATCGCCGTAAACCGATACGACAAGTTTGCTGAAATCGTTCGGCCTTCCCCAAACCATTGGTAAAGAATCCGTTTCGACGATTTGAATGCCTGCTAATCCCGGTGAAATCGGGTTTGCGACATCGCGCATTTCAACAATGGTCAGTTTCAGGGAATCCGGAATCGAGGAAACGCTGTCCTTGTTATAAACGGTAAAATCGGTTCCTCTTATTTTTCCGGTCATATCGAGCAATGGATAGGTTGCCGGTTGGCAAGTGATTATCGGAATGGACAATGTTTTCAAAAAGCCGAGTGAAGCGCCGCTTACCAACGGGGATATCAGCACAAGGTCCTTGTTATTGCAATCTGCGGCCAAAACAGCTGATTCTGCTTTTGTCACGACCGCCAGGCCGGTTCGTCCGATATTGGAAACGATCAAATCCTCCGCAGGGGCAAGGGCCGAATTCGCACAGATGAGCAAACAGGTCGCAGTACCGGCAGCGGTCGTGCAATTCGGTTGAACCTGAATGTTTTTCGCGACAGAAAACGTCGGCTCTTCGCTGTAATAGTCGTAATAGGCAAGAGACGGCAATGAGCCGGCCGGAATATGATCGATAATGACGGCACTTTGGGTGGTAGGGATCCTTGTATAAACGTCGGTACCGGGTATGAAAAGAAAAGCGCCTGGCAATAAGGGCTTGTTGGGCAATAATGCGACAAAAAGCGCTCCCGGCTTTCTGAGTGAATCGCTGCGCAGCACGATCGTATCGGCGTTTTTGACGGCTATGTTAGGAATGTATAACGATGTCCGAAGATCGGGGCCTGCTTCATAAACCGCATACACCGCATAATTATTGCTTTTAACGTCTGAGAAACTGTACACTCCGTTGGAATCTGTCGCGGTACTATATGAAAAAGAGTCTGTAGAAGTATCTTTAGTTTGCAAAGGATTGTAGTCTTGAGGCAATAGTCTGACCGTTATTCGCGATACTGCCGTACCGCCGGCTGTGGTTATAGAGCCCGATATTTTTGCATTGGAAACGTCTGTCCCGCCTCCGGCAACGGTAGGGCTTTTCGACGCACATCCAAAGAATAACGAAGCGCAAATTGTTAGGCCAAGCAAGAGGAACGAGGCGGTATTACGGTTTACCATGCGCATCTGCCTTTGTCAAAGGAAACAGATTGACGTTTACCTGATAAACCCTGTTAACATGAGAATCGGCTTTTGCAATTTCTAAAAGTTCGAGCCGCATTTGTTCTATTCGTTTGATTGCCATATCGTAGCTTTTTTCGGAAAGGCTGAGCGTTGTATTGGATGTGTTTCGTTCGGTTTTAAGCCTTTCACTGAGCGACTGTGCGGCAAAATGAACCATAGTTTTGTGAAATGCCCTTGCAATCGTATTGAGCATTTCCTGTTCGCCGATATCGCCGGTTGCCAATGTCTTGTCTTTTTTTACCAGTTTTCCGCTCTCATTTCTGCCGATAAACCCTTTTTTTTCGAGAAATGCGAGCGAGCCTGCAACGTCGCCCGAATCGACGGAAAAAAGCAATTTTTTGGCAATCCAATTGGGATCGTCGACAAAATCGGGTAATTCCACCATTTCCCTGATTACACAATGATACCATTTCGCAAGGTAATCAAATTCTTCAGGTAAAAGCTTTTCAGGCCTGTTTTTTTTTCGGAATTTATTTATCGTGTCGAGGTGCATCCCTTTTTCTTCGAGGGATGTCGCTTGATTAAAAAAAACGAGTTCGGTAAAGTAGTCCGCTTGCTTTTTCTTTAAATGCAACCCCGTTATTATCTTTTGAATGCTTTGAGGCGTGAGGTTTTTTTTGCCTTGCATGACCAATTTTAAAAAACTGGGCGATGAAAACCCGGTCATTTCGGCAAATAAACTGAAAGTAAATCGATCCGAAGAGGTTTTTTTTCTGGAATAAAATTCCTTTAAAAAAAGCCTGAAATCGGAAAAATTAAAAATTTCCTTATTGATGTTCATAGTTGCATTCTCAATCAGTATGGTTAAAGAGTGTAAAAGCAGGTGCTTTCATACTCATTGTACCACTTTTTATAGGACTATTCTATAATAAAAATAATGAAAAATTTTCCATGTATTATGAAAATCATTTTTACAACAATGTAACATATTGAAATATAAGGCCTTTAACTAATATAAAAAATAGAATAAAGTCATGTTCCAAAGGGGGCCGGATGATTAGGATCCACAATTTCAAGGACCTTTATCAACTCCTGCAGACTGTACGGTTTTCTTAGTACGGCGGCAAACCCGTACTCATGATAATTTGCGATTTCCACATTTTCGGAATACCCGCTGGAAAGGATAATCGGAATCGAGGGGGAATAATGCGCAATTTTTTGCGCAAGTTCTTTTCCTCCCATACCTGCGGGCACGGTCAAATCGGTAATGATGAATTTATATGATGAGTTCGAATTAAAACCGTCTTCAAATTTACTCAGCGCCTCTTCGCCTGTTTCTGCTTCGTCAACATGGTAGCCGAGTTGCTTTAAGAGCATAGACAAAGTCAGACGGATGACTTTAACGTCGTCCATAATTAATACCCGCTGTGAATTTTCGTTATAGGGCGCAACGGGAAGAAAATTCGTCTGACTGTCTCCGGATACGGCCAAGGGAAGATACACGACAAACGTAGATCCTTTGCCGATTTCCGACGATGCGACAATATGGCCGTTGTGGCGTTTTAACACCATGAACGCGATGGCAAGCCCCAGGCCGTTGCCAGATTTCTTTGTTGTAAAATACGGTTCGAAAATTCTCGGCAAAATATGAGAAGGAATACCGCATCCTTGGTCTGAAAAAGATACGACGAAATATCGTCCGGCTCCCAGGGAACTTATGTGTTTTTCCGAAATATCCTGGATTGCGCTGCACACTTTAAGTATGCCGCCCGACGGCATTGCCTGGCATGCATTGATTACGATGTTTTGAAATACCTGGCGGATTTGACTTTCATCGGCATGTATTCGCACACTTTGTTTGGGTTGATCGAACAATAATTTTACCTTGCTTCCGCGGGTGGAAAAAGTACATGCGTCGACAAGAATATCCAATACGTTGAAATCTTCGCATACGGGTCTGCCGCCTTTTGCAAAGGTCAACAATTGATGGGTGAGGCCCCTGGCCTCGAGCGCAGCCCGTTCGCCCTCTGCAAGGACATCATAAACCGCCTTGTTTTGTTCCGTGTTGATTTTTGCATAGCTGAAACTGGAAACAATGCCGCAGAGAAAATTGTTGAAATCATGGGCTATTCCTCCGGCCAAAACGCCGAGAGCTTCAAGTTTCTGCGTGCGCAATTGCTCGGCTTCTACTTGTTTCATTTGGGTGATGTCGCGTATCGTCAGAATATAATGCAACGTTTCGTCTGCTGCGCTCAGGTTTGTTTTAGTGATGATGGTCGAACGCTTGATTCCCGCAACATTGAATTCGATTTCAAAATTGTAAAAAGATTTTTCCGAGGCGATTTCGGGAATGATGTCGGGAATTGAAAGCGTTTGAATGGTCTCGGGTTTGAGTCCGAAAAGTTCGATGGCCGCATCATTTGCCCGGACAACGACTCCGGTTTGATCCAGTAAAAATATCGCATCCCCCGATTCTTTGAAGACCTTATCCAGAATTTCTTCGAGCTGGTGTATATTGACGGTGAGAAAATTGTGCCTGCGGACCGACCAATAGGCGAACAATTCAATTATAATAGCCGCAATTGATCCGTACGTAGAAAGTCTTTGGGTATGAAAAAACGTCGGCGCGATGAGGTGTATACAAACAAGGTAAAAAAAGGACGTTAATATCCCGCAGAGCCAAATAAACACTCTTTTTTTATACGATTTGTCCTTTTCCTTCAAGTAGGAGATCACCGCAAGCCCAAGCCCGTAGAGGAAAATCGGGGAAACGTAAACCGCGAATATGATCCAAAAAATCGCATTCGGCAAGGGCGTATTTATACCGCCGACTATGTTGATGGTGCTTTTATGCATGGGTAAATCGATAAGCGGTAATACGATTGCAATGCAGGTCGCAAAAAGGCAAATGAAGAAAATCGTGTCCGTTTTCTTTTTGACAAGAGCATAAAAGAAATACAGGACCATGAGGTTGGTCACGAAGAAAATGCTCGTAGCCGCTTCGAGCAGCAAGTGGCTGGTTTTACCGGGCGGTAAAACACGCATGCAGAAATCACAAAAAGTCAAAAAGAAAAATGCCGCCGCTAATCCCAAAAAAGCATTGTTCAAACGGTTTTTCCGGCGTTGACCATAGACATATCCGAACAAAAATAAGGTAAAGAATGGCGAAGCAAGCAGTATAGTGGTACTGTACAGGATCATAGGCGGAGGAAATCGGAATATGTTTTTCAGTCAATACGGCCGTTTGACAGAAAATATATGATACGATTAAAGAAAACCTAATTTTTAATGGCTTCCATTGCTTCGAGCGATTGAAGCGCCGGCATTAAATTTGTAACGGTATTTTTTATAATAGAACAACAGGTACAGCAATATCGAGATTGCCGCAAAAGGTACGTAATAAAGCATTTCTTCGATAGTGGTTCTTGCGGTTAAAAGATTAAACGGCATGATGCTTCTTTCCTCGACCATATACCATAAATTGAATATGCCGATGCAAATGTATTCCCAGACCACGCCGGTTGCCCAAATGATTGAAAGTGTCAGGAAAAACGCCGAAATGTCGGATCGTTTATGCGCTAATCCCGTAAAAATCAGAATGGACATGAATGGGGAAAATGCATAAAAGAAAATGATGTTTTCCAAAATGAAAGTGACGTCATTTCCTATATGTATTGCAAATACCGTACTATTTGTGTAAATCCAACCCGATTTTGTCCATATCAAGAGCGTCTCCAAAACAAGCAAAAGAATCCATACGAAAAAAATACTCGGAAAGCAAAGTTTCAGATCGACATGACGAATCCATGCTTTAAAGAAAGCCAACGCGAGCATCGTCCCGGAAAAAAAAGCCAAAAAATATCCGATTTGATGCGGCCTCGAGGGCGCAAGTTTATGCCAAATCAAGAATATTATGCAAACGACAATGGCGAAAAATCCCAAAAAAAGAATGTCTTTCCATAAAGGGGTTTTAAGCCGTTGTTCGATCCTGTTTTCCAAGCGAGGGTGATACCGGTATTTCGAAAAAACCGGAACATACAAAAGAGCGGTAACGACATATAAGAGTAATTCCAAAGACAAATAAAGATATTTTAAGAAAAAGGAGAGGATTACCATAACATCAATGTCTTTCTTTCATAAAAAAGTATTGCAAATTACGGTTTATGCTCTAAGGGATGCGCATAACGATAACTATAAAAAAGAATTACGTAAAACTTTTATGACAAACGGATAAACCTGCGTAAATTTGATTTACAAATTTGCAGTAGTTGTCGATGGCAAAATCGAGGGGCTGCGGAATTCGAACGTTTGCACCCGCACCCAATTGTTCGGTTGCGCATCGAATTTGGGCCAAAGCGTTAAGAACCCTGGCGTTTGTTTTGTAACCGTATCGCTGGACAAAGAGACAAAACAATCGGCTTTTTTTAATGAAAAATTTTCCGGTGCAATTGTGCTTTTTTGATTGTATCCGGAAATATGTCCGTCAAAGCTCTTGAATGATAAAATCTCCCTGACAGCATTTCCATACCATGAAGGGGTTTCATGGTTCGGCGAGTTCTGGTCGATCCCGGGGTTTTGCTGCAAATGAATGGCCATTTCCTTTAAAATGATAAAGTTTTCCCGGCGCTCGGAGCTGGTTTTTGCTTGGTTAAAAAGAACAAGATGCCGGAAAAACACGGCTTCACTTTTATTAAATCCGATCGCTTTTGCGAATTTATCTATGGTTTTGCTCGATAAATTTCTCTTGCCTTCGATAACCACTTTCAGGAAATTGGGAGAATTAATATTTGCCCGTCGTGAAAAATACCGGTAGGAAAAATGTTTTTTCTCAGCTTTTAATTCCGTATAATAGTCTTTGAGGAAAATACGGTAATTGAGATATTGAAATATGGATTTCATAATTTAGCCTGGTTAACATCGATGAATTGAACCAAAATATCAATAACAATATACAAGCAATTTTGAGATTTTTTTCAATAAAACAAAACCGATTCGATAAAACCGTTCTCAAATTGAGTACTGATGCAATTATACCACTTCGTAAAAAAAAATGCCCTAATTTAATGAATAAACCCTTGTTTAAACGAGCGGATATCAAAATAGGTAAAAGAGTTTTTCTGCGTATCTGATGTTCCGCTTAACGAGGCTAAAGGTATATTTATACGTAAATGATCAAACCTTTCGATATTATCGTCATTGGGTCCGGACCTGCCGGTTTAAATGCCGGGTTGCATATTCTTTCGAGCAACCCTCAACCGTCCGTATTATTGGTCGATAAACAAGCTTCCTGGGAAGAGCCTATCGCCTGTGCCGAGGGGGTTTGGTGCGAGCCGCTTCATGAAGCTATCGAGGTAAAAAAAGAATGGGTACGATTATTAATTAGCAAAGCTGTCTTGCATTCACCGAACGGTAATTGCATAACTTATTTCGACAAAGACAAAGGATGCATAATAAACAGGGCCAAAATGCAGGGGGATATGGCGCAAGACTGCATGGCCAAAGGGGCAAACACAAAATTTAACGATCGTGTTATAGATGTTTCGACTGCGGAAAACGGTTTCCGATGTGTAAAATTTCAATCGGGTACGACCGAATTCGCAAAAATCGTTATCGACGCCTCCGGCCCGCTATCCAAATTCGGGAAATCCGAATCTCTTCAATGTAAACCCCAAGATCTGGAACCAGCTTATTTCGGTATTGCCGAAAACACGGGTATTGAAAATGATGCGATTCATGTTTTCTTAGGGAAGTCGATTGCTCCCGGCGGTTATGCGTGGGCTTTTCCAAGGGAAGACGGTACAGCAAACGTCGGCCTGGTAATAGGGGCCGATTTCAAGGGTAAAGTCGATATCAAATCGCTAATGCAAATGTTTTTAAATCAATATTATCCTCACGCTTCAATGGTGAGCCGCTTTGCCGGTACGATTCCGTGCGAGGCTAAGCCCGCATGTATTGCAGTACCGGGACTTATTAAAACCGGGGATGCGGCAGGTACCGTAAACCCGATTTCACGTGCGGGAATCACGGAAGCGCTTTGTTGCGGCGGTTTGGCCGGAGAGTTTGCCGTGTCTATGCTGCGCGCAAAAACTAGTTTGCAAAAGAAAGATATATGTCGCGAATACCGGGACGCATGGGTCGATAAAATCGGCGCTAAGCACGGAAAATTATCTCGTGTTAAGAAGGCTCTGGCCAAAATTCCCGATACCGATTATAACAAGGCGTTCGGCGCGCTCAGCAAAATACCTCAAGACAAATTGACAATTTCAAAAATTATCAGACTGAGTCTCGGGCGTTCGCCCGGCCTGGTTTTTGCAATGCGGCATTTAATGTAATGGTTTTACGTCGCAACGTCTTCCGCTCTCATGCGCTCATAAAATTTGACATACCCGTCTACCTTTCCTCCGTCGCGCTGCGTATCGACGTATTTTAATGCGTCAAGCGGATGCGTATTGAGCATCCCCGCGATCATATAGGGAATATTGTACCCCCATTCCATTTCTTTGCGAAGAGGAAGAATGGTCGATTCGATCACTTCGATGATCGGGCTGATGTCGAATTTCGGGTTTTTAAGAAAAGCAAGCAACAATTCCAACGGGCAATTGCCGGCAGCCCTGCCAAAGCCGTACAAGGTGCCGTCGAGGTAATTGACGTTCTTTATAATTGCTTCGATGGTATTTGCATACGCAAGTTGCATGGAATTATGACAATGTATACCGATTTCCTTGGTTTTAAGATACCGTTGAAACTTGTGCACTAAATAATCGATGTCTTCACTGTATAAAGCGCCAAAGCTGTCCACGATGTAGCAGGCAGTAATGGAAGTTTCACTTTCGATTTGCTGCAAGGCCTCGTCCAAATCCCGTTCCAACACATGTGAAATTGCCATTATATTGATTGTTGCTTCATAGCCTTTTTTTATCGCGTTATTTGCAAGTGCTATGGCCTTGTCGACGTCTTTCACATAGGTGGCGACCCGGACAATATCGATTATGCTTTCCGATTTCGGAATGATGTCGTCGCCGGACGCTTTATGCGCATCCTGCATGACCGCGATTTTAGCCGTTTTTTCGATTCCCGCGGTCGCTTTTATCAACATGTCTTCTTCGCAGAAGCGCCAATCCCCGTACAGATCGGGAGAAAAATGTTCTTTGCTGTTTTTATAACCGAGTTCGATAATGTCGACGCCGGCTCTGCTGCAGGCTGAATAGATGCTTCGAACAGTTTCCAAAGTAAATTTCGATTTGTTCATCAATCCGCCGTCCCGAATCGTACAATCGACAACTTTAATTTGTGGTCTGAACATGTCGGCTTCCTTTATAGTATGTTTTTTAAACACGCTTTTCCAATGGGAAAAAACAATGTCGTGGTACTGCTCTGATCGAGAGATAGTAAAGTGAAAAATAGTACATGTTTTATTGAATAGGGAGCATGATTTCATACAAATGACTCTCCTGCAATACTCATACCCCTATTATTTTAATTTCACTGACCGGATAGGTGAATATGACGTTACCTGGGGGAACAATGGCAACGGATATGATGTTTCTTCCTACTGCAATAGGCAGTTTGCCGCACAAGGATGCGGAAGCGGCGGTTGATCTGGTGTTGGATTCGATTCCGCAATGCCCGCATTGGCCGCAACTACCCAATCTCGGCTTGCGTCAGCGTATGGAAATTCAGTTTACCGAAGGTTTTCCCGGCGCAGTCATCGACGAGGCCAATGCGAGACTGTTTTTCGACACGTCTGATGAGGAAAAATGCGCCGAAGAATTGTCGGCTTTTTATGAAAAGTATATGAATGCGCAGGAATCCGACAATTGGTCCGTTTTTGCGATGTCCGACCGGTATGCCCCCGGCATCTCCCTATTGGAATCCGAAATGAGCCGCAGGGCCATACGGCCGTCGTGGCTTAAGGTGCAAATTACCGGGCCGTTGACCATCGGGCTTTGTTGTAAAGATGAAAAAAACAGGCCTATATATCTAAACGAAGGATTCCGGGATAGCATCGTTAAAGGATTGGCTGCTAAAGCAAGGTGGCAAATCGACACGTTTAAAGACTATTGCGACAACCTCATTTGTTTCATCGACGAGCCGATGCTTTACAAATTCGATGTGTCTTCCGAGGAACCGTTTCCGTACGAGGATGGTGTTGCCGCCGTGGCGGAAATTGCCGAAGCCGTTCACGGCGCGGGCGCATTATGCGGCGTGCATTGCTGCGGAAAAGCGCCGTGGACGATAGCAATGGACGCAGGGGTGGATATTCTCAGCTTCGACGCCATTACCTTCGGCGATTCGATGCTTGCGTATGCAAACGAACTTAAAGCTTTTCTTGAAAACGATAATTATCTGGCATGGGGGATTGTGCCGACATCCGACAGGATTACGGAAGATACTGTCGGGCCGCTTATTGCGAAATATGATGAAATCGTCGGGATGTTGGCGGGACAGGGGTTAGACAAAAATATGATTTTCAAGCAAACGATACTCACCCCTTCCTGCGGTACGGGAACGTTATCGGTTGCGTCGGCCCGGCACGTCTATGAAACGGTGCGTACTCTGTCGGCCGCTCTAAAGGAAAGAGGTTTGTAGGGCTTTTACCCGACGATAAGAGACTTTTCTTTTTTAGCAATAACCCTTCCAATGATTTCGGCGGATTGATACCCGCGGTCGATAAGATTGCATTTGCACTCGTCGGCCTTCCATTCGTCGATGCACATGAGCAGGCCGCCCGACGTTTGCGCATCGCAACAAATCATTTTCATCGTATAATCGATGTCCTTTGCAAATTCGCAATCCTTTTCCACGAATTCGAGATTTCTGAATGCCGCGCCGGGAATACATCCTGATTCGGCTAATTCATACGCGCCACTCAGAACCGGAATATCTGAACTTTCGATGCGTATCGTGACTTTTGAAGCTTGCGCCATTTTCAATGCATGGCCCAATAATGAAAATCCGGTAATATCCGTTGCCGCTTTCACTCCGAATACCTGCATTATTTCCGCTCCGGCTTTATTCAGGCGTTTCATTGAATCAAGGCAGGTCGCATAATCGGCATCCAACACTTCCCCGAGTCGTTTACCGGCAATAATAATACCGCACCCGAGGGGCTTTGCCAATAGTAAAACATTGCCGACTTTGGCCTTGTCGTTGGTGATGATTTTATCCGGATGGACCGTTCCGGTTACCGCAAGTCCGTATTTGGGAGGGAAATCGTCGATAGTGTGGCCCCCGGCCACGACCGCGCCGGCTTCCTCGATTTTTTGCAATCCGCCTTTTAAAATTTCCTTGAGAACCTCCAAGGGGATTTTTTCAGAGGGAAACATGCACAAATTTAAAACCGCTATGGCCTTACCGCCCATGGCATAAACGTCCGACAATGCGTTTGCGGCCGCGATCTGGCCGAATTCAAAGGGGTTTGAGCACATCGGCGGAAAAAAATCCGTGGTGAGAATGATCGCCGTGTTTTCGGATATTTTATACACGCCCGCATCGTCGTGAGTGTCGATGCCGACGAGCAAATTCTCGTTTGTTAGTTTCGGCAATCCCGAAAGCGCCGCCGATAATTTTTCGGCCGAAAGTTTTGCGGAACAGCCGCCGTACTCTACCGTCGAAAGAAGGTCGAAGTCCATAGTATACTGTATCCTATTTGGTCATAAGAACGTGATGCGAACAATGGCATAGACAAAGCCGATCCGAAAATTATATGATCAACAGGGAATGCATTTCATGAATTCACAAGGAACGTTTCATGAATAAAATCGGCCTCATGGTTATTCTCTGCGCAATAACCTCTGTTTTTGCCTGGAAAAAGGAGACGCATTTCATCAGTTTGCCGCTTATCGAAGGGGCCGGATTGTACTCGTCAATCATGCTGACCAGGGAATCGGGATCGCCATCGACAACTATTCCGGCGTATTCAACCATGACCTTACTTTGCATGAATGCCGCAGTGGGCGGTTTTACCGCGCTCGGTCCTCAGGAATATTATCCCACGTTTCGCGCAATTCACCGCTATGTGGGGTTCGCCGTAACGGCGGTCGGGCTATGGATGAGCATCGCAGCCGCTAACGACAAAGACATAAGGCCCCTTGAACGCAACGTTTCATATGCGTATACGGGGCTTACGGTCGTGCCCCTCATCCTATTTTCATTTTAATCATCCGCCAAGTGATTGAATTCGGCCGTTTCCAAAAAAACGTTCGGCTCATTTACAAATTCGATCAGATGTTCCAAGAGATGTTCATGTCTTTCTTCTTCGGTAATGAGAAACGACAACGTTTTTTTATCCTGTTCCGAAGTCGATTTCGCAAACATGTCCTCATACATTTTTATGCTTTTGCGTTCCATTTCCAATGCGCGCATATACGCGGCAGTATAATCGTAAAACATTTCAGGCAGCGCAAAATGGGAAGATAATTGGCTGAACATTTTTTTCGCTTCGCTCGACGACGTGCCCGGAATCGTGGAAACGGGAGTTTTGTTTTGCATGGCCGTGAAAATGTCGTAATGAAGCTGTTCTTCTTTGGCAAGAAACTGGAACACGCCGGCAAGCGACGGTTCGGGCGATTCCTTCGCGAGTTTCAGATAATATTCTTTTCCTTCTTTTTCGATATTTTTGGCAATTTCAAAGATGTCCATACGTGCTCCTTATAAGGTGATTGATGTTGACGCGTCATTTGAATGTTTTTTGCGAATATCGTTGGTCGATCCGCACGAGAAAATGACCTTGATTTTTTGGCCTTTCACGAGTTTCGTGTCTTTTGGGTCTTTACTGTCAAGCGGAATGGTAAATGTCATCGTCGTAATGCCGTTTTCCTGTTTTACATCCCCCGACAATATGTCGTATTTCCCGCCTATCAACGTGTCCGGCTTGTGGGCATACAATTCCACGCCGTAATCGTCGGAAATGAGGGGCTTGCCGTTTTCTATGGTCCCGATGATGATGTTGGCATTCAACATAATTGCTTTCGGCGCAAACCCCATAGCGATCCAGCCGTTTGTTTTTGCCCATACCTTGGCCGAGAACGTCGAATCGGTTGTCCAATAGGTGCAATTGAATTTTCCAGCTTGCACGGTAACTCCCGGATTTGCCGGAGACGCGGTACGAGGCGAAGCACTGGGCAGATCGGCTGCGGAAACCGACATCGTGGGGCACAAGAGCGCAAATATTGTCAAAAAAGAAATTGTTTTCATTGTAATTATGCCGCTCCCTTGGCTTTCAACGCAGCCTCGACGCCTTTGGAATAATCGGTTGGAACAGCGACTATCCTGGCGGCCAGATCCTTGTCCAACAGGAATAAGGCGGCAGTATCGTTGCCGATAAGTTTAAGTTGTGCGATGATATCGTTGTCGTTTTCCTCTTCCTCCGTTTGTTCCGAAACATACCATTGCAGGAAAACTTCCGATGCGTGGTCCTTTTCCTTTTTAGCAAGTTCGACGAGGTCGCCGATGCATTGTGTTATGAATTGTTCATGGGCCAAGGTTTTTTCAAACATATCCATAGGAGAGCTGAATTCCGATGGCGGCTCCTTGATGCCGTAAAGCACGACTTTTCCGCCCATTTTTATGACATATTCATAGAATTTCATTGCGTGCAGCATTTCTTCATGGTACTGGACCATGAACCAGTTTGCAAATCCTTTAAGCCCCTTGAACGAACAATCGGCTGCCATGGCGCTATACAAATAGGCCGAATAAATTTCATTGTTGATCTGGGTATTGAGAGCGGTTTCCATCTTCTTGTTAATCATACGCGTACCCCTTTATGGAATGGTTTTTTGTCGAATTATTAAATTTGTTGTAAGAAAGTAATATAAATAAAATCCAAAATGATCTTTCTTTGAATATGAAAAATGATTTTTGCAGGAAAAAAGCCATGGTTTGATAACAATCGGCGAGGGGTGGATACTTTTAGGGTGGTTCGCACGTATATTTCAAATCTGTGTGTGTTGCGCCGCGGCGTAATTTCTTCCAAACCGTTTTTTTTATGGAGAAAATTATGAAGATGACCGTATTGTGCTTGGTTTCAGTATTTATGGTTTTGCTGGGATGTTCAAAACAAAAGGCAGCCCAAACTGCAGATGCCATTGAATCCGTTATTACCTATGCCGGCGTTACGACGAGAATCGAGGCGGCCAAAGATTCTTTGATTGCTTTCGATTTGTATGCCGATTGGTGCGGCCCATGCAGGATTCTTTCTCCAACAATAGAAGAAATTGCCAAGGAAAATAAAAACAAAGTGACGTTTTACCGGGTGAATATCGATAATGTACCTCAAGCTGCCCAGCTTTTCGGCATCCGCGGAATACCTTATGTTGTTTTTATGAAAAATAAAAATGTGGTCGCCGCTTTTACAGGTATACAACAAAAGGAAGAGTATGTGAAAATTATTGCCGCAAACGGCATTGTTCCCAATCGGCTGTAATTTATAAAAATTATTCTGAGCACCAAGATTTATCCTCTTTCTCTTCTATTATTGCATATCGTTGGTTTCTTACGATTATTTCAAGTATTTTTATACGCTTGCATTGACTGCGTTCATAAATTTTCATACAGGAGAAAAGATTCGTGGAATCACCAGCGCCCGTAACCGATCAAAGAGACGTTCGTATTGAAAAAATCAAAATGCTGCGCCAAGCAGGAGTATTGCCGTTTGCCGAACGTTTTGAGAAAAGCCATTTTCTTAATGCTGCAAAAGAATTACCCGACGGAACCAAAGCGGTCCGGGCTGCCGGACGGATCGTGGCGATTCGCGGTTTTGGAAAACTGACTTTCTGCCAGTTACTCGATTATTCGGGGACTATGCAGTTTGCATTGCAAAAAAACAAGCTGGCCGAATCTTTTGATTTGTTTATGAAAACCGTTGATATGGGAGATTTCGTCGGCGTTGAAGGCGAAATCATCACCACGCGTACGGGCGAAAAAACCATAGACGTGTCTTCATGGACGTTTTTATCCAAATCGCTGAGGCCCTTGCCTGAAAAGTTTCACGGTCTCACGGATCAGGAACAGGTATATCGTAAGCGCTACCTCGATTTGATCACGGAGCCAAGCCACATGGAACGGTTTAAAAAACGCGTGCAAATAATCAGGACCATACGCGACTTTCTTGATAAAAATGAATTTGTCGAAATAGATACGCCGGTTCTTACAAATAAAGCCTGCGGCGCGCTTGCACGCCCGTTCATCACCCATCACAATGCGCTGGACATCGACATTTATTTGCGAATTGCCCCGGAAACGTATTTGAAACGTGCCATTGCCGGCGGCTTTGAACGCGTGTATGAATTTGCCCGCAGTTTCCGCAACGAAGGCATCGATGCGTCTCATTTGCCCGATTTTACCTTGCTCGAATACTATGCCGCATATTGGAACTATATAGACAACATGAATTTTACCGAGCAGCTGTTCAAGCATCTGCTCACAACCGTATGCGGCGGCCTCACGATTACCTATGAGAATACAACGATTTCCTTTGAAGGGAACTGGCCGAGGATTTCCTTTAGGGACCTCATTCTTCGCGATTGCGGCATCGATATCGATAGGTTCGAGACAAAAGACGGACTTCTTGCCGAGATAAAAAACAAGGGTATAACCATTGAAACCGATGTGGATATGAAAAAAACAGGCCGGGGAACGCTCATCGACCTATTGTATAAAAAAGTATCCAGGCCGGCCCTTATCAATCCGATTTTTGTGACGCATCATCCGCTCGACTTATCGCCGCTTGCTCGAAAAAACGACACGAACCCGCTTGTCGTTGACCGTTTCCAGCTTGTCGTCAACGGTTGGGAGGTCGTCAACGCCTATTCCGAGCTTGTAGACCCTGTTGATCAGGCGGAACGTTTCGAAGTACAGGCCAAGGCGCGGGCGCAAGGCGATATGGACGCGATGGAAGTCGACAACGATTTTCTGCTCTGCATGGAACACGGCATGCCGCCGATTTCCGGATGGGGAATGGGCATAGACCGCATTGTCGCGCTTTTGACAAATGCATCGAATCTCAGGGACGTTATCCTGTTTCCGCTCATGCGACCGGAGTAATCATGGCACGTACCATGGAACTGTTCGTTGCCCTGCGGTATTTGCGGGGCAAACGAAGCATGGGAATCGTTTCGCTCATTACCTACATTTCCGCTGCGGGCGTATTTCTGGGAGCGCTCGTATTGGTCGTCGCATTATCCATTGCCAATGGTTTTGAAAAAGAGGTACGAGATCGGATCGTCGGAACCACGGCACACGCAAAAATTATGCAATACTTTTCCAGGCCCATCGTTTCTTACGATTCGTTGCGGACCCGTGTCCTCAAATGTCCCGGCGTATTGGGGGCAACTCCCTATATCATGGAAAAGGGCGGCATAGAGTGCGATGAGGTCAAAGAGGGGGTCATGATCATGGGTGTTGCCGCAGCTTCCGAAACCACAGTCACCGATATCGGCAGAAAAATCGTTTTCGGTTCGTTTGCATTGGATTCTGCAAAGTCAACAAAAGACCGCAAGTTGCCGGGGATTGTCATCGGCATCGGAATGGCCGACAAAATGGGGGTTCGTCCGGGTGCCGAGGTCATCGTCGGCGGTCTCACTGCCGAGGCGGCAAACGGAGAAATCACCTCTGTTCCCATGGCCCGGTACGTCATCAGGGGTATTTTTGAAACCGGGATGTACGAATACGATTTGAACCTGGTGTATTTATCCTTGGAATCGTGCAGATCGTTGTTTTCCCTCAAAGGAGTCGAGGGTATTGCGATACGAACCGCGGATCTTTACAATGCCGATATCATCGCACGCGCTGTCAAGGATTCGCTCGGTGGATATCCCTATAGGTCAATAGACTGGAAAACGCAAAACAAGTCGCTTTTCGATTGGATGCGGTTGGAACGCATCGTCATATTCATAGTCATTTCGCTCATTATCATCGTGGCCGCATTCAACATCATTTCTTCGCTTATTATGATGATTCTCGAAAAACGCCGCGAAATCGGAATTCTCATGAGTATGGGAGCTTCTCGAGCTTCGATTATGCGGATTTTCATGTTCAATGGCATCGTTATCGGCGTTTTGGGTTCGACATTGGGAGTTTTATGCGGAGTTGCTTTATGTTATTTGCAATACCGGTATCGTTTCATTCCGCTGCCGGGCGATATTTATTTCATCGATACCGTGCCGGTGCTCATTCGCTGGATCGATGTGGTGGTGATTTACATTTCGGCAAATATTCTTTGTTTTGTGGCAACGCTGTATCCGGCATATAGTGCGTCCCGTATTTTGCCTGCCGAAAGCATACGGATAGAATAAGGTGGCAACGTCAATGGTCGATGTTTCGAACCTCACAAAAACATATATCGACGATGAAGGCGCCTTTGACGTCATCAAAGACACGACGTTCAAGATAGACAAAGGTGAAATGGTGTCCCTTATCGGCGTTTCCGGTGCGGGAAAAACAACGCTGCTGCAATTATTGGGAGGGCTCGATAGGCCTACTGCGGGTATCGTTCGGATTGCCGGAAAAGACATCGGCAAATTATCCAGCGCTCAACTGGCCTGTTTTCGGAATGTTTCAATCGGGTTCGTGTTCCAATTCCACCATTTATTACCCGATTTTACCGCGCTTGAAAATGTGATTATCCCCGGCATGATTTTGGGAAAAACAAAGCAGCAATGCCTTACAAGAGGTAAGGAGCTTTTGGGCCTTTTGGGACTGAATCGCCAGGCATCGCATTTTCCGGCCGAGCTTTCCGGCGGCGAACGCCAAAGAGTGGCCCTGGCGCGAGCCTTATTCAATGAACCGGCGCTCATCCTTGCCGACGAGCCAACCGGAAACCTCGATAAGGAAAACGGGAAAACCCTTTTGGAATTGTTTCAGAAAACCAATAAAGAACTTCATCAGACGTATCTTGTTGCGACTCATAATCCGGAATTATCCGACGGCATGCACCGGGCGATTCACATTGCTCATGGAACGGTGTTGCCCTAGTAAAGAACTTTTGGGAAAGAAAAATTGCTTTATGGAAATGTGTGAACAGTGCGGGAAACAGGCCGCAACGGTCCATTTGACCAGGATTGCCAATGAGGGCACGAAGGTATCGCATTTTTGCCAGGACTGTGCCGCGTCACAAGGGTTATCCGCTCAACAGGACATTCAACAGGATTTGCGCGAATGCAGGCATTGCCATATGAAGTTTTCCGAATTTGCAATCAGCGGGCGGCTTGGCTGTCCCGCCTGCTATCTTGAATTCGAAAAGGAAATCGATGCCATGTTTGTGCAAATGCATGGCGCAAAAAACCATAAAGGCAAGGCTTATTCCGAGCATTCCGAAGGATCGCTGGGTACAGCCGATATTCAAAGCCTTACCAAGGAGCTTGCCGAAGCAGTTAAACGGGAAGAGTTCGAGCTTGCGGCGCTTATTCGGGACAAAATCCGTCAACGTTCGGATCACGCTAAGATCGACCGTACCTAATAGAGCGGCAGTGGTTTATGGTACAATCTATTTTGACGCATGCAATTCCTCCCTGGCTTTGTGCCGCAGGCCCGCATAGCGATATTGTCATTTCCAGCCGTATCCGCCTTGCGCGTAATCTTGCACATCATCAATTTCCGGCTCGGGCGTCGTTATACGAACGCAATGCGATTTTCAATGAAGTTTCCGAAGGTTTTTCCCGAGCCAACCCGGGCAATTCATTTAATGTCGTCAATTTCGGCAATCTTGACAAAAATCAAAGGGACTTCATGGTCGAAGAACGGCTCGCAAGTCCCGACCTTGCGACCTTCGACGGCGACAGGGGCGTCATTCATGACTCGGCACGTCGTATAAGCATTATGGTCAACGAAGAGGACCATATACGATTTCAATGCCTTGACTCCGGTTTGCAAACTCTGACGCTCTGGTCGGAAATCGACGGTATTGACGATGCGCTGGGAATGCAAATCGATTATGCCTTTGACAAGCGCCTTGGTTTTTTGACCTGTTGCCCTATCAATGCCGGAACCGGACTTCGCATTTCTTTTCTCCTGCATCTACCGGGATGCGTTTTAACCCGGGCCATTGATGCCGTTCTTTGCGGAGCAGGTCAAATGGGCGTTTCAACCAGGGGCTTTTTTGGGGAACATTCTGCGATTTCCGGGGCCTTGTTTCAATTGTCAAACTCCGCGGCCATGGGCAATACGGAATCTGAATTTTGCGAAAGCACTCGCGCGGTTGTCGAGAGCATTGTCGATCACGAGCGTAAGGCGCGCGAAAAATTGCTTGCCAATGCGCGCCTTGAGTTGACGGACAAAATTTACCGGGCTTACGGCATCCTTTGCAATGCATCGTTACTCAGCCTTGAAGAATTTTTTAACCTGACTTCTGCCATACGGCTCGGCATCGAATGCACGCTGTTCGATAAATGCACGATTCATGAATTAAACCGTCTCACACTGTTCGTGTTGCCCGAGCATTTGCGCGTTTGCATGAAAAAAGAAATTCCCGAAAACGATATTCGCGCTCAAAGGGCCGAGCTGGTAAAACTTTTTTTCTCTAAACATTCAACCCCGCAATTTCCCCTTCGATAAGTTTCGAAGGACCTGTTTCTGCGGGAAAAAGTGCAGACACTAAAACTCAGTGGATATTAACAATGGAGACATTAGATTGCAAGGGAATGGTTTGCCCCAAGCCGCTTATACTGACGAAAAAAACGCTTTCCGCCACTAAGCCGGGAGACTCTTTTCTCGTCATAATCGACAATGACACTTCTCGGCAAAATGTAAAACGGTTTTGCCAAGACAATGGCTGTGATGTAGCTGAAGCACGGGAAAAAAACGATTATGTTTTGACAGTCACGAAAAGAAGTTCGATGCCTGGAGAAAAAGAATTCGCAGAGTATTGTTCGACTCCGCAACGCAAACACGTCATTTGCTTTAAAAGCGATGCAATGGGCGTGGGGCCTGCCGAGCTCGGCACTATTTTAATGAAAGCCTTTATCAATACCATTAAAGAATGCAGTCCCCTTCCCGGTCATTGCGTATGTTATAACTCCGGCGTTACTCTTGCCGTGCAAGGTTCCCCTTTGGTGGAACCGCTTAAAGCCCTGGAAAATTGCGGGGTAAAAATTCTAGTCTGCGGTACGTGTCTGGATTATTTTCAGATCAAAAATAAGCTTTCCGTTGGAACGGTTTCGAATATGTTTACAATCCTGGAAACCTTGAATGCTGCTTCTCATGTGATAACTCCCTAAATGGACCGGCTTATCGTCACTTTTTCTTCGACCCGTGACGCCATCATGGCCGAGCGCACATGCCTGCAAAACGGGCTTGCATGCCAAGCAATTCCCCTTCCTCGCGAAATCAGCGCAGAATGCGGAATAGCGCTTCAAATAAATCCTTTGGACAAAGATGCGGTTGCGTCCCTGTTAACCCGATCCAAGATCGTGTTTGTAATTAATTTATAAATGATTGCAATATCAGCCTATTGCCGGCCGAATTCTTAGCCCTTATTTTAATAATTGCTCGGCTTGTTGAATCATGCTATTTTATCCCTAGCAATAGGATAGAACTGGTAAAAAAAGTGTTATAGGCATTTCGATATATACGTCCAAACAATAGTTAACAACATTAACAGTAATGAAAGGGTGTATTGTGAAAAGTATTAAAGGAAGCAAAACCGAAAAAAACCTTTGCGCATCATTTGCGGGCGAATCTCAGGCGAGAAACCGTTATTCGTATTTCGCAAGCGTTGCAAAAAAGGAAGGATATGTCCAGATTTCCAAGATTTTCGAAGAAACCGCTGATAATGAAAAAGAGCATGCAAAACGGATGTTTAAATTTCTCGAAGGCGGAATGGTAGAGATAACCGCTTCATATCCGGCGGGAAAAATCGGTACAACGATGGAAAACCTTGCAGCATCCGCTGCAGGCGAACATGAGGAATGGACGTTATTGTATCCCTCGTTTGCGAAAACAGCCCGGGAAGAAGGATATCCCGAAGTCGGTGCAATGTATGACGCAATTTCAAATGCGGAAGCTCAGCATGAAAAACGCTACAACGGATTGCTTGCCAATCTGACCGGCGGCAAAGTCTTTAAAAAGGAAACAAAAGTCAAATGGCGTTGCGATAATTGCGGTTATATTCATGAAGGCACCGATGCTCCAAAGGTTTGTGCGGCATGCGGTCATCAACAAGCGCATTTTGAAGTACTTGCCGAAAATTGGTAAGAAACGGTTGCGCTTCACCCTGCGGCTCCATGTTTCGGTTGCAGGGTGAACTCATTCTAATACATTTTAACATCAATACGGCTTTTGCCCTAAAATCATGAGGAGGTTGTAATGCAACGGTATGTTTGTAATGCTTGCGGATGGATTTATGATCCTGCAATTGGCGATCCGGACGGCGGCATAGCTCCCGGTACGCCCTTCGACAAAATTCCCGACGATTGGGTATGTCCGCAATGCGGCGTTGGCAAAGATGACTTTTCCGCAGAATAGAAGTAATTGATTCATGCATGACAAGGCACACCGTAGGTTGCAAATAAAGAAAAAACACCCTTGTCCCGATTGTACAATGTGTCAATGGTGTTCCGACGATCGATGTGCCGCATGCAGAAATTGCGGCTCAAAGCTATTAAAAAAGAAAAAATGAAGGAATACTATGCCCCCTATTTGCGGTGCAATAGTCATTTTGGGTGCATCAGGTCATTTGGCAGGGACAAAACTTGTCCCTGCCCTTTTTCATTTATTTAAAAAGGGCGAGTTGGCCGAATGCAGCTGTATTATCGGTGAAGGCAGATCGGACCTGACGACCGAAGACTTCAGGAAACGATTTGCCGTTTCGGAAGAATTTGCCCAACTGCTTGAATATCATAAAGGCATTGCCGGATTAAAAAAAATCATTGCGGAGAAAAAAAACGTTTCTCGAATCATTTTTTTCTTTGCGTTGCCGCCGTCGGCGTACAGCGATACTGCCAGGGAATTGTTTAAAGAGGGGTTTGGGGCCGAATCGTCCATTATAATCGAAAAACCATTCGGTTCAGATTTCGAGTCTGCAAAAGTCCTCGATGAAAATCTTAAACAATGTTTTTCCGAGAATCAAATTTTCAGGAACGATCATTATCTTGCCAAAGATGCGGTTCAAAATATTCTCGTGTTCCGATTTGCCAACACATTATTCGAGCCGATTTGGAACAGCAGATACGTCGAATCGATTCAGATCAATGCTTTCGAAACCGCATCGGTTGCCGACAGAGCACAATATTTTGATACTGCCGGCATTGTTCGCGACATGATGCAAAACCATCTGATGCAGCTGCTCTGTCTGATCACGATGGAAAAACCGCAGTCTCTTGATTCTGAAGAAATACGCAGGGGAAAATTGGATGTCTTACGGTCGATTTCCGTTGTACAATGCATCAGATATCAATATGAGGGCTATTTGCAGGAAAAAGGCGTCGCACCGCAATCGAACACCGAAACGTTTGCAGAATTAAAATTTATGATTAATAACGAACGATGGAAAGGTACCCCGGTATATGTTCGAACGGGAAAAGCAATGCCGAGAAACGGTACCGAGATCGGCGTTCGTTTCAAGCCTCCGATCCATGAGTTGTTTTCAAAAGAGAATTCATCGAAGCAAAATTCCGTTGTTTTTTCCATACAACCGTCCGCGGGTATTTTCATGTCCATGTTGTCGAAAACGCCCGGAATGGGTATAGATATCGCCCACACGAACATGTCGTTTTGCTATAATACCGCATTCGATGTCGCAATGGCCGATGCGTATCAGAAATTGCTCTTGGATGCATTCAAGGGCGACCATACCCTGTTCGTGAGCGCGCAGGAAACCGAAAAATCCTGGCAAATCCTTGAGCCGATTCTGGACAAAGGTACCTGTTTGCCCTATACAAAAGGATGCGTTCCCCCGACCTCACTCGGTGTGCAATGGATCGATTTTGACGCATATGAATCCATTTGCGGGCCTGTTCGTTCATAGCAAGGGACGCTTTTGCAATACCCCAAAAATGCCAATCTCATTTTGCAGCATCTCGACGTGTACGGTGTGCGCGATAAGGATGCCATAGCAAATAAAATCGCTTCCCGAAAGAAAAGTGCAAACGTCGCAACGCGTCGCGGTGTCGCACGAAAGACCCTCGATTTGCACGGTGCGAGAATTTCCGAAGCAATCCCCTTATTGCGCGATACCATTGAAGATTGTAAAAGTAAGGGCATAAAAGAGCTTTTGGTGATCCATGGGTATGGACGTCATTCGAAACCCGGAGAAATAGGCGTTCTCAAATCGTCGGTATTGGATTTTTTGGAAGAAAGACTCGGAACTTCCGTTAAAACGTATGTACCGGCCCGCCCCAAAGACGGGGGTGAAGGGGCCACGCTAAGGTCTAGTCCGGAAATATGTTTACAGTTTCCGGAGGCAAAATGGGAGAACGTAA
>JBBIGR010000054.1:0-29488 GCA_037447435.1 Fibrobacteria bacterium
GCAAATCGGTGAAGAATATCATGCAGGGCGGCATAGCCGATATGTACTGGAATGGAAAGAGCACCGAAGGCGGGCATGTTGCTTCCGGCGTGTATGTCCTGAAAATGACATCCGTAGCAAACGTCACTGAAGCGAAAAACGTGTTCGAGCGAAAGCTTGTACTTTTGCCGTAAGATGCAAATGAAGGAAAAATAAAAAAGGCAGAAGGAAAAAGAAAAAAGGCCGGATTAAATCCGGCCTTTTTTTATTGATTGCAAAATCGTATTGAAAAGAGAACAAATACGCGTTAATTGCTTTTTGATTCTTCACCTAAACGAATTCCCAGGATTTTATTGTCGGAACCGTACATACAGCAAGGCTGATCGGTTTCAACTTTGAAATTCAAATTCGTATGGGGTGAAGAAAACTTCGGGTCAAAGGAAAAATTTTCGGGCGGAACGGGTTGCGATCCGGGAAGATTCCCGAAAATATTGTTTTTAGAAAATTGCGTTCTTGTTGAATGTTCGGAATTTTTAATGCCGAACCGTTCATTGAAAGTGATCATATTGTTTTCTATTACGACATCGCATGCACCGCCGAGCGCAATGCCGTTATTGGAATTAAAAGCAATGGTATTATGATTGATGGATGCGTTTGTCGAACGAACGTCCCAGCATTGAATTCCGGATGCACGATTAAATGCAATAATATTGTCTTCGATTTTCGGCAAATGCCTGACCGTTACAATTCCGGTTTCCCAATTCTTAATGATTCTGCAATTGGTAATTGAATTTCCCGCTTCGCGAGAGAATACGCCGATCGTTCCATTGCAGATTTCGAATCCGCTGATGCTCGCATTTGCACTTAAGGAAACGACGGTTCCCTTCCCGCCGCCGTCGATAATCGCCTTGAACGTGTTCCGGGCAATAACGGCAACGCCGGATTTGACAAAAACAAGTTCATGATACGTACCGTTTTCCACCCAAATCGTGTCTCCGGATTTGGCGTTTATCATTGCTTCGCCGATTTTTTTAATTCCTACGGAAGGAACGGACAAAGACTCTCCGGCAAATGCGGCTTGCGCAATAAGCAATGCCGAAGCAACGATACCGATAAGCAAGCCGTTATTCGTACGGCGTCTGGTCTTTTTTATTTTCATAAGGCCTCCGTTTAATAAAAGTAAACGATAGTAATTGTACAATATCAATAATTCAACCGAATGCCGACTTCACCAACGCCTTGCGGCAAGGAATGGAGCGGAGAATCCGGCAGTAATGAAAAATCGAGTTTCCCTTTCGGGTCTGCAAACTTGGGCACTAACGTGAAGTTGTTATCGCCAAACGAAATCGGCATGCTGCCGTTTTGGAAAAATATATTGTTTTGCACAATAGCCTTACTTGCATCGTCGGCCTTAAATCCGAATCGCGCGTTATACGCAACGATATTATTTTCGATAATGACCTTGGATGCCCCGCCAAGTCCGATGCCGTTATTCTCGTTATAGGCAATGGTATTGAATGATAACGGTTCACTGCCGGCAGCCACGTCCCAACCGACAATTCCCGAGCCATTATTGTAGGCAATGATATTGTCCTGTATTTTAGGCATTTGGCCGGCACAGGATATTCCGGATTGCCAGTTTTTTATAATCCGGCATTTAATGATACTGTTTCCCATGCCAGAACTGAGTACTCCAATTGATCCGTTTTTAATTTCAAAACCGCAAATGGTCGAATTGCCGAAAAGGGAAACGACAGTGCCTTTTCCACCCCCGTTTATTGATGCGCCGAACATTGTTTTTGATTTGAGATACACATTGTTTTTAACCGATATTTTTTCATTATAATTGCCGGGCGCAACCAGAATTGTGTCTCCTGCTCTGGATGCAATCATTGCGCTTTGCAGGGTTGGGATTTCTTGGGTAGGAACGGAAATTAGTTGCCCGCAAAACCCTGAAAAAGAAACTAAAAATAAAATGCCAATCGTCCCCCACAGAGTCTCTCTACTGAGTTTTGTTGTCATTTTAAGTTCCTTACACGGTTAAAATTTATTGGTTCGGAAAACCTTCATCAATTACAATATAAATATTTTTATACAAATTTGCTAGGCCATATCAATATTTGATGCGCACTTTTTGGTAAGTCCTAGGGGCCACTTTCTTTTATACCGGATATATTTAGTGAATGCATATTTTGTTTTTGCGATGATGCTCGGGAAAAAAAGCGGGGAAGGGCCAAAAGTGAAGGACGGATCAAAATAACAATTGATGTGGCAACCTTTGCAAAACATCGATCTGCCTTGCTGGGCCTCTTCATCCGATCGTTGCGATGACTCGAGCGCTTTTCCAAGATTTGAGGCAATAGGGACAAATGCCTGCGCATGATGATAGCACGGCATTGCAAGGGTATTATCGGGCAAAATAACAATGGTCGAACTCACCGCTTTGCATACGGGAGAGTCGATGTCGTTTCCTCCCGCGGACCGAAGTCTGCAATGCGCTTTATTCAGGTACACGCCTTTAAGCGATGCATACGTGAAGGCCAGCTCATGCGTTTGTTTCGAAACGATATCTTTTCCGTCAAGAGAAAAAACCGGGTCTAAAATAACCATTAATTTATTTTTGAGGGCGATTTCATAAACTCCCCGAAACGATCGGATATTCTCGTTGGTATAGGTGAAAAGAAGGTCGGGCACCAAATCGTTTTTCAGTGCCGCCGGAATGCTGCGCAAAACGCTATTAAAGGAATTCGATCCGCGAATCTTGTTATGCAAAACCTCGCTATCCGCATCGATGCTGAAATGAAGTAAATCAACGAGTCCGGCTAGGGAGGCCGCTTTTTTCTCGAATTCAATGCAATTGGTCGTAATTGAGGTAATGAATCCCAAAGACTTTGCGGTTTTTAAATAAATTGGCAAATCGTTATGCAACAGCGGTTCGCCGCCCGTAAAGTCGACAAATCTGCAGCCTGCAATTTTCGCGGCTTTGAGGTTTTCGACCACTTCCTGCAATTTCGAATCAATTTTATCGTGTTCCCGCCAAATAGAGCAAAATTCGCACCGTGCATTGCAGCGATTTGTTATATAATAATGCAGTAAAACCGGTTTCATACCTCACACCTTTTTGCTTTTCCACAATACGCGCTTTGTCGTTAGAAACGAAAAACCGAAAACAATAGTTTCACAAAAAAGAAATAGCAAAAATAGAGGAAAAACGAGGGCTTTTTCATGAGATTTTATTTTCGAAAAAGAAACAAAGACAAACAATAACGTCAGCACAAAATTAATAAAAGAAAAAATTGCGACGCCGGGATTCATAGTACCGGAAAGAGATATAAAAAAAATGCAGTTTTGAAATGAAAACAGCATTGCCGCGGGCAAAAGTTGCGAAGTGAACGAAAAGCCGCCTCTGGCCCATCGAAGCGTTTGGTGGAAAAAATCGGACAATGTCGGGCAAGGCTGCGTAAATGCCTTGGCGGAAAATGGTTCGGTTACTCCTATCGAACAGCCCCTTTTCTTTAAAGCAAGATACAAAGCTCTGTCTTCGACAATCGAATATCCGATGCCTTTTTGACCGCCGATTTCGGTATACCTGTTTTTTCTAAAGGCTATATTATTGCCCATACAGGATGTCTCGAAATTAGATGCATGAAAGGCATAGGCTGTTGCAAAAAGAAACTCAAGTTGGAACCGTTGCATTGCGGCTAAAGGTGCGGCGTCCTTTGAACGTATTACCGTATGTCCGAACACGAAATCGTTTTGCGCCATCAAAGATTTGGCGCAGGTAGAAAGCCAGTCTTTTGAAAACGTCATATCCGCATCGGTGAAAACGATATAATCGAATGTGCTCGCTGAAACGCCATTGTCCAGTGCCTGTTGTTTTGAGGTCAGACGGCATTGGGGGGCAAATGCCGAATCGATGATTTTCAATCGGTCGCCGAAGCGTTTTTTCCAATGATCGACAATGCGACCGTAATCATCGGTGGAACCGTCGTTGACAAGTACTATTTCCCAGAGCCCGTCGTAGTCCTGGAGCGCAAACGATTCCAAAAGACCGTTAAGATTATGCGCTTCATTTTTAAAGGGCACAATTATGGAAATGGAAGGGAATTGACTGTTTTCGGTTTGCCGGGTCGGCGAAAAGAGCGCAGTTTTTATGGTGAGGTACGCAATAAAAACAGTATAAATACTAAGAAATAAGATAATCACTGTAACCATTTCATAACCCGCTCACGTTTATTAACTATAGATAATTTAATGTGAATTTCCGGCACTATCGTCGGACTCTTTCAAACACTGCACACCGGATAATCCGTTCCGCCCAATCGGCTTCCTTTAAAATATATGAGCCTAAATTTTCATGAAACGAATACTGAAATCTGCCTTTAACGTAAATACCGCGGCTTCACTTATAAAGATATTGACACTTTATGGCCATTAGGGTATTTTTAAATAAGAACTCCAGGAGGCGATATGCAAGATGTTGTCATGGAAACAGTTAAGCGTTTTTTACTTTTATGGATCCCCATCTTTTTGATTATTGCCCCGATCTCGGCGGAAGAAGATGCCCAATTGGCGCGACCGCCCGTCAACAATGCGCCGCCGCCCGATGTTTCCAGCCCCGTCCAGAACGCCGTCATAGAAGGTATACAATTGTCAAGTGAACCCAGCAAGGAACCGGGTGAAAACGTTGTTACCTGCTATTTTATTTTCCGGGATAAACCATCGAGCTATTTTTACGAAGTAAAACGAGGCACGAAGAAACTTGTTTTCGAATTCAATGATACGCAAAAAGGCTCGTCTCCTATTCCCTCCGCAGCGCAAACCCCGATTCTCGGGTTTGATGTTGAACAGAAGAAAGTGGATATTAACAAAGAAGTCAAAGGTCTTAATCCGGAATGGCATGATCTTATCAGTGTGACTTTTAATTTAAGTGCGGTTCCGCAAATCAGTGTTTCCGATGAATATAATGTCATTTCCTTTTCATACAAATGGTCGAATGATCCGGCCAAAACAACAAAATATGTTGTTAAGGAAAATAAAACAAATTGGGGTATTCTTGGTTCTTTGCTCGGAGTTGGGGCTATCGGAGCAGGGGTTGCAATTTGGTACGTAACGAGACCGCCGACACCACCGCCTCCGGCGACACCGCTGGATACGTCGGATTTGCCGTCACATTCGGCGCAATTCCGTTTTTTTTAGCAATGCCGTAACCTAGTTATCGTATGAAAAATGCCGCATCGCATTCACTCGATTCTCTTATGCCTTCTATGTACTGCGGCGTTTGCTTATAGTCAAAGTCAAACGCCGTCGCTTAATCGCGCCGATAAATTTTTCAACGACAGCCTTTTTAAGCCTGCTTTACAAGAATATCAAAAATTCCTCATAACCCGTGCCGGCGGAACGAAAACCTATAGTTCGTATCAGGATTCCATAAATCAATCCAATGCCGGTTTTAAAATTGCCATTTGCCTCAACAAATTAAACGACAATGCAAAAGCATCGGATGCATTCGATGATTTTATCAGGACTTTTCCGAAAGACGGGCGGGTTGTCGACGCACGGTATTATGCCGCCATGGCGCAAAAAAATCTCGGCAATTTAAAAGAGGCTTCCGAGAGATTCTTTCAACTTTACTACCGGTTTCCGAATTCGGGGCTTGCGCAAAACGCGCTGTTTTCCGCGGCTCAATGTTCCATGATGTCCCAAGACAAGGATCGTGCGATAGAGCTGTTTTCGCACTATAACGAATCGTACGGCCGCGACTCAAAAGCTCAGGATGCGATTTTTTTTCTTGCAAGCCTGTTGTTTGAACGGAAGGAGTATGCTTTGGCCGAGCAGAAACTTGATGAGGCCCAGAGACTTTCCGTTATTTCAAAAAACAATATGCCCCGGTTGTATTATTATAAAGCAATAATCGCGCAGGAGCTTCAAAAAAACGAAATCGCCGCACGCAATTTC
Organism: Fibrobacteria bacterium; assembly: GCA_037447435.1. Classification (GTDB taxonomy): domain Bacteria; phylum Fibrobacterota; class Chitinivibrionia; order Chitinivibrionales; family FEN-1185; genus FEN-1185. The sequence continues at coordinate 5,938 of JBBIGR010000054.1, forward strand.
TCGGCAATGATCTCCTGCGATGAGGTTTTTGACGAAAAAGAACGAGCGTTGGCCGCATATATCGCATTTGCAAGAAAACAGAACGATTGCAGAACGGGGCTGCTGTGCTATAAAAAATTATCCGACAATTATCAGCGAAAATCCCAAATCCTCACCAAGGAATTCCTCTATTCCTGGGCCCAATGCGCAGAGCAATGCGGCGAGTTTTCCGATGAAGAAAAATTGTATAAAAGGATATTGCTTTCGTTTCCGCAGGATTCGCTGGTTTCAAAAACGTCGCTCGCTCTTGCACAATGCCAAATTAAAAAGCATGATCTGGCCGCTGCCTTCGAAACATTGCAGGCACTCATGACAAAAGATTCGGTTTCGGATGTTGCCGCCGAGGCGACGTATGTTATTGCCGAGCTTTACAATGCTCAGGCGGTGTATGAAAATGCCATAAATGCCTATCGTCGGTATTGTCGCATGAAATCCGCTCAAAACATAGACAAAGCCCTCTTTGAAATAGGAAAAATTTACAAAGAAAAACTTTGTCGCTATGACGCTGCGGCCCAGGAATTCGAATCGTTACTCCGTCGGTTTGCCGAGAGCCCCCTTTACCATGAAGCATTGTACGCCATTGCCGAATGTGAAGAAATGGCCGGCAGTATTCAGGTTGCGGTCCGGCGATATTACCGGGTTGTCGAATCCGATGCTCCCCAGGATTTGGTAGACAAAGCGCGTAAACGAATGTCCTATTTGAGCGCATATAGGGCAACGAACCTTGAAAATGCCGTTCGATTGCTTGCGGACATCGCTCAAAAGAAAGCCGACAGTTCCGAGATGACCGTTCGTCTTTTCAGGGTGGCGGAAATTTATGAAAACGATTTACGCGATTATGATGCCGCAATGCAGGCCTACGACCGGATAGATACCTACGTCAAGGACCCGGCCGATTCGGTGCAAGTGAAACTTTTATTTCAAAAAGCCAGAGTTTTTGAGAAAATCCATGAAAAGGCGAAATTTGAAAATAATGTGAAAACCGCGGACAGCGCGCGAACCAATGCGCTTTCTCTGTATAAAGAGGTTTTGAAATTCCAGAAGCAAGTTGCTTTTGCCGACCAAGCCGCATATCGGATAATGCTTTTATCGTCACCCGACATTTCTTCATTTGAACGATTTATGGCAAAGTATCCGAAAAGCGAACATAAAAACGAAGTGCTTTTGAATATTGCCCGGTATTACGAAACAAAATCCTCAAAATCCCAAGCAGACTCGATTTCGAAGAAAAAAGCATTGGAAGCCTATCGGAATATCCTCGTATCGCAACCTGCCGGGGAAATTTCCGATCAAGCATATTTAGGCTGCGGGCGCGTGTATTGTTCGCTTGGGAAACCCGATTCGGCACTTTTAATCATAGCACAGTTTAATGAGCATTGCGCCGATTCCAACCGGGTTGCCGAAGGTGATTTTATTGAAGCCAAAGCCGAAAAGCAAAAACAGAACTATTCTGTAGCGTTGGATAAGTTCAAAAAAGTATTATATTCCTATCCTTTTAATGGGTTTGCACGACAATCCCGCTTTGAAATTGCAGAGACTTTTTTTGCAATGTCACGCTATCATGACGCTCTTTCAAATTATCGGCTTTGCGCATTGCATACCCAGCTCGATGCAATTTCTGCCGCAGCAAGACTTGGAATGGGAAAATCGTACGCGGCACTCGGGAAACTTGACGAGGCGGCCTCGGCATTGTCATCGTTGATTTCTGAAAAACTGCCGGCGGAATTTGTTGCCACCGCAAAATACGAACTGGGTATGGTGTTACAAAAACGCGGTGATTTTTCCGGCGCGATGCGTTTGTATTCCCAAATCGTTTCTTCGGCAAATTATCCTGAAAAGCAATCGGTGTATTTGAAATTGGGTGCGCTTGAATTTGAAATCCGAAAGTACGCGGAAGCGTGCGGCGCTTACGAAAACGCATTGCTTTTCGCAAAATCGGAGCCTGAAAGTGCCGACGCCATGAGCGGCGTTTGTGTTTCGCTGACAATGGCCGGACAGCAAAAAGCGGCTGATAAGAAGACCGCTTTTTTCATTCAGCGCTTTGGATCGGAACAATCGGCGTTTTCCGAGATTGTATATTATACGGGGTTGCATTCGCTTTTGGTCGGAGATTTCGACAAGGCGAGAAAATACTTTTTGACAATTGTCAATAATTATCCGAAATCATCCAGAAAAGACGGTGCGGCATATCAATTTGCCTTATCGTATTTTTACCAAGGAAAAGAGGATAAAGCGCTGGAATTGTTCAACAAGTTTATCGAAGATTATCCTCAAAGCGATTTTATCGGACTCGCTCAGTTTAAAATCGGGATGATTTATCATCAGCAAAATGATTTCGAACAAAGCATAACGTTCTTTTCCGCGGTACTGTCTCATCCGGAAACGGATTCGACAACGCGGTTTCGTGCCGCATACAATGCGGCCATAGGCTTGCAGAAACTGTCGCGGTGGCTTGAAGCAGGCAAAATGTATGAATTGATGCTGGACAGTTTTCCGGAAGAAATGAGTATTTCGTCGGCGCATTTAAAAATCGGTTTTTGCCTTATCCAGGCGATGAGGCCTCAGGAAGCGCTTGTTCATTTCCAGAAAGCCTCCGATAATCCGAATACGCAGGATAAACCTGAAATTTTATATTGGATAGCGACCTGTTATGCGAAAATGGGCGATTATCCCCGCGCAGCGTCCGAATATTTAAAAGTGCCCGCTTTATATGCTGGTATAGGGCGATGGGACCTGACTTCGGAATGCGAAGCGGCCCGAATATATGAGCGGCTCGGCGATTATCCGAAGGCTGTTTCGTTATATAAGAAAATTATCAGTACCGACGGCGAGACCGGAAATTTAGGAAAAGAAGCCGTAAGCCGGGTTGAACAACTTAACGTAATTATGGAGAGTCAATGATGCAGACGGAAGAGATTGAGGAGCTGGCGGCCAAAGTCCCGCTTTTTTCTTGTCTGTCCTCTATGGACCGCAAGGCCATAGTTCGGATCATGATTCCTAAGACCTTTATGGAAGGGGAAGTCATTGTTCATGAGGACGATGAAGAAGGCCAATCTTTCTTTGTCATTGTGAGCGGGAAGGTGCATGTGGAGGTTATCACTTCCGAAGGAAAAAGTTCGATTCTTGCCAGCCTTAAGCCCGGTGACTTTTTCGGGGAAATGGCAATTCTCGACGGTGAGCCGCGAAGCGCTTCGGTGATTGCGTCGGAACGCTGCGATATTTTGATGCTGTACCGTAAAATGTTTTTAGATATTTTGCAGCGTTACCCGAAAATAACAATACAAATACTTGTTGAAATGTCCAAACGCATACGACGTGCAAACAAGCATATTAATACATTGTCGCTTATGAGCGTGTACGGGAGGGTTGCCGATGTTTTGCTGCAGCTTGCCAAGGAGCAGGGGCAAAGAGTGCGTAATATGATAGTTGTCCCGAGCCGTCCGACACATCAGGTGATTGCCGATATGGCGGGTACGAGCCGCGAAACCGTATCAAGAATTCTTTCGCAATTGCAAAGAAAACATTACATCGTCATTGATGGAAAGAAATTGGTGATTTTAAATGAAGAAAAATTATTCGATTAATGTTCCCGTCGGAGTTTTTTGGAAAATCGTTGTCCCCCTTGCCGTGATTGCCGGTATCGTTGCCGGGGCGATTGGAATATTTGTGGTCGATAAACTGGTCATGCCCGGTATTGTCCATGCAGACCGGCAGGATGTCGTGGTTCCGTCTATCGTAAAACAGCAATGGGAACATGCCCGCCAGTCATTGTTCGATCTCGGTTTACGACTGCAAATCCGGGAACGTCAATACGATGAAAAAATCCCGCGCGATTGTATTATCAGTCAGCAACCGTTGCCGGACGAAAAAGTTAAAAAAGGCAGAATGGTCGTTGTTGTAGTCAGTAAAGGATCCCAAACGGGTATTGTCCCGGATTTGCGGAAACAGACGGAAAGAAAAGCCGTCATCGAATTGCGCAAACAGGGATTTATGATCGGCAGGAAAAAACATGATTTCTCGGATTCGCTGGATAAAGATCTCGTTATAAGTATGTCTCCGGCTCCGGGTACCAGTATGTCGCGCGAAATGCCGCTGGACCTCCTTATCTCCGATGGGCCCAAGCCGACCCATGCGGATACCCCGAATTTGATAGGCGAAAGTCTTGTCGAGGCCAAACAAAAAATAGAGGACAGCAATTTAAAACTTGGCAAAATAGAATATAAGAGCAACGGCACGTTATCGCCCGGGACCGTGATTTCCCAATCCGTTCCGCCGGGATCCAGTGTTCCTTTGGAAACGCCAATCAATATCGTGGTTTCGGTGATAAATTGAATACAAACGATAATTTGTTCCCCCGGGCATTCATTGACGGTTCCCGCCATGCTTGTATGGTGATTTTAAAAATCGTCTGCGTTTGTTTTGTCGTGTACTCATTGTCGGGTTGCGCGGCCGCTACCTTTCCCCATATCGCGCCGCCGCAAAAAGATCGGCGGCATGCGGCGGCAAAAGACCGTGCGGAAAATTATTTCATCATGGCACGTCAATATGATTTGGCCGGATTGCCGAAACAAGCTTTGTCGTCGTACGAAAATGCCTATTCGCTCGATCCGTCGAGCACGTTAAAACAGATTCTTGTCGAACGATATGTTATCGGCTCTTTATATACGAAAGCGGTACTGCTCGTCAAACAAAACCGCCGTGAACAGGCGTTGCCCGATTCCGATAAAATCCTGTTGTCGGGCATTTATCTCCGAATGGGGCAATACGGACATGCCTCGGATATCTTATTCTCCGTAGAGAAAAAAAAGAAGGAAGATTGGTTTACGCTCGGGCTGATCCAGGAATCCTTCGGCGATTTAGCAAAGGCGGCATCGTGCTATGCCGAATATTTGAAGAGCGACCCGACTTCCTTGCCGCTTACCCTTAAAGCGGGGTATTTATATGCAAAAGCGGGCAGATATGCTGCCGCGGAAAGCGTGTTTGTCGCCGCAGCAAAGGCGATAGGCCAAAATGCCCAGCTATTTAATGCCATAGGGGAAATAAAAATGGCAAAAGGCGACACGACATTGGCGCTTGATTTTTTCAAGATGGCGCTTGTCATAGATTCCACTTTTAAGGACGCTATTTACAACACTGCCCAAATCCAAATTCAAAAGGGACATTTTAATGAGGCCATTCCATTGTACGAACGCCTTTGTGAAAATGATTCGTCGGGCGGCGTATTCACTCGCACCCTCGCGTTACTCTACTTTTATGTTCAAAATTATGAAAAAGTAAAGACCGCGGTAAAATCATTGCTCAGTAATAATGTTGAGGACGGCGAACTTCACTATTACCTTGGCCTTGCCTATGAATCGCAGGACAGCATCGATGTCGCGCGAATGGAGTTTGAGAAATGCATCGTCATTAAGCCGGCGTTCTCGGATGCGTGGGTGCAATTGTGTTACCTGGATTTACGGAATAAGCAATTCGACGAAGCGTTGCGAACCGCCGAGCGATTTACAACTGCTTTATCGCAGGATCATGCGGCCTGGCGCACTCGCGGATACGTCTATAATGCCCGCAAAGAATTTTCGGCAGCTATTCCTCATTTGAAAAAGGCTGTGGAATTGGATGGTCATGACGTTTTCGCTTTTTTTGAATTGGGTAGTGCCTATGAACGGTTACACGACATCGATCATGCCGCTGAGGCTTTTAAAAAAGTTCTTGTTCTCCGTCCCCGTGATGCTTCTGCGGCGAATTATCTGGGATATATGTGGGCGGATAGGGGTGAAAAACTTGACTCCGCAAAAAAACTTATCGAAACCGCATTAGCCTCAGATTCCCAAAACGGCGCATATCTTGATTCGTATGCCTGGGTTTTATTTAAATTAAACGATTTGAATGCAGCGTATACGGCAATTCAAAAAGCATTAATTTACATCCAAGACGACGGAGTCGTTTATAGTCACTTGGGCGATATTCTGATGAAAAAAGGCGAAATTTCTCAAGCGTATAGCGCCTATAAAAAAAGCCTGACCATGGATCCTGAATCCGATGACGCCGAAACGATAAAAAAGAAAATCAAGGAAATTGAAAGTAATCCCAATTTCCTGCCTCAGGAACACACTTTGCCAAGGAAATAATTTCTAACGTGCCCTGCGAGTATTTTTCCGTGAGCCTGCTATTCGGCCGGATTTTTTGTTGCGCTGAAAGGTAATCCCATCATGCATACCCATGCCCGGCAACTCGCCTCAGGATTAATTAAAACATTTTTATTCATGGAAATTATTTTTTTTTCATGCACCAAACCTCCTCCGTCTGCACCGATAACTACGGAAGCCTTAATTTCTCAAGTAAGCGCTTGCAATAAAAGTGCCGGCACATTGAAATCAAACGGCTTTGTTGAAGTTTCCCATGACGGCCATTTATTTACGGTAGATTTTGATTTACTCTATGAATCCGATACCAACTTTACCCTGGAATTCTCGGCTCCGCTCGGAATGGTTGCCGCTTCGGTGCGATACAAGGACAATCAATCGTATATTGTTGATGTAGGGGATACTCAATATTCGGCGGCATCGTCTGATTTTGTGGATATTGGGCACGGTATTTTAAAATTTCCGATAACATGGTTCGAATTCATTACGTTTTTTTCCGGTTTCAATCCGAGCTGCCAGCAATGCCTTATTTCCCGGGATTCGTTGTTTGTTGACAAAAGCTTCACGACCGTTTTTTTGAAAACAAGGAATTGCAAGCTGAGGCCATTGGATATAATTGCCCGGTTGGATAATAAATCAAACCGGATACACGAAATCATATATAAACCTTCGAATACATCCGATTGGACGGTAACATTCGCGCAGATGACAAAATACCATTCCAAAGAAATTAAGTTTGTATTAGCAAACAATAATTATTTTTACGTCAAATACCGGTCTGAAAAATATCTCGGCATAAAAGGAAAATAAAACAATACATGAGAAACCCCTTATTGACCATTGCCGCGCTTCTTATTGTATCCATTTCCCTTTTGGCAACCGCACAATCCGACGAAGCCGGTTCACGGCCGTTTTCGTTTCTTAACCTTGATTTCGGTGCTAAAACAATTGCCATGGGAGGCGCTTCGATTGCCGTCGATAACGGTATTTTTGCCGCCTTTGCCAATCCTGCCGCATTAGGGTATATGACCAAGACTCAAGTCGGGGTAGGTTTCCGTTCCGTGATCGACGATGTCGTCGGCGGTCCGGTAGGGTATGCAATGCCTTCAAAATTCGGCGTGTTTGGATTTAACCTGTTAATGCTTTCTTACGGCACGACCCAGGAGGTTTTAGAATCGTCGGACGGACGTCCTTTATATACGGGAAATTCAGTAGGCGGGTATTCCTCCTCCGGTCAAATTTCTTGGGCAAATACCGTGTGGGAAAACCTTTCGCTGGGAGTGTCGATTCGCGGAATTTTTGAACGGTTGGTCGACCTCTCCCTCAGTGCCGCTTGTTTGCAAGCGGGAATGCAATACCGTTCGGACGATTCCAGACTCATCGTAGGGCTTGCATTTTCGAACGCGGGTTTTATGGCTTCGCAAAACGGAAATGATTTGAAATTGCCAATAGCTCTTGCTGCAGGAATTTCATATATACTTCCATATGTTCCGGCACTACGGCTTGCATTGGATTTGAAACAAAGCGCGGATTTGCCGCTCATGTACAAGCCCGGAATCGAAATCGCGGTGTATAAGAAATATTTGTTTTTACGCGCGGGATATCCTTTTAGTCAAACCGATGCGGAAGAAGTCGTCAAACTTATTCAAGGCGAACCAAGCGACAATTATCAAAAGAGTACATTTAACGGTCCCGCTTTCGGCGTCGGTCTTATGACGGATATCAATAAGGGTAAAGACATAAACGCGGATGTGGCTGTACAGTTTAATGATTTGGAGCCGGCATTTGCCCTGAGTATTATGTTGGCTTATTAGATAACGGATTGGATTCTGTCCATATAAAAAAAGCCTTTTTCCGAATACCGGAAAAAGGCTTTTTTATTAAACTCTTTAGATCTGATTAAATGTCTTCAACGAGCTTTTTTAAGCCGTTTTTCTCGAATTGGACAAGAATTCGGGCAGGTTCGCCTCTGTCTTTTCCTACCACAAACCCAATGTCTTTGAATTTTTTATGGTTGATTTTTTCGCCGATTAAATAATGTTCACTTGGGACATATTCGCGAGGTTCGATTGCTTCTTTTTCAGCTTCGGGCTGAGCGACCAAGTCTTTCCCGGAAAAACAAAATGTTTTTCTGCATTTCGTACAAAAGTATTCGAAGGTGGATTCTTTATCGACAATTCTTCCGTTTCCTGCAATGCTTCTGTCTAATTGCGCCGGCAATGTCTTTTGGCAAAAACGGCAAAAAATATTTAATTCTTCCACCGGGGTGAACGGTATTGCGGACATGTATACTCCTCAGGTAAAATTTACTTCTGATGCTGTTATTACCATATGCGGTAAACAGCTCTCGATTTCAAATTTAAAACAATTTAATCGCAACTATCCGGAGAATCCTCCGAATATAAGCGAATTTTCAAATAAAGAACAATCATGGGAAATTAACTCATGGCAATCTTTGTTTGCAATCTATTACTATATTATTGAAGGCTGCAGAATTTAATGTATTTTAAACCTTCTTTTTAAATATTGGTCATGTGCTATAAAAATGAAATGATATAGCATATACTCTTTTATGGAGGAACTGCATTGAAATTTGTTTTTATGGGCACCACCTCCTTCGGTATCCCTTGCATTGATGCGCTTTTGGCCAAAGGGCATCAACTGGTCGGCATCGTCAGTACGCCAGCACGCGAAAAAGGGCGAGGACAAAAAATAATAGATTCGGAAATCGTGCAATTTGCGAGGGAAAAAGGGCTTGGGCCGATTTTTACTCCACAGTCGTTAAAAGAAGAACAATTTCTAGCAAATTTAAAAAGCCTACAGGCCGATATTTTTGTCGTCGTGGCGTTTCGGATTTTGCCGAAAGAGGTATTTATTTTACCTCGAAAAGGCACTTTTAATATTCATGCGTCTCTTTTACCATTATACCGGGGGCCTGCCCCGATCCAAAGGGCTATAGCGGCAGGAGAGTCGCAGACCGGAATTACGATATTCAGAATAGATACCGGTATCGATACGGGAAACGTTTTATTGCAAACAAAGGTTTCTATTTCCATCGACGATACGACACCGCAATTATCCGCACGTTTAGCCCGCACCGGCGCGGAAGGTATGGTAACGGCCTTTGCTATGTTGCAAAACGATAGAGTGGAATATGCCATCCAAGACAACAGTTTGGCCAGTAATGCGCCGAAACTTGTCAAAACGGAAGGGTTGGTCGATTGGGGAAAAACTGCGGAACAGATTTACAATGCGATTAGAGCATTTAAGCCGTTTCCCGGTACATATACTTTTTGGGATGGATTGCGGCTATCCGTCGAATGGGGTACCGCGATCGCCGATACCGGGCATGACGCGCAACCGGGAACCATTGTCGGTTTGGCTGCGTCGGGTATCGATGTGCAATGCAATAAATCGATTTTACGAATTACTAAAGTGAAGCCGGACGGGAAAAACGTTATGGACGGCAGTGCTTTTGCACGGGGACGAAATTTAAAAATAGGAATGAGATTTTCATGAACAGCAGAGCGATCATATTAAAAATCCTGCAGTCCTTCGACAAACGGCCCGGGGTTTTGGATACTGCGATAGAACGGGTTTTAGCCCTAAATCCCGTCGATCATAGAGATAGACGATTCGTGTTTGAAATCGTGTATGGCATCATGAGGCGCCGATTGACGCTCGATTATATCGCCGAGCAATTTCTGGACGATCCGTCGGCAATGCAAAATCCCGATTTGGTACGTATTCTGGAAATCGGGTCGTATCAGATACTGTATATGGACAAAGTGCCCGATCATGCATGTGTCAACGAAGCGGTCAATTTGGCCAAGCTTTCGCCGAAAACCAAGCAATGTGCCGGGCTTGTCAACGCTACGCTCAGAGCATTGATTAAAAACCGGAAAAAAATAACCTTGCCCGATCCTCAAAAAGATTTGTGCAGAAGGCTTTCTATAGAATATTCTCATCCGGAATGGATGGTTCGGCGTTGGTTAAACCGCTTGGGTCTTTTGAAGACGAAATTACTGCTTTCGTTTAATAATGAGAAACCGGATGTTTTTTTCAGACGGAAGCTTCGCGGACTGTCGCGCCCGCAATTTGAACGGGACACAACCGATATTTGCGACGCCGCTACCGGCTATTCCAACTTGTTTTATCGTTTACGTAAACCGGTACAGCCGGATATGGTACCGGTATTTAAAGACGGCGAATGCACGGTCCAGGCTCCTTCTTCGGGCTGGGTCGTTGCGGTCATGGATATTCAACAAGGTGATTTTGTTGCCGATCTTTGCTGCGCACCGGGAGGAAAAAGCAGTCTCATTGCCGAACTCTCCGGATCTACCGGAATGGTAACGGCATGTGAAATCCGGCCGAACCGGATTCATGCCGCTTTGGAAACTTTCAGGCGCATGCACCTGACGGAAACAATTTTGCCCCTTCTTTGCGATGCCGGCACATTGCCGTTTAAGGGAACCTTCGACAAAGTGTTGCTCGATGCTCCTTGTTCGGGGAGCGGCGTTTTGCATCGGCATCCCGAAGGCCGGTTGACTAAAAAGGAAGAGGATTTGCCCCGGCTTTGCGCTCATCAGAAGCATTTAATAGATTCTGCGGCTGCGATTGTTCGCGTTGGCGGAATTCTTGTTTATTCCACCTGCTCGATAGAGCCTGAAGAAAATGAAGAAGTTATAAAGTCGTTTTTATCCGAACATTCTAATTTTGCAATTGATCCGATGCCGGAAACGGTATTGGGGATGTTTGTCGGTGCGGACAAATTCCTGCGAATTACTCCGTACGAACATAAATTGGACGGTATGTTTGCCGCTCGTTTAAAACGGATTGAATGATTTTATAAGGAAAATCCTTCCCCTATTCCATCCTGTTTTCGCTTGCCGTCATAATGGGTTTGCAACGGCAGACCCATTATGATATACTGAAAATAATCATAAGATCGTTTATTGCAACTCAGGTTTTTTTGTATGAAATCGCGCACAATGCACTATTGTGTACTTTTAAGTTGTGGGTTAATCGGCTTTATTGCATCATCATGTGCGTATCAAAATCCGACTCCCGCGGCCACCTACACAACTATTGTAGAATATCAGGATCAGTCTTTTTCGGGATCCCAGTTGTCGGGGCAAACCATACTCGTTCTTCCGATCATGCTTAAAAGCGAATTCGACACAACAGCGGCTCTTGGCGCGGATAAAATCGGAAAAATTCTGGATAAAAAAAGAAGCGATGTCGACATTGTTACTAAAGAAGAATTCGAAACCCGTTATTGCGCTCATCATGACTCCATTTCTTTGAACGCGTTTTACAAAAACCTTTTCAAAGGAAACTCCGTCGCGCTGGCAACGAGCGACTCGGTATGGAAAGAAATGAAAACGGGATATTGCTTGTCAACAAGAATAACCAATGCGATCACCATTAAAGGATTTGACGGATTGGTGAAGAGGCGAATGAATATGGAAACCGAATTTTGGGATGTCGACAGCCTCGAGCCGGTATTGCGCGTGTCGGTCCAGGCGAGCGCTTCCGGCACGCAAATGACCGATGTCGAATTTATTAGCGCAGCGCTTGCGGCCGCCTTAGACCGGCTGCCCGGTGTCGTCCCGGGATCCAATGAACGGAATTGGTGAGTTTACTATGCGGGAATGTACGGAACGAATCGTCTCTGTCGGGTTTTCGAAAAAACCCAAGAAGGTATTCGACGAAATTGAAACGGTCACGGCCGAAATGGTTCGGGCCGGCTGGATGCTCAAGGATTCGCTTATGGAGCAGGGGTTGGGAAAAATCCACTTGTTTTTTGAGCGGGACATCAATACAATCACCGGCTAACGTCGCAGAAAGGATTATGCATGAAATATGAAATAGAAGACCGCGAATCATTCAAAATGATTCATATTATAGGCACCATCGATACGGAAGAGAATACGAAAAAACTTGATGACGATATATTCGCGTGTATAAAAAACGGCCAGCATAATTTTGTTTTTAATCTAGAAAAAACGACCTACCTCGACAGTGCCGGTATAAGTATTTTCATTCATTGTCTTTGCGATGTGCAGGAAAACAAAGGTTCAGTTTTTATTATTGCGAAGGATAATCAGGTTCGCAAGGTTCTCGAAATGGTCGGAATCGACAGGCTCATGAAAACATATCATTCGGAACATGAATTTTTTCAGGACCAAAAGATAGGAATATTGCAATGATTCGTCTGATAAAAACCTTAGTCGCGTTGAGTTTGTGCGCTCTCTTTTTGGGTTGCGAAAACGAAGCCTATATAACGGATCAGTCGAACATTGAAACCTATGTAAAGAATGTGACCTTGTGCAACGACAAAACCATTGCGATAGTCAATGGCGGTTCCGTTCAAAATATCCCGCTCGAAGCTTTTTCCCGGATTGTTATTGCAAATGAGGAGTCGAAGTCGATCGGCGGTAAGCTTTTCTTTTGCGCTTCCATCGAGTTCAAAGACGGGACCAAACTCGATGCAAAAAGCAAAGCCAATATGCCGCTAACGTTTATAGATGCCTCCTGCTCGCTCTGCGGCGACACGCAAAAGGGCCATTACACGATAACCATTGCAAACGTTTACAAAATAATTTTAAAAAGCAATTAGCATATAGCCTTGCAATCTTTTGGGATACTGACCGCCGGATTAGTAATACATGTCAATGTATAAATGAAATGCCGGTTCTTTCCAGAAATACGAAGCAGGCAAAGGATTGCTCGTTCCGGGAACGCCCCAAACCACATCGAAACAGATGCTGCGGCGCAGCGTCGGCATCATCGCTCTGATGCCGAATCCTGCACCGCCCGCATTTTCCCGAGGACCGGTAATGGGACTGGTGATGGAATTGAAAATGTGGCCCGCATCTGCGACAAGGGCCCCGTCGAATCGAAGATAGAATTCCCGCATAAGGGTCGAATAATCCGAAAGCAATTGCATTTCGCAAAGCGGGGACAATAATGCATCGAACGCCGGCGTCGTGAAAAGCGGAAACCGGTATTCGGCGGTTATAATAGCATAATCATTCATTATTGCCGTCATGCCGAACTGGTCGCGACCGAATCCGCGAATAGTTCCTTCGCCGCCGATGTATAAACCCCGGTAGCTGCCCGCATCGTTGGCGCGAAGCGTTAATTGGCTTCTATACGCAAATCGATCGGATTTAAAGAATCCGCAATGGTAAAATCGAAAATCCGAATTGACTTGAAAATATCTATTATAACTCCCGGCATATATCGCGTTGGTGAGCGCATCGACGGACAAAGACCAACCCGAGGTGGGGTCGAAGGACCGATTCTTGTGATCTGTGTACCATCCTACCGTCGTATAGAGTTCTTTAAGGTTTTTTTTGTTCGAATTGTCGATGATGTATACTTTGTCGTTATCGCTTTTCGCGGTGTCCACGACCAGCATAGAGTCTATCTGCGTAAACGTCGGGAGAAGGGAAACCGCTATTTTCGAATTATTGAAAATGTTCCTGCCGACCAGAATGCGACCGTTGACAATTGTTCTGCGTCGAGAATAATTGAATTCGGGAAAATCGTGGACCCCGGCGCCGATTCCAAAGTAATAGGGTGACGGCACGAGCGGCTTGCTCCAGGACATCGCGATCGATTTATCTTCCCATATGGAAACGCGTGTTGAAAACGATTCGAGCATTCCCCTGAAATTCTGCAATGTCAGCCCTAATCGAAGCCTCCACCACATTTGGTCGTTTCCATATTTCTGAAAAAAGAGGTCGCCGCCGCCTTCAGGATATAAATAAAAGAACTCGGTCACGATGATATACACATGAATTCCGTCGGTTTTCCTGAGCGGAACGATGTCGACTTTTGAGAATAAATTTGTGTTTAGTAAACGATGTTTACCTTGGGCGATTTTTGCCGAATCGTACACCATCCCGGTATCGATGCCGATATACATTTGGATGAGGAATGATTTCGTCACATGGTTCCCGTTTATGTTTATCGCAACGATTTTGTCGGGAAGCAGGACAGTAGGGGATTCTTGTGAATCCAGAGTATCGGCCCACGGACCGCCGCTAAAGCTGGCTTTTCCTAAAAATGGAACCACGAAAAACAGAATGAGAAGTGTATAAAAATTAAAACGCATGTAAAAAACTTTTGCGGATTGCCTTGCGTGTTTGCTTTCCTGCAAATTGATTTTTGCAAGGAAAAGCGGTGTATGAAAAAAGGAAAGAAGACCCATAAGCCGGGTTCTGTTTTAGGTAATCATTTATCTGGCCTTCCCTTATTCAGGGACGGCATTGAGCGACCTACCCGAAGGACAAAAAAACGGACAGCTTTTGCACCCCTTTTCAGGGTGCGTCCTTCTTACTTGGTCTTGCACCGGACGGGGTTTTCACGCCGTGCCCTGTTACCAGGACACGCGGTGGGCTCTTACCCCACCATTTCACTTCTCACTCTAATTCCGGATTGCTCCGGATTCAGGGCGGACTTTTCTCTGTTGCACTTTCCGTCTGAGGGCGGTCCCGAAGGGACTACACTCATCCCTTACTCATCGCAAGGCGTCGTGTCCTCTGGTGCCCGGACTTTCCTCCCCGACAATGAAGTCGAAGCGATTACCCAGCCTTCTTTCCCGTTAAGCGTATCAATATATAATGAAATAATCAACTACATTAAGAAAATCGGTGTTTGGAAAATAATCAATGGGTATATTCAAGGGTATTACGATAAATTCACGGGAAAATTTGTAAATTATTAAATATTGTTTTAAACCAAAGAATTATGGTCGCGTATCTTCTTTGAATACACTTTTTTATAATTATACAAAAAAAAAAGGAATTTTCATTTGAAAAAATTTAATTTTGTAACAAGTAAATTTTTTGCGGCTGTTAGAAAAAGCGATTAAATACCGGGACTCCTTTGATGCCCCTATCCTTTCCGCAATTAATTACTTGATATAGGTCCCTGGTTTAAGCGATAAAGATTCATCCTCCCCGGTCCCCTCCTAAAAGGATGGAAATTTATGCTTGACCGGGGATCTATATCAAGCACTTTGAATTATGATTTATTTTAACCGCCTATTGCCCCATAATTTAGCAAATGCCCGCTAGCTCGGACTAATAATGACCCAGGCAGGACCGATCAAAAGAGTTCATGACGCGCCGTGGTTGACGTTGACCGATGAAAAAGTCTTGGGTTCATTCCTTTCACGGTTCGTCATCGATCGTAATTTACCCAAACCCGCCCTTATGGTTGCAGTTACTCAAGCATTTAAAAATGTGCCGTATGAAAACCTTACGAAGATCATAAAATCGGAATCGGTCGTCAGCGCATCGTCGGCACTTCGTTATCCGCGCGAAGTGATTTCAGATTATTTGAAATGGGGTACCGGCGGTACCTGTTTTTCCCTGACCGCGGCCCTGGCGGCGGTGCTTGATTCGTTGGGCATCGAGGCATACCCGATTCTTGCCGACAGATTCTACGGCACAAATACGCATTGCGGATTGCTTTTGCTCGACCAGTTTGGCGGTTTTTTTTTAGTGGATCCGGGATATTTGCTGTTCGAGCCTTTACCCATACAAAACGACCGGTCCACCTTTTTTGAAACCGGATTCAACCGCATCGAACTTCATCCCCTTGATAACGGCACGCGCCTGGAATTGTTTACAATTGTTAAAAATGGCCGTAAACGCCGACTTACGTTCCGCATTTCCCCCGTGAGCGACGAGGCTTTTGCAAAGGCATGGGAACAATCGTTCGCCTTTGAAATGATGACGTATCCGATTTTAACCAGAATGGCGGACGGTTGCCATCAGTATTTGCAGGGAAATGTTCTTGCCGTGCGCGATCGGTACCGGACAGAGCGGACGACATTGACTCCGCAGAAACAAATAGAGTTTTTTGCGTCGTCTGCGGGAATGAACATCGAAATAGTCCGAAAAGCATTGGAGCTCGTCAATTATGGCACTCACGCATCAGCCGCAAAATGTTAAATACTTTATTGCCGTTTTATTCAAAAATAAAACCGCGTTAGAGAATGCCCGGTTGGAATTTTTGAAGCGCTGGGGTAACGTGGATTTCGAGGGTGCAGACCATGAATTTGACATAACCGATTATTATGAACCTGAAATGGGATTGCCGCTGTACCGTCGGATCCTCTCCTTTGAGACTCTCCAATCTCCGAAAATCCTTGTGGATATGAAACTCGCTTGCAATGCCATTGAACATCTGCTTAGCGTCAGCGGAAAACGAACGGTCAATTGCGATGCCGGCTATTTGGATCACAACAAGGTTTTACTTGCCTCGGCAAAGGAAGCAGGGCAAAAGATATACCTTGACAGAGGTATATATGCCGACCTCGCCGGAAGGTATAAGGCGGGGAAATATCAGCCTTTCGAATGGTCGTTCCCGGATTTTAAGGACGGCAGATACGATTTGGAATTACTCGCCATCCGCGCATTATATCTGGCTCAGCTTAAACAAAAGCTTTAATCCTGTTTGGGCTGCGGGGGCGTTTGGACGTTTTGCATTTTTGGACCAAGGATCAAGCCCTGCACAACGGTGAAAACCAGGATGAGACCCATTATTCCGAATAATTTGAAATTAACCCAAATCTCGGTTGAAAACGAATAGGCGATAAAAATATTGACAAACCCGAGCACGACGAAGAAAATTCCCCAGTAAATATTCATTGTTTTCCAGGTTTTTTCGGGCAGCTGCAATTGCTTCGCCAAGACGCCTTTGATCGCCAGTTTACCGTAAAACAATTGGCCGGCCAACATGAGCGTCCCGAGGAGCCAGTATAAAATCGACGGTTTCCATTTAATAAACGTCTCGTTATGAAGAATCAACGTTGCGCCGCCGAACACCGAAATAATCACCAGGCCGGCCCACATCATCGGTTCCACTTTTTTCTTATTAAGAAGCATCCAGGTGATTTGAAGCACGCTTGCGATGATGGCGACGGCGGTTGCAACAAAAATACCTTTGATTTTAAATGCTGCAAAAAAGAGTATGACGGGAAACAAATCGAATAGGAACTTCATAAGTAGTATCAATCCTTTTCTCAAAATTCTCAAAAAGCGCGCTGGTTTTACGATACGAAATATAGTTGTTGCCAAAATGGCAACGGAATCGGCGTCCGGCAAGAAATGGCTTAGCGACTGAGGCCATTTTACCTGTTCGGATACTCCCGCAGGAGGTTATTTTTTGGGGAATCCGTTGCATAGCAACCGAATATTGTGGTGATTTTTTCCATCCGTTTGCGCGGAATATTTTTTTATAGACGCTAACCCCTCTCGATATCCGAAAGCGAAACGTGAATACAAAAACAAATTCGGCAGTTCTCACCTCTGGCCCCATAGGAAAGACATTGGTCGCACTTTCCGCTCCGATGCTCCTTGCCATAGTATCGATGATGGGATTCAACCTGGTCGATACATTTTTCGTTGCCAAATTGGGCACACTGCCGCTTGCCGCATTGACGCTAACTTTTCCGGTTGGAATGGTCGTGGCAACTTTTACTTTGGGGCTGGGTGTGGGGGCGATGGCGATCATATCGCAAAGCATCGGTGCGAAAGACCAATCGTCCATTCGACGTTATTCAACGGATGCGCTTTCTCTTACCCTTTTATGCGGCTTGGCAATAACGCTTGTGGGAATGGCGACAATAGAGCCGTTGTTTGCCGTTTTAGGCGCAACCCAAGAAATGATGCCGTATATCAAACAATATATGTATATCTTTTATCCCGGCATGGCATTTTATATCGTGCCCATGATCGGTAACAATATCATGCGGGCAACCGGCGATACCCTGACGCCAAGTTTACTGATGATAGGCGGCATGGCGTTGAATGCCGCCTTGGACCCTGTTTTTATTTTTGGCGTGGGCCCTGTGGGCGGCTACGGCATTGCCGGTGCAGCCATAGCCTCGGTACTCAGCCGCGGTATTATGCTCGTCGCTTCGCTGTATGTTTTGTATTTCAGACAAAAGATGCTGACAAAACTATGGCCAGGTTTTTCCGAAGCCGTCACGTCGTGGAAAGCGATATTGAGCATCGGTTTGCCGGTGGCTATTTCCAATGCGGTTATTCCGGTAGCACTAGGCATTCTTACCCGTTTGGTTATTAAATTCGGTCCACAGCAGGTTGCGGGATTCTGTGTGGCTTCGAGGATAGAAGGTTTGGGGTTTACTTTTATGATTGCGTTGTCTACCGGATTAAGCCCATTCATCGGCCAGAATTTTGGGGCAAAGCAGTTTGACAGGATACATCGCGGCCTGGCCCTTTCAAAAGGGTTTTCCCTCGGAGTAGGTATCGTTCTGTTCTTTCTGTTTTTTCTTTTCGGGCAAAATGCGTCGGAATTATTTACAAAGAGTACTCTCGTTGCCGCCTCATCGGCGCTGTATTTGGCCGTGGTCGGGGTGAGTCTGGGGTTGCGGGGGGTACATCAAATTATTTGGACTTCGCTTAACGTTATCGGACGACCGTACGATTCTTTGGGCCTGGAATTGTTCCTTGCCTTTATATTATGGATACCGTTCGCATTTTTTGGAAGCATGTTTGCCGGCATAACCGGTTTATATGCGGGAATAGCTTTGGGCAATTGCATTGCCGGAGCTGTTGCGATTTTTTGGGGAGATCGCGTTATTTCCGTTTTGCAAAAAAAACAAATTACCAGCTGATGAATGCCTTTTTTACAATGGCTCCTTGCGACGACTGCATTCGAATTATATATATTCCGTTTCCGGGTGTTTTTCCCGAAAATGAACTTGCACGACAATCATACGGAACAGTCCGCGAACCGGTATAAACCAAATCGTTCTTTATTATTTTGCCGTCTGCCCGTGCTATGGTTATTGATACCGTTGATTGATTCCCTGAAACAATCAATGCTTTCAATCCATATTTACAGGATATAATCCTCAAATCGAAGCCTGCGGTAACAGAAACTGCCGATGAATTCGGATGTTGTTGCGATGGAATTGCTCTGGTGCCCATTGCAAAGTATACCGGCCATTTCATTTTTCTCACTTTAATAACAGGAGATCCCGAAGGCGTTTGCTTATCCGCATTCAGGCCGATTGTCGAAACAACGGTATCTGTTCCGTTGATGGTTGAAAACGCGATTTTGTCGTCACGTTTTGAAAAGCAGGGATAGCCCGGAAACGCGGTGGAGGCGGTTACTATGGATTTCCTCGTTTCCATATTCATCGTTGTCACCGACACTGCGTGCGTGGAATTGTCTATGCTTTCATACGCAATAATATTGGGAGAATTTTTCGAAAATGTCGGGTTTCCGACGCTGATGCCGTCGGGAAGATTGTTGAATAATTTATTTACTTCACCGTCACCGTACGTATTTGTTTGTTGATCCCAGGAGCAAAGAAACCCGATATCCCAATTTGTTATGCTGGTTCCATTTGAACCGGATAAAGAATTGTATACATCGTAAATAACTTCCTCCCCAGAAAAATTCCATTCCAATGCACTTGAAAACACGGCGCCGGTAATGACATGGGCATTGCTGTCGGCAGGGCCGTTCAAATTGAAACGATGCATCGGACCGCCGCTCATGCTCCCGATGTAAATCGATGTGTCTTTCACTTCCTTTACCGCTGCAAATCTTTTCCCGTCTCTTGAGAGAGCGCAAAGCGACCAGATTTTCGTACTGTCGATTATTGTTTCGGTTACCGGATTTGCGTCTAATGAAAGCGCAATGAGTTTTTTGTCCCAACTCACGAAAAGCGCTGTTTTACCGTCATCGGAAACCGATGGCCGGAATTTTACCTGGCGCTTTGAAACGCTTTTGAGCGAACCGAAAGCGCTGTCTGCAATGTATAATGTCGTGCCGTCTGCAGCAGGCGGAGCCGACGTGAGAAGGACGAATTCTTTTCCCGGGTTGATCGGCAAATCGTTTTGATGAGTCACTTGGGGCGTATTGTCGAAAATTTGTACTTTATCGAATGCTGCAGCCAGGGCCGTTTCCTCGGCCGAACCTTTTCCGAATATATCGTCGCAGGCCAAAATTGCGCCGATTCGTAAATCGACAAACTGGGACGATGCTCCCAGATAAGTTGTCAACGTCCGGTAAAAGACCTTTTCCGCCTTATCCTTTCCGACCGTTGTTGCAAAAAGATAATAGGCGTAATTGGTGATTCCGTCGTTTATGTGGACGCCGCCGTTGTCTCCCGCGGTTGTATTGGGCAGGATTTGGAATTCGGCCATGGATTGGGGTTGCCATCCCTGCTTGCCTTTTGTCGTTCCGTTATGGGGATTGGACAAGTCTCGCAATGCATTGGAAGGATATATGCCCGGGCGAACAACGGTTTCACCCATTTTCCAGTTGCTTCTGTCCATCATGCATCCGAAAATATCGGCCAAGGATTCGTTTAATGCGCCCGATTGGCCGGTATAGCGCAATGCCGCCGTTGCTTCCACAACGCCGTGAGTAAGCTCGTGACCTGCCACATCGAGTGCCGCAGCCAAGGGATAAAAAAGTTTACTGCCGTTTCCATAAAACATTCCTTTGCCGTTCCAGTAGGCGTTGTCCATTGCATTGCCGGTTTGGTCGGCCACATTGATAAAAGATAATATGGAGCCGCCGTTGCCGTTTATGGAATTTCTTCCATGCGTATTTTTGTAATATTCGTATGCCAATGATGCATTGTATTGGGCCGACACCGCCGTAGGAGACCAGGAGTTTTGCGTGTTGCTGATGAGGTTAAAAGATGATGTTGCCGGATTTTTGTTCTGGTAGTCGTACGTCACCAATGCGCCGGACAGCGTATTGGGAATTTGGGATTTCGATGCATTGAACATCGCGCGGGACGCATCGATGAGATAGTATTTATCGGATAAATACGCATGGATCGTTCGCAGGCTGTCGCGGAGGTCTTTGACCGTCGCAACGGCGTCTCCGGCATTGCAGGTGCGATTGCATTTGAACAGGACCACGCCGGTTTTCGCATCGACGACGTATTCCCACCAGTCAACAAAATTAGGCCGTACCAAAACTTGATAGGCAAGGAGTGCGGAATCGGGGTTCTCCGCAACCGGAAACACTAGGAGTTCGGCCGAGGGGCCGGCGTAGTCTAAAATGGTTTTTTCCGCTTCGGTCAGTATGCGAAGGGCCACGCCGCTGGATGCAATGTCGGCAAGCGCCAGGCGGATTGCATTGTCCGGACTAATTGACGGAACAATATCAATTGACGGCGTTGCAATAGTCCGCCCGACGAAATCGGCATAGGTTTCGTGAACATGAACCGTCGCTTCGGCGCCTAAAACCGAAAGCCCGCGATATTTTTGCTTGATTTTATAATGTCCTGTGGAAACTTCATTATCGGATAATTCGAGAATATCGAATTCTTCGGCGGGGTTATTGATTTTTAATGTATTCCTGATTTGCGTCAAATATTGACGGCACAAAAGCTTTTTCCGGTCTGCTGCGCTCGTTTTTTGAACTGAAGAAACAGCTTTATTACTTGCGATTTTACCTGAAATATAAATAGGCTTATTTCCGTTTTCGTTATATCGAATTAAAAGGGTATCGGATAATGCGGTCGGGCCATTTGTGGCCGGGCTTATATTCAGTGATTGCGGGGGCGTCGAAATAAAGCCTAGTGCAAACGATGATGAAAATATTGCTAAAGCGATTAAAATCAATGCAATATATTGCTTTTTTAACAAATCCATTCACTACCTCTAAGGGTAAAGATGCGAAAAAACAGCTTTTGTTTTCTAATTATACGAAATAAATATACGGAAATCTTTAATTTTTTGCTTTAAGTTTTGATAGAGGTACTTAATGCGAAGGATATAAAAACATACAGGAAAATGATGCGCCGCTATTCAATAGCGGCGCATCATTATTCATTACAGGACATATCGGGGCGGAACATTAACGCCTTTGGGAACAATAATGATCCCGTCGCGGATCACTATTCCGTCTTTTTCACCATTGACAATAGAGTCTTTGTTTATGAGCACGGCGCCGTCGCCGATACAGACGTCCTTATCGATGATCGCATTTCGTATATGACAATTTTGGCCCACGCCCGAACAGGGTCCTTTTTTTGATTCCGCAGCATACGAATCTGCACCCATGAAAACCACACGGGACAAATGGCTGCCGTCTCGGATTATGGATCGCACGCCGATGACGCTGTCGGTTATTTTTGCATTTTCGATCATGGATCCCTCGCAAATAATAGACGCGTCGATGTTGGACCCGGTAATTTTCGCGGCAGGCAAAAAACGGGCATTTGTAAAAATCGGATGAGCCTGATCGTAAAAATTAAAGGGAGGATTTGCCGACGTCATAGCAATATGCGCATCAAAGAAAGCTTTTATGGTACCGATATCCTCCCAATACCCTGAAAACGGGAACGCATATACCCGATGGGTTTTCATTGCTGCGGGGATTATTTGTTTTCCGAAATCGTCGAAGTCGTATTTTTTCAAAACATCGAAAAGAACTTCTTTGTTAAAAAGATATACCCCCATGGAACCGAAATGGGTGCACTGTTCTTTACCGAAGTCTGCTTTTTTCAGCAATTTTTCCGGTATTTGATAATCCTTGATCGTGGCTTCGTCCTTTGGCTTTTCGATAAAATCAAGTATCCGGTGGTCTGTGTCCATTTTCAAAACCCCGAGTTCGCTCACCTGCGAACGGGGAACCGGCAATGCGCTGATGGTGATATCGGCATTGTGGGACCGATGAAAATCGATGAATTGCGTAAAATCCATTCTGTAAAGATGGTCGCCCGACAACAGCAACACGGTATCGCCGGCATCGCGGAAATTTGCAAGGTTTTTGCGGACCGCATCGGCTGTTCCCTGATACCATCCTTTATTGTCTACCGTTTGCGAGGCCGCAAGTACCGAGACAAAGCCGCCCGAAAAGGCGTCGAGACGGTAGGCCTGGAAAATATGACGGTGCAGCGATTCCGAGGCAAATTGGGTAAGTACCCATATCGTCCTGATTCCGTGATGAAGGCAATTGGAAATTGGAATATCGATAAGGCGGAATTTGCCGCCGATCGGGACTGCCGGTTTTGAACGTGATTTGGTGAGCGGGTGCAGGCGGCTGCCTTGGCCTCCTGCAAGAATAATTGATGTCACGTTTTGGTCCATACTGCACTGTCCTGTCTGAGTTGAATGGGGGGTGCTAAGTAGTTTTACCTTATAGCATAGCCGTAATTTAACAATTCGAATTCATGGTGTTTATAATGAAATAAAATAATACAGGGGAAAGTTCACCGGTATTAATAGCAATTGACGGCTTACGGCTTAAAAGGGAAAACACATCGAAATTATCAATTTGCCCTTTCAAGCGGAAGGTGGTCAAGTCCTAAAAAATGTTTACAGTTTTTTGTTTTTAATTGTGTGTATTGT
>JBBIGR010000055.1:0-28288 GCA_037447435.1 Fibrobacteria bacterium
TAATTTAGTTTAATTAAACCGGGAAAACGGACATGATCTCAGAAACGGCGGGCTTAAGAAACATATTTGACCGCGAATGTACGTACAATTGAGAATTCAGTATACTTTGTACGTTATTTTTAAAATTTTGGAATTTTCAAGATCTTTTTTATTTGGGACAATCTATCATGACGTTTGAGGTGTTTGCTCGAGATTATATTCCCCTGTTACAATTGGGGTTTATGCAATTTCATCTATTTCGATATCGAACATTTAGCACATAAATGGAAAAAGTGATTATTTCCGGGGGCAAGATATGGTGCTATTTGATCTGTTCTTATTATGGAAAGGAAAGTAATTAACGCCTAAGTTACCGAGTTCATTTTAATACTATTCAATTTTAATACGACAAAGGAGCCCCCATGTCTGCATTAAAGTCGAGCCCTTACAGCGGTTCATCCGGATATAGTTACTCCAGTTCGCCAAGCAGCAGTTATCAATCGCCTCAAAGCATGCCGACCTCGGAAAAGCCTTTAGACCTTACGTCGAAAGTCCAAAGTTCCGATATAGTTGCCAACAAAAGCGGTGGCAATTCATCCAATCAACGAGATTCTCTTCTTGAAGACATTAAAAAACATATCGACAAATCTTACGATGAAATCAACAACAAAATCGAAGTCGCAATTGCGGAATGTAACGCTAAAATCGCTTATATCGAATCGGTTATAAACAATCAGTTGCTTTCATACCAATGTCCCACTTGCAACGATTACGGCCTTAAATTCGTTTGTTATCGGCAGCAGGATGCAAACGGTCAAAGAGTCATTACTATTTACAAATGCATGATGTGCAATCAAATTCATGTTTTTTCCTAGTTTTTGCATATAAACACGATTTTTGTTAAAGTCCAAATCCCGATATCATTTAACCAAAGGCGGTTTATATGGCAGATAAGAATAAAGGCAGAACTTCGGACGATTTACGTGCGATGGCATATGACGTCGTAATCAAAAATCCTCCCTCGGAAACGGATTTGAAAGTGATGGGCTTGGAAAAGCTCGTACACGAATTGCAGTTGCATCAAATTGAATTGGAAATACAAAACGAGGAATTAAATAACGTGCAAAGAGAACTGGCCATGTCGCGCGATCAGTATACAAAGTTATACGATTTCGCACCGGTCGGATATCTTACACTTTGTAGGGATAACAGCATTATCAAAGCGAATATTACGGCCATGAAAATGCTCGGACTCAAAACCGGCGATATCGATACCGGACGGCTCGTTTTTCCCCGGTACGTGGCGCATGAATGGCAGGACAATTGGATTAGATTCAGACGGAATTTATTTACAAGCAGGGAAAAACAATCCTGCGAATTAAAATTAAAATCCACGGATACGTCGTCGTTCATCGCATTGCTCAATTTCATAGCGATAGACAATGAATTAGGCGAATTCGATTGTTGTTTGGTGGCGATAATGGATATTTCGGAACGTAAAAGAATGGAAGAGGAACTTGAAATGTACCGTCAAAGCCTGGAATCTCTTGTCAGCCTGCGAACGTCGGAATTTGAAAACGCCAAGATTCAAATTGAAAAAGATATTATAGAACGCAAACTGATTGAGGAAAACAACATAAAGATTGCCGAAGATCTGCGTCAAAGAAATGCACAACTCAAATTCTTTAACAGCAAACTGGTGGAACGCGAACGTCGAATAATCGAAATGAAAAAAGAAGTCAATGAATTATGTATTAAGGTCGGCGAACCGATACGATATGTTAAGCCGCCGCAATAATACATTGTCCAATGATTCGGCTTTTTCATGAAATAACGGATTGATCGTTTCTTGGAAATGGAGGATTTATGAATCAAGGAATGCCGCCGATATCCACAGACCCGATAATCAGCGTAATTTTCCCTATAACCACGGATATTCTATTTGACGAGCAGATCAATGCCTGGCTATCCGACAATCCGGAATATCATGAAATCATGCGATCTTTAAACGTATACGTATCGAGAAGTGCGACGTTCAAAAATTCTTCTCAGGTCAATGCTATCGATGCGAAAGTTTTTTATTGATACTATTTATTATTGACATATTTAAATACCGGTAGAGACGTAGCGCGCTACGTCTCTACATTATAAATTACAAATCACACATTGCCGTTAATACGTCAAACCGTAACCGAGCGGAAAGAGCGGTGTGCTGCCGTCGCCTGCCGCGATTCCGGGATGGTTACCGAGATTAATGGGAATCTGCGCAATTGTCGCAGGCCATGCAAAGTTCAATTTGCCGGTAGGCTTAACCGTTCCATAGAGAATATCTGCATATCCGTCGCCTTCAGGACAACCAAGCCACGCACATACGACAGCATCGGAAGCATTGATAGCATCCGTTACAACTGCCGGACCATCTGAAAAGAGCATGAGAACGATTTTCTTGCTTGATTTTCCCGCAGCCTTGGCCTTATTCATTAAATCGGAGATTTTTTGATAACTGCTTTGGTCTCCGGAATTATTCACCGTTGTACTACCTGCGGCATGAGAAACACTCGCAGCAAGCAATTTTATATTGTCATCGGATTTGGTGTATTCCGCGTTCGGATTATTCCCCGCGGTCACGATGATAATATCGGCATTGCTTGGAATATTATCTCCTGTCGTATATGCATTCACGGTATTCGAACCCTGATTTTTCAAAGCCTGCAAAAGCGAGACTCCTTTGGGCACGGTATTCGGATCAACCCCCTGCCAACCCAAAGTCCATCCGCCGCATTGCCAACGAATATTATCCGCATAATTTCCAATGACCGCGATGTTCAAACCGGTCTTTGCCAACGGCAGCGTTGCGCTGCTGTCTTTGAGCACAACCATTGACGCCGCAACGCATTGACGTGCGACATTTCGGTGGTCGGAAGAATAAAAACGACTGTCGTAACCCGCCAAGGCATGATAATTTTCGAACATTCCTTTACGGAATAGTACGCGTAATATTCGTTTACAAGCATCGTCCATGCGGGCACTTAACGATGAAGCGGCGCCTTTAATAATGCCAAGCGTTACATTGTTATCATAGGGTGCCATGGCATTATCGAGACCGGCATTGAAACTTGCAATTGTGGTGGAAGGGCTACCGGGCTGATGTGACCACCAGTCGCCGACAACAAACCCGTCAAATCCCTGCTGTGTTTTAAGCCAATCCGTGAGAAGCGGACCATTCTGCGTCATCCCGACACCATTCCAGCTCGAGAACGACGGCATAATACAGGCGACTTCGGCGGCAATTGCCGCCTTATACGGAGGCAAATGTATGGCCCTCAGCGAAGAATCGGCACCGACATCGTTACCCGCATTTGTTCCACCCTGGGTTCCGCCGTCACCGGCAAAATGCTTTGCAGTTGCGACAATTGAAGTATTAAGGGAAAGATCGCGTCCTTGCATACCAAGAATTTCATTCATGGCAAGCTTCGCACTGATCTCCGGTACTTCTCCGCCGCCTTCATAAATTCGGCCCCAGTGTTCGTCCCTGCATACTGCGATGCAGGGCGCAAAAGCCCAATATATTCCTCTGGTCGCCGCCTCGATCGCGGTAATGCGTCCGGCCATCTGCATAAGCGTGGTATCCTGAATGCAACCCATTGCTTGATTATGGGGAAACATCGTTCCCTGCACGCTGCTGCTGCCGATAAAACCGTGTACGCAGTCGTAACCGATCAGCAATGGAATTTTAGGTCCATTGCTCATTCGCGTATCGTTTTTCGAATTAAAATCACTTGCAGATCCGGGGTTCCCCGCATCGTACAGAGCCGTGCCGCCCTGGTAGCCGGCAGGATTATCCTGCATATCCACCATGACCATCAACATTGCTTTCTGGTCGGAAGATAATTTGGAAAGAACGGAATCCACGCGCGCTTCGATATCGATTTTATGCAGTGTTACGGCCGGGATGCTGTCGGTATATTGGTTAATAGGAACGTATACGGGTTTATACCCTGTTTTACCAACGCGAACCGTATCGGTTGCGGCCATTTTTTTTGCCAAAACGGCACCGGTTTGATTCGCGACAATTTGTGTCGAACCATTTTGGCCGATTGTCCGATTTTCCATGCTTACGAATTTTCGTACAACGCTTTCGCCACCGGCCTGGACCTTTACAAAATAAATATTACCCGCAAGACGAGACGGTGTCATGCCGCTTAAATCAACCGAATACGAACCTTTTTCGAGATTTCCGTTCAAAACCGCGGCGATTTTTCGCCCTGAACTGTTGGATAATTCGATACTGACATTTTTTGCGGCATTAAGATAAAAACAGATCCTTGAGCTGGCAATCTTGACATTATCTATAAAACCAGGCATTTTATTCGTTGAAAACGTTTTGCCGGCAGTGCCTGTAACGGGTTTGGCGGGCCCGAAATAACCGTTTGCATCCGTAAAATCGTAATTAAGATCCTTTGCCGGGTCCGTATAGGTAATCATGGCGTTTTTGAGCGGCTGCCCGAGCGAGTCCACGACTTTACCTGGATTTGTAATATGTCCGATTTGCGCCCACGATGAAAAAGCGGCAAATCCGATACAGATACAGGTTAAACGTATAATTATTTTTTTCACTGTCCTGCCCTCTCATTCTACATTGTTAACATTTCGTTTTAAACGTGTCGGCTAAAATAAAACGGCACATTTTCAGTTAAAGGAAACTCTTTTACTCCTGTTTTTTCATTCATATTTTTCCGATTGAATATTTGTTAATATACCCAATTTTATTTTCGTTTCCGGTTTTTTGAAGCCACTGGCCTATTATTCGTGTTCTTTTAGAATACAGGTTATCAAAATTTTCCTTTTTTAACCGAGTGACGAATTTATAGATTGATATTATGGACGACAATATTGTTTCGACCGGCAATAAACGAAAGAATTATAATAGGACGTTCAATGCATAATAGTTATTCATTGCTTTTAATTCCGAATACGGCCAATTTAATCAAATTTTGCTTTATAATAATCCAGTTTTCCGCTTTATTTTGCACGAGCTTTGCGATCGAATCGACAGAAACAGCCGAGCTTGATGCCGCATTATCTTTGGCCGATATATTGAACATCAAATTGACAACCGGATCGTTTTTGGAATTGAATCTCCAAAAATCTCCTTTAAGTATCACCGTTATCGAAGATTACAAAATTAAAGTTTCGGGCGCCCGGAATTTATCTGAGCTTTTGGATATAT
The DNA here is from genome assembly GCA_037447435.1 of Fibrobacteria bacterium. Taxonomy (GTDB): domain Bacteria; phylum Fibrobacterota; class Chitinivibrionia; order Chitinivibrionales; family FEN-1185; genus FEN-1185. Next base: position 5,210 of record JBBIGR010000055.1, read on the forward strand.
TTGTTCCGGGTTTTGTGTACGGTTACAATAAATGGAACGGTACGATTTGGGGAATGCGCGGAGTATTTAACGATCGCAATACCAAAATATTATTTTTGGTCAACGGCCACAAAATGAACCCGCAATCGCGGGACGGATTCCAAGCTGAAACCATGCTTGGCCCTCTGGAAGATATTAAACGGGTTGAAGTATTGCGAGGCCCCGCGTCTTTGGCGTATGGGTCGGGCGCTATTGCGGGGATTATCAATATCATTACGAAGTCTGCAATAAATGCGGAAAACAATTCAACAATATCAATTGCCAGCGACGACAGGAAAACGCTTGAGCCGCAAGCGAATATTTACCTGCGGCCCGACAAAAACAATTTCGTGACCTTTAGCGGAGGATTCAGAAAATCGGATGGCATCCCCGAAGCAAAAACAAATATTTACGGATTGGATACGTGGCCGTTCCCCTCGTGGGTAAACAATGCCTATACGCCGCACAATGGAATTCCTTCGGATGGCAGTTACGATAACCCGGAAGGTAACTGGCGCATATCCGGAGAATGGGATTACAAAGATTTTTTAAAATTCTATGCACGTTCTACCCATCAAGCCGAAAACGCAGGAGCCTGGTTTCCCTTTAACCCTTGGCCCGGGGGAATCGATTCAAATTCCTTGCCCGCGCATCTTGGTCCGGGAACATACGGCCCCGTTGTTCAACCGGACGATCCGTTCTGGAGCCAGGACAATTCCGGAGAATGCAGCAGAAATCAATACAACATAGACAATCTGGCGTCGGATTTGGAATTCGACATCCCTATTCGCCACAATCAACTTACACTTAGAGCCGGGTTCGACGGTTATGCCGATAGATCGTTGACGGAAAACCGATTATCGTATTCGCTGTCGAGTCCGGACGGAAGAGGGTATAAAAACATACAGGAAGGATTCGGCGAGTTCAGATACACTTTCAATGCGCAATATTTATTAAAAAGCATTCCGAAATTGCAAGCATCAGGAGGACTTTCATGGGAAACCGACGACATGGGAAACGGCTTGTTTTGCGGAAACAGTAACGGCCAGGCGGGTTATTACGTCATCAGCCCCGTCGTGTATACTATTTTTTCCATAGTCGCCGAAGGATTATATGATTTGACCGATAAGTTTTCCATGGAAGGAGGCGCACGTTTGGATTTGCATACGCGTGCCACACTGCTCAACGGGAAGCTTGCATTTATTTATTCGCTTGCGGAAAACCAAACGGTCAAACTTATCGGTCAAACAGCATCAAATTACGGCAGCGACGATAATTACGAATACAACCGTTTTCATTATGTCGGAAGTAACGTCGTCGATCAGGCCGGTACCGCGAAATTCGGTACCGCATTACCCAACACTCCGCCGACGCTCGTTACGCCGATCGTGACTATTCCTTCATTAAGCGATATGCATAGTTTAAAACCCGAACAATCGTATTCCGCCGAACTGGATTATGTCGGCAAACCGTTCAGCATGCTTACGGTGATTCCTTCACTTTCGGCAACTTCGATACAAAACCTTATTTCATGGGACCAAAGTGCGTTTCGCGATATCAATTGCAACGGATACAATTTTTTCAATGCCGAACTCGAGGTCAAATATCTGGCAGGGCCTTTTGAAATCGATGCGAGCCATACGTTTACCCGTCTTTTCGCAACCGATGTTGACAAAGGAAACGTCACGAGGCATTGGGCTTTAAAACCGGGCATTAGTCCTTCCGATGCGTGGTACGATTCAAGTAAAAATATACGCGGCAGCTGGGATTATTACCCTAAGCAGCAATATCTGACTTCGATTCAGGATACGACCTATCTTGTCAAAACAACCATATCTGCCGACGGTAAGAAATTTAAAAATTTTCCCTCCAATATGACTAAATTGTGCGTAAGCTTTACGCCATGGAAATTCGTGACGCTTCATACCAATGCCAGGATTTGGTGGGGACTCGACGGACGTTCCGGCTCCCCCGATGCCGCTGACCCGCACACGCAAATGCTTTCGTATATGCAAAATTCCCTGGGATATACCGTTTACGACGCAGATACCAAACCGATTGTCAAATTGGACGCGAATCTGTTGTTTCACGTTCAAAAGGATTTCAGCGTCGCCATAAACGTATACAATATTCTTGGCTGGGACAACGGCCCTTATTCGTTAAATGGGCAAACTCCCTTTTTTGTCAGGAACACTTTTCGCTATCAGCAAGCCGAGATGTATGCGGTGTCTTCGATGGACCAATTTTCGGCAGGCATAACTATTGCAAAAGAATTTTGATTCTTACTAAGCAGTTTACAAGCTATTTTTCACAGGCCTGTTTCCGTCTCGGCCATCGGACATCCCTAACTCGTCCCATTTCATGGGACTCAAACAGGGAGCCCTATCCTTTGGCTGAAACATGAACGGTCCTGTTATAATACCTAGCTTGTAAACTGTTTAATATTTGTTTGATAAATCAACCGATATCGTGCTTATTTATTAATCACGATCATTTTTTGCATAAGCATAGACATTCCGCGTAGTCGTACGACATACGTTCCCGGATGTTTTACCATACCATCACCGTTCCATCGTGTCCACGGTCCGGCGATTTGAGATTTGTTTTTTTCACAAACAACCTTTCCCGAAAGATCTATTATATCGACGACTCCGTTTGGAGGGTCCATCTCTTGTAACGGGTTGGTTTGTCGTTGAAGAAATTGGGCCGATTGAACGGTTTGGAAAACACATTTCGGAGGCGATGGAATTTGGGACCGTATTGCGACAATATCTGCGGCATAGTTGGAAGTCGGATTGTAATGTGAAACCGCAATGACGCCGTCATTTATTCTCGCCGAAAGATTCGTTACGTTTTGCCAACGGGTATCGTATCCCGTACTGCCGCCGCCGACGCCGTAATCCGCATCCGCAATCAGGGGCGTACCGAACGTGGTAAAGACCCATTTCCATGTTGGAAGCGTCGACGCCCAACTGTCGCTGATGAATGTCTGGTCCGGCCTGCTTCCTCCGCCGGAAGTATTAACAAATGAAAACCGCTTCATGTTCATAGCGCCGTACCAGGTTTTATAAAAGGATGTGTCTTTCCATGGGGAAATGTCTATCGAAAAAACCGCATTAGGGCAGTACTTTTTCACGGTATCGATAATTTCGTTCATATAGGCTCCGGCTTGCGTCGCAGTCAAACCGCCGTTGTTTTGCGTGCTTTCGCCGTACTGAACATAGTCTGGCTCCATGCACCATATCATCGGGACAGCCGTCCCGAACGATTGAGCCGCTCCCTGCGCGTACTTGACATACTGCGAAAGAATACGCGGTTTATGCTGGCGTATGTAATCGGCACCGCTTTGGCACAAATTCGGTGTTCCTACATTGCAATCTTTAAGCCCGAGATCGCGTCGTGCGGTGAATGCGATTATATAGGCAATAACAACGGGAGTTTTGCTGTTGTTTTTACACGTTGTAAAAAATGAATTCATACCGAAATCTTCCGAGCTTCCGGCCCACGAAGTGCAATAGTCTATTTGTGCCATTAGCGCGGCATTGTTACTCACTTTGCCGACATCAGTTCCAAAATGAAATCTGCATGCCGAAAAGAAGGTTTCTGCAGGTATCGGCAAGTATGCGATAAAAACAATAATGAGAGATATTACCGCCTGACCGAGACGGTTTACAACGTTGTACATTATTCCATTTTTCGCATTCATCGGAGGACCTTTGGTCCAATATTTATTTGGTAATCACGATCTTTTTGGAAAATTTAAGATCATCGGTTTGCATCGTGGCATAGTAAACTCCCGCCGGAATTTTGGTTGTCGACACAGTGATCGAATGATCGCCTGCAGCGGCAAAACCCTTTGTGTCCGGTACCATACTGGTTTTTATTCCCAGAGAATTGATTAAGGAAAGCGACACCCGTGCCGTATGTGCCAGAGTATAGGAAACAAGAATCGAACCGCTTCGCAATACCGCATCGAACCGTATTGGCTTTTGAGCTGTTTGAGATAAATGCCCGACCGATGACGGGGCTACTCCCACTGCTATTTTGATTCCTGAATTATCTATTGTAATGGGACTCGCGAATGCTATTTCAAATTCCGAAGTATCGGAAGGGTTCACGGCAATTTTCGCGGCAATGCTCGCCCCGTTTTTGGTGACGGCGACTTGTAACGGCCCTTGTTTTTTTACATATATCCTTCCAAACTGCATCGGCGAATCGAATTTTACGAACATGTTCTGGATGCCCGTCGCAACATCTTGTTTATAGTCAAGCGTGCCGCATGATACCGGGTTTATAAGGGGACCATTGACAAGAGAATCCATTTTATATTGAGAACTTGTCGGCAACGACGGTTTCAATCGGAGGATTTTTGCATTGACATCTATGGAAAAACCGGTTATTCCGAAAAGTGCGGCAAAACAGGCGGGCGGGTTCATGTAACGGTTTATCCCCCAATCGGTACCTGCGCCGTCTGCATTGAATTTGCAAGGCATATTGTAAACACGCTTGTATTTGTTGAATGTTATGTTCCAGAACGAATGTAATGCACGCATGGCAATATCCGGGCAATTATGCCCGAACCCCGCGCACAAATCGCCGGCCGGATACGCGCAATAGGTAACACAGGTGTTGTTGAAAAATGTTCCTTGCGGGCCATTCCCCGTGCAATTGACATCTGGGTAAGCCTGCATCAGGGCGTAACATGGCGGATTACGCTGGTCAAGACAGGCATCGTTGATCATTTTTAAAGCGCTTTCTATCCTGTTTTCCGGATGAAGCGGCCCAAGCCCGCACAAATCCGAGCCCCATTGACCCAACAATCCGCCGTCCCATACTGCTTTTCCATTTGCGCCCGTATTCGTCGAACCCGAATAATATCCTTTTCTTCCGCTGCTGCTTTGTCTCGTGGAATCCCAGAACCCGCTGCCGTTATTTTTTTCAAAGCTTGCGGATGTTGCATTGAAATAACCGGCAAACTTCGCAGAATCGGCAGGCTTGCCGAGCGCAGATGCCGCCGACACCGCAGCTTTCAGGGCGCCGAGATAAATTTCGTTGTCATATTCTTTAGAAGGTATGTTCCAATCGCCTCCGGCATTGTCGTACGTGGTCATGTTGTTATCATCCGTAAGTCCGTCGCCGTTATTATCTTCGCCGTGTATCCCATCGATCGCTTTTGCGATATTGCCGTACAAGCCGTTCAAATTGCTCGTATTTCCGGTCCATTGGTAAGCGCGATACGTTTCAAGAACGAACTTCCCCCCAACGTCCGAACGTATGCCGTCGGCACCACCGTACAAGTGCGAGAACAAACCATTTCCCCCTTCGCATTCGGCCATACGCGAAACTTGCGACCATTCCGCATCAGGTGCAAAAAGCCCGAGCGCAAGCGATGCATGAAACGCCTGATCGTTGGTCCCGTACAAACTTTCACTCATTGCCTCCTGCATGCCGTAGGTATTCGGCGTGACCCAGTCGGTCATGCAATTGTAAACATGCAGGCAATTGACGGCAAGGTCCTTCAGCCACTCGGGTAGATTCGAATTCAATATTTTATTATGCCAATTGTCCACCTTACCTTTGAGAATGACGACGCTGTCTATGCCATAGCTGGCAATCGCCTGCGCATCGGTGAAGTATTTCCGATAATATCCGTTGTTAACATTTGTCCATGAAACGCAAAAAGCGATGGTCGCGGTCGATTTAGGGGCAACAATGACTCGTTTTGCAAGAATACCCGCATTGCCGTTGTTCAACAGACCGTGTGAGGTGAAGTCCGAAGCTGTTGAGCCGCAAGTGACACTGTCCGCAGGGTCAGTTTTTGTCGTATCCACCATGACGCAAACCGAACCGCTTTTTATTCCACGTATTACGTTCCCGCTACGAATAATCGTCGAGTTTGCACCGTTGGATAAGGCTACTGCTACGGTGTCGGATGCGGTTCCGGAATTTTCAATTGTAAAAATGTAGAATGCAATGGGCAATGAGGAATTCAAGTTGTCGCCTGTGCAAATTGGCGAGAAGCATTCAAGCCCGATGCTGTCTATAATGTCGCTTTTCATGTATTTCATTTTGACCGTTGGCCAATAGCCGGTAAATGTCGTGGTCATGCCGTTGTCCTGCTGTAAATTACCGGAAAACATCGTGCTGCCGCGTTTCTGATAGGCAATGCAAAGCGGCATTGCTCCGTCATCAGCACCTACCCGGATATATGCTTTGTTATATTTCCCGTCGGGCAAAAAATTGAAATTTCCGGCCCCAATACCCCCAATCGGCATACCGAGCACATAATTGCCGTTGGAATTGGTATTTCCCGCCTCCGAACCGGGACAGGTAAATCCAATCGAATTCGAACTTATGATTAATATTGACAAAAGCGTCATCAACGAAATGGATTTTAATCGATTAACCATTATAGCACCTTCCAATAAAATATTTGCATGCTTTTTAGCATTTAAAAAGACATTTCATAAAATTTCCAAAATTCTTTTTAAGATATTAAGAATTAAGATAACGATAAACGGGTTTATTTGCTTAATAAAAGCCTGTTTGCTATAATTTTCGTATTCGAATGGAATACTCCATTCAGCAATTAAATTTGGCTTTCCGAGGAATTTTATCACGCCATTCAATCTCGCAAATTCCCCCGTTTTCCGTTCATCGGCAAGCTTTTTGGTAACCTATTAATGCGAGCGGCCCTGCATTTTCCCCTTTACAACACTACATCTGAGGGATATACTTGGTGCATGGCGTGGATTACCGTCGTTTTCGATATTTTGTTTTGTAGGAATGCATCATGGCCGATTTAGATATGGTAAAAGAGTTTCTCACCGAATCGGCCGAACATATTGTCAATGCGGAATCGGTAGTTCTTTCCATAGAGGCAAACGGCGAAAAAATCGATGATGAAAGCATAAACCTTCTGTTTCGTGCCGTCCATACGATCAAAGGGGGGGCCGGATTCTTAGATTTTGTTAAAATCAAAAACCTATCCCATTCCCTCGAAAATATTGCAGCTGCCCTGCGTGACAAAAAGAAAACGCCCGATCGCATCATAAGCGACTGTTTGCTGCAGGGTATCGACAAACTGAAACAATTGATAAACAATATCGACGACACGTCCATTACGGTAGACGAAGAAATTCGAAACTGTGAAATGATCATGGGCATCGACCCTCTTGAGCAGCATAATTCCTTAACTGAAACGGAAAAATCCGGTTTCGACCTGCGAAAAATCGATCTTTCCGAAGCCATAAAAAACCAGCTTCATTGCTTTGAAATTACCGCGGACCTTATTGCATATTCCCGTGAAAGCTCTTTATCGGGAGAAAACCTTATACTGGCGTTTTCAGAAGTCGGGAAAGTTTTGGCAACAAATCGAACTCCGCAGGAAATCAAGGAGCTTATACCCGATGAAAGCGGAAAATTCATTTGCACTTTTTTTGTTTGCACGGTCATAGAAGATGTTTCCATACTTACGGACGGCGTGTCGATAAATCCCATATCGGTAAAATCATACAATACCAACGAAATCGAAAATGCGCATCGGGCAAAAACGCTCGTTACCGTGAAATGTCCGCCTTCATCACCGGATTCGGAGGACCGCCATATAGCACCCGAACAATCGGAACTTTTGGCTTCGGGAAAAAACACACAGGCAAAAGTAAACGTCGATTCGACGGTAAGAATTCCATTGGCCCTTTTGGACCGACTCATGAATTTAGCCAGCGAACTGGTACTGGTTCGCAATCAAAGCGCGCAAGCGGTGAGCAGCAGAAATCTCCAGCAACTCGTCACTATCAATCAACGGCTCAACGTCGTGACCTCCGACTTGCAAACCAGTATCATGCAAACCCGCATGCGACCGGTAGGCACGATTTTTAACCGGTTCACCCGCGTCGTCCGCGATTTGGCTCACAAATTAGGCAAAGAAATATCGCTTGACATTATAGGATCAGACGTGGAGCTCGACAAGAATATCATCGAAGCAATCGCCGATCCCATGACGCATTTGGTAAGAAACTCGATCGACCACGGTATCGAAATGCCGCACATACGCCAGGGGGCGGGTAAAAATCCCGTCGGCAAAGTCACCATTGGTGCATTCCATCAGGCCGGCCAGGTAAATATTCAAATCGAGGACGACGGAAAAGGCATGGACCCGCAAATTTTGCGAAAAGTGGCGATCGCAAAAGGCATATTGACGGAAAAACAGGCATCGCTGCTCTCCGACCGCGACGCATTCAACCTTATTTTCGAACCGGGTTTTTCAACTGCCGAAAAAGTGACTGAAATTTCCGGCCGCGGTGTAGGTATGGATGTGGTTCGCACCAGTTTAAAACGTCTCGGCGGCCTGATTGATATAAAATCAATCATCGGACATGGAACGACAATTACCATTAAACTTCCCTTGACCTTGGCCATTATTCCGACTCTTATTGTCGCACTTGAAAACCGTTGCTATGCCATACCGCAAGCAAATATTGTCGAAGTCGTCTGGTTACACGGCGACCAGATATACCAATCGATCAAAAAAATCGATGAGAGGGAAATTTATTGGCTGCGTGGAAAAATGCTGCCGCTTGTTCGTCTTTCCGAAGTGCTGCAAGTCCCAACCACGTATTATGACCCCCTCGATGAAACCCTTAAAGAAAACAGACGCGGCGGATTTGCCGACCGGCGCGGGGGATCTACGCAAGAGGCGTCCGGTCCCAACCGGACCGGACCAAAAGACCGACGCATTTCCCTGGCGAATAGTCTTTACATAATAGTGCTGAACCTGGGTACCGAATGGTACGGTCTCATCGTCGACACGATAATTGACGCAGAAGAAATAGTCGTTAAACCGCCTCACGACCCGATTAAGGGTTGCCAGGTTTATGCGGGCATGACCGTACTTGGCGATGGAAAAATCGCAATGATACTTGATATCGCAAGCGTTGCCCAACTCGGCGGCTTTCTTTATGGTAAATCCGAAAACGTGCATGTTGCCCGGAGGTCCGATTACGACGACAGACAAACCGTTTTGCTTTTCGATATCGGCGGGACCGAACGATTTGCCGTTCCCCTCTGCCACATAACCCGCGTGGAGGAAATTCCCTGCAGCCGAATTCTTTGGGCAAACGGTCGGGAATATCTGGAATTCAGAGGAAATTCAATTCCGCTTGTTCGGATCGAGCAGGCTTTTTCATCGCATTCGTCAAAATACGGCACAATGTCGCAATTCGTTATTATTCCGAAGACGTTTCGGCCGATCGGGATAATGGCCGCAAAAATTCTCGATTCCATAGATGTTTCCAGTACGATTGACAGCACGACTATTTTCGGAAGCGGCGTCATCGGTTCGCAAATCATCAATGGGAACCTAACGTTGTTCCTCGATATTTTTTCCATTGTCGAAAAAATCGAACCCGGCTGGTTTAAAGACGAGCAGTACGGTCACTACAACAAAAAGAAAATACTCCTGGTTGACGATTCCGCATTTTACCGGTCGCTAATCGCCTCCTTTTTAAAGGGCGCGGGAATCGACGTAACCGTTACTGAATCGGCAATTAATGCATTGGAAATTTTAAAAACCGCCACATTCGACTGTATAGTCAGTGATATAGAAATGCCGATTATGAACGGATTTGATTTTGCCAGGGCATTACGGACCAGCGAGTCATTCAAAACCATTCCGCTTCTTGCTATTTCGGCCGGCGATGAAGAAACGATGCGGCCTCAAAGCATGACCAGCGGTTATAATGAGTTCACGTCGAAATTCCGGTTGGAGGGGATTTTGGAATCGGTGATGCATGCAATCGGCAAAGTAGAAAGATCAGTATAATGCAAGCGCAAATGACGACGCAAAAAGAAGTAAAATTCGTTTCCTTTACTATCGGCGATTCTCTTTACGGTCTCGATATCCGCTTGGTTAAAGAGGTTAATACGAACACGAATATCACGTATGTTCCTTTGTCCAAACCGCATATCCGAGGCCTGGTGAATATACGCGGGCAAATAGTCCTGGTTATCGATTCATCGGTTCTTTTTTGCGGCAAGGAGCACGTTCTTAGTCCAAATTCCCATTTAGTAATACTGAAAACAATACAGGATTTCGAACAGGTTGAGGCCGGAAGCGGAATCGACATCAAGACTCTCCCGGATAAACCGATTGCCCTGCTTGTCGACTCTATCGGCAACGTCCTGTCAACGCCCGCAAATATGCTTGAAAAGCCGCCGCAACATATGAATAAAGATCGTTCAAAATTCGTCCAGAGCGTTTTAAAAACGGATGCGTTCTTTCTTATCGTTTTAAATCATGAATTGCTTATTGCAGGCGATCATGCTTCCATAGCCAATCAAAATTCTCAAACTGTATAACGGGAGGAGCTCTCTCATGAAATCAAATAACACCGCAATTTCCGCCCCCATTTTGTCTGCAGGGCTTTGCGGAGTATCCGCGCTGATTCCATTAGTATTATTCGCTGCTAAAATCCAAACCAATGTTTCCATTATTTTGGGTCTTTCAGTAGGAGTACTGTGCGTTGCCGGCTGTTTCATCGCGGTTTCTTCTTTACAGAAAAATAAAGGCAGAATTCAATCGGCATTGGATTTATTGACAAGTGAACGCGACGCGCTTATAAAAACGTTGGAGACGAAACAAAAATTGTTAATAGAAAAAGTGCAATCGATTTCGAAAGCAGACACTACCGAGCTGGAATTATGCATTAAAATGCAATCGCAAATAGAAGAAAGCGATAAAGAGGTGCAAAGTGCCGCCGGAATAATCATGGAATTGCATAATAACTCTCAATCGCTTGCTACAACATCCGAAGAGATGTCGGCAAATATCACGACGGTCGCAACGGCTGCGGAAGAAATTTCGGCAAATATCAACAATGTCGCCAATACTGCGGAAGAAATCAGCACGAATATGGCTACCGTAGCAACGACTACCGAAGAAATGTCGACCAATTTCATAACTATTGACGAAGGCCTTAAATCGATATCCGGATCAATAACGAGCGTGGCAACCATGGCACGCGAAGGCGCAACCGTTGCCTCAAGCGCTGCAAAAGCGGCAGGTGAAACAACAAATTCAATGACGCTTCTCGGCAAAAGTGCAGAGGAAATCGGTAAAGTAATTAATGTTATACAAGTTATTGCACAACAAACGAATTTGCTTGCCTTGAATGCCGCTATTGAGGCCGCCAGCGCCGGAGAAGCCGGAAAAGGGTTTGCCGTTGTCGCAAACGAAGTAAAAGAACTTGCGAAACAAACAACAAGTGCGACTGAGGGCATAACGGGAAAAATTCAAAGTATTCAGGAAAATACGCATTCCGCAATCGAAGCGATCCGGAACATTACTGATATTATCGGTAAAATCAATGATTTTCAAGGTAAAATTTCCTCAATGGTCGATAAGCAAAATCTCGCATCCATCGACATCAGCCATAATGTCTCCGAAGCATCCAAGGGAATCAATCAGATTTCCAAAAACATTAATGAAGCTGCATATGGCGCAACCAACGTTTCGAAGGGAATAGCCGAAATAGCAACCGGTGCCAGCGATGTTGCTAAAAATGTGGCGGAAGCCGCATTGGCTGTCACGGAAATGAACTCTAAAATAGCCGAGAACACGGTTATGATCAGTGAAGGAAACCGTTATATAAAACGCGGCACCGATGCGAGCAATGCGACAAAGCAAGGGATGAAAGACCTTTTGGTAGCGGTCGATAATGTTTGCGATTGCGTAAGGGAAATCGAAACCATCGCAGATAAAAAACAAATAGAATAGTTTATAATGATCAATGTATTGATAGCCGATCCCGATATTACCTGCAGGGAAATGATTGCAAAATCGCTTTCAACCATTTCCGAATTGAAAATCATATGCACGTGTCCTAATGGAAAATCATGCATAGATAAAATAAAAAAACACTGTCCGGAGGTAGTGATCGCCGCAGTGGAGCTCGGCGATATGGACATTGTCAAGTTCCTTTCCGAAGCAAAGGCCGTTTCGCCGCAAACGGGCATCATCGTCGTGACCCAACCCGACAATCATTCTCATGCCGACCTCGCCGTTACCGCACTCGGAAGCGGAGCGTTCGATTACCTGGTCAAACCGAGCGCCCAATGTTCGTTCGAACAAGTTCCGCTTATCAATAGGCTATTAGCTCCCAAAATATGGTGTTTTACCATAAAGCGGTTTTCCGAAATGGCTAAAACAAACGCAGCCGGTCCTGCCGTGCCGCACGATGAGTACCAGGCAAAAAATTTACCGGCCATAAAACAAGCCCGACTTCCCGCAATTGCGACATCCGGAATAAATGATACGTATCGAGTGGTTCTTATCGGTGTTTCGACAGGCGGCCCCGAAGCATTGACAAAAATGCTTCCGTTATTTCCGGTAAATTTTCCTTTACCAATTGTTATCGTCTTGCATATGCCGAAATTATTTACCGGCCCGATGGCCAATAATCTCGATGTGAAATCGGCAATTTCGGTTCACGAGGCACAGGACAATGATTTATTATTGCCCGGTCATGCCTATTTGGCTCCCGGAGGCATTCACTTGACAATTAACGACGACGGTCACGGTAACCTGATTGCACGGACCCTGGACGGAAATCCGGAAAACGGATGCAAGCCATCCGTTGATGTTTTATTTCGATCCGCATCGAAAATTGTTAAGGAAAAAGCCATTGCAGTTATTTTGACCGGAATGGGGGTCGACGGAACAAACGGTGCAAAAGCATTGAAAGCTTTTAACGTACCCATTATCGCGCAAGACGAAGCAACGTCCGTTGTATGGGGTATGCCCGGCAATATTGTCAAATCCGGATTGACGTCGGCGGTTTTGCCGTTGCTTAAAATCCCCGAAAAAATCACCTCGATGCTATTCGCTACACATGATTGAAATAACCGACACAGAGTTTGCACTATTGCGTAGCTTCCTGAAAGAAGCGAGCGGAATCGATGTTCCGGACTCAAAGCGTTACCTTTTTCTCACCCGCCTGGGAAATTTCATGGAATCCCAGAAATGCGCCAGCTTTTCAGAATTGCATACCCGACTTTCGGTTGCGCGGGACGATTCGCTCAAACGCAGTTTCATACAGGAAATGACTATTCACGAAAGTTCATTTTTTCGAGACACGTATCCGTTTGTCATTCTTCAAAAGCATTTATTACCGGCATTGGCGGCGAAACGGCGTGAAACGTCTTCGCTTTTAGCGCCTCGCATCCGAATTTTTTCTGCCGGCTGCAGCCTTGGGCAAGAACCGTATACGATTGCAATGACCGTTAAAACCTGGCTTGAATCCTACAGGGAATTCAAGCTGGAAAACATCACGATTCTTGCAGGCGACATTTCCGATAAAATATTGGCAAAAGCAAAAAAAGGTTCGTATACCGACATGGAAATGGGTAATAAAATCCCTGCCGAATATCTTAAACGCTTTTTTATCAAGGAACCGAATGGTTACAGAGTTTGCGATGAGATAAAAAGTCTTGTCAGATTTACAACGCTGAATTTATCGGAATTGTTTTTAAACCTGGGAAAATTCGATATTGTTTTCTGCAGAAATGTTGTCATATACTTCCCCATTCCGTTGAAACAAAAAATCTTCAAACAATTCCATCAGCTTATTCCGTCCGATGGTGCATTGTTCCTTGGTTCTACCGAAAGCCTTTACCGGATAAGCAATGATTTTGAAACAATAGAAAAGCCAGAAGGCAGGTATTATTCTCCCAAAAAATAAATGGGCCGTTTTAATTCCAACATTGCAAGAATGTAAATCGGCGAATTTTCCTTTATAGATTTAATCCCGCTCGAATGCCGTCGTTTGCCGACACTCGCAAAAGATCCAACAGATGTTGCGCCGATTGAATTTTTCCGCCCTGAGGTCCCTTGGGCAAAACGTTTTCCGTTGCCCAGCCCAGAAAATCCTGCATAGTCAATTCACCGTCGAAAACAAGGAAAAAATGTTCGGCAATTGCCTCGCAAAGCTCAGGAGAAAATCCGTTGCTTTGTTCCGGCACCACGACGATATCCCCCATTGCCTTTTCATCCCCTACTGGCGACGGTGCCGGTGCGGTCGCGGGTCGCGTTAGAACCGCCTTTCGCGGCGGTTGAAAATTATAGGTTTGCGCCAAACTGGTGAGTTTTTCTATAAGAATGTTTTTCTCAACGGGCTTAAGGATATAATACTGCAAACCAGCCTTGACAGAATCGAATATTATCTTTTTATCGTGCATGGTCGTTACCATGATAAACGGTACTTGGGACGCCTTCGGATGTTGCCGGACCAATTTTAAAAAATCAAGACCGGTTTTGCCCGGCATATTATAGTCGGAAAAAATCAGATCCGGCATTTTCAATTGAATCTGATATAATGCATCATCGACGTCTACAGCCTGAGCGATCTGATCGTAGCCTATCTCATTAAGCAATTTAATCAGCATGAATCGTATCGTTTTTGAATCATCGACGACCAGAATTTGCATACAAACTCCTTACAACAGGGCTTTTATTAACCGACATACGAAGTATAGCATGAAACCGTAATAAAAACCAGACTTGGCATTATTTCATCCGATTTCGATAGTGCGATTTCAAATATAAAAATATCGGATAGCTGATGGCAAAGCGGGAAACGCTGAAAATTATCGAAATCATGATGCTTCAAAAAACCATTACACTCCATGTGAAGAACGGGATGGTTATTTCGCAATTGCCAAGGTTTTTGCCGCTTGTTTTTTTCCATTATCAAAGTCCGCGACATATATACCCGTTATAAAAGTCGACGGATTCAAACAGATCCGATGCCGTCCCGAAGTCATAGTTTTGCAGTCGTTTGAAAAATCTGCGACCATTTTTCCTCGAGCGTTAAATATTCTCAATGAAGAACAACCGGGTTGCTCCAAATAAAAAGTAAGTGTCCTACCCTTTATTTCGTACCACAACTCGGATCTCGGTCCGGTTACATGCTGATGTTGCGGGATCTCAGGGTTGTCGACCGAGTCGAAATTAACGTTTGTCCATGTAAATTGGGCGCTCGACCCGATAAACATTTTTTTGTCCGGCGGAGAATATTCCCATGCAAAAACAGTCTTGTTTTTCGTATCAAATTGCAAAAAACGGGTTCTGGTGTTATCCGTAGATCCGGGAATACTATTCTGATGATCGATAAGCATTTGATATACCTGAGTGCCGGCACGGTTGGTCCTCACCCATGTGCATTCCCCACCGACGACATGCCCGCAAAAGACAAACATAATATTGCCGAATACGTTAACGAGGTTATTCCAGATCGGAGTTCCCTCGGGCGTATAGGATGTCGCGTCACTCAGATAGCTATGAGTCAGGATAATGAATTTGCGCAAAGGATATTGCTTCAGTACCGAATTGGCCCAGGACATGATTCCGTTGTCGAATCCGGCCCCAAATTGTAATTCGAGTATGGCCCAGTCGATACCCCCAACGGTAAACAAATGATAACTATTGGAATTCGTGCCTGCGGGATAGGAACCGCCCCATTTGACATAAGAAGAAACCACTTCAAGTGCGGTCTGAATTCGATTGATGGGAAATGTTTTATTATAATTTTTGAGAGCCGAAAGATTGCTGCCGTTACAGCAATCAAAGTCATGATTCCCCGGAGTAATGAGATACGGCAGCTTGACTTTTTCAATGAAATTAATGGCAGTTGAAGCATGGGCGTATTGTGTTAAATTGCCGCCGTTAGTAAAATCCCCTTCCTGAAGCACGTATTTAATATTCAAAGAGTCTTTGTGGGAGGCTATCCAGGCGAACTGGTTGTAAACGAGGCTTGTATCGCCCTGAATCGGATATTGCGTATCAGGAATCAAGACTATGGTAAATTTTTCAGCGAAAGCAATAACGGCAAAACACAAAATAAATATGAAGCATGCATTTTTCATATTTTATCCCTTACAAAAGCAAGATCCGGAAAGCTGTATCTCACGAAAGCAAAACTGTCACCTAATGAATGGATTTCGCGGTGCAACGTCAAGAATGGAAACTTACAGTTTGATTTATATGCAAAGGAATAAAAAAAGGCCCTAAAAACGTTGAAATCCATTTAATTTCGCGGTATTTAGAGCCTTACTAAAAGTGGAGCTGGTCGGGATCGAACCGACGACCCCCAGACTGCCAGCCTGATGCTCTCCCAACTGAGCTACAGCCCCATTTTTAGGTCGCAATAAAAATTACTTATTTAGATTGTTGATGTCAATGATTAAGATAAAATTCTCTATTCTTTTATCCTTTTTTAACGATTTTGGCCCAGGCGTCTTTTAAAGTAACGGTTCTATTAAAAACAAGCGCATCCTTTTTACAGTCTTTGCTGTCAGCACAAAAATAGCCGACGCGTTCAAACTGAAACTTGTCGCCGGCATTTACCGAAGCCAAACCCGGCTCGACTTTAGCTTTTGGAACGATTTTTAATGAATCCGGATTGATAAGAGATTTGAAATCCATCCCGTCGGGCACATCGGAAGGATCTTCTTTTGTCAACAAATAATCGTACAGACGCATTTCGGCATTGAGTGCGTGTGCGGCAGAAACCCAATGAATTGTCGACTTCGGCGACCTGCCGTCGGGAGATGATCCACCGCGGGTTGCCGGATCATAGGTGCAATGTAAAGCAACGATTTCGCCGGTTGCCGGGTCTTTTTCGGCACCGGTGCACGTGATAAAATAAGCATACCGCAACCGTACTTCCCGGCCGATGGACAGGCGGAAAAACTTCTTTGGAGGATTTTCCATAAAATCCTCTTTTTCGATGTACAATTCCTTTGAAAAGGGTACTTTTCTACTGCCCATTGAAGGATCTTCGGGATTGTTGACCGCAGCAAGATCTTCAGATTGATTCTGCGGATAATTATCGATGATTACCTTCAATGGATTAAGCACTGCCATGAAACGCGGTACTTTCTTATTTAAATCTTCCCGTACGCAATGTTCAAGAAGCGCAACCTCGACCATGCTCTCCCTCTTAGCAACGCCGATCTTTTCGCAAAAACTACGAATGGCTTCGGGCGTATACCCTCGCCGGCGCATTCCGGAAATCGTCGGCATACGCGGATCATCCCATCCCGAAACGAATCCTTCCTGCACCAGTTGTAACAGCTTTCTTTTGCTCATGACCGTATAGGTCAGATTCAACCGGGCAAATTCGATTTGCTGAGGATGGCACGGAACAGGCGCCTGGTCCAGAAACCAGTTATACAGAGGACGATGATCTTCAAATTCGAGCGAGCAAAGCGAATGCGTCACACCTTCGATCGAATCTTCCAATCCGTGCGCCCAATCGTACATCGGATAAATGTTCCATTTGTCACCTTGTCGATGATGCGGTACCTTGAGTATCCTGTACATTGCAGGATCGCGGAAATTTATATTCGGTGAAGCCATGTCTATTTTCGCCCGTAGTGTATGCGAGCCGTCCGGGAACTCACCCTTCCTCATCCTTTCGAACAAATCAAGATTTTCCTCAACCGATCGATCGCGATACGGGCTGTTTTTCCCCGGTTGAGTAAGCGAACCCCGGTATTCCCGTAACTGTTCCGACGTCAGATCGCATACGTAGGCTTTCCCTTGCTTAATAAGATGAACGGCCCATTCGTACATTTTATCGAAATAATCGGATGCGAAGTACAAATGAGTACCCCAATCAAAACCGAGCCATTTGACGTCGCGTTGAATGGATTCTATATATTCGTTCTCTTCTTTACTGGGATTCGTATCATCGTATCGCAGATGACATTCTCCGTTGAATTCTTTTGCCATTCCGAAATCGATACTGATCGCCTTCGCATGTCCGATATGCAAATAACCGTTCGGTTCGGGCGGAAAGCGCGTTACCACTTTCTTGCATTTGCCGCTCGCAATATCGTTTGCCACTATTTCACGTATAAAATTTGCGGTTTTTTCCGGTTCCGCTACAGGTGTTTTTTCTTCGGTCATAGTACGTTTCCTTTTTTTATTTCAAAATATTTACGGCACTATTCAATCTGCGTAAAACGGTCTCCTTACCTAAGAGTTCCATGAGTTCGAAAAGCCCCGGGCCAAAACTTATTCCGCATAAAGCAAGTCTTGTCGGGTGCACAAGCTCACCTATCGGGATTTGCGTTTGCGATGCGTGTTCATGATACACGGCATCGATCGCCTGTTGTGAAAACGCGGGCATGGCATCGAGCTTTTCAACCAATCCTAAAAGCACCTTGGCAGTTTCGGGTTTAAAATGCTTTTTCGATGCTTTTTCTTCATATGCTTTGGGGTCTGCAAAAAAATATGCGGCATTTTCCACGATGTCCGTGATTTTCTTTGATCGATCTTTAAGTAATCGAATGACGGTCAATAAATACGGGTCCGATGCTGAGATGTCTTTTGTTACAATCCCTTTTTCTTGTAATGCAGCGCACACATCGGGAGCAATGGTTTCGACGCTCGATTCGGTCAAATAAAGTCCGTTCATCCAATCGAGTTTTTTCTCGTCGAACACTGCTCCTTTAGGAGATATTTTATTCAATTCAAACATGCCGATTATCTCATCACGCGACATTTTTTCGCGGTCATCTCCGGGATTCCAACCGAGCAATGCCAAAAAATTAAACAGCGCATCCGGAAGAATTCCACGGTTTTTATAATCCATTACCGATGCGGCGCCTTTACGTTTGGACAATTTTCCGCCCGATGGATCCAAGATGACCGGCATATGAGCGAATTGAGGAGACGTCCAACCGAATGCCTCATAGAGCAAAATATGACGCGGCGTAGAGGCTATCCATTCGTCGCCCCGCAACACATGAGAAATGTCCATCGCATGATCGTCTACGACATTGGCAAGATGATATGTCGGGTAGCCGTCGGATTTGAGTAAAACGAAATCGTCGAGCACGTCGCTTTTATATTCAATATTGCCGCGGATGACGTCATTAAAAACAATGTTTCTCCCCGAAGGAATTTTGAACCTGACGACAAAAGGCATCCCGGCATCAAGCTGCGATTTTTCTTCCTCTTTCGATAAGGTGCGGCACTGTTTGTCGTAGCCTTCCTGTAATTTTTCCTGAGCTTGCTTTTTGCGCATTTCATCGAGACGTTGCGAAGAGCAAAAGCATCGATATGCACAACCGTTTTCGATCAAATAATTCACTTGTTGTTTGTATAGGTCCAAGCGTTCGGATTGGACATACGGTCCCAAATTGCCGCCCACGACAGGACCTTCTGTCCAGTCGAGTCCGAGCCACTTAAGACTGTCGTAAATTTCCTTTAATGCGCCTTCGACGAAACGGTTCCTGTCCGTATCTTCGATCCGTAAAATGAAAGTTCCGCCCATTTTCTTTGCAAAACAATAATTAAAAAGCGCCGTTCGCGCGCCGCCTACATGCAAATAACCCGTTGGAGATGGTGCAAACCGCACCCGCACATTGCGTGACATATTATATTTCCTTATTCAAATTTGCTACGACCAATATTTTTCCAAGTCTTACCACTGCTTTTTTACCGAAGACATGTTCGAATTCATCGAGCTTGTTTTTCATGTATTCCATTTTGCCATGGCATAATCGTTTAAATTCGACAAGGTCCTTCTTTTTCCGGGCAAACTGATTCATTTCACCATACAAAAAGGCCTTTAACAAATGCAATACCGACATGGCGGGATTTTCTTCCATTCGCGCATCGACGAATTTTAAAGCTTCTTGCAGTTGATTGCTTTTCATGAGGTGATAGGTTTTAATAACTATTTCTATTTCATTGAACCGCTTGGAAATCGCTATGATTCTTTTTCTGAGCAGCATAACATCCAAATCGGGTTGTCTTTCTTCGTAATGATGAATGAGCTTATGCAAGGCTTGAATGTTTTCAGGATCCCGCACCAGCAACTGTTTGAGACAATCCTCTTCTTTTTCGTTTAGGCCCTGTTGTTCGTAAAGGTCGGCAAGCCGGAGATATGAATAATAATTTCCAGGTTCAAGCGCTATTTCCTGTTCAAGACTTTTTATCGCATTGGGAATTTCGCCGAGCGCGATGAATGAAGTTGCCAGATTGTGATACGGTACACTGTACATGTCGCTAACTACGGCGGCTTTTTTAAACCACTCGATGCTGTCCTTGAACAAATTGACATATTGAGTAACTTCACCGATTAGAATATACACGTCGGCCAGGTCGCGGCAATTTTCATCGTTTTTTCCGGACATCTTCTCAAAAAATTCGGCTATTGTTTTAAGTGAGGACATTGCTTTTGAAAAATGCCCCTCTACGCAAAGCGCATAGGTGCGGTTTTCAATGAATTCTGCCACATCTTCAAACGGCACTTCCATTGCAGTCACGCAGTTACAAATCTGCTCAAGCGACATTTCCTCAAAATTCGGTGCAATAGCTTTCTTTTTGGGCATTTTTTCCTTTTATTTTTTTCTGAATTTCTGAACCTTGTTTAATTGGTTTTTAAAAATTTCCTTTTCACCATCGACTAAAATCTTAGCATTTTCCGAAACATTCTTACACGCATTCAATAATGATCCATTGTCGGTTTTTGAAAACAACACCCAATTACCGATAAGATATTGGCCTTGCGGCAAATCGCGAACCGTAAGCCGAAATCCTGCATATCCGGGACCTTTCGCAGAGGGCTTTGAAGAGAAAATATATCCTGAACCGTGCAAGTATTTGTCTTCCATTGCAGCTTCGAGAAGCCATGCGTAACCGTTGCTTTTATCGTGCGTTATCATGCACTGATAATTGGGATTTCCTGTTACCAAAGTATCTAATTCCGGGTGTCCGTTAAAACCAAAAGATATGCCTTTCTTCGGCACTTCAAACGTGAAATTATTGCCGGCGGGCTTAATTACCGGAGACATTTCCAAATATGCTTCACTGAAAAAGGCGCCTAATCGTATAGGTAAATGCACATAAACCGGTACTCGTACCATATCGGGATAGCAAATTTGGTTTACAGCGGCATGACTTCCTTTGACAAATAGACCGAGATTCAAATGAAAATCGCCTCGCCTGATCAATCGAATTGCGCCGGCCTTATACCGTTTTACCAGGCAAATAATACTGTTTTCCGTATACGTAATCGGAATGAGGCCCCATAACCATTTGCAAATAATCCTAATCCGTAACTCGCTCGTTAAATCTAAGAATTTATGCGAGGTGAAATCCATCACTCCCGCGCTTGTGAAATGAAAACGCTCGTGACCGAAACAGGCGTAATAATTTGGTGTAATAAGCTTTTCCAAAGAATGATCATATTTGATATACGATACTTTTGACGGAGGTAATGCTGAATCGCTAGAAACAATCACGAATCGTTTTTCATTGTTGTGCATAACGCAAACGGATTGCTCAAGGAATTTATTGGAAATACCGCCCGCAGATGTGTCGGCATCCTCAAACATGAAAACTATCTCGTCAGATGTGTCAAGTACTCCGTTTCCTTTATTTGGTTCAGCACCTTGAGGGCAGATATAATCGCCGCTTGTATCGACCTCATCGATTTGAAAGGGTATGCAATTGCCATTATGCGAACGGACACGTATCGATTGGATGCTCTGCCCCAAAAAGCGAGGCAACATGGACCCGGTTAACACAATGGGCTCGGCGAAGGTTGTGGAAACAGCCGAAAAAAAAACAAAAAAATACGGATATAAAATGGAACCTGATTTATTGGATTTGGGCATGCATCAAAATACGTCGCTTCTGAGTAGAATGACCAATTTTTGTTAAGAAACAAATCCATATGAAATGAAACGAAAAGGGCCTTTGGAAAAATCCAAAGACCCAAAAGCGAAAAGCGATTTAAAAAGCGTTATCGGCTAACGATCATTTTCTGCGTGATTGAAACATTTTTTCCATCATAGAAGTGCAAAATATAAGAACCGGGCGCAATACCGTTCGGCACCGATTTGCTCGCCGAATCACCATTTTTAAGTAAATGAATTCTGTTTGAAAAATCTCCCACAAGCCTTCCGGTCACGTCGAACAATTTTAATTGAGCCTTTTCAGGATTCACAACCACAAGAGAGGAAAAAGAAATATTTTTCTTTTCTGCAGGACTTGCCTGAGTAATAATTCCTTTTTGATACACCCGCACATAGTCTATACTCATCTTTTGCGGGAAAATGGTATTATCGATATTGTTTCCCTGATAATTTCCGCCTACTGCAATGTTTGCGATGAAAAAATGAGGCTGATGAAACGATTTTTTATTGCTTGCCAAATTGATATTAGTATATTGCCATGACTGTTTTCCATCAAAGTAATAGGTGATTTTTGTTGAATCCCATTCGATTGCATATAAATGAAACGAATCGCATAAGCAATTCGAATAGCCTGTTGGATTGGTGTTGTATACCGGGGACACCTGACCGTAAACACTGCTGTAATGGCATGTTTGAACGAATAAATTGTCGCCGGGATATTGTACGCCTTTTGCATCGGGATAGGTTTGAGGTCCTGTGCGCTGTTCATAAAGTTCGACTTCACCGCACGAGGGCCAGGTTGCCACATCAATGTCGCTGCCGAGGGTCCAAAATGCAGGCCATAATCCTCTGCCTTTGGGTGTTTTTATCTTTGCTTCAAAATATCCGTATTTGAATTCTTTCTTTGCTTTGGTTTTCATACGGCAAGAGGTGTAACTTTTATTGCCTTTGCTTTCATGCTTGGCCCAAAGCACGCCTACTCCATTTTCAACGGTAAAATTGCTGCCATTCGTGTAATACTCTGCTTCGGCATTTCCCCATCCGTCGGGATTTCCAACGCCGGTATCAAAAGTCCAAACGGCAGTATCTATGGTCGGCTTATCGAATTCATCCGACCAAAGCAAGCCGTATCCTGCCGGCGGCGCAGCTTCTATCTTGACCACCGAAAAAAGAATAACGACAAAAAACAACTTTAAAAACAGCCTCACAGTAACCTCCCTAGTATTTGAATGACAAATCGCCCAACATAGACCTAATATATACAAAAATAAAAAAAATCCCAAGAATTGTAATTCATCCCGCCGTTTCTGAGATCATGTCCGTTTTCCCGGTTTAATTAAACTAAATTAT
>JBBIGR010000056.1:0-26251 GCA_037447435.1 Fibrobacteria bacterium
GTACCATGCCGGATCAAACGATAATGGGGTGCCGAATGGGCAAGAATAGGCAGTACCGCTTGAGATCATTCTGATAAAGACCTTCCCGACGTAGAATTTCACCCTTTTTTCCTGGGTTCGTCTTCACTTCCAATAACACCTGATATTTCTTCTCACCAGATAAATTCTTCCGCTTACGGGGTGGCTGTTGATTAACTGGGGGCAATTGTCGGTTTTCCATTGTGTTCCCTTTTATCCGCCCGGAAAATGTTTAATACCCAATGCTCTTATAATTTAGTTTAATTAAACCGGGAAAACGGACATGATCTCAGAAACGGCGGGAGACATTGATACGAAAAAAATAGTTCTTGAAAAATCGGCAATTTACATTTTGGCAGGCTCCCTGGATAGATACAAAAAGAAATTTGGATCTCAAGGGCGCCTGCATTCCTTTGTTTCAGGTGCAGATCATACTCTGTTTGTTGTGAATGAAACCGATAACAGAACAATCTATACGTTTTCAGAGAAATACATTTTGGAAAATTTGACTTAAGTGCCAATACCATTATTCAGTTTCCTTTTGACAATTAACTCTTTGCAAGAACCCCCTTTTTCTATTGGGCTTTCGGTTATTTAAAAATTTGCATGTCGTTAAAATTTGCTTTTTATCGAAGCACCCCATCAAGTAGGTCCTACACATTTAAAGCTAAAATTATCAGGAAAAGACCATTAAAAACGACCTGAGAATCGTTTATGGGTTCAGAAATTATTTTGGGCAAATTTAATTTTCTAATGTAAATTGGCATCATCGCAATTATAGACCAAACTACAGAAGAAATAAAAAATATAATTGCAGGTTTTCCAAGTTGCCCGGAAGAATACACAATTACAACATAAATACTGCAAATTGCTGTTAAAAAAAATAGCGTTAAAACCGTTATTTTCTTTCCAAAAAAGTTCGCAAAAGTGACTATTCTTGCCATTTTGTCACCTATCATGTCCCTAACATCCGTAGAAGCCGAATTAATTAATGCTGTTAGGCAAAAGGCCATAAGGACAACGATCAGATCGTTTTTAGGAGGTAAAATGTGATTTAAACTTATTGCAAACGCGAAGGGTGAAATCCCCCACAAAAAACTAACTAAAATATTTTTTAAAAAAACAATATCTTTAAGGCGTATAAAATGTACGGTTTTGCCTTTAATTACAGGGACGAAATTAATTGAATAAAAAATCCCAGAAATTAATAGGACTATATGCCAAGCTAATAATCGGCCACTAATTGCAAGAATGACGTAAGATATTGCAAGAATCGATATAGGAATTGCAATGAGGGAAGATTTCCGTTGAAAAAACATTTTTTGTTCAGGGCAATTATAGCTATCCTCTTTGTCTGTAAATCTGTTTAAAAGATAAACGCTAAAAGTAAGAAGGGTCCCTGTAGAAATAATAATTATATCAATAGGTGTTTTAAAATATAAAAAAGCGCCCACCATTTGCAGTCCGGCTGCAAACGCTATCCAAGCAATTGGAGCTATCATAATAAAACCTGTTTTAGCTTTTTCTTTAACCATACTTCCTCCCCTTTTTGAGAATTGGTTAAATACTTTCCACAGCTTAAATCACAATTTAATCACACTTAAATCAGATCCTTTCTACATTATATTGTATTTAAAAAACTTAATCCATCAATATGTTGAAATTAACTTAATTTATTTAATTTCAAAATCGAGACAATATGTCCCGATTTCGTAAAAAATCTAAAACGCATTTTGTTTAAAACCAAAACAATATAAATTTATTTTTAAATTATTTTTTTTTGATACTTTCACCCCTTCCTATTGTTTTATTTTATAAAGTCTTATCCCAAATCCGTTTCTTTGCATAGGCAAGTAAAACAGTTCTGTCGGCAAACTGCGGGAAAGTAACTTTCGTAGGGACAATGCTTTACCGATAGCAACATTTCGCAGGAATCTAACGAAGAGTGAGGGGGCTCATGTTTCCAACGCGCGCGATATTTTTGGACCGGGACGGCACCATCATAGAAGACAAGGGCCATATTGCCGCGGAAAGCGACATCGAGCTTTATCCTTTTGCAATACCGTCGCTTCTTGCTTTGCAAGAAAAATACCATCTTTTCATCGTGACGAACCAATCGGGCGTCAGTTTGGGACGCATCACCCTTGCGGAAGCGACATATGTCAACAATTATCTTCTCGACGTTCTCACGAAAAGCGGCGTCGTAATCCGTGAGTTTTATTGCTGTTCGCACAAGCGGGACGACAACTGTTTATGCATTAAGCCAAAGCCGTTTTTCATCAATAAGGCGCGCGAGAAATATGAACTGGACATTACCGGGTCATATACGATCGGCGATCATCCCCATGATGTTGCTTTTGGGAAAAACAACGGCGCTACGGGTTTGTACCTGCTTACCGGCCATGGCGCCAAGCATCGCGCGGACATAGATGCATCAACGCTTTGTTTTGAAAACCTGGAGAAAGCGGCGGAGTGGATATTGCGTAAGCCGTAGCGAAAAATGAACGCGGAACCGGCAAATTGCGTTTGTCAGGAAAAAAACAAGTGTTCGATGAGAATCTTTACGCCGATCCCGATGAGAACCAAACCCCCGAGAATTTCGATTTTCTTGCCGAAAAAATTCCCCATTCTGCATCCGAACCAGGTTCCGACAAGCGATAATCCGAAGGTAATGATGCCGATGATGATTGCGGGTTGGACGATCGCCACATCCAAAAACGACAACGTAACGCCGACCGCTGCAGCGTCGATGCTGGTGGCGACGGATAGGGTAAGAAGGACATACACGTTATGAGGATCTTTTGTCGTTTGCTCGTCTTCTTTGTCGGGTTTTAACGCTTCGTAAATCATTTTCCCGCCCACAAGTCCGAGTAATACAAATGCGACCCAATGATCGATGGCACGGATGTATGAAGCGGCGATTCGGCCGAGCGCCCATCCGGCAATGGGCATTATTGCCTGAAATCCGCCAAAAAATGCGGCCATGCGAAAGGCATGACGCAATTGCATCCTGCACATGGTCATGCCGGTTGACAAAGAAACGGCGAAGGCGTCCATTGCGAGTGCAAGGGCCAAAAGGATGACGGTTGTGAGCGACATTATTGTTATTATTTTACAATTCTGATAATTTTGGATGAATTTCCGGATTGAGATTCCAGTTTGACAATATACGTCCCTTCGGTGAGGGGAGCGGCTGTTTCGAACCGCACCGTCGAGGAAGACACGCCTTCGTATCCGCTTGAAACGCGGCCCAAAGATTTGCCCGACAGGTCGAAAAGCCGGAGTTGCCACGCATTCGCATGGACGGAAAAATAAATACCGTTTAGGGAGCGGGCCGAACCCGACGAAACGGTCCATAGCTGATTATCCTGGGTAAATGACGGCGGAACCTTCACGGAAATCGCGTTGGCATTCACGGTGATCGGCGCATAGGTCATATCGCCTTTGTCGTAGTTTGGAAACAGCGAAATCGCGGTGGTCGGTTTGGGTCCTGTTTTTGTAAAGTAATACAAAGTGTCTATTTTTTCACCTGGAGGAACAATGAGCCGTGCAAAACAGATAATCGGTACGGTCTTGACATAGACGCTGTCGTACAGGCTTGCAGCGGTCGCAACCATACCGCTGTCGAAAGGCAGGGATTTTACGGCAAAGCCCGTATCCGTAACCGTGCCTTTTGCATAGGAAAGGTTTATTTTGCTCGAATAGGCAAGCCACTGGCCGACCATTGCCGGCGCGACTTTAATGGAATCCATTCCCGCATTATGCGCTGAAAACGTGTTCCCGCTAAAATACGAAGACCATCCGATATCATTTGTCATTGGGACTTTACGGGCCGTAAATGTTGCAAGCGAATCCTTCAGCATTGTTGCAACCGCATTCGAATCGGTCATGACGTTTAAAAGCTTGTTCATTTGAATGCCGCTTGCGACATAATAATCGGACGAAAGCACTTTCCATCCTGAAGGCAAACCGTATGCCGCATGAAGGCTGTCCCGCGTATATGCCTGGCCGATGGTTTTCTTATCGGACAATATCATGTAAATATCGGTGAAAAGCACGGAAATCGTATCACCCGGCTTTGCGGTAGGAGGTTGGGAAATGATTTGGGCCCTGTCGAGACTGCAACCGACGAAAAGGCTTATGACACTAAGGCTGAGAGCGATTTGCAAAAGTGTTTTTTTCATAGATACCTCCCAATAAAAAATAATGAGCTAAAGGCTTTCGTTTGGGTGAGGGGCGGGCAACGGTATATCTAATTTAAAAACATTTACAGCCCCCACCCGCGAACCGTGTTCACTAAAAGATACAATAAAAAAGAAGGTTTCGAAGGGGAAATAAAGAAAAGTTGGATGAAAGAAGAAAACCCTCTCTTTGTTGCCGAAGAGAGGGTTCGAAGAAATAATCAATCAAGATGGTTCCGCACGATATTGAGAATCCTGCGCACCGGCTCCGCCGCACCCCATAAGAGTTGATCGCCGACCGTAAAGGCCGTGAGATACTTTGGACCGATATTCATTTTGCGCATGCGGCCGATTGGCACAACGAGCTTGCCGGAAACCGCAGTGGGCGTAAGTTCGCGAATCGAGGTTTCCTTGTCGTTTGGAATTACCTTGACCCATTCGTGCGCACCGGCGATGATACTTTCTATTTCATCAAGGGGCACGTCTTTTTTAAGCTTTATGGTCAAGCCCTGGCTGTGGCAACGCATCGAGCTGATACGTACGCATTCTCCGTCGACAGGAATGGTCCGTTTGGTCCCAAGAATCTTATTGGTTTCGGCAATGCCTTTCCATTCTTCCTTGGTTTGCCCGTTTTCATACGCTTTATCGATCCAGGGAATAAGGCTTGCCGCAAGCGGAACGCCGAAATTGTCGACCGGCATCCTGCCGCTGCGAAGCTCGGCCGTGATCAGGGCTTCGTATTCCAACGCGGTGGCCGCAGGGTTTTCCAGAAGCGCTTTGGCGGCGGTTGACAAATGTGCCATCTGCCTGATAAGCTCTATCATGTTTTTCGCGCCGGCTCCCGATGCCGCCTGATACGTCATCGACGAAATCCACTCTATCATATTTTTCTTGAAAAGACCCGACAAAGCCATGAGCATGAGGCTTACGGTGCAATTGCCGCCGATATAGTCCTTGACGCCTGCTTTAAGGCCTTTTTTAATGACATTCATATTTACAGGGTCCAAGACGATGATGGCATCATCTTTCATGCGAAGCGCAGAAGCGGCATCGATCCAATATCCTTTGAAACCCTGGGCCCGAAGCTTTGGGTACACGTCGTTGGTATAATCGCCACCTTGACAGGTGACAATAATGTCCATGGCGCTCAGCGCGCTCAGGTCGTGGGCGTCCACCAAAGGCGGTGCAGACAGGCCGACATCGGGTGCAGCGCCGCCGGCATTCGAG
This sequence comes from Fibrobacteria bacterium, assembly GCA_037447435.1. Classification (GTDB taxonomy): domain Bacteria; phylum Fibrobacterota; class Chitinivibrionia; order Chitinivibrionales; family FEN-1185; genus FEN-1185. The sequence continues at coordinate 5,427 of JBBIGR010000056.1, forward strand.
GTGGTGAAAAACAGAGGCTCAAAGCCTTTGAAATCACCTTCGGCGCTCATGCGTTCCATGAGAACCGATCCTACCATTCCGCGCCATCCGACAAATCCTACTTTAAGCATAATAAAGACTCCCGTATGAAAACAAAGTACTCCATTAGATTACGATAGTACGATTGAAAATTTTCCAGTCCGTAGAATGCCCCCGATTTTATCGGGCATTTTGCTACGGGATGTCGCCGAAAAGTCCTGTTGGAAAGGCTCCACCGCGAATAAAAATAATTTACGACAAAAAAAAATAGATATAAGATCCGAAGAGAAAAAGAAAGGAAAATAGCCCGAATTTTGATTGTTAAGGCAGGCTCATCACGGTGTTGATGAAATAGCCCACGCATCGGCGGGGATTGTCGGCTGCTTTTTTAGCGATGATAGCGGCGGCTTTTTCGAGTTTTTCCAAACCGTAACGTTGTTCCAACCGTATGAAGTGTTCCACTGCGCGCCAATCGCAGTCTTTGTACACAAGCGCTGCCCATTGCCGTGCCCGATTGGTTTTTTCCATGCCGAATTCGATTTCCAGCTCGGCCCATTTCTTGTTAAGCAAGAGAGGGTTGTAAAAAGCCAGGGGAGTGTAGATGTTTGGCTTGCGCGAGTCGTTCGGTTCTTCAGCCAAACTGTCGAATTCCACGTCAAGCAGATTTGCGCGACGCAGTTCCACGGTGCCGGTCTGCACAAACCAGGGAGACATTCCATGGCGAGAGGCAAGGGTTGCCTGCGAAGCCGACCAGCGCGGACGAATGGGTGAGAGCGCGGAGTAGTACAGACCAAGGACGGTCATGACTTTTGCGGAGAACCCGAGTTTCTTCTGCCATCCGTAAACCCAATAACCCGACAGTATTGAAACCGTTTGCTTTGCATCGGCGTTAAGGCGCACCTGCGCCGCTTTTCCATATCCGGTTATTACCGAGATGAGCTTATAATTGTCTTGAAGCTTTCCAAGAACCTTGTTGATTTGGCGACGGAAGTCGACGGGAGTCATGGAATCGATTCCCAGGCTCGCGGCAAGCTCGGCATAGTCGAGGGTAACGGCGGTGTCGACGGGCCTCTTGAAAGTTTCTTTGCATAAGTAAAGATATGTGTCGAAGGCGCGCCGGTCGGCCGCGCGAACCATACGCCCCAACCGCAGCGTATCGGTAAGAAAAGTTTCCGGTACAAGCGCGCATACCGTGTCTTGAGCTGCAAGATGCTTTCGGGGAACACGACCTAATTCGGTAAGCAGCGGCAGGGCGACATTTCTGTTTCGTACCAGCAACGATGCTTCGATATTATGACCTAAGGCGGCTTCGCTTACATTAGCAGATCCTGCGATAACAGTAAAGCTATCTATTACTACGGCTTTCGCGTGCACTGTTGCGCTCGAATCGCTCAAGAACACATCGATTCCTTGCGCGGTCATAAACTCATATGCCTCGCGGTTGTCTGCCTGCAATGCCTCAAACGGTTCTCCGTTGGAAAACGCGCTTCCGTCAAGTATCAATTCGACGCGCACACCGCGATGATTTGCATTGGCCAGGGCTGCGGCGATGTGCATGGTCTGCGATTCGGTGCGATTGGGATACAGCGCGAAAAGGTAATAATAAGCTGTTATTGACTTGTGTGCTTTGTCGATTTCCTGCATCAGGATGCTGCCGTATTCTCGGCAGCGGATGTATCGTACTTGCATGGTGTCGTTGCCGATCGTAAACCCCAAAGAGGCAAGACATGCCGCAATAAGGCAAAATGATAAAAGAAGTTTTGAACGCATGATAGTAAACTATTAAAAAGGAAGAGGAAAGGCAAAGGAAGAGAAAAAATCCTTAATACCCCTCACTGTGCAAGGGCTTTTGATCAGCCTCAACCCTCTCCGTATACTTTGTGAAATAAATGGTTTGGCAATTGCTTTACAAAGAGCCGCGGCTTATTTTGAAAACCGAAAGAAAAAAAGGCATCCTGACCAAATTGTTTTAACCCCTGATTTACATAATTAAAGGATTGAGATGATTAAAGAAAATGCAAAAATTCTATTAATCCTCGTTACGTTTCCTCTTTGTTTTTTTTCTTCCGCCTTTGGAGCGACTTGCAATAAAATGACGCTGCAGGACAGCGCATATTCGTTCAAGCTTCGTATTCGCAGCACGACCGGCTATTTTCAGGTCAACGTCGGCACCGGACCTTCACAAGGCGGATGTCCGGACTACCGTGTCGATTACATCGGAAAGCATGTCGTACAAGGAGACTCAACAACCTGGTCTACGCTCCGCGACGAAGCCTGTTATGTCCTTGGGAATTCTAACGGGGACAAGCGGGAATTCATCGTGGAATGGAACGTGGTCGTGCCGTTTGTGCCGGACACCGGAATTTCGTTCAAGGTTTCGACCGGCGGCTCGGGCACGGTGGAATTGTCGATACTCGATTTTAACAATCAGGTCTTCCTGGATCAAAGCTTTACAAGTAATGGAACCCTCAAGGCGGCGAAAAACAAACTTCCACCGCAAGGCGGCCTGAAATCGATTGTCGGCGCCAAGCCTTTTGTCAAGCCATTGATGGGCGCGTATATGTTTCCCTGGTACGGACTAAAGACCGGGCCGACCAAAATGCAAGCGCATTGGGATTCCTCCATGCTCTACACGCCGCTCGGCGGGTGGTACGACAGCGGCGATACGGCGGTCATCCGCCGGCAAATGAACTACGCGCAGCAGGCTAATTTAAACCTGTTCGTGCTTTCATACTGGGACCAGGAATATTCCAACAAAAACACGGCACCTTTTGTCAAAATTGCCGAAACGTGCGGCATGTCGATTTCGACAATGATCGAAACCTCGGTTCGTAGAGCCGGTGTTGCGCCCCGGGATTGTTTTCTCGCCCAAATCCAGGAGATCGTTGCCAATTACGGTGCCAGTCCGGCTTTCCTGAAAGCGGATGGGAAACCGGTCATATTTTTTTACGACCGCATAATTGACGAATTTCAAAGCGCTTCAGCTACCGCATGGTGGGACGATTTGCAATGGGTCATGACCCAACTCGGACCCAAGGTCATTCTTATGTTTCCCGCAACAAAGCCCGTTACGCCCGCACAAATCAAGGCAATGGGCGGCGGATTTTCCTTTGCCGCGAATTCCGGGGCATCAAACAGCAATTTTTGGGTCGGAGCCTATCAGGACGATTGGAACTGGATATGGAAAATTACCCAGGGGAACGGGATTTCGGCGCTGCCTATTTTGCCCGGCTTCATGCGTTTGCGGATTCCGTCGGACGCGCCCAATTACCTTAACCAGTGGCGAGCCGCGCAAAGCTCCATGCCCGATATGATTATTGTAAACAGTTGGAACGAATACCACGAAAGTTCGGTCATCGAACCGACCACCGCTTTTGGTACGAAGTATATCGATCTCACCGCGCAAGCTGCGGGCCTGTTTTGCAATGGTCAATTAGGCCAGCAATTGGATACGAACGATTCGTCCGTGCGCGGTAATGAGCGGATCGGCCAAACCGACGGAAAATCGCCGCGCCCCGTACTTTTTTCCCACGGCAATAAAGTCATTGTCCGAAATGCGAATGCCAACGGATTGCGCCTGGAAATTTTCAATGTATCGGGAAAGTTGATTCGAACGCTCGTTTTTAGCAATGCAGAAGCCTGCTGGGACGGTCTCGATTGTAAGGGAGTCCATGCGCCGACAGGCGTGTATGTGCTGAAATACGGCGCGGAAAATTTACCTGTTGTTATTCGGCGACTTTTGCAATAAAAACAAAAATGCCGCTGTATCCGCAGTATTATTCATTCTCATCCTGCTGATTTTTGATTCAGAATATCGCTTTTGAAAGAAATTTAGCATTTTTTTAATAATCAGTGCTATATTATTTAGATATAAATAACTTTTAGCGAACATTGTAGACATAACACATTGATTTAAACGCTTTAATCAAACAAAACATATTTATAGGAGGGTATAAATAGAAGAAAATTCGTTTAGAGCTATTTGATTATGATAAAAAAGTTAGATGAAGCCCTTTTTCAAACCCCAAATAGGAGAAGTAGCATGAATAAACAGCAAAATGTCTGGACCGTAATTCTTGTGTTGAGCATGGTTGTCGCATCAACCTATGCACAAACAGCAAGAAAATATGTCGGCTGGTCCACAGGGTATCACACAAATTGGGATGGCAAAAGCCCAACCCAGCTTAATTACAAACCCTATACCCATATGTGCTGGTTTTCCGGAAGTATTAATGCACCCTCGTTGTCGGAAGGAAAGGCTTTTACAGCAGCATGCCATCAAAACAACACCAAAGCTATTCTTTGTCTTGGCGGTGCCGGTGCCGGAAATTCTTTCACCAGCAATACCACCAACGCGAACCGCGGTGCTTTCATATCCAAGTCAGTAGCAGCCATGGTAGCCCAAGGGTTTGACGGTATCGATTTGGATTGGGAAGACGTGATCAATGCGACCCAATACACCGCATTACATAAAGAGCTGCGCGATTCGCTCAACAAAATCACTCCTCGTCCCTTACTTACAGTTGCCACTGCCGGTTATTTGTCCTCAAATACGGCAACGGTCAAGGATGTTTTCGACCAGGTCAACGTGATGTCGTACTGGTCTTTGATCGGTAACATGCAGAACGAAATGAATACTTTCACAAGCAAGGGCTTTGCAAAAGAAAAACTCGGTGTCGGGTACGGCTACGATAACGACGGAGAAGTGGATATCAACAACCCCAACGACATCGGTGCTAAATGCCTTTTCGCCATCAACGGCGGGTACGGCGGGGTCATGGTATGGGAAGTCGCTCTCGCATGCACCAAATGTGCGGATACGACCGCATACTATGTCAATAAAGATATAGCCAACTCGATACATCCGAGTTTTGCCGCTCGCATGGCTGCAAAGCCGCAGATATCTTTTGCGCTTGTAAATAACGGCGAAAATGCAAACCTTCGCTATATCGTTCCTGCCGCCGCCTTTGTCGACATGAAGATGTTCAACATGCGGGGAATGCTCGTGCGCGATCTCGTGCACGGCGATATGCAGGCCGGAACTTATACGATTCCGATTGTCAAGAACAACGAAACTGCTCCGATTAATCCGGGTGCTTACATTGTGAAGATGGCGACACCGCAAGGGAATCAATCCGGTACGATCATCCTTAAGTAACACTTGCAAAAAAAGCCTATACTTAGGGCGCTTCGATCGCTTTCGAAGCGCCCCTTTTTTTTACCGGTTTACCGAGTGTGTAGTTTATTAATTCTTGCTAAGAACCTCCTCATCGAATTCGGCTTTTAATATTTTTAAAAATTCTCATTTTCGTTCATCCGGGACACTGTTTTGCCGGCAAAAATGGGGAATGTACTTGCTGTGGAAATCAAAGGAGACACATTTGAAGCATCTTTTTTCAACAAAACCGCTCCATCATTTACAATCAGATCATTCTTCCGAAGGCCCGGGCCTCCGGCGAGCATTGTCGGCTGTAAACCTTACCGCACTTGGCATCGGCGCGATTATCGGCGCCGGGATCTTCGTGCTTTCGGGCAAGGTCGCGGCACAAAATGCAGGACCCGCCATAGTGCTTTCATTGTTGCTGTCCGGTTGCGCCTGTGCCTTTGCCGGCTTATGTTATGCCGAATTCGCCTCTCTTATTCCTGTTTCGGGCAGCGCCTACACCTATGCCTATGCCACGCTCGGCGAATTTCTCGCCTGGATCATTGGATGGGACTTGATTCTTGAGTATCTTTTCGCCGCATCGACCGTTGCAGTCGGATGGGCCGGGTATGTGGTCAGTTTTTTAAAGGATTTGGGAATTGTGATCCCGCCGTCGCTTACTACGCCGACAATGGAGGCTTTTGGCAAAATCGCTCCGCAAATCAATTTACCTGCAATGGCCGTGGTCGCTTTTGTCACCATTTTACTCGTCGTCGGCATCAAAAGCTCCGCAGTATTCAACAATGCAATGGTTTTTGTAAAAGTCGCCGCAATCATCGTTTTTGTCTCGATCGGTTTTGCGTTTATTTCGGTTCATAACTGGCATCCGTTTATTCCGCACAACACCGGAGAATTCGGACATTTCGGCTGGAGCGGCATTATTCGTGGAGCGGGGATCATTTTTTTCGCTTATATAGGTTTTGATGCTGTTTCAACTGCGGCCCAGGAGGCAAAAAACCCGCAACGGGACATGCCCATCGGCATATTAGGATCCCTGGCGATTTGCACCGTGCTTTTTATTTTGGTGGCAATAGTTCTTACGGGTGTCGTCAGCTATACGTCGCTTAACGTTCCAGACCCTATCGCGGTCGGCGTTGATGCCATGGGACCGAAACTTTTCTGGCTCAGGCCGGTTATAAAAATTGCAATTATCGCCGGGCTTAGTTCCGTGATACTGGTTCTTTTGCTTGGTCAACCCCGAATATTTTTATCGATGTCCCGCGACGGATTGTTGCCGCCGGTTTTCGCGAAAGTACATCCAACATTCCGGACGCCGTGGATAAGTCAAATACTCACGGGTTGCATTGCCGTCGTTCTGGCCGGTTTACTTCCAATAAGTACGCTTGGCGAACTTGTATCCATTGGAACCCTGCTTGCTTTTGTCATTGTGTGCGCAAGCATCATCGTTCTTCGAAAAACAAAACCGGATCTTCCCCGTCCTTTTAAAACACCGTTTGTCCCCGTGGTTCCCATCCTCGGGATTTTCTTTTGCGTATTACAAATGACTTTTCTTGCCGGCGATACCTGGCTTAGGCTCGTTGTGTGGATGGCAATAGGATTTTTCGTATATTTCTTATACAGCAAAAAGGGAAGCAAACTGCGGAAAGCTTTACAAGCTAAAGAAACGCAAGTATAGTTCTTCGGCGCCGGCTTTTAATCCCTTTCCTGCCAATCGTCACGGTTTAAAATTTAACGATCGGTTACCGACAGTCGGAATTTCGCGTACCGTTTTCGCCGCCGAAGACAGGCAGACGGGATATATCGCTTTACATAAGCTATTTGGCAATCGATATCCTGGCTGTTTCCGACCCTGCGGGTGTCGACATTTTCAAAATGTACGTACCTGAATTTATCGGCAAAGTACCTTGGTTTGGCATTTCCAGCGAAACGATGCCGCCACTGCCGGTGCCGGGAGCAAGTTTTTTCACCAGAACCCCACGAGCATCAAATAAGCTAAAGTCTATCGGCGCACCTGGGTAAGGCGCGGCATAACGAATCTCGTTTGCACCACATGCACTTTGCCGTACCAATAAGAGAGGTTCTCTGCCGGAAGCGGCTTTGCCGCCGTACCGGGCATATGTTTCAGGAACCGGAACATAGGGGACAAGCGCCTTTAATACCTGGGTATTGAGGCTTGCCGTGCTGATTGTCCATTCCATGATTCCGCCGTATCCGTTATTGATTGCAAAATCGGCAATAGCTTTTCCGGCATTCGAATCGCCGACAGCCATCGAACCTCCGATTCCGATACCAAGCCCCAATTTCGTTTTAGGAACGCCTTTGTCCGTAAACGGCTTAAGTTGCGCAGGATATCCGGCGGCATTCACGGAATAATCCATGGTGTTCATTTGTGAAACATACGGATAGACAAAGTAGCAATTATTAATGTAGTATGCCGCGACAGGGGCGGTCAAAAGCGGTTTGGGTGTTATTTTGTCAAGGGAATCGCGCATTTCCTTGTACAGCGCAAGGATAAGGGTGTTATCGAAAGATTCTTCCCAATCGATATCGATGCCGTCGTATCCGTACTTTGTCATAAACGCTATCGTGTTGGAAATCAATTTTCCCCGGTTGGCATTGGACGCGGCAGTTGGAAATCTGGTCCCGACTTCCGCGCCGCCCAGGGCGATCAGGCACTTTACGCCGTGTTTATGGGCCTCGGGTACCAAGGCTTTGCAAAAGCCGTCGTTGATATGACAATACGCGGTATCGAGCGTACCGTCGTTATTGGGAAACAAGGTAAAGTGGACGATATGGGTTACCGATGCCCAGTTGATGCTTGCCGGAGGATTGGCTGCTTGCTGCCAACCGGGATAATAGCCGAGCGACCAGCCAACCTTCGCATGCTGCGCAAAAGAAAAAGAACAGAAAACCAGAATGGCTATCGAAATACCACCGAGCATTTTCGAGATTCTCATAATCATCCCCTTTGGGTTTGACCTTTTAGTTACAATTAAAGCGTTTAAACTACAACGAAGTAAATAATAATATAAGGAGAATATCACCGTTACACAAAAATTTCTTTCGCAGCGTTTGTTAGCGGCAGATTGAAGTGCTTATTCTTGAAAAGGCGCCATTGCCATACCTTTTTAAAACCAGGACGGAAACGGCTTGCACTTTTACAAGTATCGTTATTTACAGACAAGAGGCCCTTGAAAAGGGCCTCCTTTCTTCGTAAATCATGCCTTGATTTCGATTTTTTTCGGCTTGGCTTCTTCCCGTTTCGGGATGATGACCACAAGTAAACCATTTTCGAGTCTGGCCGCCACCTTTTCTTTGTCGTACTCATCGGACAATTGGAACGCACGATAGAAATTGCCGACGGTATATTGCCTTATGACGGCGTTCCCTTGTTCCCTGGAGGTGTTCTTGCCGGTGATGACGAGCGTGTTTGTTTCGTCGATCTGTATGGTTACATCGCCTTTTCCCACGCCGGGAAGGTCGACACTGAAAACCACTTGGTCGTCCGATGCATGGATGTCAACGTCAGGGCTGTAGGCCGGGCCGCTCTGGTTCATCTGCTCCGCGGCCGAAGATCCGACTTCCTGTTTTTCCCTCTTCTCAAGATCGGTCGTCATACTACTCGCCTCCTTTCTCATTTTGCCTCGATGGCAATGGTTTTAGATTTCGCCTCTTCCGCTTTAGGCAGAGTGACGGTAAGGATGCCGTTGCTGAAAGAAGCGTTGATTTTATTCTGGTCTACCTTGACCGGAAGCCGAATGGTTTTCTCGAATTGTCCTAAAGATCGTTCCTGTCGGATAACGGTCATGTTCTTGACCTCGGGCAAGGGTTCGAGATTTCCAGAAATGCTTAAGATCCCGTCGGAATACGTGATGTTGACATTATCTTTTGTCATTCCAGGAAGCTCGGAAGTCACGACGATGTTATCCGTTTCGTCGTACATGTTGACCAAGGGGTACGTCGAAGCGCCGCTTTGCCGGTCGTAATCCGAAAAGAGCCTGTTCATCTCTTTGCGGAACCGCTCCATCTCACTCAATGAATCACCGTTCCAAAACATACAAACCACCTCCTTTGAAAATGTTTGATTAATCGACATTGATGTGAATTGACTTTTTAGAATGTTCGGTTTTCGGCAATTTAACGGTAAGCACGCCGTTTTTGTATTTTGCCTGAGCCTTTTCCCATTCGACCGCATTGTTGAGCCGGATGTCGCGCGAAAAGGAACCATAGCTGCATTCCCGGTAATAACTGTCTTTCTTTTTTTCTTCTTTTTCGTTTTTCTTTTCTCCGCGAATCCGCAATACTCCCTCGTGCCAGGTCAGATCGATATCTTTTTCGGTCATACCCGGAATTTCGGCTCTTACCGTGAACTCGTTCTTATCTTCCATAACATCCACCGAAGGCATCTTGGAAAAGCTTCCGGTGAATTGAGTAGGAAGATCATGAAAAGGGTTTTCCCAAACACGATCAAACCAATCCGCAGCCCATGGAGAGACCGAATTTTTCGCCTTTTGTCTCCAAGGAATCAAACTTTTCATGTAAAACCTCCTTTGCTATTGAAAGGTTAATTTCTTTATATTTTTTTTAATCAAACAACATGCCAATTGAGTTGAAAAATGCCCGGCATTTTATGGATGCGAAATCGGAAGAATATCACGGTAAATCAAGCGGTTACGTCGTATGCTTTTTTGGGCGGCCTCAAAGGGGTTTTTATGGGAAAAGACTGTTTTATTTTTAAACAAATTCCCTTTTTCAAAGTTGAACACGGTGTTCAATTTTTGTACAAAAATGACCATGCAGAATTGCGATAAGAAAAGCAGGGCCGAAGCCGGGCAAACTCAACCAATGATCGGAGACTTGCGTACCCAGGTGTCGCTGGTGAGTTGTTCCACCATCCACTGAGCCAAATCGGCGCGAGTCATACTGTGCTTAACGCCGCTGCCGTCGGCGGATACTTTTACACTGCCGCGCGCGGGTTTGTTGAGCAAACGACCCGGACACACGTTCACGTAATCCAAGGCCGATGCAAAGAGAATCTTTTCCCCGCGTTTCTTATCGGCAAAGATGTTGCACAAAAGTACCTTCTGGAGAAAAATCTGCAGCAAGCTGATGGCTTTTTGAGAATCTTGCGCGCCCCAGGCGGAAAGATTGATAAGCCGCTTGACACCGTGTTTGGTCATGGCCGAAACAAGATTACGCATCATTACTTCCTGGATGTCGTCCTTTTTCAACGAACGCGGTCCAAAAGCCGATAGTACTGCGTCCTGTCCTTGCACAGCTCGGTCCATTAGGTCGGGGTCGAGTACGCTGCCGGACATTACAATCAGACGCTCATGCGTGGTCGTGACAGCCTCCACTCGGCGCACCGGCGCTGTAACGGTATGCCCGAGCGAAAGCAAACGGGGGAGTATTTCCCGGCCGGTGCCGCCGGTTGCGCCAATCAATAATATTTTCATGGATATCTCCTTTGTTCAAATTGGTTACTTCGGACTTTGCCTAAGACCCAGAATATTCCCATTAGCGTCCTTGACTTGAGCGATAAGAAGACCGTTGCCGACGTTTTTGATTGCCTGATGCGATGTCGCACCCGCAGCCTCCAAGTCCCGCAGGCTGCTTTCGATGTTCGCCACATCGACATAGCCGACGACATTTGTACCGTTCGGGTCCAGGCCTATTTCAATATTGTCAAGTTTATAGCCTACATAATACGGACTGTCCGCATAGGGCAATACACTTAAAAACATATTGAACAAGGTTTTGGTTTTTTCCAAATCTTTTGCCGGATACACCAGTAGTTTAATATTTTGCGTCATAAATGCCTCCTCGTGAAATTGTTATAATTTATTTATAATACCAAGTTGATAATATTGCAATTAATGTGCCAATGAAACCGTTTGGCCAACAGGAAGGAGTTCTGAATAAGGGCATGGATACGACCGAAATCGCATTGACCGACAGCCTTCCGCTCACCTGCACGCGGGCGGGCACTTGCTGCCACGGCAAGACCGTATGGCTTAACCCCTGGGAACTGGCGCGATTGGCAGCGGCAAAGGATTTGACGTCACGCGAGTTTCGCGACCGTTACTGCGAGTTCGGCGGCATCAAATTGCGTTTTGACACTCCGGCAGGCATAGAAGGACCTTTGCGATGCAGTCAGTATTTGTCCGATTTCGGCTGCAGCGTACACGAGGACCGGCCATTGGTATGCCGGTTATATCCTCTAGGACGTGAGCGGCGCGGCAAGGAAGTTCAGTACATACATCAAGGGAGAGTTTTCCCGTGTCTGGGTGCGTGTCCAAATGTCGTGAATTTGACTCATTTAACGGTAAACGATTACCTTAATGATCAGGACGTGACTGCACACTTTGCGGCTTCGGACGCGTATTTGGAACTGATGCAGCAATTGGCGGACGGTGCTTTTGCCCTGCTCATCGAAAGCGGATTGGCCGCATCGGGCGACGGTCAAACGCTTCGATTATGGCGTAAGCTCGGCAACCAATCTCCCCTACAATTGACAAAGTATTTGGGTTCGGTGTGGATAGATCTTTTGATGCTGCCCGACCTGGGCGATGAATTGGACGATCCCCAAACTTTTTCAAAGCAGCATCACGATATTCTTCAATCGCAAGCACAATCCTTGTTTGGCAATCTTGGCGATGCTGCCGCAGTGAATAAAGCGTCGGGATTGATGATGGGACTGTCGCTGCATCTTGGCAATGGTTTGGGCGCTAATCCATCCGAACTGGCTGCACATTGGATCATGACCGCAAAAAAACTCGGGGCCCAAGAATAAATCCTGAAAACAAAAGGACCATGGGTTCGTCTCATTTACTCGCTCCGTTATGGGTGCTTCGCAACAACTCTCCCTGTTGCTTATTTCTGCGAAATGGCATGCCATTTGCAGCTTTTATATGCCATGATCGACAAATCACCCAAGTATTAGGAGGTTCGGAATGAAAGCTGTGAAGTATTCAAATTACGGTGGAATTGATGCACTCGAGATAATCGCTGATGCTGAAAAACCGGTTATCGGGGACGGCCAGGTTCTCGTGGAGGTTGAGGCCGTCAGTATTAACCCGATAGATTTTAAGGTCAGACTCGGATACATGAAGGATTTCTTCCCGGTGAAATTTCCCGTTACTATCGGCAGCGACTTTGCCGGGATTGTGAAAGAAAGCCGCGGTGGGAATTCGCAATTTAAGGAAGGCGATAAAGTTTTTGGGAATGGCGTTGTGCTTAACGGCGGGTCCGGATCATTCGCCCAGTTTGTTGAGGCGAATATCGGCAACACCGCTTTTGCGCCCAAATCAATTGACTTTATCAAAGCAGCGGCTCTTCCGCTTACCGGTGCAAGCGCAATTCAGGCAATTGAGGGAGCAATCAAATTGCAAAAAGGTCAAAAGATTTTAATACACGGGGGCGCCGGAGGGATAGGAAACATCGCAATCCAATTGGCAAAGTCCATTGGCGCGGAAGTCGCAACGACCGTAAGTGAACGTGATATTTCGTTTGCAAAAGGATTGGGTGCGGATACGGTTCTGGATTATCATAAAAAGGATTTCGAAACGGTGTTGAGGAATTATGACGCCGTTCTCGATTTGGTTGGCGGCGATACATTGACAAAATCCTATGAAGTGCTTAAAAGAGGCGGTGTTTTAGTGACTCTTGCGGGACGCCCCGATGAGGAACTTGCCAAAAAAACCGGCATCACGGCAATGGGGCAGATGACCGCATCGGATACGAAACATTTGGACCGGCTTGCCGAGCTTGTTGACAAAAAAATAGTCAAGATTACTGTCGACAAAGTTTTCACGATCGACAACGTCAAGGATGCGTTCACCCACGCGGAACAGAATCATCCCCGGGGAAAGGTAGTTTGTACGGTGAAATAAAAGGCCGCAAAGGTACCTGCGGAGCGCTTCATCTTATACCCTTCTCCACACGCGGAGAAGGGTAAAAAAAAGTGACTATGATCCTCATCATACCACTCCGCTTTCTACCTGTACCTATATCGCCTGTCAGTAATGAAGAACAGGAAACGTATACGTGTTATTCAATTGACGCAAGCGGACCAGAACCGGGCCCGAGGAAATATGGGACAGCGGTATGGTTAATCTGTTTCCGATGAACGGAAAAACATCGATTTCTTGCAAACGTCGCCCTTTGAGGTCAAAAACCGAAAAGTGGGTACAGTCAGGGGTTCGCGAACCAAAATCAATGACCAAACTATTTCCCTGTATTATTGTCGAAAGCGGATGCTTTTCGGAAATACCGGTTTTTGTAAAGCGAGTCCCTGTATGTGGCGCGTACAAGCCATCAAGAAATTTTTCGCCGTTCAGTGGTAAACCATTAAACAGCAAGAGATACTTTGTGGAAATATACGCCGTCTTTGGTGTGCTTATACCCGCAGTACAATACAGCAAACCAATCCCATTAATGCGGTAAGCGCGATCTCCAGACTTGTAGGCGAGGGTGTCTGGAGAGGGATTATCACAAAAAATCACATGCGGACTATTTTGATACATAAGACAGCCTATACTATCACTTTTTGGAGTTCGCAAATTGTCAAGAGGTTCTTTTGCCCAGCCTGTATCTGTACTGGAATGATGTCTCACGATAATAGACGTAGAATCGGCAATGCACTGGCAGGTATCAATCTTATGCGTTGCAGTAGATATAGGATAATATGAGGAATCAAAAACAATAGCCGAAAAAATGACTTTGCCGCCATTAGGTGGATTGCTGCTTGTAATATGTATTTGTTCTATAGTGGAATCAACATCCAGGCTTCCAAAGTTAAAATTATAATGCGTTGATAAATAAGTCCATTGGTTCCCGGCTTTGAATTGCTCTTGTCCAAAACTTTTTCCCATTGTTATATAGGATATAGCCAAAAATATAAAAATAAAGATCTTCATAGCATGTCCTTTTTCTTGCTGACTTGTTTCAAAAATTCCTTGCTATGCTTAATAATATACTCGTTTTGGCCTTGTTTTTGCTTTCTTTTATATACAAACAGAAAGATCGAACCATAACCTTTCACAAGGAGCACTTTATGAACAATAAACGTACGTTCAATTCCAGATGGCTGGTATTGCAATGCAGTACGATCGGATTTCTCATCGCAGGGATGGCCGCACCGATAATGGCAAGCGGTTCGGAGTCAAAAGCCTGGCCGGCGGAACAAAAGGCGACTGCTCCGGAAGCGACGGTTTCACTTTATGACCAGGGAATGAAGGCGGATAAAGCAGGCGATTCAAAGACCGCTTTGGATCTTTTTCAAAAAGCCTTGAAAAAAGACCAGAAAAATCCCGAGATTATCAATATGATAGCGCATAGCGAGCGAAAACTGGGCATGGTGAACGAGGCCATTATCGATTATTGGAAAGCCCTGAAGCTGCGTCCAAAATATCCGGAAGCACGCGAATACATGGGTGAAGCCTATATACAAGCCATTCTCCTGGAACTGGAAACGCTGAAAGGTTATGGAAAAGAGGGTGACGAACAAAGGGAAGATCTTCTGAAAGCTTTCAAGGAAGCTGCAGAGAAAGCAAAATGAAGAATGCCAAATGACAGAACATAAAAAAACGCCTGCTTTCTTTTTGGGAAAGCAGGCGTTTTTTTTTATGACAGAGACGTTGCAAGCAATTTCTCAAAAAAACCACTAATTCAGCAACCGCCTCGTAAGTCCTGCTTCAAAACAACCCATAGTTTTATCATGTTTTGCAATGAAACAACCCATAGTTTTATCATATTTTCTTGATGTTCCTTCTTTTATTAAGTATACTATGAGTAGGAAAACCAAATAAATAGGTGATAAATATGTATAGATCTGCAATAAAATATTTAAAAGAGTGGAAACTTTATCCATCCAGAAAACCGCTTGTGATCCGCGGTGCGCGGCAGGTTGGGAAGACTTTTATTGTCAGGGAGTTCTCCCAAGAATTTGAAAACTACGTAGAGATTAACCTCGAAACAAACTTGAATGTAATATCCTATTTTGATCGCAGCGATCCTCAAGAGATTGTCGAATTGCTTTCGATTCATTTTAATACCAAAATTGTTCCGGGTGAAACACTTGTTTTTTTTGATGAAATACAAGCAGCGCCGAGACTTTTTGCAAAGTTACGATATTTTTATGAGCTCATGCCAAAACTGCATATAATTGCAGCAGGGTCCTTACTGGAATTTATACTTAACGAGCATGAATTTTCGATGCCGGTAGGAAGGATAGAATATCTTCACCTTGGCCCAATGGATTTCAGCGAATTTCTTATGTCTACAGGCAACGAAGCTCTTCTGGCCTTTTTACGAAACTACGAATTAGGCAATGCCTTTCCTGTTCCATTTCATCAAAAACTTGTTTCGCTGTATAAAACATTCCTCATTGTCGGGGGTATGCCCGAAAGTATCAAGGCATATCTTGACAAAAAGTCTTTTGTCGACTGTGACCGTATAAAGACGAACATAATTGCAACCTATATGGATGATTTCAATAAATACGGAAAGCGTATCAACCAAAATCTGTTGAAAACCACATTTAAAGCAGTTCCATTACTTATAGGAAATAAAGTCAAATATTCTGCAATATCAAAAGATAATCGCTCGGCAGAGGTGGCTGTAACTCTCAACCGGTTGTTTATGGCGAAAATTTGCTACCCGGTATATCATACGTCCGCCAGAGGCATTCCTCTGGGGGCAGGGCAAAATGATAAAGTGTTCAAGCTTTTGTTTCTTGATGTCGGTTTAATTTGCAGTGCGCTGGGCCTTTCGATGACAAACATCGTCAATCTTGATGAAGTTACGTTAGTAAATCAAGGAGTTGTTTCCGAGCAATTTGTGGGGCAACATCTTTTATATAGGAAAGATTATTATTACGAACCTGAACTTTATTATTGGAACAGAGAGAAAGCCGGTTCTAATGCCGAGGTGGATTATGTAATTGCCTATGGTCCGACAATTGTTCCTGTAGAGGTTAAGGCGGGCAAAACCGGTACCCTTAAATCGTTGCACCTTTTTATAAGGGAAAGAGCGTTAAAAACCGGAGTACGAATAAATCTTGATTTTCCTTCTCAAATGCATTGTGAAGGTGCCTTGCCAAACGGCGATTCTTATGATTATGATCTCATTTCAATACCATGCTATATGATAGGAGAATTGGACAGGTTTCTCGACGTCAAGCTGAGAAAGGACGGAACGAATAACTAATCCGTTGGATATTCCAAACAGGAAACTACCATATAGGGGATGCCGTCTAAGGGCTAATAACGGCTCAATTGAACCCTATTATTACAGGGAATATAGTTACTAAAAAAAACGCCGGCTTTCTTTTGAGGAAAGCAGGCGTTTTTTAAAGGCAGAGACGTTGCTCGCAACGTCTCTACAAACAACTATTAATGCACTGCAGGGATTTTGACGCCCTTGGGCAAACCATTAAAACCTGCAACAACGGTTTTGATGCCTGCGGCTTTCATTTCTTCTTCGGCGCGAATGAGCGGATTGTAGTTCTGAAGGTTGCGTTCGCCGTTCGGCGCGCCGGCCTTGAACCATACGCGTTTGCAAACCGATCCGTACAGAAGCGGCATATAGGGAAGGAATTCCGATGTACCTTCTGTCGAACGATGCGAGAAGAAAGCGGAGAACCCGCCGTTTTTGATATTTTCAAGCGCTTCGTCGAGAGAAGAAACGCCGACCTCTGCAAGCATTTTGAGAACAATGGGCATATCGCCGCGGGCTTCGAGGAATTTTTTAACGCGCGACGCATCGGCAATGCCCAGAGTCACTTCGGAAGCAAGAGCCGTTTCCGTGAACGTTCCGGCCTGGTTCAATTTGATGAGTACAGCGTTTCCTGCGCGGTCTTTACGGTTTTTAGCGCCCAAAAACGGGATGATATATCGAAGCTGTGTTACCGCAGCGTCGTCGAGCACGATTTGCACGCGATCGCCGTATTTTGCGGTCATCATTTTGTGCGCTTCGACGTCGTCTTCGGCGCCCGGATCTTCCATGGTCACGAAATTATCGGCGCTCTTGACAACAGAATAATCGAAGTCGACAAGCTGTTCGCGGGTCTTTTTGCCCAGGCCCGAGAAACGCATATCGTACATGTGGTTTTTCTTGAGCTCTTCGCCCTTCTGGATTTCAGAGAATGCATTGTCGGTGCCGATCGCGTATTCTTTTTCGGAAAGGCCGAGTTGCTTGGCGCATTCCTTGATGCGGCTGAGGCCTTCGAAGTTATCTTTGACCGGGAACACGAAACCGCGTTCTTTTGCCGTTCCGGTCGGGAGCTTGTCGCGAACAAGGTTCTTTTCGAACTGGCGGAAAAACTTGGTGCCGGTAACGAAAACGTCTTTTACCGATTTTTCCTTCATGGCGAAAAAGAACATTTCCTGGATATCCTGCTTTGTTCCCGGAACATGCTCGCCGCCGCAAACCATGTTGAAGGCGATATTGGGCATGGTAAATGTTTTCATGCCTTTGGGCGCAAGGACCTGCCATGCTTTGAACCCGGAAGCATTGAGCAATGTCTGGAAGAAAACGGTTGAAGATGCCAAGCATGCGTTGCCGCCCCAAATTTTTTTGTTCGGGCCTGCGCCTTTGACAAGTTTTAAATCGAATTCTTCACATGCTTTGATGATGTCGAGCGGTGTTTTGATGACGACTTTTTTGGGCAATAACGGAACGATATTTTTTTCAATCGACTTGATTGCTTTGTCGTTATCGATATAAATGGCTTCATTCTCACCGTCGGAAGTGCCTTTTGCAATGCCGTTTCTTTCATTAATAGTATAGGATTCTTTTCCTCTTTGAACAAATGCCGTCATGACGCCTTCCAAAGTAAAATTGGCATACGATGAAAGTATTTCACGGCCTTTGAGCGTGAACTTGGTAATGATCGTTTCGTTCGCCATTATGCAATCCTCCAGAAAAAAGGTTATATAAAAAGGGAAAAATCGCGTTTATTGTGAAACTTGGATAAAATAGTTGATTTGCTTAAGAGGGAAAAGATGATTGTAAAAGATTAATAAAAGTTTAAAAAGAAATCATTGTTATTTTGGGAGGGGAATTATATACTTATTTAATTAAGTAAATAAGTTTTTTGAAAATTATCGCCATTTAATATTGTTTAACTTTAAAAGGAGGTTTCTGTGGACGCAGTTCTACGCAATCGTATCGAGAAAAAGGCCTATGAAATTTTTTTGCATCGCGGCGCTCAGCCCGGTTTTCATTTTGACGACTGGGTAAAAGCGGAAAAAGAAGTTAATGCGGAAATTGCTAAAGAAAAATCGGGCAAAGCACCTGCCGCTGCAGCCCCGGAGAAAAAGAAAGCTCCGGCAAAAAAGAAATAAAGTAAGCCATCATTTCTAGATTAATACACCCTTTATGTCTATTAGGCATAAAGGGTGTATTTTTTTACTCCTTTAAATACGATTATAAAAATGATTTTCAATCCTATTTAATCTGTCACCTGCAGGGCGAGAATTGTCAAATCATCATGGTTGGGCGCATTGCGGGTAAATTTTTTAATATCGTTCATAATGATTTCAATGAGCGCTTCGGAGTCGATACTTTCCGCATGTGAAAGCGTTTCGTAAAGGCGTTGAATGCCGTAGGTGTTGCGGTCGGGATTTATCGCATCGGTTAATCCGTCGGTATAAATAAGGAACCGATCGCCTTTTTTCAATTGAATCGTCGATTCGGACATCATTTCGTTGAACTTGTTCGGATCAGATACGAGGCATAATGCCAGCCCGTCGGAGGCAATCGGTTGCGGCACTTGGCCATTATTGGAAAGCTTTAATAATACCGGGTGACCTGCCCTGGCATAGCTCATGGTTTTGCCATTGTTTTTAATAATGAGGCACAATGCAGTGACAAAAGAGCGATCGTCGAGATTCGTGGTCATGAATTCATTAACCGAACATAAAAGCTTTTTTGCGGATGTTTCGGCGCGCCCCTGTACCCGAAAGGTACTTCGCAGCATTGTCATAAGCAATGCCGCAGGAATTCCCTTGCCGCATACGTCGGCAATGACGATGACCCAATCGCCATTGACCGTTTGGAAATAGTCGAGATAATCGCCGCCCACTTCATAGGCCGGGAAATAAACGCCCTTGATATCGATATGGTTTATAAGGGGCTTGTAATGGGGCGTAAAACGCCGCTGTATGCTTCGCGCGGCATCCAGTTCACCGTCGAGCCTTGCCTTTTCTCCAAGATCAAGATAATGGACGGCATTGGACAAACAGGCTGCGGCATGAGACGCGAGCGTGGCAAAAAGCGTTTCTTCCTGTTCGTAAATTCCTTCGTTTTCCTGCGTTGTAAAGATTTGAACCGCGCCGAGGCACTTATTGTCGGCGCAGAGCGGAATCGCGATGTAACAGGGACAATCGGCGGGAAGGGGCCAGCCGCAATGCACAAGCCGGTCGTCGCGCGTCCAATCGGAGGCTATCATGGGACTGAATGAATCTTTTTGGAGAAAAGAAACCAATGCGCGTTCCGAGGCCAAAAATCCCTCAGTATTGTTCAATGCCATGGTCGCATTGGTGCATTTGAACGAAGCATGTTTTGCCTTGCAAATGCTTACGTGCGAAAGCGGAAAACGCGAAGCGAAAATTTTGAGAATCAGCGAGAGCAATTCGTCGATTTGTATTGTTTGCGCAAGCTGATAGGAAGAGGCGCTTAGAAAATCGAGTTGATCGAGCCTGGCTTTAAGGCCTTCATTCGCTTTTTGCAATTCGGACGTTCGGTTGGCAACGCGCAATTCGAGTTCGGTTTTCGCTTTTTGCAATTCATCGTCGAATTGCTTCATTTTCGTTATGTCGCGCGAAACCCCCACGGTCCCCACGATGATGCCGTTCTTATCGATAATCGGGACCTTTGTCGCCGAAAACCAAACGGTCGTACCGTCGGGGCGGGACACTTTTTCGATTTTATTGATGAGCGCGACGCCGGTCTCGACGATTTTTTTTTCGTCGGAAAATGCGGCCTGAGCGTGCTCGGCAACGAAAAAGTCGAAATCGGTTTTGCCGATGGCCTGAGCAGGGTTGTCAATGCCGAGCATTTTCGCCTGGGCATTGTTTATGAGAGTAAACCTGCTTTCTGTGTCTTTAAAGTAAATTGTATCGGGAAGGGAATCCATGAGCGTATGCATCATGTCCCGTTCGATGAGCAATGCATCTTCCATGCGTTTGAGCTCGGAATCGCTTTTAAGCGACGATGCATTGGTTCTGGCAAGGCGTTCCCGCAGGACCAATATTTCATCAATCAGTTGCCGCTTTGATTTTTCAGCGTCTTCCATGATAGCTTCCCGAGGATAAAGAGCCGTGCCGATACCTAATAAATATAATGAAACAAAAACCAATCCTATCCTAAATTGTAGCAAATGATGGTATAATAAGTATGCTCATTTAAGAAGGCTTAAAGCTATAAAAATTCCTTTAAATTCTTAGATGATTCTTTTCATGAACTTTTTTGAAAATAAATACGACTATATTTGCAGAATGTAGAAATTACGGTTTTGATAATTGCTTATTCAGGAGGATACCCGGGAAAATCCTTTAAGCGGAACGGAAACCGGGAAATTATTCCATAAACTTTGCGAGGTAGGCAGTGGAAACAAAGCGAGAATCAATAGGAGCCAGAA
>JBBIGR010000057.1:0-25488 GCA_037447435.1 Fibrobacteria bacterium
ACAATACACACAATTAAAAACAAAAAACTGTAAACATTTTTTAGGACTTGACCATAATCATTTGCCCTCCGTACGGGCAAATAATGATTTGCCCCGACGAAATGCGAATAATCATTCGCCCCGGGGGACATCAAAAACAATCGGTGCGATTGTACGGGGTTTCAAAATCGGCGTCGCAAAAATGATTCATAGGGAAAAACCGGACATGGTTGTTTGGCAACGCAATTATTACGAACATATCATCCGCAACGAAAAATCTCTGTATTTAATCCGCACATATATTCATGAAAATCCGGTTAGTTGGAATTGTGATCGCGATAGCCACATTGACCGGGAAATCATGGAAATTGAAACACCCGATATTGGGCGTGGCTTTGAATATATATAAATAAGTTCAAACTAATTTTTAAAGGGCTCCTGCAGCTTTTGATACACGTCGGTCGGTATTCTTTTTACTTTGCCCCCGCAGCTCACGCATGCCGCTTTTATGGTGCCGCTCACGCAGAGGACGTTGTTCTGGTTGATTATCTCGTATTTGAAAATGACGCATACCGATGACGTTTCGACCACGGAGGTGGTCACGGTGAGAAGATCGTTGTACAACGCGGAACGATGGTATTTTACATTGGCTTCGGCAACCACGAAAAGCGTGTCTTGCTTTTGCATTTCGAAAAGATCGCATCCCAGATCGCGGAGATATTCGGTGCGGCCGCGTTCCATGTATTTGAGATAATTTGCATAATAGACCACGTTGCCGCAATCGGTGTCTTCATAGTAAACCCGTACGCTGATGCGATTCATGTGCTGATTCATTCCGTACAACCTCCGATGGTTCTTTGTAATGCTATTCCTGTTTCTCTTGTGCCAACCCATATTCCTTTAATTTTCGCCATAACGTCGAGCGGGAAATGCCGAGTTTGCGCGCGGCCTCGGAATAATTATGATTAACCGACGATAAAATCTTGCCGATGTACATTTTTTCCACGTCCGACAACGTCATTGCATCGGGCCCGGTGAGGTTTTCAAGACATTGCTGAGTGTTTTTATGCTTGGGTGCTTCCAAAAGTAAATGGTTCCTGAACATAAATTCCGGAAGGTCTTTTTCCGAAATTTCGGACGATTCGGAAAGGACCATCGCGTGCTCTATGATGTTTTCGAGCTCGCGCACATTGCCCGGATAGTCGTAATTGGCAAGCACCGCCTCCGCCGCGGGCGTCAGGCGGGTGATGTTTTTGTCGAGCGTGTCGTTGTTCTTGTGCACGAAAAGCTTTATGAGGTTCGGGATCGTTTCTTTGCGATCGCGAAGCGGCGGCAGCGTCAACGTGAAAACGTTGAGCCGATAATACAGGTCTTCGCGGAACGTTCCTTGCGAAATAAGCGTCGGCAAATCCTTGTTGGTGGCGGCGATGATCCGCACGTTGACGGTGCGTTGAATGTTTTCGCCGATGCGTTTGAAGGTGCGTTCCTGCAAAAACCTGAGCAGTTTGACCTGGGCCGAGGGCGATAATTCGCCGATTTCATCGAGGAACAGGGTGCCCAGATGCGCTTCTTCGACAAGACCGACACGGTCGCGGTCGGCGCCCGTGAAGGATCCCTTGACATGTCCGAACAGTTCGCTTTCGAACAGCGTGTCGGGAATTGCGCCGCAATTGACGGGTACCATTTTGCCGTCGGTCCGGCGCGACATGTGGTGGATGATGCGGGCAAAGAATTCCTTTCCCGTGCCGCTTTCGCCGTTCATGAGCACCGTTGACGACGTGGGAGCGATTTTCATGGCAAGTTTGAGCATTTTCTGCATTGCCGCACTGCCGGCCATGAGATCGGAGAGCAGTCGCTGTTCCATTTCCCGGTATTCGGCGACGTTATCGACCTTTGCCGACAGCTTTTCGGCTGCTGTTGCAATGTCGTTTTGCCTCAGCGGCTTTACCAAATAAAACGATGCGCCGTTACGCAACGCCTTGGTCGCGGTTTCAAGCTCGGCCATAGTTGTCAGAATGACGATTTCCGTATGCGGTGACCGGGTCTTGATATAATGGACCAAATCCATTTCCTGCGCCGGCATTGCCTCTATATCGAGGAACACGATGTCGATTTTGTCGGATTCGAACATGGCCAGGGCCTGCGTGGAAGACCGGGCTTGAAGGATCCTAAACTTCTGCAATCCCTGGGCTGTGTCGGAAAGCATAGCGGTAAGGGGAGACAGGGAAATAAAGAGTATCGATTTTTTAGGAATCTGTGCCATGCTTTTTTTTCAACCAAAGTGTATTTTTAGGGGCGTACAATTTTCAGTGATGCTATCGAAGTATATAAAATAATTCGTTAATTGGCCAATGGTATTCCATCAATGAACATACATTCAAAACCGCCGAAACATTTAAAAGGCTATTACTCTCGGAAAATCGGTAATTTTTATTCAAGGC
Organism: Fibrobacteria bacterium; assembly: GCA_037447435.1. GTDB lineage: Bacteria > Fibrobacterota > Chitinivibrionia > Chitinivibrionales > FEN-1185 > FEN-1185. Next base: position 2,421 of record JBBIGR010000057.1, read on the forward strand.
ACAAAAAACCGCTCAATACTTTTTTTCTTATTTCCGGTACTTTTCTACTTCTCATTTTGGTTGCCGGATTTATTCCGTATTCGAACTCTCAATTAAGTGAGGCGGTGCAAAAGCTTTGCAAAAAATCCTTTGCGCAAAGTTGTTCGATACGCCGCATAACGATTCAACCCTGGCTCGGCGTTTCGTTGGATAGCGTCTCTATTGCAAGCGACGATACGAAATCGGGATTCGAAGTAACGGTGCCAACCGTCAAAGTCACGTATCACATTGTTCCGCTTCTTTTCAAATGCATCGCCATAAAAAAAATAATGCTCGTGGATCCGCATGTCGCGGTCCATGCCCCGCGCGTGCCCAAGGAAAAAGAAGCTGATGAAAAACCGCTTTCCGTCGATGCCTTGCGAGCCCAACTTTCGTCGTTTCCCTTTTCCGTCGTCATCCAATCGGTCTCGGTGCAGGATGGAAAGATTGACTTTATCCAAGATTCTAAAAAATTTTGCGAAGTATCGGGATTGGATATCGCCATGAAATTCAGGCTCGACACGACGCTTTCTTTACAAGGTGAAATGTCGTGCGATCAATTGAAATGGGCGGGCGTATGGCGCGTTAAAAACCTCAGGGCCAAGCTTTTGATAGACGACTTCATCATGACGCTTTCCAAATGCAGGGCCGATTTTTACGACGGACGGATAAACGCTTCATGCAAGGTCGACCTGACTTCATTGACGCTCGAACGGCTCGAATTCGAATTAAGCCGTGTCGATTTGGCGAAACTGTACGAGGCAATGAACATCGGTCTGGGGCAATGCCGGGGCCGCCTGAACGGAAAATTGACAATGGAAAAGAGCCGTCTGGTCGCGGATTCGTTGAGCGGCTGGGGAAGGGCGGTCATGACCGACGTGCATGTGCAAAACTTGCCTTTGCAGAACAATTTGGTCGTATTGATGGCGATCCCGCAACTGAAGGACGTGACTTTTTCCCGGTTTGAAACCGATTTGCAAATTAAAAAAGGGAAAATATACACGCCGAATATAAAAGGGAACGGTTCGCCCATGGACGTCGACGCGCAGGGATGGGTCGATTTCGACGGCTATTTTTCGGAGCAATGTAATGGCGTATTCGAAAGGGATTTTATCGGCAGCTTGCCGCAAATCGTCGGTCAATCCCTCAACGACGAACCCGACGGCCGCAAATCGTTCAAATGCAGGGTGTCGGGCACATTTAAAAATCCGAGACTGGACGTGGATCAGCGGATTGTCAACAGGGCCGTGGGAAACGTTTTGAACGAAGTTGCAAAAGGACTCGGAAAATTGTTCGGGAAATAAATAACGGAATAAGGAGAGGCATTGTGAACACCTTTGAAATCGAAGACAAATACATGGCGCCGTTTTTTACCAAAACGCAAATCTCGATTGAGCGGGGTAAAGGCGTTTACGTTTGGGACGAAGCCGGCAAGAAGTATATGGATTTTACCGCCGGTTGGGGAGTGACCTGCATAGGGCACGCAAACCCGGTTATCATCAACGCCCTGAGCGCGCAGGCAAAGAAAATCATGCAAAACCCCAACTCGGGCGTGACGTATTCTCCGGCACGGGCGAAATTGCTTCTGACCTTGAAAAAAATATTGCCGCCCGGACTTGCGCGGGTATTTTTTGCAAGCAGCGGTGCCGAAGCCAATGACGCGGTTATCAAGCTGGCCAGAAAAGTTTCGGGCAAAATGAATGTGATATCGATGGAACAAAGTTTCCACGGCCGGACAATAAGCACGGCTTCCGCAACGGGCCAGGCAGTGCATCGGGACAAATATAATCCGCTTATGCCCAATTACATTTTTGTTCCCTACAACGACGTTGCGGCGCTTGCAAAGGTTATAAAAGACGATGTGGCGGCCGTGCTCTTGGAACCGGTCCAGGGTGAAGGCGGCGTCATCGTTCCGGACAAGGGATATTTGGCAGCGGTATCGGCGCTTTGCAAAAAGAACAACGTGTTTCTCATTGCCGACGAAGTGCAAACCGGATTTTGCAGGACCGGCCCCTTTTTCGCGTCGAAGCAAAAAGGCGTGCAGGTCGATTTCTTGACAATGGCGAAGGGTATCGCGGGCGGGTTTCCGTTCGGTGCATTCGCCGTTACTGAGGAAATCGCCCAAAAATTCGAAAAAGGCGACCACGGCGGCACCTATTGCGGCAATCCGTTGGGATGCGCCGTTTCGAATGCCGTGATTTCGTATTTGATCGAAAACGACATCGGTTCTCATGTCGCGAAAATCGGCAACGATACGATTGCGACATTGCAGCATTGGAAAAAAACCTTTCCCGACCTCATTACCGATGTCCGGGGCAAAGGCCTGCTCATTGCCATGGAAGTCGCGTCCGCGCAAATCGCGGATTTCATCAAGGAGTATTGCCTTGACAAAGGGCTTATCCTGAACGTGACGCACGGAACGATAGTACGGTTTTTCCCGGCGCTTACAATTACGGAAAAAGAAATGGAACAGGGCTTGAAACTGGTGAAAGAGGCGATGAAAAATCGGGTGTGAGTCTTTACTTCAGCAATGCGACCCGGTTGGGCATGAACTGGTCGGATGCTTCGATGAGCTGGGGAATGGTCACGAATTGATAGCCGCGTTCCTGCAAATGCGAGATGATCGTAGGCAAAGCTTTAATGGTCTGTTGACGTTTGGGATCCTGCTTTAATTCTATGCCGTCGTGCAGAAGCACGATTGATCCCGATCCGCATTTCGAAAGCACGCGTTGGGAAATGGTCGCGCTGGAAATGTTCTGCCAATCGTCGGGCGATACGGTCCAGGTGACGACGGTATAATTCTCCTTACGGACCAAATTCATCATCCACGGGCTCCGCCACCCGTGGGGCGGCCTGAAAAAATCGGGCTTTATGCCGGTCGCGGTCAAAATCGAATTTTCTGTTTTATCTAGTTCCTTGTGTATGAGGTCCGGCGTTTCGAGCGGCCCCCAAAACGGGTGCGTATACGTATGATTGCCGATGGCGTGGCCTTCGGCCACGATGCGCCTGGCCAGAGCGGGATATTTGTCGACATTGTTGCCGACCATAAAAAATGTTGCCTTGACATTGTATTTTGCCAAGGTGTCGAGCACTTCGGCGGTGTACATGCTCGGGCCGTCGTCGAAAGTGAGCGCAACAAGAGGCAGGGCTTTTTCGCCGTGTGCCAAAACAGTACCGAAGAGTTTATTCTCGGTACTTTCGCTGATCCACAGGAACCCCAGCAGCATAAGCGCCGCAATGCCGAATCGGGCAAAGGCCATTTTGGACGGGTAGAACCCGTTATTGATTTTCTTCGTACGGATATTCGGGAAATTATAAAATAACGGTCTGCGAAGTAAAAGAAGCCAGAGATCGTTGACGTAATACAAAACCAGCGTCTGGAAAAAGGCGTATTGAAACCTGCGGCCCGAGGTTTTTGCGACAAGCTTTCTGTCGATGAACACATTGCCGAGCTTATGCAAACGCTGTCCTAAATCGACATCCGCGCCCATATTGACATGCACATTGAAACCGCCGGCCGAAAGATACGCGTGGCGCCATACCGCCATATTTGCTCCGGCAAGATGATAGTTCCATTTGCCGAACGCTTTGCCGATGTAATGGATAAACGCGTTGCCGTCGTAGAATTCGAATGTGCCGCTGCAGGCAACGGTGTTTTTTTGCGAAAGATTGTGGGTGATTTTTTCAAGCCAAAACGGCGGTACGTGAGTATCGGCATCGGTACAGGCGATAATGTCGGCGGTCGCATTGTTGAATCCTGCGCGTAAAGCATGGACATACCCTTGTTTGGGTTCGTCGATGACCGATACGCCCATCGAAAGCGCTATTTGCTTGGTATTATCGGTGGAGGCGTTATTGACAACGATGATTTCGTACGGACCGGTATATGTTTGACTTTGAAGAGATCGTATGCAATCGGCGATCATTTCTTCTTCGTTAAAGGCGGGAACAACGATTGTAAAGGAAGGCTTTTGGCTCATATTTTTAATAATAGTTTTGGGCTTTTCTATCCGATTCGACCGGTGTTTTTAATAATAGCACACTATTTAAAATAATTAAACGACTTATCATACGGAAGAGTATTCGTTTAAGGAGGCTAAAAATTTTCTGGCATATCGAATGCGGAAAACATAGTATCTTATAATATAACGCGTATCACAAACACGTAAGGAGGTGCTTTATGGACATCGACAATGTTTGGGAAAAAATCAAAAAGAATTTCAAGGAAGGCGCGGCGCTTTCGGTTGAAAAGATCGAGGAATATTCCAAAATCGGAAAACTTAAAATCGAGGAATTCGCTGCAAAGAAAAAAATAGAACGGAATTGCATTGATATCGGAGAGCGCGTCTTTGACCTTATGGAAAGCCAGAAGGCACAGGACATTGCGGGCGACCTTCTCGTGAAAAAAGCCATTGAAAATATCCGGTCGCTCAACGAAGAGCTTTCCGACATAGACAAAAAAATCAAATCGGTAGCCGAAGATACGAAAAAAGGCAGAGACAGAGCAGCCGAAGGTACGGATTTTGAAGGGGTGTAATGAAAAAAAAGCTCCGTAAAGAAATCCTTCTTGTTCCGCCTTCGGGCGAAAATATAAAAACCATCCGGCTTAAGGGTGGTTTCCTTGTTTTTATCGCCATAGTCATAGCCGGCGGATTTGCCGGCTATTTTATTCCGTTCGGCAATTTTTCAATAGATGTGGTTGAGCAGAACCGCCAAAAAAATCTTCAGGACCAAAATAAAAAGCTTCTTACCGCAATACGGCCGATGCGTAAACTGCTCGACAATTTGGGAGACGATATCATTCGGTTGGAACAACGCCGTTCTCAAATCGTTCAAAAATTGGGCCTGAAAGAAGCTTCCCATACTCGGCAGAAACATAAAAAGGGACCTTCGGCGGCAAATCTGGCCAATTTGCTTACCCGGGTCAATAAGGAATATTCGTTTTTCCAAAGTTTTTACGGCATCGTTTCGCAAAACCCGTCCTATTTCAATGCAGTTCCTCTTGTAAAGCCGATCCCTGAAAATCCCGTTATTACCGCTCGTTTTGAAATGGAAAAAGACCCGTTTACGCAGGTAATGAAAAAGCATAACGGTACGGATTTTGTCGCTGTTCGCGGATCGCCCGTATGCGCCTGTGCTTCGGGAACGGTTTCACATGTGGAAGAGAGCAGAATCTGGGGTAAAAAAGTAACGATTGACCATGAATACGGATTTACAACGGTTTACGCACACTTGGGAACAGTGGATGCATTTGTCGGGAAAAAAGTCAAAAAAGGCGATTGCATCGGAACCGTGGGGATTTCGGGCATAACCAGCGGGCCGCATTTGCATTACGAAGTATGGCATCGCGGCGAACCGATGAATCCGGAAGACCTTTTCTTTCCCTCTGTCGACAGCGTCCTGGCCGTGGCATCACGGTAGGATATGCGTTAATTTCCCGATTATAAATAATACGATGAGTATCATTGCGGTTGAACCTGCCGACCATGCGACAATGAGCGCCGGACTTTTTGCTTTCGCCGGCCGTTTCCTTTTTTGGGGAACCATCGCATCCGCGGCTTCGCCGCCTCCGGTCGGGTCCTTTACAAAGTGATACATCACGTCGGCGGGGGAGCGTTCCGAAAGGGTTTTAAATTCCCGGTAGAGGGCATTACCCATTTCTGCGGCGGTTGCAAAACGATCGTTGGGCGACATCGCCATGCTTTTTTGTATGGTTTCGACCAGCGACGGGCTTAATTCGAGCCCGAACGAATCGATGGGCGCATATTCGCCTTTTGATTTATGTCTGACAAGTTCGGAAATCGTTTTTTGGGGGAACGCGCGCTGGCCCGTTATCATTTCATAAAGAACGCTTCCCAAGGAGAACACGTCGCTTCTATGGTCTATGTCTTTTCCTTCCAATTGTTCGGGAGACAAATAGGCGAGCGATCCCATGACTTTGCCGCCGATGGTATGGAGGCTCACTTCGGTGGGCCGTGCGATGCCGAAATCCATAAGCTTGACTATGCCGTCGCTAGATATGATGATATTGTCGGGCTTGATGTCGCGATGGATTAATCCTTTGTATACCTTGCCGTACAACGTATAGTCCTTGATATGTGCGTAATGCAGCGCCTGGCTCACGAAGTAGGCGGAAATAAGCGCCGCAGGCAATGGAAACCGGGTGTATTTGGTGAGCGTGTCGCGTATCGACGAGCCGTCGATGAATTCCATTTCTATAAACGGCACGTTTTGCTCCCAATACCCGATGTTATGGATTTCGACGATATTGGGGTGATGAATGTCGGCGAGGATTTTAGCTTCTGTAAAGAACCTGTCCCGCAGTTCCTTGTCGGATGCGTTTTTGAGTATCTTGAGCGCTCTGGTTACTTCCAATCCTTCATGCCAAATTTTATAGACATTCGCCATACCGCCTTCGCCGACCAGCAATACGATCCTATTGGGTCCGATTTTGTCCCCGACATTAGGCATCGGCGATTGATAGGGGTTTGGTTGCTGTTGTTGCGGGGCGCGGACATACCGTTTGCCCGGTTCGGAAAGTTCGGAAGAAGGTTCATTCATGGAAAAGCGCCTTTTTTAAGAAAAACCTGATTTTCACGATGTTTTTTAATATACTATAGTATAGGATTTAATCAGTAAAAAGAAAATACTTTTCAATTCAAATCGTCATAATCGAGACCTATTTTTCAACCATGAATTTTCTGGTTATACGTTTGTCGTCTCTGGGCGACGTAATTTTAGCAACATCGGTTTTCTCCGCCCTGCATTCGACCTATCCGGATGCTGCCATATGGTTTGTTACGGATGAAAAATACGTCGGTTTGTTCAAAGACGATACGCGACTCGCCCGCATCCTCGGTATAAAAAAAACGCAGAACCCCTATTGTTTACCCGAATTGAAACCCATCGCATGGGACAGAATTGTGGATTTGCAAAATAACGCTCGAAGCGCGTTATTGCGCAAAAACCTTTCCGCAAAAAACGGCATCGGCATTTTTGAAAAAAAACATTGGGCACGGACGAAATTATTATTGTTCCGCAAGGATTCGTACGGCGAACTCGATCATGTCATTGCCCGCTATACCGCTGCAATAGGCGTTAAGGACCTGCGGCCGTTTCCGGCAACATTGACAATACATAATTCCATTGATGCCGATTCGTTCAGATCGGTTGCCGCGACCGGCATGATACGGCCCATGATTGCCTTGTTTCCGTTTTCGGCATGGAAGAATAAACAATGGCCGATCAATTTTTACGGGTTTGTTGCAAAGTATTTTATTGTCAAGGGCTGGAACGTATTCATTTACGGGGACAAAAGCGAAGCCGAGCAAGCCGAGCAGTTGCGGGCAAAGGTCGGCGATAATTGCATATCGGTTGCCGGAAAATTGTCTTTATATGAATGCGCCAGCCTGCTTAAAAAAAGCAAACTTGCGCTCGGCAATGATTCGGGGCTCGTTCATTTGGCCAGGGCCTGCGGGGTTAAAACAGGCATTATTTACGGCTCGACGACCAAGCATTTCGGCTTTTTTCCTTTTAAAGGCCCGGCATATAAAATTTTCGAATCTCCATTGGTATGCAGGCCTTGCCACGCGCATGGCGGAAATATTTGTTTGCGGGGAACTCATATATGCCTGAAAAAAACTCGTCCGGAAACAGTCATAGCAGGTTTATTGGCTTTGTACCATGAGGAATAGGTGTTGTAAATTTGTATCGATTTATTTTTGGAAAAAAGCTATCTTTAATGTCTATTGCCAGTGGACAAAGTGAATGTCGGGAATTGTATTTGATATGAAAAAATATATTTTGAATGCGGCATTACTTTTGATGCTGTTTGCGGGGCGTTTATATCCCCAGCAGGCAAAGCTTGATTCCAATTTAATTGCGTATTATGCCGGCGTTCAGGTTATTTCGGCCGATACTTCGGTTGGGCGAAAAGAAATGGCAAAGCGTTACAGGCTTCTGTGCAAGGTCACGCATACGACCCGGGAGCAGGCCCGGGAATATTTGAAACAATTGAAAAATAATCCAGCCGAATGGCAAAAATTCCAGTCTTCGGTATTGGAACTTTTACAGAAAAAAGGGTAAAAAGGAGAATTCCATGTCCAGCGCAGCATTGTATGAGTTTACAGATGATAATTTCGAAGCCGAGGTTCTTAAATCGTCGATCCCGGTTGTCGTTGATTTTTGGGCCGAATGGTGCGGACCGTGCAAACTGTTGACTCCCATCGTCGATGAATTGGCAAATGTATATGCGGGTAAGGTGAAAATCGGCAAGCTGAACGTGGACAATTCGCCGGTGACCGCATCAAAGTATGCCGTTAACTCCATTCCGACCATGCTTTTCATCAAGTCGGGAAATGTTTTTGATCAGCATGTCGGCTTGTTGGCCAAAAAGTCCTTGCAATCGAAAATCGATAAATTCATCCTGTAGCATAATTATCGGATCCTAGACAACCACTCCGGGACATATTCTTATGAACATAGTAGCCTTGAATCCGCCGTTTTTGCCCCGGTATTCCCGTGAATCCCGTTCGCCGGCAGTGGCCAAAAGCGGGACATTGTATTATCCCATGTGGCTATCGTACGCCGCAGGGTATCTTGAAAAGCAAGGGCATACGGTTGTCATAATAGACGCGCCGGCGCAAGGGCAAAGCGTCGACGAGATCACGCAGCGCATCGTGACGTTCAATCCCGGGCTTTTACTGGTGGACACTTCGACGCCCAGTATTTACAGCGATATTCAAATCGCTCTCGGGCTCAAAAAGGCCGTACCCGGTCTTTTTATCGTTCTGGTCGGGTCCCATGTTTCCGCCGTTCCCATCGAAACTTTGGCAATCGATCCGAGGATCGATGCTGTTGCCTATGGAGAGTATGAAGAAACGGCGGTCGCGATCGCCGCGGCCCTCGATACTCCAATGACCGATGAGAAGCTCTCGAATATCGAAGGAATCGCATTCCGCAACAGTGCGGGCGAAATCGTGAAAAACAAGCCGAGGGCCTTTATAGAAGACCTCGATATTTTGCCCATGGTTTCCGAAATATACAAGAAACATTTGTCCATAGAACCGTATTTTTACGGCCATAGCCGCCATCCGATCATCGTGATCGTTACCGGGAGGGGATGCCCGTTTCATTGTACGTATTGCGTTGTGCCGCAGGTATTGCAAGGGCACAAATACCGGCGCCGCAGCGTGGAGAACGTTGTCGCGGAATTTAAATATATCCATGAAAATTTTCCCGATGTCAAGGAAATCATGATCGAAGACGATACCCTGACCGCCGACGCGAAACGCTGCAGGGAATTGTCGCACATGCTTATTGATCAAAAGCTGACGAAAATTCCCTGGTCTGCCAATTCCCGCGCCGACGTCGACATCGAGACTATGAAACTCATGAAAAAAGCGGGATGCCGGTTATTTTGCGTCGGGTTTGAAAGCGGGGATCAACGGATACTCGACAATATTAAAAAAGGCACGAAAATAGACCGCATTAAATCGTTTGTCAAAGACGCAAAACGTGCGGGAATACTCATACACGGCTGCTTTATGGTCGGCAACCGGGGCGAAACCGTGCAAACGCTCGAAACGACTTTGCGATTTGCCAAAGACCTTTCTCCGGACACTGCCCAGTTTTTTCCCATAATGGTTTATCCGGGAACAAGCGATTACGCGTTTTTCAAGGAAAAAGGCTGGATCATGACCGAAGATTACCGGCAATGGCTCACCGCCGACGGGCTTCATTCGTCGGTCGTGTCGAACCCCGACCTTTCGTACGAGACGCTTGTTGATTTTTGCGATAGGGCGCGTCGGGAATTTTACCTGCGGCCTCGTTATGTAGCGGGAAAAATGGTTCAGGCGATTTTCGATCCGGGCGAAGCCAAACGGCTGATCAAGGGGTTCTCGGCATTGTTGCCCTATCTGCTCCATCGATCGCTTTCAAAAAAAGAAAATCCGTGAAACTATGGTGTTGTTCATTGCGCAAATAATTTTCTGGATTTCGCTTTTTCTCCTTTTGTATTCGTACGGCCTGTATCCTACCGTGCTTTCTCTGTGCGCAAAGCTGTTCGGCAACCCCGCAAAAACCGACGACAATTCGTTGCCCACGATTGCCTTCGTCGTGCCCGCGTATAACGAACAGGCGGTGATTGCCCGGAAAATAGAAAACATTCTTTCCCTCGATTACCCGCAGGACAAAATAGAAATCTGGGTCGGTTCGGATTGCAGCACCGATTCGACGCACGATATCGTGCTGAATTTCGGCGACCCCCGGGTCCATTTATGGATAGCCGATTCCAGGGGCGGAAAAACCCAAGTCATAAACAAATTGGCCCCCTCGTTGCAAACGCAGGTACTGATTTTTACCGATGCAAATACCGTGCATCGGCCCGACAGTATCAGGAAAATGATGCGGTATTATGCGGATCCCCACGTGGGCGGCGTTGCGGGGCATATCGAGCATCGCTTTACCAATAAGGAGATCGAAGAGGTTTTATATCGCTCGTTCGAATCGCGGCAAAAGGTCATGGAATCGCAATTGCACAGCACGATTTCGGCGTTCGGCGGGTTCTATTCGGTTCGGAAAGAGGTGTTCAGACCGATCGCGTACAACGCGTATTCCAACGACGACGTCTTGATTCCCATGAATACGATTCGCCAAGGTTACCGCATGATTTTCGCCGTGGAGGCCGTTTCCGAGGAAAATACCACGGAAAATCTGAAGCACGAATTCAAGCGCAGGGTCCGCATCGGCGCAGGAAATTTCCAGGCGTTTTTCTGGCTTTTGGATTTTTTAAATCCCGCACGGGGATGGCCTTGTTTCTGCTACGTGTCGCATAAGGCGACCCGATGGTTTTCACCGTGGTTTATGCTTGGCGCCTTATTGTCTTCTTTTGCATCGGTTATCCTTAAAGGACCCGTTGTCTATGGCGTCCTGTTTTTCTGCGGCTGCGCAGGCATTGCGGCCGCACTGTCGTACAGAGTAATCAAACTGCCGTTGCTTCGGCCGTTGTACTATTTCCTCATTATGAACACCGCATTGATTTTTGGTTTTTTCCGTTACCTGGGCGGGATTAAAACCGCGGCTTGGAGCCATACCGAACGAAGCGCCAACGAGGTTGCCTAAGGATTATAAATGCTGGCCTTCGGGCGGAATATCGGGGATAGGCCTGATATTGAAATAGATTTTCATAAACAATGTGAATGCTTCCTCGAATTTTTTTCCGTACGAAATTTCGCTGTTTCTTTTCGGATTATCCAATTCTTTATCCTGCCATTCCTTGATCTGGAATATGAGTTCCTTTGAAATGATCCGAAGCTTGATGATATGATCCGGCTCGGTTCTCCATTGATTGATGCGATAGTCGGATTTCGGAGATGTCAGCGACACGTCGTAAATCGAATCGGGTATGCAAATTCCCTTGGGTAATGCGTACGGAGAATTTCTGGCTGCGCAGTATAGAAAATAAAACCCTTTCAGAAAACGCGGAAAATACGCATCGAGGTAGAGCAGTCTTTCCCATTTACTCCGTTGCAAATCGTGTTCAAATGTTTCGAGCGTGGAAATGAAGCCCTTGCATACTTTGTTGATCACCGCGGCCTCAAAATCGGACATCATGTACGATTTATCGGGCGTTTCCGCATGAACGGTTTTCTGTCTGCCGTCTTTGGTGATTTTTACTTCGTAATCGATGCCCGGCGCAATAAGGCAGAAATAATTGCCGTCGTCATTGTCGTACGATACTTTCACTTTTTCGAAAATATGAGTGTCTTCGGAATAGGAAATGCTGAGATTCGCCAGCGGAATATTGAATTGGGAACGTTTGGCAGTGCTTTCTTGCGCGTACGATAGCCATGCGGCTGCCACTGCGATGATAAAAATGGCCTTTATTGCCTGTGCAATCACGTTCACCCACTACGCTCTAGGCCCGCAAGATTTTCTTGGGACCAATGTTCGCATAAAAGCTTTTGGAATGTAATCCTAATGATTCGGCCGATGCGGCCGAATCATTATTTTTTATTATTCCGAGAATCGAGGGCATTGTCACATCGGCGATGTGCATTATGTCATGCGACTCTGTCGGCCTGGTTTTCCTCAGCAATCAGCAGGATTCGTGGGTCGAGTTTCAAATGCATTTCGGGAACAACGTTTGCGTCATGGTCTTTTACCAGGTTCAAATGAATAAGGTCGGCGCGTCCTTCCAGACAAATCAGGATTGCGACATCATTCATATACGGTTCAAGAACCTTGGGAACGGAACCCTTGACGTCTTCCTTTACGGCTGCAGAAAACCATATTTCGAAACCGTTGTCTTTTGCAAAACGCTTGAATTCCTTGATTTCGGAAACGGATCCGGTTGCGAAATCGTACCCATCGACGATAATGGTCTCAACAGTAAAGTTCCCTTTTTCAATGAGCATTCTGACGTTGCTTTCGATTTTCTCAACGCCCACTTTGCCCTGCTGAAAATTCATAACAATTCTGTTTTTGATTATATCATCATGAACATCCATGGCGCAATCAAGTTTATAACGTTTCGAAAGTTCCTGGAAAATATCTTCGTACCAGGTCACGATATGGTCGATATTGCCGGAAAACGAAAGGTGGATAACATGCTTGTTCTGAAGCAATTTATCGGTGGCTATGTGGACCAAACAAGCTGTTTTGCCCTGTCCTTTTTTCCCTGCGATAACACCGATATTTCCTTTACCCACACCGCCTCGGGTAGATTTTTCAAGAATCCGTAACGGGCTTCGCCTGACGAGTTCTTTTTTTACCATATGACTATCCTCCATAAAAATCGAATTTTCGTTCTATTAAATTGTGGTCACTCATCAAGCACGTTTGTTTGCCGTTTCCTGATATTGTTTAATAAGGGCCTCGGACGTATTCGCTGGAACTCTTCCGTATTTGGCGAACTCCATGGTAAATTGCGCCTTACCTTGTGTTAAGGACCGAAGTATCGTTGAATATCCGAACATTTCCGCGAGCGGCACTTCGGCATCTACCCGGGAGAAACTGTTGTCTTCGGACGTACTGATAATGATACCGCGGCGTTGGTTGATCGATCCGAGAACGTTGCCCTGGAATTCTGCCGGTCCTTCTACCGATACTTTCATGATCGGTTCCAGGATATGGGGCTTTGCCCGATCGTAACCCTGGCGGAATGCGCCGATTGCGGTGAGCTGGAACGCCATATCCGAGGAATCGACCGGATGGCTGTTTCCGTCGTTGATCGTAATTTTGACGCCGACAATAGGGAAGCCGATCATTGTCCCTTTTGCCAAACAAGCGCGGAAGCCCTTGTCGCAGGAAGAAATGAATTCTCTCGGAATCGCGCCGCCCGTGATTTCGTCGATGAATTCATAATCCTTTTCTTGTATGGGTTCCATGATCCCGGCAACTCGTCCGTATTGTCCGGAACCGCCGCTCTGCTTTTTATGGGTATAGTCGAATTCGACTTTCTGGGATATCGTTTCCCGATACGCAACCTGCGGCATACCGGTTTCGATTTCCACATTGTATTCGCGACGCATACGTTCGATATAGATTTCCAAATGAAGTTCGCCCATACCGCGGATAATGGTTTCTTTCGATTCCGAATCCACGAACGCGCGGAAGGTCGGGTCTTCTTTTGTAAACCTATTCAGCGCTTTCGACATATTGTCGGCCGATTTGTTGTCTTTTGGTTTGATTGCCAAAGAGATAACCGGTTCGGGCACGAACATCGACGTGAGCGAGTAGTTGAGGCCCGCGGACGTAAACGTGTCTCCCGAGGCGCAATCGATGCCGAACAAAGCGACGATATCGCCGCAGCTGGCAACCGTGATATCTTCCATGGATGCCGCATGCATACGAACCAAACGTCCTACCTTGAATCTCTTTTTGGTGCGGTTGTTGGTAAGTTCGTCGCCTTTTTTCAGGCAACCTTGATAAATGCGGATATAGGTAAGCTGACCGTAATGGCCTTCTTCGAGTTTGAACGCCAGTGCAACGGTCGGCTTGTCGTCGCTTGCTTCAAGAGGTACTTCGGCTTCGTTGTTGTCGAGATCGAGTGCCATATATTGGCGATCGATCGGGGCGGGAAGGAAGTCGATGACCGCATCGAGAAGCGACTGTATGCCTTTATTCTTATATGCGGTTCCCATATAAACGGGAGTAAGGTCTAAAGATAAAACGCCTGTGCGCATTGCCGCGCGAATTTGCTCGACGGTTTCTTTGCCTTCCAAATACGCTTCGGCAAGTTCGTCGGAATACATGGAAAGAGCGTCCATCATTTCATTGCGTTTTGCCGTTGCTTCGTCGACAAGATCCGCGGGAATTGCTTCTTCGCGGATATTTTCACCATGGTCTCCGTCGAAATAAACCGCTTTCATGGTCACTAAATCGACGACGCCGCTGAACTTGTCTTCAAGTCCGATCGGGATTTGCACGAGCACGGCATTGTGGCCGAGTTTTTCGCACAATTGTTCTTTGACCCGGTACGGATTAGCTCCCGAACGGTCGCATTTGTTGATAAATGCAACACGGGGCACTTTATAGCGTTTGAGCTGGCGGTCGACGGTGATAGACTGGGATTGGACGCCGCCGACGGAGCACAAAACAAGGATGGCGCTGTCGAGCACGCGAAGCGCACGTTCGACTTCGATGGTGAAATCCACATGGCCGGGTGTGTCGATGATGTTGATGGAATGTTTCCGCCATTCGACATTTGTGGCCGCCGACGCAATCGTAATACCGCGTTCGCGCTCAAGTTCCATGGAATCCATGGTTGCACCGACGCCGTCTTTTCCCTTAACCTCATGGATTGCGTGGATTTTGTTACAATAATAAAGAATACGTTCGCTCAGGGTTGTTTTTCCTGAATCGATGTGGGCGCTGATGCCGATATTGCGCATCGTTAAAATTTCACTTGCCATAACGTTTTGAACTCCTAACCTGCCTATGAAACATATAAAAAATGAATGGTGCCTAAAACCTCTAAACCGTCAGCATACAATAATGGGCATGAAAAATACTTTCTGCATTTGCCCAAACGCTAAAAATAGCAAAATTTCTGTTCTTAAGAAACTTTAAATAACTCACATCCGTTGCGGCGCCGAAACTCCAAGTAAATCCAACCCTAGTTTAAGGATGTTGCGTACGCCGGTCGTGAGCAGCAACCGGGCGCATGAAAGGTCGCGATTTTCCGTGACGATTCTGTGCTTTTGATAAAAGCTATGGAATTCCGCAGCAAAGGTTTCCAAAAACGTCGTAATGCGCTGAGTTTCGATGAAAGTGGCCGTTTGCATGAGTACTGTCGGAAAATCGGCGATTCGTTTGATAAGATCCTGTTCTTCAGGCGTGGAAAGCAGAGAAGGATTTGCCGATTGAATTTCGGCAGCCGAAAAACCCTGTTGTTCGCCATGGCCAAGGAGGCTGCAGGTACGCGCATGTGCGTATTGGACATAAAAAACCGGGTTTTCATCCGACTGTTTCTTTGCCAGGCCGATGTCGAAATCGAAATGGCTCGACAATCTGCGCATGAGAAAAAAGTAGCGCATTGCATCCACGCCTACTTCGTCAAGCAAATCGGCCATGGTCACGAAATCACCTTTGCGTTTCGACATTTTAAACGGCTGACCGTCCCGGATCAGGTTGACTTGCTGAATGATGAAATTCTTAAAAACGGTGTTGGTCAGATCGAGGGCGTTTACCGCGCCTTCGAGACGGGGTAAATAACCGTGATGGTCGGGTCCCCAGAACGTGAAGGACATGTCGTAACCGCGGGATGCCTTAACCATATGATAGCTGAGATCGGCCAAGAAGTAGGTGGGCGTTCCTTCTTTTCTGACAAGCACGCGGTCTTTCTCATCGCCAAATTGCGTCGACTTGAACCAGATTGCCCCTTCGGATTCGTAGGTAAGGCCTTTTGAGGATAACAGCGCCAATGTTTTTTTCGGCGCACCTGAAGCGTGCAATGAACTTTCGCGGAACCATTGGTCGTACTTGACTCCGTATTTTTCCAGGATTGCCTGTTGCCGGCTTATCATGAGAATAAGCGCCTGTTGCATGAAAAACGTCGCCGCGTCCTGGCGGCTCATGGCGGCAACCTCGGGATGTTTTTCGGAAATTTCAGCGGCGAGTTCGGCGACATAATCGCCTTCGTATCCGCCTTCCGGAATAACGCCGTCGATTCCCTTGCCCTGATAATACCGCACCGCGATAGACTCGCCGAGGAGTTCGACCTGGTTGCCGAAATCGTTGACATAATATTCCCTGTCCACGATATTGCCGATCCATAAATTGACGCGCGCAATCGTATCGCCGATCGCCGCGGCGCGGCCGTTGACCACCACCATCGGACCGGTCGGGTTGGCGCTTACGAACTCGAGGAGCATACGTTTGGGATTGCGCGTCTGGTTACGGCCGACGGATTCGGGCGACAGGACCGCGGTTTTTAAAACGTTATCGAGATAATGGTTTGCCAAACGGAAATTTATAAATCCCCCGGTTATCGTTTTTGCCAGCGCAGGGTCGGGGACGACAAACCGGTCGTCCCACACGAATTGTTCCATGAGCTGCTTAGCCACGGCCATGGGATTGGCTTTCAGGGATTTGGCAAGCGATAAAGCGACGGGGGTCGAAAAGTCGCCGTATGCCTTTTGCTTGGGTTTTTCGATGACGATGTCGATTGATCTTGCGGAATCGCCGAAGGCGGCTTCCTTTGCATTCGTAAGAGCTGCGGTAAGATATTCGAATATGGAATCACTCATGGGCACGTTTCTCGATTTCCTTAATGTCTATAGGGGTCCACAGTTCTTCGAGGTTGTAATATTTACGGACCTGCGGCGTCATGACATGGACTATGACGTCGGAAAAATCCATGACAATCCACCTGCCGTCGGCATTGACCCCGGTCGTACCTTCCGTATGAAAGGGGCGAGTGCCGAGTTTTTCCAATTCCCCCACGATGTTGTCTGCGATTGCACGGTTATGCGGGGCATTGTCACCTTGACATATAATGAACCAGTCGGCGATTCCCGATTCGCGGCTCAAATTCAGGATAGAGACATCGTCGGCCTTTTTCGCCTCGGCCGCGTCGGCAATGATACGGAGCAATTGCGCCCCGGCCATTGTTTTTTTTGTTTTTGTCATCGTGTTCGCTCCTTGTAATCGGCGCCCACAAATACCGTTACGTCGTATAACGTATCACCGCTTCTGGCCAAAAACACGGCGTCGGTAGAAAGGGCCTCCGCGACCAAATTTGCGTTTCCCATGTCTTTTATGCGGGATGCAACAAGTGTGGTCTGGTAATTGGACATCGGCGCATTGCCGATGTTTTTGACATCGAATTTTTTATTCCGCAAGAATTCCGCAACGATATTCGCAGCTCCCGGGGTTCCGCATCCGTTAAGCACCTGTATTTTGCCGATCGACGGAATAACCGGAAAACTTGCGGCCGGGACCGAAGTTGATTTCGGTTTGCCGTTAGAAGAGGCGCCGACGATCATGGCGGTCACGAGAAAAGCCAGTGCTCCGCAGAGAATGAAAATATTTTTCACAAAAGGCCTGTAATGGGAATTAAGGTCTTTGGTTTTCGCATACGCAGGGGATTATTTCGCATTACCGCGAACGACCACCGGTTCAAACGTAGCGATTTCCGATTCGGAAAGATACATGAACGTGAGGATCATGATGCGGTCTCCGACAAGGCCCATTCGGGCGGCAGGGCCGTTGAGTTCGATGACGCCGGTATTCCGTTTCCCTTTTATCGCATAGGTATGAAAGCGATTGCCGTTTTCAACGTCGAGCACCTGAACTTCTTCGTACGGAAGAATCCCGGCCCGCTCCATGATGTCTTCATCGATGGTAATGCTGCCTTCATAATTGATGTCCGCACCGGTGACTTTTATATCACGGATTTTTGCCTTAAGAAACCTTCGAAGCATACATAAACTCCATTATAATTTAAAATTCAACGACAAAGAAATCCCATTGTCCGGAAAGTTTGACGAATGCGTTTGCAGCGAAAAGCGTTGCGCGGTCGGGTTTTGTTCAGCGTTAATTTGTATTCCCATGTCTACGCCGCTCCATATCATCACCGGGACGATAAAAAATAAACCTAAAGGTTCAAACCGCTTCGTTGCCATACTATGCACTGCGCAAAAGCCGAGCATCCCCAGCGTAACGCCCGACATTATCCACCCTTTGCCCGACTGGTGTTTACTTAATTGATATACGCCGGGAAATAAAAACCCGAAAATATACGATCCTCCCTCTTTGGCAGGCGGGGGTTTGACCGTGTTCATGTCGGCATCGCTCATGCCTGATTTTCGTTTGGCAATCCATTCGCTTTCCGACATCGAAAGTTCGGTCCACGGATGTTTGAAATATTCGGCAATCGAAATGCCGCTTTTCAAAAGAAACTCCACCTTTGACATTGGCATATGCGAGTCGAGCACGAGCGCCCATTCCGCTTCCGATAAACCGAGCTTTTCATAGGTTTCCTTATCGGCAGGCGTCATATTGGCGGCCGAAACCGAAAGCACCATAAATAAGACGCAAAAAACGACTTTTTTTACAGGAATTCGCATCATAACCACTTGCCCCGCTTTGGTTTTAAACAATCGCATTCCGCAATTACCGGTACCTGTCAGTTTGTTCCTGTCAACTTTTTAATTTCGTCCCGAAGCCGTGCCGCATCCTCGTAGCGTTCTTCTTTGATTGCAGCCGCCAATTTATTGCTGAGCTCTTCAAGCGGTGATTTTTGCACCTGAGCATCGTCGCTTTCTTCCACGAGGGACTCCGAATTGTTTTGTTCGGTTTCTTCGGCCACCAAAACGCCCGCTTTCTCCATTACCGCATCGGACACAAACATAGGTGCGCCGAAGCGTAATGCAAGGCAAATGGCGTCGCTGGGCCTGGCGTCGAATTCTATGGTCTGTCCCTGGTTATTAATAAAAATCTTTGCATAAAACGTATCGTCAATCAGGTCCGATACTTCGATACGGATCAATTCGCATCCCAAGGAATCGAGTACCGTTTTAAAAAGATCATGGGTAAGAGGCCTTGGAATTTCGACCTTATTAATTTGAATGACTATCGATTGCGCCTGTTGATCATCTATAAAAATGGGGAGTGCGCGTTCGTCGGATGCTCCTTTTAAGAACAGGACGAATCGTTTATTCAGTAATGCGACATTGACTATTTCGACGGGGATCATAGGTGACTCTATAATTAAATAACAAAAATAATAATTTCTTAAAATACTTGATGGTTTAACCGTGATTCACTTGAAAAAATGGCATGCTATTAAAGACTTTGACTATGGCATACGCTATACAATTATTAATCGGCCCGGATTATTTGCGGTTTTCAAAACCGAAATTATCCGGATCGTGACGCCGCAAATCAAAGTTTTCCGTACGAGGAAACCGTATGCATATTAATTGGAAATGTCAGTTTAACGGCTTTACTTCCATGGTTTGCGTGCGATCGGGTCCTACCGAAACCAAAAGAAGAGGAACATTATAGCATAATTCCTGTAATCGATTGACATACCGTAACGCGTTCGGCGGGAGATCCGCAATGGTTTTGCAGGAAGAAAGGTCGGAATTCCACCCCGGTAAAGTTTCGTAGACGGGTATCGCTTTTTGGACAAGGTCCATAGTTGTCGGGAACAGGTCCACGCGTTTGCCGTCTATTTCGTAATGGGTGCAGATTTTGATTTCATCGAGACTTGAAAGGACGTCTAGTTTTGTCAATGCCATACGCGTAAGTCCGTTGAGTTGTATCGAACGGCGCAACAGAACGCTGTCGAACCAGCCGCAACGTCTCGGACGGCCGGTTGTCGCGCCGAATTCGCCGCCCTGGGCACGGATTTTTTCGCCGGTTTCATTGAGTTGTTCGGTTGGAAACGGACCGTTCCCGACTCGCGTCGTATACGCCTTGACAATGCCGACGACATGGGTAATTACCGAGGGGCCGACGCCTGCGCCGGTGCATGAGGCGCCCGATACCGTATTCGAAGAGGTGACAAAAGGATATGTACCGTGGTCGATATCCAAAAAGGTTCCTTGCGCTCCTTCGAACAAAAGGCTTTTCCCGTTTTTTGTCGCCCGGAACAATAAATCGCTGGTGTCGGCAATAAAGGGCAGGATGCGTTCGCGCATTGTTTTGTATTGATCAAGGCATTCCTCTACGTTCAACGGAAAGTCCTGGTTATATGCGGCGAGCAATTGCTTTTTTGATTCGCAATTTGCTTTGAATTTAACGCGGAAATTTTCCCAATCGACAAGGTCGCCGACCCGTATGCCCACGCGGTTTGCCTTATCGGCATATGCCGGTCCTATGCCGCGGCCCGTTGTCCCGATTTTCGAATTGCCCATTGCCGACTCGGAAGCATTGTCCTGTATTTTATGATAGGGCAAAACCAAATGAGCAAGGTCGGAAATGAATAAACGGTTATCGACATTGATGTTTTTTCCAAGCAATTCGTCCACCTCTTTGAGAAACTGCTCAAGGTCGATGACGACGCCGTTTGAAACGACGCATACTTTTTCCGGATACATAATGCCGGAAGGTACCAAATGGAAAACGAATTTTTGCCCGTTTGCAATGACCGTGTGACCGGCATTTGCACCGCCGTGAAATCGAACGACAATGTCGCAAAATTTAGAAAGGTAGTCTATGACTTTTGCTTTTCCTTCGTCACCCCATTGCGTACCAACGATTACGGCATTCGGCATGATTCGTATCCTCAATAAAAAAGAAATACCGCTTTTTTTATAAAGCGGTATATATGTATGTAATATAATCTTAAAAACGAATAATCTCTAATCCGTTGCGTCGCAACCGGATAGTTTTGGCTGTGATCATAACTCCGCGTTTCGCGAAGATATTTTCTACATAATCACTAAAATTACTAATTTGTAAAAAAATAGTCAATGAATAACGCCGTACAACGCACCCGTTATTGCCCAAAGAAATCTTTTACCCGGAAGCACGATGAAAAATGATTCAATAAATAAGTGGAAAAATTGCGGGAAAATTGTACATTTTAAGAAGATAAACCGGTGAAGCTTATTTTGAATCGATTACGGGAAGGTTTTTTATGATGCCGTTATTGTCGCGAATCAGTTGTTTAACCGCTTTATCCGCAATGTTCTTATTGTATTCCCAATCTTTGTCGCAAACCATGTCCTATGCAACCGGCACATTTTCGGTAAATGGCCCTGCCACGATCAATGCAAAGGCGGTTTCCTATAGTGCGGGTACGCCGAGAGATACAACCTATCTGTTTGAAACCGATGCCAGCAACCAAGCAACCTTTACATTGCCGATAGGAATAAAAAGCAGTATCGGCAATGCGGCTTACGCACCCAAGGCCGACGAATCGATAACGGTCCGCCGCTATTCGCAAAAACGGTATGTTTTAAAGGTCCCTTTCTTTTTCAGCAAGGGTTTGGCATTCGTAACGGACTATTGCGGAAAAAAAATCGCAACTTCGGGCATAGGCAGCGACGGTATTGTGATTGTTGATGTAGGTGATGTCGGCAGCCGGGTTTTGATTGTGCGATGTCGCAAAAACGGACAAACTGCCACTGCCAAACTGGTTTTCTCACAGGGTAAAGCTCTGTCCGGTCCGTTATTATCGGACAATTCGCAGAACGGCTCTGCGGCACATAAAAGTTCCGCATCCGCTGCCGTCTACACGATAAAACTCGTCAGCAAATCGACGTCGTTCGGCGATACGGACAATGTGTCGGTATCGTTGGTTGAAGGGGCAAACGGAACGAAAAAATTGACCCTGCCTTCAAAATCCGTACTTGCGTCGGAACGATTCAAGGAGCTCGTTACCGAAGCGAAATACAACACCTTGTTTCCGAACCGGTACGGACTTGGAAAAGCAGCCCCTATCAGCGACGGCAAATATGACTTCTATACGTATGCGTCGCTGTTAAAGGCAATTGACCAGATGGCGAATGTCGTCATTAAAATCGTGCAACGCGACAGCGTCGATTATTGTCAAAAGGTGATTTGGCAGGACAAAACAACTGGGGTAACAAGGACGATGATCACCGGAGCGGATTATAACGCCTCGTGGAACATCGGTGTAAAAGAAGATACGGTCGCCATTGTTGACTATGCGAAATTTTGCTCCGAAGGGACTCTTACGATTCGTCAACGCGAATTGGCTGCGTTTTTTGCGAATATTTCCCACGAAACAACCGGCATGGGCGAAGACGATGCGACAAAAACATGGGGATTATATTGGATTGAAGAAGTGGCTTGGCAAACGAACCCGAACAACACGACATTAGGATATGTAGACGCCAGCAATACCGTTTATCCTCCCGTTGCGGGAAAATCGTATCACGGCCGGGGACCGATTCAAATCTCATGGAATTACAATTACGGACAGGTAAGCGAATTCTTATACGGTGATAAGAACGTGTTTTTGCAAAGTCCTGAAAAAGTCTTGTCGGGCGGTGATGTCGCGTTCATGACCGCGATCTGGTTTTGGATGACGCCGCAATATCCGAAACCGTCATGCCACGATATCATGTGCGAAAAGTGGCAACCCAATAGCGCCGATATTGCGGCGAAACGCGATAAGTCGCGCTTCGGCAATACCGTCAATGTGATCAACGGGGACCTCGAATGCAATAACAATAACCCGAGTGATACCCGCGTTACCGATAGAATCGGATTTTATAAAAGGTATGCATCTATTTTTGCCATTACGACGGAAAGCGAATGCGGTTGTTACATGATGAAACCGTATTGAATTGCTACGGCGCAGTCCTTAGCCTCCGGTTTGTTTTTTCTCATGAAGAGCGTAATAATAATAACTTGACTATTTAAACATCTTTTCCTATTTTATTCATGATTTTCTCGGGAAAAAGGTTGTTTGCCTCTTACTTCTCCGTTGAAAACACCCAGTATAATCGAATTTGAAAATTAACAAGTACCCATACATTCCAAGGGAGTGCTATGATCAAACGAGCGTTGATCGCATTATCGACGATAGCAAGCATAAGTACGGTGTTGTTTTTTTATTGCGCCGCGC
>JBBIGR010000058.1:0-24940 GCA_037447435.1 Fibrobacteria bacterium
ACGAGGTCGAGGGCAGAACCGGCCGCAAACGGCCCGCAATGGCGCATCGCGCCGATATTTAGTGTTCGTCCACACAATCGGATAATAACCGGAAGTCCATGACTGTTTTGGGTCTGTCCCCACGGGAAATCCGGTCGCGTCCACCGAACAAAGAACCTTGATGTTCGGATTTTTGCGCAAATCGTTTTTAAAACTATACCACTCACTGGTTTCGGAGTTGATCACGGTGGGAAATCCCTTTGTTACCACAAAGGAGGTGTCTTCCACTCTCAATTTAGTCGAATCCGGAAGCCACGTATTGTTCACGAATTGTCCGGATCCGAAAAGCGTATCGAAATACCAAGGCCAGGCCGGAGAATGCGTGTCGCCCGGATAATTATATGCGCAGATGTGAAACGCCATGAACCCACCGCCGCGCTCGATGTATTTGCGCAGGCTGGCTTGTTCATTGGGCGCAGGCAAATCGTCGAGAAACATGACGATTTGGTATTTGTACAAAAACGCCGAATCGTTCAACTTGGTCCAATCTTTTGTCGAGTCGTAGGTAAAATTGTTTTGCGACCCGAGCTTGGGCATGAATCCGTTGGTTTCATGCGAAAAGCTGTCGTGCGCCGGATCGTCGGGCTGTTCGCCGCTGCCGTTTGTCGAATAGAAAGCGATGATTTTAAAAGACGGAGTCGCGGAATAAAGTTGTACTACTCCAAAAAAAAGCGATATTCCGATGGCAGCGGCCGTTTTGGAAATGGCGGAAAGGTTTAATTGCATGAATGCCCCCCCCGGAGCTTTAAAGGTAATATGATTTTTCGGGAGCGGGCCGGCGCAATGATATTTTCCATTTCACACGCCGAAAATTCCTTGATTTCCACCGCTTCCGCAGGCTTACTTACAAAAATTAATTCTTACCGACTACAAGACCATAATATAATGACCATAATATAATATTGTATGGTATCAAACGAATTAATTTGTATGGAATTCAGCCCAAGCAACAATGTCGTCAAACTATGTGTTCAAGGTATGGACCTGGCGGGAAAAGGAAAACCCGAAGAAGCGGGCAGGCTATTCCTTTTGGCCTGGAACGAAGCGAAAAACGATTTTGAAAAATACCTTGCCGCTTACAAAGTGGCTCTGCATCAAAAGAATATTTCCGAAAAATTACAATGGCTCGAAACCGCTTTGCAATTTGCATTAAGAATAAATGACGTCACGGTCAGAAGCGCTTTCCCTTCACTCTATTCGAACATTGCTGAATGTTATGAAGCCCTAAACGACCTCGGCAATGCAAAACGGAATCATGAACTGGCAAACTCGTTCACAAACAAACCGTCCGACACAGGCCCCTTTTATCACGGGACTAAAGCAAATTTGCGGATTGGCGATTTCCTGACGCCAGGGAGCAGGTCCAATTACAATACGGAACTCATAATGAATCACATTTACTTCACCGCCTTAGTAAACGGGGCGGGACTCGCCGCTGCACTTGCCAAAGGCGAAGGACCCGAACGCGTTTACACCGTTGAGCCGACAGGGAGCTTTGAAAATGATCCCAACGTTACAGACAAAAAATTTCCAGGCAATCCGACTCGATCGTATCGCACCCAGGCGCCCTTAAAAATCCTCGGCGAAGTAACGGATTGGGCGAAACAAACGCCGGAGGAAATCAAACAATGGCGCGAAAAGCTGAACAATATCAAAGGAAATATTATCAATTAATTTCGGCCCGTATTCCGCTCTTCTCTTTCTCGCCGATTATTTCATCAGACTGATCACCTGTTTAAGCACATGCCCGCCGGCAATAACAACGAGCAGATACGACCCCGCGGCAATGGATTTGTCTTGCCCAAGGTCAATCGAATGCATGCCCGCCTCCTGCAGAAACGCTGCCGATTTCAACCGAAGGCGTCCATTGACACTATAGAGTCTCAGTGTTACCGGTTCCTTCGCGGACAACGAATAGGTAATGATTCCGGCGCTTGAAACACGGCAGGCAAAACCATTGGTATTGACACTATGTACAAACGAAAGAGCCGCGGTACCCGAATCGCCTGCGGTCCAGAGTTTCCCCAAAAGGGTAAGCCTTCTTGCGTCCGTGTCCAACCAGGTGCCCCAGCCTGACTGATTGGAGATTGGGTCGTACGGGGTTTTAAAAATGCCGTACGTATCGGAAGATTCCGGATTAATTGACCAATAGAAAGAATCATACACTCCGATTTTGATCAAATAGTCGACAAACGCCTTCTGCCACTGTGCATCGGTCGTCGTATCGGTGATGTAGCCATAGCGGGTTTGCATCCGGGGTTCGGATTTTCTCGGCCAGTCCATATTTCCGCCGAATTCGCCTATGCAAACGGCATAGCCGAGCGCTTTGAGGTATCCGAAATGCTGGGCCCAGCCCTTTTCGAGCTTGACGGGGTTGATCACGATACGGCATTTCATATTTCCGAAAGCGTCTTCCACCAGGCCCGCGCATTCCGGTTGCGCTTCAAGATCCGTGAACTCCGATTGCGTGCTTACCGACGGACCGTAGCAATGGGGTGAAAATACTAGTTTACTTTTAGGCATTGACGGCGGATTGACGCCTGCTTCGTACAGATTCTCCCCCCAGTTGGGGTTATACGCCGTGTCGCCGTAAGGGGTTTTATTTACCGTTGACGGAGTCCCGTCCTGATTGCCGTTGGAAGAACCGACGCCTTCTGCAAAAATCAATATATGAGGATTCACCGCGCTGATCGCCGCATAGGCCGAGTCGATGAGAGATCGCCATTCGGTCCAGCTGTAATCCCAGGGTTCGTTGTAAATATCGATTCCCATGACATTGTCGACGCCGATGTCCGCGCCCAAACCTGCCAGAGTTTTCAGATTGTTAAGCCATTTCGTTACATTGTAATCCTGAATGCGGGTGACGCTTGGCGGATTTCCGGTCTGCGAGCAGGAGCAATCTTCACGTTGAAAAATGTAATTATCCCGCTTCGCATCCGTCCACGGCGGACGCGCATCGATACGGCCCTTTCTCCAGCCTACATAGTTGGAGCAGGAATGCATATCCAGCAAAACGTAAAGCCCGGCATCCGAACATGCCTTGACCATTGCCTTGAGTGCGGAGAATGCCCCCTCGATACGCACCGATGGATTATTCTTGAGGTTCGGGCTCTTGCCTTGCGCGTCATTGTCGTCGAGCGTCTGGGGCGAAAGCGGAATCCTGATGCAATTGAATCCCAGTTTTTTTATTTCGACAGCGTCTGCGGCAATCGTGCGTGAAGACGGCGACCAGAAAACATTGCCCATGTATAATTCCATCGGAGCGCCTCCGGGGTTGACCGCATCCGAAGGGAGCTCCTGCCTTCCTTCGAGGCCAAACCATGCCCCGCCCTTGACGCGAAAGATTGCGCCGTTAAGGGTAATATTGCCTTTTGAATCGACCACCCATTCATTGGCCGCCTGTGACGTTGTAAAGATGATGCAAGACAGAATTGCGGCGAAAAGAACCGGCTTCCATTTTTTGTGTTTCATTGTAACATCCTCCGTTTTTGTTTTGGACTGTTTGTTGTTTCGCCGAATTGAATCCACAGCATTTCTCGCAGCCGGAGTCCTTCAATCCGGGGCCTTTTTTCGATTATCAATATACCCGCAAAAAGTTGCTCAATGCACGGGAAACGACCGATCGGGCAAAAAAAAGGTGACATATATGTCCACAAACGTGGTCATGACCGACGAGGGGAAACGATGGGAGGGATTGACTTCGTTACGCTGTAAAAACAGGAACCGGTATTTCGTCGCCGCTATTGCTCGGTCTTTTCTTTGCCGGGGAAAAGAAAACCGAACATGATGCCGAAGGAAACGCTCGTGCGCATTGCAGGAAATTCGGCCTTGAGCATATGCACGCCAAGTTCAGGCGTCAGGGAGAAACGCTTTATCCTGCCGACAACGCCTGCGTGTACCGAAATCCTGTTGCAGGCAGTATACTTTGATGTAATGCCATAGGCGCCCAGATTCGTGGTGTCGTCCAGACCTACCTGATTGTATCCGTACCCTACCGCAAGGTACGGCGTGACGTGCTTATTGACATCATAGGAAAATATGAACGGCAATTCCGCGCCCCAGAGGAAATAATTGTCGTTGATTGCCGAAAGACCGGTGTCGCCTTCCGACCGCATGAAAATGAATGCCGGTAAAATTCCCCATTGAAACGGCGAAGACGCCGGTGTAAAGCTCAGCGTCATGGCTGTCCTGCTGCCGACGGCATAGCCGCCGAACTTGATCGGAAGCCATGCCATTTCGGAAAAATCGACGTTCTGAAAAGCGCCTACTCTGATCCTTGCCGCCGCGTAATCGTGCGTCAAAACACCCTTTTCGTTACCGAAAAGAACTTCGTTGCTGTCTTTATCGTAAACGCCCAATACCTGCGCCGCGTAATCCAGCCCTACGCCCAATCCGCCGTTTATTTGCACGCGCCCCGGCTCAAGCGGACGCGCATCCTGACACATATTGACCGCTACCGCCGAGCATGACGGAAACCCGAGCGAACAAACAACCCATATTACACCACAACCGAGAATCTTTATTGTTTTTTTCCTCATATTTTTCTTGCCCCCTTCGCCTTTGCGGCAGTATCCTTGACCGAATTCAATCAACAAAATAGCAATTTACGCATACAATTGTCAAATCAGGGAATAGGAACTCCGAAAGCGTATCGTCAAAATCGTTTGGGAAAGCCTGCCGCCCTTTACGACATTATCCGGAGTTTTTAAATTTGATTAGTATTTATTATTAATCGTATTTTCCTACTACCGATGCCCGTGTGGTTCCTCCTCAGCTTAAATAACAATATGAAGGCGATTATGAACGAACACTATGTCCATGGATACGATTGCAAAGAGAATATTCGGTTGCAAGACCAAGCCCGGACATTTATCGCAAAGCTGGGATTCGATGAACGGTTTCGGAATTCGGCTATCGAATTCATGAAAGACGATTTAACAATCGCAAGAGTGATTGAAGTCAATAAAAACAGCTATATGATATCTATCGGAAATTGCGAGATGATTGCGGAATTGTCGGGCAAATTCATGTTTGGCGCCGAGAACGCCACCGATTTGCCCACGGTCGGCGATTGGGTCGCGATTCAAGCTCTGGACAATTTCACTTTTGCCATTATCCATTCCGTCTTGCCGCGCCGAACCGTATTGAAGCGCAAAGAATCCGGTAAACGAATCGATTTTCAGCTCATCGCGGCAAACATAGACTTCGGATTGGTCATGCAACCGGCCGACCAGGTCAATTTCAAATTACTTGACAGATATTTTGTCATGCTCAACGAATGCAAAATCGAGCCTATAGTCGTCATCAGTAAAATCGACCTGTTGTCGTCCCAGGAAATCGAAGCGCTGAAGAATGATTTATCCAAACTCAAAAATCAATATTTACTCATCAGCAATACCGCAGACAAAGATACCGATGGATTGTCCGGCAAACTCGTTCCGTTCAAGACGTATTGCCTGCTTGGCAAATCCGGCGTCGGTAAAACCTCGTTGCTCAACTCTTTGCTGCACAAGAATGTTCTCAAGATAAATGAAATACGTGAGAAAGACGGAAGAGGCCGGCATACTACCGTGAAGCGGCAATTAATCTGTCTGGATTCGGGGAGCATTTTTATTGATACTCCCGGAATGCGGGAACTGGGGAATTTTGAAATCGGCACCGGATTAGACCGGACATTTGATGAGGTTTTATCGCATGCGCGAAATTGCCGTTTCAGGGATTGTACGCATACTCACGAAGAGGGATGTGCGATTTTGCAAGCCGTAACAGACGGCGAAATAGATGAAGATCGGTACATGAATTATCTAAAGTTGAAGAAAGAAGCGGATTTCTATTCGATGTCGTATTTAGAAAGACGAAAAAAAGACAAATCGTTTGGAAAAATGAAAAAAAATTATTATAAAAAACTATGAATTCGACAACGACAACGACTATTCTCTCTTTCAGCACGGCAAAAAAATGGCGCGAATGGCTTGCAAAGAACCATTCGAAATCGACGGGGATTTGGTTGCGCATTTATAAAAAGGATTCCGGCACCGAAACGGTTACTTACGATGAGGCTTTGGATGAAGCCTTATGCCAGGGCTGGATCGACGGGCAAAAGAAACCGTATGACGGGCAATCGTGGTTGCAAAAATTCACTCCCCGGAGAAAAAAAAGCATCTGGTCGCAAAGAAACAAAGAAAACATTACCCGGCTCGTCATAGAAAAGAGAATGCAGCCGGCCGGTCTGAGCGAAGTGGAAGCTGCAAAAAAAGACGGCAGATGGGACAATGCCTACGACTCTTCCGCTCATGCAACTATTCCCGCCGATTTTTTGCAGGCACTCTCAAAGAACAAAAAGGCGGAAGCATTTTTCAAGACCCTTAACAAGGCGAATTTGTATGCCGTCGCATGGCGCCTGCAAACCGCAAAGAAACCGGAAACAAGAGAGAAACGACTGAATGCAATACTTTCGATGATGGAACAAGGAATCAAGTTTCATTGATCAATGTCAATTGCAAGATTTTGTCGCCTCACGCTTTTCCAAAGCACGATAATCTTATCCGATACGGCGGGATATCCCAAGCAGCTTTCTCACATTGCTTTTCAATTCCTTGAGTTCAAATGGTTTGTACATCAAAAGATCCGACGGCAGTATTGCTTTGCTTTTTACAAAATCCTTTGCAAGGATCAATGCGGTAAAAATAAGCACCCGGGTTTTATCCAGTTTCGGGTTCGAGCGAATCTCTTTGTAAAGCTTCCATCCGTCCGGTTCCGGTATCATAATATCCAGAATAACAAGATCAGGTTCATCGATAAGTTTTGCGCGCGCCGCGATACCGTTGTCAACATAGAGTTTGGAATATTCGGGGTCCGATAGCGTAATATCGATTAGCTCACCGATATGCTGATCATCTTCAACTATGAGAATCGTATATTTTTGCATAGCGATGCCCCTATTTCAAAACAGTATGCAATTTCCATTGTCATAAAATACGCTGCCTTGATTAGAATCCCGCTACGATTGCGTGACAATTGAATGAGCGGCTAAAATTTTGAAATCAGCAGAAAATTGCATGGAAACAATGTCCAACAAAGTATAATTATTATGGCCCTGTAAAAAGATAAACTATAAATCCTCATGAACTTTACGCAATTCATCGTTTTTTACGGACTCACCTTTTTCGGCATGATCTGCCTGTGGCGTTTTTGGCCTAAGCGCGGACCGCTGTGGGGCATTTTCCTGATCGCCATTGCTTTTCGCGCCGCACTTCTGCCGCTTCCCGCGAATAACGATATCAACAGATATATATGGGAAGGGGAAATCCAGAACGCAGGATACAATCCCTATGTGCTTGCGCCCGATTCTCCCCGCCTCGCGCATTTGCGCGATGCCGTATGGAACGATGTCAACCATAAAGACGTGCCGGCCGTGTATGGACCTTTTGCCGAATTGCTTTTCCGTTTATGCGCCGTAAAAACAACGTCGCCGTTTTTTTTCAAAATCGTTTTTGTCTTGTTCGATCTGGGAACATTGCTTTTTTTGACCCTGCTTTCGCGCACATGGAACGTTGAGCCCCGCCATCTCTTTTTGTATGCGATTAATCCTCTGTTGCTTTATGTGATTGCCGGAGAAGGACATCTCGAAAGCGTCATGCTCTTTTTTATTACGGGTTGTTTTTATTTCTTTCGCAAACAAAAGCACGGCCTTACGTTTCTTTTTTTCGGCCTTGCCTGCGCCACAAAGCTCACCCCCCTTGTTCTGCTTCCGTTTTTGCTGAAACGCAATACCATTGCCTGGTCGGCCCTTATTTTAATTCCTTTGGGACTATACGGACTGTATTTTTCGCCCGGCATGTCGTTTCTCTCGGTGCCGATGCAATTTGCCACCCAATTTCATTTCAACGGATTTGCCGCAACGATTCTTTTGCGACTATTGCCCTTTTCGCAGGTTCCTTCGCTATGCCTGGCATTATTGATCGGCATATTGCTCTACCTTTTCTTCTTTGTCCCCGACCGTTTACGGGCGGCAATGTATGCGGCGGGCGCCTTTTTCCTGCTATCGACAACCGCGCATCCCTGGTATCTGCTCCTTGTCACGGTTCTTTTGCCGTTCTACCGGTCGCCGCCCTGGATCGCATTGCATCTGACCGTCGGATTTTCGGCACTTGTCAATATCGGATACGTTCGGACCGGCATATGGAAAGAATCATCCCTTTTATGGGCTGCAGAATATGTCCCGTTCGTCCTGATTTACCTTTGGAGCGTTGTACGCGGCATTTCGTTCGGGCCTGCCCGTTACGGACCGCCCTCTTTTCTCTCTATAATCATCCCGACACTGAACGAGCGTGAAAACATTGTCGCATGCATCAATGCCGTCGTACCGTGTGCCGAACTTTGCCACGAGATTATCGTTGCCGACGGCGGATCGACCGATGGGACGCTCGAGGCGCTTGCAAGCCTTCCCTCGGTACGGACCGCGATATCGGCCAAAGGACGCGGGCTTCAAATCAAGCAGGGTATGAGCGCGGCCAAAGGTGACGTCATTCTCATATTGCATGCCGATAGCAGGCCGAACAAGACGCTGATTCCCTTGCTTTATGATGCTCTTAAACATAATCCGCATATGTCCGGCGGCTCTTTTCGCGCATGCTACAAAAGCGCGCGGAAGCGGTATGCACTCACGACGCTGCTCAATAACTACCGCAATATTCTTACCGGTATTTCGTTTGGCGATCAGGCCCAGTTCTTCAGGACTGCAGCAGTAAAAGACCGGTTCCCGGCATATAAAATCATGGAGGATGTCGAACTTTCTTTTCTCATGAAAGAAAGCGGCGCCGTGGCATTTCTTCCTTGCGGCATAAACAATTCGGTACGGAAATGGGAGCGCGACGGCTATGTGTCGAACTTCGCCCTCGTTGTTTGGCTTACGACAAAGTACGTGCTGCAGCGGGGCTTCGGGCTTGTTTCCTCGGATTGCGAAGACTACTTTACTCGTTATTATCAAGGAAGACATACCGTAACGCATTAGCGCGTTGCCGGGTAATAACCGGGCCCACCGATCATTTTATAGAATCGAATTTTTCGCGTATGGTCTCCATTCGCTTCCGGTTGACACCCATGTCGCCGGAGCCAAGCCGCGAGGCCGACCTGAATTGAACGGTTTTACTATTGTCTTCGAAAATGAATTCCACATCGTCCACAAACCGCCACATCAGCGAAGTAAATTCGGCATCCACGTAATTACCAGCGTTGGAAATGATCCTGGTGCGCGGCAGCGAGTTGATTACTTGTATAAGCCTTTGCTTTGCCTCGTCCATGGTCCCGGTGTAGGAGTAAGGTTTTATTGCATGGGTCTTGTCGGATGCAAAGGTCGATACGCAATTGGGCGTATTGGGGCATGGCGCCAATCTTCCATCCCGCGCACCCAAATTGGATGGCCGGGTCCCTGAACAAGTACACAAAACAAGAATAATGCCGCTGCACAGTACTTTTGATAATGTCCGAATCATTATTGAGCCCCCTGACAACCACTCACCTTGTTCAGCGACCAGTCGTATTTGTTAAAATGAACGTCCGGCCCCACCGGGCGAGCAAGAACTTTTGAAATATACGATTGAAAAGAACCGAAATCTTTCTTGAAATCGTCGCCATACCAATCAAAAATCTTCGATACATTCATGGATTTGCCCTCAAAGGAGTTTTTTGTCGTGTCCGAAAGAAACCTTACCGCAGCCCGTTTGAACTGGGCATCCAAACTGTCTCCCATGTACGGTATATTCTGCAAAACAGGGCAGCTTTTCGACGCGCACACGAGCGTAAAATGAATTCGCGGTTCCTTATACCGCTTTCTAAGAATGTCGTGTTCGATATTATCAAGCGATACCGTGCCGCCGCCCGACTGGGGAATGAATTTGACGCCCCACGGATCGGCAATGTCCCTGATTCCCTTGGCAAGCGGCAAATGCCGCAGGATAAGATCGATCGTATACAGATTATAAAGATTGATATAGTAAGCGATTTGATCGTTGCGCGTTAGCGCAGCAATGCCGTTTCGGCCTATCGAATTCAATTCGGCCTTGGCCTTTTCCAAAACCTCGGGATGTTTCGCAAGCGCATCGTAGGCCACTCCTTGCCGGCATACATAGCCAAAAAGCAATGCGTTATAATCGCGGTACAAAGGCGGGGAACTTTGCGCTTGAGGACCAACGGCAATGATCGATAAAAAGAATAATACAAAAAGAAATATTCGCATGTATATCCTTACGCAAAAAGCGTTTATAATTCAGATGTAAGTACTAATTAGGCAAAAGCCAATTGTTGGACCCTTTCAACTGCACTCCCACATCCGTGAACCAAACACGAAAGGTACTGTCGCTACCGGGCCGGTTCAGCGACATAAGCAACGGCCCCACCCGCCGATTTTCTTCCCAAAAGTTTACGCGGGTCGGTGTGCTTGCATTTCCATGCCGGTAAATCCATTGCTTTACGCGATTGTTATTATCCACAAACAGATCGAACGCATCACCCGGCGTATACCCGCCTGTTTGCGGAAAAGTGACCGTGATTCGGGTTGCATTTCCCGTGCCAAGCGGCAAAGTTTGGTCCGGCGAAACAGTGATCGTTGCCGCTGCATCCCAGGCAAGATGCAATGGGAAAAGCAGCCAGTATTGATCGTTGATATATTGCGCGTCAATCTTTCGGATATCTTCACCGCTCGTATCCGGACCTCCGCTTTTACGGGAATAGGAAACCGTTGCCGAGCCTGCCTGTTGCATTGTCACTCGATCGTTTGCCACATCCCATACCCATGATCTGGCAATCGATTTCCCGTTGAACTTCACGTTAAAAGTATACTTGATTTTACCGATAAGAGAAAATGAATCCACGCCGTATTCTTTGGCAACTTGCAAAGGTAGTGTGTTCTTTCCTGTTTGCGGCTGTGCGCCGGCAATGCCGAAAACAAGAATCAGAAAAAGCGGCTTTGTAAATGCAGATGATGATACCATGAAAGCCTCCATAATCCGTAATTTTACAAATCAATTCAAATGTATGATCACATAACTTCTATTTTTAACCCTCACTCCTTTTTCCCTTTTTCCCCTCTCCCATAAATGGGCGAAGTGCCCTTGTGGTAAGAGGGCCCAGGGGTGAGGGATATGAGAAAATAAGGGCAAACTTTCTCGTTTTTAAAAGAAAATTCTCAATAATGGGAATTTACTTTTTGAACATCGCGCTGAATTCTCCATACCCTTCTTTGTCCAAATCTTTTGCAGCCACGAAACGCAATGCCGCGGAATCGATACAATAACGCAAATGTGCGGGAGCAGGACCGTCGTTGAAAAGATCGCCAAGATGCGAATTGCCCACGCGGCTATGCACTTCGGAACCGGTTTGCTGCACTGCAGCGTGATTACTTTCCACAACGTTTGCCGCGACCAATGGTTTTGTAAAGCTCGGCCAGCCCGTGCCGGACTCAAACTTGTCTTTCGAAGCGAACAATGGTTCCCCGGTCACGATATCGACATAAATTCCCTCTTCATGATTATTCCAATACTCATTCTTAAACGGCGCCTCGGTCCCTTTTTCCTGAGTAACTTCATATGACAATGGCGAAAGCATTGTCCTAAGGACAAAATCAGGCGGTTTTGAGAAAGCGGACACCATAACCGTATCCGCTTTCCACCCTTTCCCAGACCAGGCTTTTTCAAGAAACTGGTCCCTGCCCGAGCCGTTCCGATACCGGTGATAATCGTCCGGATTCTTCAAATAATAATCCTGATGATAACCTTCGGCTTCGTAAAACGTTGAAGCCGGAATAATTTTCGTGGCAATTCTTTTTTTCCCAAATACTCCCGAATGTTCCAAACTCGCTTTTGTCGCTTCGGCAAGTATGCGTTGCTGCAGCGTATGGTAAAAAATTGCGGATTGATATTGATTGCCGCGGTCTACGAACTGCCCGTCGGCATCAGTCGGATCGTTGGATCTCCAAAACGCATTAAGCAGTTGCAAATAGGTAATTTTCCGCGTATCGTAGGTTATCTGTATCGATTCCATGTGGCCAGTACCGCCTGCGCCGACTTCTTCATACCGGGGATTTGCCTTTGTGCCGCCTGTATACCCTGCCAATACTTTGATCACCCCGGAAAGCTTTTCGAATGGCGGTTCCATGCACCAGAAACAACCTCCTGCGAAAGTCGCGGTTGCCGTATCTTTCGAAAAAACCGGCATAGTCGCTTTTGTGCCTTCATCGGAAGACTGCTTCGCAAAACAACTTGACGCAAAAGCAATAATAATAATTGCATATAAAGTTTTCATACGATCCCTCTGCATTATGATACGGGTATTAATTGCATAGACACTCTATTTCCCGTGTTTCAGACAAAAAGTTATTTTGTCTCTTCGATAAAGAAAGCAATTAAAATGCCAGAATCATACCAATTCCCAAACAGTTAATACGTTGATTACTTTTAAGGTATATTAGGCTCTTGTGCTCCTGATTCGGGAAGGGAGATTTATGTTCTACTTCAATTGGCTCCAAAAAAACAATCCTACGGGCAAGCCCGACCGTTTCCCGGAACTAAAAAACAAATTCGAAACATCGGTACCGGGCCTGTACTGCATCGGCGATCTTACCGGCATCCCGCTTATCAAGCTTGCCGCGGAATCCGGTCACCAATGTATGGAGAAACTTGCCAAAGACGAATCGTTTAAAAAGGACCGCGAGTCCGCATCCGCAAATGTATACGATCTAATCATCATCGGCGCGGGCCCGGCCGGGGTCTCGGCGAGTTTGCGGGCATTGGAACTCGGGTTTTCGCATCTGGTGATCGAATCGTCGCGCACATTCAACACCATATTCAATTTTCCCGCAGGTAAACCGATCTATGTGACGCCGCAAAACCCGCCCATGAATTCGGCGCTCAAATTCAACGACGGCAGCAAAGAAACCCTCCTTGCCGAACTTGCAAAAGACATCGAGAACAAACAGCTTCCGATACGCGAAGGCGAAACGGCCCAAAGTATCGTCCAGGGAGACCAAACCTTTACCGTACAAACGACCAAAGGTTCCTATACCGCAAAAAGGGTCGTTGTGGCCATCGGCAAAACAGGCAATGCCCGGACCCTGGGCGTACCCGGTGAAACCCTTCCTAAAGTTTTCACGCGTCTCATTGATCCGGGAGAATTTATCGACAACGATATTCTTGTGGTCGGCGGGGGCGACAGCGCGCTTGAAGCGGCAATTGCGCTTGCAAACGCCGGTAACCGCGTCACGCTCTCGTATCGCAAATCGGCTCTCAGCCGCCCCAAAGAGCAAAATCTGCTGACCTTCGACCATTTGGTCGAAAGCGGCAACATCGTACCCGTATTCGAATCGTCTGTAAAGGATATCCGCGATCGCGAAGTCCTGATACGGGATGCCGAAGGAGAAAGGACAATACCCAATCACGTTGTTTTCGCTTTAATCGGCACCGAAATTCCCATAGAGTTTTTTCGGCGGTCAAAAATCCGCATCGAAGGCGAAAAGCATTTCAGCGATTGGGTGAAAATGATCGCCCTCGTTCTTTTTGCGCTCGTACTTTATTTTGGAAAAGATGCGCCGAACACTCCCGTCTCAACCATCGGGGAATTTTTTCTGGTGCCTGCAAAATCGATCGGCATGGCGTGGCGACAAATGCTTTCCGCCTTACTTGCCTGGGGAAGTTTTACCGGCATCATCCTCTGCTCCGCATATCTTGTTTATCACTTTGTAAAAGAACGAAAACGCTACTTTACCTCGTCGTGGAATACCTTTAAATATTGCTACTATTTCAGTATGCTCGCGCTGTTCTCCTCTTTGTATGCGGCATATAAGCTTTTATTGTTGCATCCGCTTTTCGGATACATGGGCTATTGGTATTCTGCCGCATACACCTTGACAATAGTTATTTTCGGGTTGCGCCGGATTGTCGCAAAGCCGACGGGGTATATAAAACGACAGACGCTGTCCCTCATTGCGTTTCAAACCTTGCCGCTTTTTATTCTTCCAATGTTCGTTCTCCCGTTTCTTGGTTCCCACGGCATGCTTCCCGCTTGGATAACAAATGCCGTGTTTCCCGGCCAATCGTATTGGCGGGCATTCGGTTTTATTTTGGCATGGCCGCTTTTCATTCATACCCTTGCGACAGGGCAACCGGTTTTGTTCTGGTTCATTCTCGGCATCGTGCAAACGTTCGTCATCATTCCCTATATCGTTTTCCGCTGGGGAAAAGGCGCTTATTGCGGATGGATATGTTCATGCGGCGGGCTTGCCGAAACGCTTGGCGATGAATACCGAAGCAATGCACCTCACGGTCCTTTGGCAAAAAAATGGGACAATGCCGGTCAGGTTGTTTTATGGATTGCAATCGCTGTCACGATTTTGGCCATTGCCGCAGGCGGCAGCGGTTCCCCATTATCAAACACTGCCTCCGATGTATATGCATTTGTCGTGGACACTATTTTTGCCGGCGTTATCGGCGTCGGCGCGTATTTTTTCATGTCCGGAAGGGTGTGGTGCCGCTTCCTTTGTCCGCTTGCCGCACTCATGCACATTTATGCGCGGTTTTCGGTGTACAGGATTTTTGCAAATAAGAAACGCTGCATTTCATGCAATATCTGCACAAAAGTCTGCCATATGGGCATAGACGTGATGAACTATGCCAACAAAGGAATCCCCATGAACGATGTGGAATGCGTCCGATGCAGCGCATGCGTCGTGAGTTGCCCCATGCAGGTATTGACCTTTGGGAAAACCAAAAAAGAAGATTACGACAATGTCATGTACAAACAATACCGCACGCCTCTTACGCAAGGATGGCAAAGCGGTTTGCCTCAAAAAGATATCGACATGCTTGTTGCATTGGAAAAGGACGCGAAATAATGTCATTATCTATGCTATCCGATAACTTTGCCAAAGCAATAATTGTTTTTTTGCGGTATCCTGTTGCGGGCCTGGTTAAAAAAAGATTGGCGCGCTCAATCGGCAATGAAAACGCGGCAATAATATATCGAAAAATGGCGGATAAAGTCATCGCCACTATTCGTGAAGCCGAAAATACGGATATTTTATTTTTCCTGGACGGCAATCGATACATAACGGAAAGCCGCGAGTGGCTTGGCAAGCATGAAAACATCCGCGTTCAATGCGAGGGCGATCTGGGCCAAAGAATGGCACATGCGTTCAATGTCGCCTTTGAAAACGGATACAAGCAGGTACTACTCATAGGTACCGATATTCCTTCGATCACCACGCACATTATTCAAAAGGCCTTTTTGGAACTAGGCGATCGCGATTCGGTTTTAGGAGGCACTTTGGACGGCGGCTATTATCTGGTGGGGCTTAAATCGTCTGCCGATTATCTCTTCGCAAATATGGTCTGGAGCACGAACGCTGTTTTTTCCGAAACGATGTTGCGACTTAAAAATCGCGGCATGAGTTGCGGCCTTTTGCCGCTTTTGCGGGACATCGATACTGTAGACGATCTTGAGAAAGAAGGCATGGGCCATTACAATCTTACAAAGGAGTTTGCAAATGAAAAAAACATATAAAGTCTTCCTGTTTGCATGTATTTCGCTCTCCCTGGTTTTTGGGGCAGACGCCAAAAGCGCTTCTTCTTCCGTTTCCCCGCCTCGCCTGGACCATATTCTGCTTGAAGTCACCAATATGCAGGCATCCATTGTTTTCTACCGCGACATGTTGCATCTTACACCAAAGTCTTTAGACAAATCGTTCAGCACAATGTCTGCGGGAAACGTGGATATTTATTTGTCGACCGCGCCGTGGGGTTGGAAAAAACCGCAGGCAAAAAACGAGCGGCTCGGGTTGGGAATGTATCCTCATTTCGAATTTGACAATGTTACCGATCTTGTTGCCCATATAAAAAAGGCGGGATATACAATTATCCAGGAACCCAAAGAATACGATTGGGGTACCGAAGCGTTCGTGAGCGATCCCGATGGCTATACATGGGCACTCATACATCTCAAAAAGTAAAGGAACTCTCATGGCAAACAATTATTACGAACAAAAAGACCTTGCCGATTTTCCCAATATCGGCGAATTTGCGCCACAGCAGGGAAAAACGTTTTTCGATTATTACGCATCGGCAACAAGCGCCGGTGCATTGACGGAACGTGAAAAAGCGCTCATTGCACTTTCAGTCGCCACGGTGCGTCATTGTCCGTATTGCATAGATGCCTATACCACCAAGTGTTTGTCGCTCGGCGTATCCGGCGACGAAATGATGGAGGCGATACATGTGGGTGCCGCAATGGTCGCCGGAGACGTCTTGGCGCATTCGACGCAAATGAGAAAAATTGTCAAAAAGAAAGAAATGTGAAATGGCCGAAACCAACGATCGATTTTTAAATCAGCTTAAAGCATCAAAGCTTTCGCCTTTTACCGCAAAAAGCTTAGATATTTTGCAGGTGAATGTCGGCAAGCGTTGCAATCTTTCCTGCAGGCATTGTCATATTGACGGGGGGCCGCATCGTACCGAAACAATGTCGCGGGACGTACTCGAACAATGCCTTGCGATTGCGCAAAACCCTGCAATCTCCGTAGTCGATATTACGGGAGGCGCGCCCGAAATGAATCCCGGTCTTCCCCGGTTTATCGCCGAGCTTGCAAAACTCGACAAGCGGCTCATTGTCCGCACGAACCTGGTGATACTGCTCGAAGACGAGTACGAATCGTTCATCGATGTATACAGCGATAACAATGTGGAAATCGTGGCTTCGCTTCCCGATTTCCGTGCCGCCAAAACCGACAAGCAGCGCGGCGCGGGTGTTTACAACAAGGAAATAGAAGTTCTGAAACTGCTCAACGAACGCGGGTACGGCCACAGCGGGTCGAAACGCATTCTCGATTTGGTGCATAATCCCGTGGGTGCATTTCTTCCCGGTCCGCAAAAAGCGCTTGAAGCGGAATTTAAAAAATCCCTTTTCAGCGAGCATGGAATTTTGTTCAATCGGCTTTTTTGTATTACCAATAATCCTTCGGGCCGGTATCTTCAGTATCTTTTGCAAACCGATAATTATGAGGAATATATGCAGTCGTTGATTTCTGCATTCAACCCGTCTGCAGCCGGAAATGTCATGTGCCGTTCGACGATTTCCATAGGATGGGACGGAACTCTTTTCGATTGCGATTTCAATCAGGCGCTCGGACTTAAGGTCAATCATGGCGCCCCGCAGCATATAGACAACTTCGACATTAACGCCCTTATGCATCGTGAAATCGTCGTTGCAAACCATTGCTATGCATGCACTGCAGGCTTCGGTTCTTCGTGCCAGGGAGAAGTGGGGTGAAGACATAAAAACAAAGAGGATTTTTGATACACCTCGAGCATTCCGCTATGCTGGGGTTTTGCAGTCTTAGCTGGTAAGCTTTATATTTAATACGAGGACCTCGCAATTGCCGGACGGCATTTGCGACCACCTTTCGACAGATCTCATGAACCAACCTGCGCAAGGTGGTATTGATACCTATATGGTTATGTTACTCAACTAAAAAATATCAGGATACAAGCATGATTCAGAAAAAATCGACGAATTCGCTTTATAGTAAAATCGCCGACTTTCTGCAAGCTGCAAGGCAAACGGCTGTACGCGCCGTAAATCAGACGATGGTTTACACCTATTTTGAAATTGGACGGATGATTATAGAAAATGAGCAACAAGGAAAACAACGAGCTGAATATGGCAAGCAAATATTAAAAGAACTTTCAAAACGACTTACTGTAGAATTTGGCAAAGGATTTTCGGTTCAAAATCTCGAAAACATGAGAAAATTTTTCCTTCTCTACGCTCCTTCTGGAAAATCCCAATCGCCGATTAGGATTTCTGAAAACAAAAATGGGCTAATGAGTTGGACTCATTATTTGGTTTTAATCCGCATTGAAAATAAAGATGAACGTAATTTTTATGAATTAGAAGCCTCGAAAAACAATTGGAGTGTGAGAGAACTTAAACGACAGTTCGACAGCGCTTTATACGAGCGATTGTCTCTAAGCAGGGACAAAAAGGGCGTTAAACAATTGGCGCAGAAGGGGCACATTTTAGAAAAGCCTTCCGATGCGATAAAAGACCCCTATGTTTTGGAATTTCTCGGCCTACCGGAACATCACTGTTATTCCGAAACCGATTTAGAACAAGTGGTCTTTGATAAACTAGAACATTTCCTGCTTGAACTCGGTAAAGGATTCACTTTTGTGGGAAGGCAAGTTAGGTTTACTTTTGACGAGAAGCATTTCCGTGTTGATTTGGTATTCTATAACAGGCTTTTAAAATGTTTTGTGCTGATAGATTTAAAAATAGGCGAAATTACCCATCAAGACCTTGGGCAAATTCAGATGTACGTTAATTATTATGACCGGTATGTGAAACTGCCCGAAGAAAATAAAACCATTGGTATTGTCCTATGCAAAGACAAAAGTAAAACATTAGTCGAAATTACCTTGCCGGAAAATAATGACCGGATATTTGCCAGCCAATATAAGACAGTGTTACCTAACAAGCAGTCGTTTATAAGGCTTTTGAGGCAGGGTGATGAATAAACTTGAGAAAAAATAAACTGCAAATGGTTAAGCATAACCTAAAGGTAACGAATTCGTGACCTTTAACATGCTAGCTAGTCTTCATATGTTTGTGCTGATGCCGGAGATTTCGCACATTGTCAACCGATAATTATTATCGATTATTTATTTGATTATCGTCGTACCGTTTATCATATTCATTCCATCATCTCGCATGGCTATGCCGCAGTATCTTCAATGGCATAAGCCCGAATAATCACTACTATAAATTTAAGGAAGGAGGTTACGCAAACTCCCGTTTGGCCCATTTTGTCATTTTTTTAATTGTTAAGTTACCAAGCAGTTCGCAAACAGTTTATTACCTTCATATTCTTATAACCTTTACCCCGGCTCTTCTTAGGGCGCAGGGGAAAAGGGAGAACGGGGGCTAAGGAGTGAGGGAAAACCCTCTTTAGCAAAGGAGTGCTCTATTATGACGATATCAAACGGTCTTTTAGCGGAAATCGAGGCGGAAATAGCAGCATTGAACCCGGACAAATACCGCCGTCCGGCAATGAGTTTGGATGCTTTTTTAGCGGATTACGGGCAAACCCTGGCCCAGGCGGACACCGATAAGGACAAACTGACCGGCGCCAAATTCGATTGGACGAAAATTGAAAAGTATCGGGGCTATTTGGAACTATTGACCATTACGCATGGCGAAAGAATAGGGCTTACACCGGCAACAATAGAAAAGCAGCCGGAATATATCGCGAAAATGGACATCGTCAAATCCGATAAGCGGTATATGTCCCGAATCGCCAATCATATTGTCGACGTAACCAACGATAAAAGCGCGGCGCATAGCTTAAAGGCCATTAATAAAGGAAGCGGCGATATCGATGTTCTCAACGACATCATGTCGTTCATACCGTTTATAAAAAGATATCCGGATTTGGCAAAACAGATATGCCCTAATTGTGTGGAAGTTACCGATTCATATTTGGACCAGGCGCGGGACCGGGCAATAGAATTGTTTCAGATGCGCGGCTATGTGGTTAATAAAGGCTTGCCCGAAAATTCGAATGTGGATCGTCAGAACCGGATCCTTACGCTATGCCTTAATGCGCAATCCGAAATCAAAAAATTCGCAGATTCGGCATTCTGCGAAAATCAGGATTATTACAATTCAAATTATGCAAGTTCGTTCCGAAAATCATCTAAAACACCGGTACCGACTCCGGCTGCCGAACCGGTTGCTGCGGCAAAATAATAATAATTAGCACTGTAAAACGTATTCCCCTCTGTCGAAGGCCCGATCTTTTCAGGGCCTTCGTTGAGGGGATGTAAAACATGTATCCTTCGACTCTTGGGGCCAAAAATATCCGGCCGGCTTCCACCAAGATGCTCTTTTGGGGCATCTTGAGATTTGTTCTGTTTACACAAAATTCCTGACAAGACCCAAAACCCTTGTAACAAAAAAAATGTCCCTGTTCA
Organism: Fibrobacteria bacterium; assembly: GCA_037447435.1. Lineage (GTDB taxonomy): Bacteria > Fibrobacterota > Chitinivibrionia > Chitinivibrionales > FEN-1185 > FEN-1185. The sequence continues at coordinate 20,055 of JBBIGR010000058.1, forward strand.
AAGCCAAAACAGGTTGTAACAGAGGCATTTTTTGATGTTCAAAAAGAAAATTGAATGTCACAGAGGTCTTTTTTTCTGTTCAATCTGTATTTTCCTTAAAAGAATCTCTATTACAAAGATTTTTGAATATGTTTCACTATTTTTACAATTCGTAATGGTTTCATTTAGCAAGCTTTCACTTTGTTTATACTTCCCACGCAATTTTTAATGCTTGTTACGGCTTATTTACGCTTTGCACATTTTTTTTGCCCGCCGCACATAATTTTCCTCCCCCGTTAGTCATGTTCTATAGCCTCCTTCAAACCATATTTCTCCTTCCGCTTCGCCATGACGGCATGTTTGCCGGTTTTTTCAATTTTCTATAAAGCATTGGTATTGCGTTAGTTAAGGTGTAATCAACGTTTGATTACACCCGCGCTTGATTTAGTATAATAAGAGGAATTATTTGACTTTGCAGGTATTGGAAGATGATATTAACAAGGGGGATGGGAGTTTGGTTTTGGCGGAGATTGTGTAATCGGTTAAGTTAGGGGATGGGATTTGGGGAAGAGGATTGGGATTGGAAAAAAGATTTAATATTTTGTTCAGCGATATTCAAATTTGAGATTTATTATGCCGAATATTCATAATACATGCCATTTTGACCGAAAGTATGCTAGCATACTTTCGGTAGTTGGTGTCAATATTTGCGCTGAATGAAATTATAGGTTTGCGCCGAAGACATGAAAGGCAAATACCATATTAATATTAAGAGCCGCGCCCAAAGATAATCCGCATAAATGCGGCGAGGATAATCAAATTTCTCTTTACGGAGTTTAACATGCCAAGAGCTGCCAGGAATTCTGAATTTAATGCTTATGTTTATATAAAAAACGAATTAAAAGATTTGGGTTGGAATACCCGAAATCCAAACCGAGCACCTGATGGTGAGGTATATACACAACAAGAATGTCTTGATCATCCTGAAATTGGGCAATATCTAGGCAGACAAAAACCAGAAAATGTTATCAAGGTTCGTGAAAATATCTTTTGGGTTATTGAAGCAAAACCGTCGCTTAATGATTTGCAATTGGCTTTAAGTGAAGCTGCTTCATATGCCCATGATATCAATCGAAGCCCGATAATTAAGGCTTTGTTTATAGCGGGTGTCGCAGGCAATGACATTGATGGGTACATCGTACAAACGGGCTTCGTTCAACCAAATGGCCAGACTACAAGCATTCTATACAATGATCGTCCGATTACAAGCCTTCTATCAAAGGAACAAGCTCAATATTTAGCAGATAACAACACACACAAGCTAAATGACATTATTACTACTGAAGAAGTTTTTATAAAAATCGCAGAAGAAATAAATGAAATCTTGCACAAAGCATCAATAAACAAGGATCAACGCGCAACGGTTATTTCTTCTGTTTTATTATCAATGCTTTCAGATACTTTGCCAAATTTCAACGCATCTCCAGATGTCTTTATTCGGGATATCAATAACCGTGTTGAAGATGTCCTTATTAGTCATTCGAAACGAGAATTTGCTGCGCAAATCGAACTAAGGCTACCTCAAGAAGAATCCGCCAAGTCAAAATATAAAACTGCAATTGTAAAAACTCTTTTTGCTTTACGTAAAATAAATATTAAAGCAGCAATGAATAGCGACCATGATTTGCTGGGGAAATTTTACGAGGTATTTTTGAAATATGGTAACGGTGCAAAAGATATAGGTATTGTCTTAACTCCCCGCCACGTTACAGGGTTTGCCGTTGATCTTTTGGATGTGAAAAGTGGCGACATCGTTTTTGACCCAGCATGTGGTACTGGTGGCTTTTTAGTTTCCGCGTATGACAAAGTTAAATCAGAGGCTACAGAAGAGGAATTGACCTTATTTAAAAAGCATCGCATTTTTGGAATTGAACAACAAGCAAATGTTGCAGCTATGGCAATTGTAAATATGATATTTCGAGGGGATGGCAAAAATAATATAATAAATGAAAACTGCTTTGCTCGGCATCTTACGAGAACTAATAGGAATGGCAGCATAAGTGCCGAATATCAAACTAATGCTAATGATCAGCGCCCACCAATTACTAAAGTTCTAATGAATCCTCCATTCGCATTAAAGCAAGATGATGAAAAGGAATTCCGCTTTATTGACCATGCTTTAAAGCAAATGGTTGAAGGTGGGCTTCTTTTTTCAGTATTACCATCTTCTGTTATGTATTCTACGGGGGAGTATTTGGAATGGCGAAGACGTTTGCTCGAAAACAATTCCTTGCTTTCTGTTATTTCATTCCCGACCGACTTGTTTTATCCACAAGCCTCTGTTGAAGCTGTTATGGTTATTTTAAAAGCTAAAGTACCTCAAAATGAGAACCCTGCACTTTGGTGTAGAATACAAAACGATGGCTATAAAAAGTTAAAAAGAAGAAGACTACCCATTGAGGGTGAAAATGACGTAATTCGCTTTAAGGGTCAAATTAGAGATTTTGTCATAGAAGGCCATATTCCTATAGAAATACCTGGAATATTTCAAGTAAAACCAATTGACCGAAGTGATTCATCTTTGGAACTCATACCGCAAAACTATTTAGACAATTTGGATATTAGTGATGCCCAAATAATTAAGGAAATGGAAATGACATTGTCAGAAATCTTTTTACAATCATTGAGTGAGGTGTATTGTGAAAATTAATTCACTTTTTGATGTACAAGTTGCAAAATCCCACGGTACGGATGACTACGACAATGGTGATACCCCATTTGTTACCAATTCTCAAATTAATAATGGTGTCATACGTTTTGTCGAACCATTCCCTGGAGATAAAATCTTCAATGGCTTTACAATATGTATATCAGGCTTAGGGTTTGCAACATTGCAAATTAAAAACTATTTACCTAAAGGTAATGGTGGCGATTCCGCAACAATATTGGTTCCTATAAATCCAATGTCTTTTGAAGAATTACTATTCTACACTGCGCAATTTAATGCAATACATAAATGGCGCTTTTCATTCGGTAGGAAGTGTAGCAAGAAGAGAGTTGACCGGCTATCGTTCGAAAAGGGGTTTTCTGAAATACTTCTGCCAACCGGACTTTTAGATAGTGTACGGTCAAGTCTTTCTGAGAGAATTCGTACTCTAAGTTTGGATGTTAGTGCATGAAATATATAATGGTAACTGATTTTGATAAGCATTGGGACCAAATCCCTGATAACTTTACCTCTTATCCGACGAGTATGGTGAAACAAAGAGTTGCAAATGACAAGTATATTTCTGGTACTGAAACGATATTTATCAAAAAGCCAAAGCATTCCGATCATATTGAAACGGCATGGTTAGGAAAGGTTTACGACATAGTAAACGTACCCGGCAAGATATTCTTTCGCGTTAAACTTGAAAAAGAAATTGCTTGTCCCAAAGAATATTCTTCTTTGGGAAATGGCTGGTATTTTGAAATTTGAAAAATCCTAACAAATCGCCGTCGCTCGTTTTCTGCCCCGGGACTAAAAACCGAAGTGATGCTTTAAAATAAGGAAATTTATGAACGAACTCTGGTGTATCCGTGCAAACTACGGTGAATTTACCCAGTCTTTTTTAAAGGGCGGGTATGCCGCAATTGGCTGGTTAGAATCCGAAGATTTATCGGGTATGAAATGCCGTGATGATATTGAAAAAGCTTACCGTGATTGGGATAAAGATGAAAAAAGCCCATACGTCATTGGACAGCAAGTAGGGCAAATCTCACGGTTTTTATTTGAAGTTGAAGAAGGTGATTATGTTATTGTGCCAGATAGAAACACGGAAATATTCTATTGGGGTGTTATAGCTGATGGCAGGTACTATTACGATTCAGATTCAGATGATTGTCGTTATCCTCATCGAAAAAAAGTAAAATGGCATAAAGAACCGGTTCAACGTGCACAATTTTCCGTTCCCTTTCAGAATACTATTCGTTCCTCTCTCACTGTATTTTGGATAAGCCATAAAAAAACTTTTTTTGAAGGCATTGGTAAACCCGAAATTGTACCAGTGCAAAAAGAAAAGACATTCAATTATTACGAGACGATTTTGGAGCGCATTCTTGAGCTTGATGCTACAGAATTTGAACTACTAATCACCCACATCCTTAGCGCAATGGGCTTTGAGGCAGAGCATACCGGCAAAACAGGAGACGGCGGCGTAGATGCTACGGGTGAATTGAGTATTTCCAACATGGCCAAAATACGACTTTTTGTTCAAGCAAAACGCTATAAATTAGGGCAGAGAATTGGAGAAAGACCTGTTAAAGAACTTCGTCAGAATATTCCATTTGGTGGGCAAGGTTCTTTTATCACAACATGCGATTTCCATCCCAAAGCATTAGAAGCAGCCGTTGAAAACGGCTTCCCTCGTATTGGCACTATTAACGGAGAACAACTGGTCGATATTCTTGCAGAGCATTGGGAGGATATTCCCGACGATTTTAAGAATAAATTGGGCCTGAAAACTGGCCTTGTTGTTTCATAAATCTATAAACAAGCGAGCAAAACAATATGAAAGCTCGTAATAAAGAAATGCTGGAAAAGTCAGTTGCAGCTATTGTTGCAGCAATTGAAATCTATAATAAGCCAGACTTTAAATACCGCGAAGAAGTATTTGCAATTCTTTCCGTTAATGCTTGGGAACTGCTCGCAAAGGCATACCTGCTCAAACTTAATAAAAATCGTTTGAAATGTTTATATGTATATGACAAAGCAAAAAAGAAATCCGGCCAAGATTCAAAACGGTTCAAATTAAAAATTAATCGCAGCGGAAACCCAATAACTCACAGCCTTGACTATTGCTTTACGCTTATTGTGCATAATATTGCCCCATTCGGCACCTGATTATTGTTTGATCCGGCACCCTGTT
>JBBIGR010000059.1:0-23018 GCA_037447435.1 Fibrobacteria bacterium
TTTTTTCTATGGGCATGCTTTTTGAGAATTTTTCCCAGGTCTGGTTTTTCCCGTTAAACCGGGCGACGCCTTCGGGCGAAACGATCCAAATAAACGAAGCGTCAACGAGCATGTAATTGACACTGGAGCCGACAATCCCGTCTCCGAGCTTATATGAATTCCACGACTTCATGCTGCTTGCGTACCGGGAAAAGCCCTTGTCCGTCAGGACCCAGATGTAATCGGAAAAATAAAAAATCCTGAATGCGTTGTTGGAAACGAGGCCGTTGTTTTGCGTATAACTTTCCCATTTCTCAAATTTTTTATCAAAATAAAAAACCCCCGCATCGGTAGCGACCCACAATTGCGTCTGGTTAGAGTATAAGTCGTAAATTCTTTTGTCGCTGAAATCGCCGATCGGTTCCCACTGTTCCACCAGTTTATTGTATCGGGCCAAGCCGTGCGGGCCTGCGATATAGGTGTAATCGAGGTCCGAGACAACGCGTACGACCGTGTCCGAAGGAATTCCCTGTTTACTGGTATAGCCTTTCCAATCAAGATACCGCAAATCGGCATAGAACACGCCGTGCTCGGTACCGACCCACATGATTTTATCGTCTGTGCAGAGATCGGTAACCGCATCGGACCGTATATTGGCCCATAATTCGTTTTCGGTTTGAAAACGATTGAGTCCCAGTTCCGATCCCCACCATACCGTATTGTCGGATTGGAAAAACAACTGACGGGGCGGCGGTGTTGCCGATAATGATGCAGACACAATTCCGGCAATAAAAACCAAATTAAATACAACTCGCAGCATGACGCTCCACACGTTTTAAATTCAGTTAATCGTTTATTCTTTTGCGTAATTTCATGGTTGGGAGTGGAAATGATTGGAACATCATTTTTCCACCCTATCGATTCCCCCCAGAGGATACTACAAAATACCACTTTTTTAAAGAAATTTTTACATTTTTTAGCTAAAAAAGGTAAAAACACGGAAAAATCAATAGAAGCTGTTTACCGTCATTTTTCCAAACATGAGATAATATATCTAAAATTTGGTTTTTTTCAATATAAAAAGGTTTTTTGTTTACCGATTTTTAAATATATCGACTTTGAACGGAAAAAGGGGCCTTATATTTGCTAAGGGTTTTTAATCAAGAGAGGGAATTAAACAGTATTCAATCGCAAACCGTATTTTATAAAATTTATTTTATTAAATATGAAAACAATCGTAAACTACCGCATACCGATAAAATCGTGGTGCGCCGACATCGAGCCCGGGGCAATGGAACAGGCGGTCAATTTAACCGCGCTGCCGTTTGTGTACGGCCACGTTGCGATAATGGCCGATTGCCATGTCGGTTTCGGCATGCCCATCGGCGGGGTTATTGCTTGTAAAGATTTCATCGTTCCTAATGCCGTTGGTGTCGATATCGGATGCGGTATGTGTGCGGTAAAAACTTCCTTGAAGGCACAATCGCTTGCTCCGGATACGGTCCGTTTGCTGCTAAACCGAATCCGCAGCAGCATTCCAATGGGCTTTGCGCATCACAAGTCCGAGCAAAACTGGGAGGGATTTTCCAAAGCGCCCGACATTGGCGTCGTGCAGCAGGAACTGCAATCGGCCAAAAAGCAACTGGGGACATTGGGCGGCGGCAATCATTTCCTGGAAATACAGGAAGGTGACGATGACCATATTTGGTTTATGATCCATAGCGGTTCAAGAAATTTCGGGCTTAAAATCGCCGAGGACTTTCACGGCCGGGCATTATCGTATTGCAACAAACACGGTTTGGAATTGCCAGACAAGGATCTGGTGTATGTTCCTCTGGAATCCGAAACAGGCGCTCAATACCTTGCAGCTATGAATTACGCGCTTTCCTTTGCATATGAAAACCGCCAGCGGATGAAAAACCGCATTTCCGATATTTTTTCCGAAGAAACGCGATGCGGTTTTCTACACGAAATAAACATTCATCACAATTTCGCGGCGCAGGAAACCCATTACAACAGGCAGCTCATTGTCCATCGTAAAGGTGCGACGCGTGCAAGCAAAGGCCTGGAGGGGATAATTCCCGGCAGCATGGGAACCGCATCGTACATCGTCCGCGGAAAAGGACAGGCCGACAGCTTTGAGTCGTGCTCGCACGGCGCAGGCCGTGTCATGGGACGCAACGAAGCGAACAGAAAACTTGTTTTTGAACAGGTGCGGCAATCCATGAAAGGCATCGTATTCGACGCATGGCCCAGAGGACGAAAAGGCAAAATAGATTTATCGGAAGCTCCTGCAGCGTATAAAGACATCGATGCGGTTATTGCGGCACAAAAGGATTTGATCGACGTTGTTGTAAAGCTCCGGCCTATCGGCGTGGCAAAAGGATGACGGCCGCTTTGATTATTTCGTCTCGTCGAGTATCCAGCGTATATAGTCGGGATTGCCGCCCGTAATAGGCATCGCCACGATGCAGGGGACCTCGTAGCTGTGCAATTGCTTTACGCGGTTCACGATGGAATCGACAAGCGATTCCCTGGTTTTTGCGATGATAACGACCTCGTCGTCCCGCTCGATCGTCCCTTTCCATCGGTAAATCGATTTCATGTTGCCAAGTATGTTGACGCACGCGACAAGACGTTCGGCAACAAGCGCTTCGCCGATGACGGCGGCCTGCTTTGCGTCTTTGGCCGTTATGTAAATGGCTGTAGGGTTCATGGAAACGGCGCTCTCCGAATAAATGTGTTGGGAAATGAAGGAGCGAACGATCCGGCAAAAGCAACCACGCTGCCGAAGCCAAGACAAACCTGGATTCAGCGTGGGGAATATCGTAGTGAGCAGTTATCCAAAAGAAAAATTATTCAATTATCCAATTTTTCCTGTTGGTCGGAAATGATTTTAGCGAGTGCTCTCAGGGGCACCGGCTTTTCGAAAAAAGTCGCATTGAGTTTTTGAAGCTTTTCTTCCGCGATTTCGGAAACATAACCGGAAATCATGATTTTTCGCACCTTGGGGGCAGCCGCCTCCATAAGTTGCAAACCGTCAATTTTCGGCATTTTATAGTCCGTTATTAAAACGTCAATGCTGTTATTAACGACAAAATCTTTTGCAACAACAGAATCGTTAAATGTATGGACATTGATATCTTGCGTCACGCATTGGATAAATGTCTTGAGCAGTTCGGTAATCTGCTCCTCGTCGTCGACAACGACGACTTCAAGCTTTCGAGCCATTACAATGTTTCCTCTTTGTGAAGTCTCCTTATTGTTGTATATTGTATCACATCATCAAAAGGCGTGCAATACATTTTTTCATATAAATAATATAAGATAAAAACGCAAAAACTATGCCCAATTTTCATTGTAATTCAAAATTACCCATATTTGAAAAAAAAGACGACATCATCATCGCCTTGCAATCTCATCAGGTAATAATTGTTTCCGGAGAAACCGGCTCGGGGAAAACCAGTCAATTGCCGCTTATATGCTGCGAAGCCGGATACGGCCGCCATGGGAAAATCGGAATCACCCAACCGCGCCGTATAGCTGCAACGTCAATTGCCGCCTATGTCGCGGAACAATGCCAAACGCAATTGGGGGCCTTTGTCGGCTATAAGGTACGGTTTCACGACAAAGAATCTCGAGATACGCGGATTAAATTCATGACCGACGGTATTTTGCTTAGAGAACTCGAACACGACCGATTGCTCAAGGCGTATGATGTGGTCATCATCGACGAGGCGCACGAGCGCAGCCTCAACATAGATTTCCTGCTTGGTTATATGCGGACGATTTTGCCCAGGCGGCCGCAACTGCGGCTCATTATTTCTTCTGCAACCATAAACACCGCTTTGTTTTCCAAAACATTCGGCAACGCGCCGATCATTTCCGCTTCCGGCAGGCTATTTCCGGTCGAAATTCAATATTTGTCAAGAAACGACGAGAAACGGCCCGACGCCGAAGACGAGGGAGACGGCGATTTCATCGACGATGTCGTCCGCGCAATCGCAAACATCATCGAAACGCAACCCGACGGCGATGTCCTGGTTTTTTTGCCTACCGAACGCGACATTCTTGAGGTACGTGGCGATCTTGATCATAGGTACCAAAAGTTTTGCGCCATTGTTCCGTTGTTCGGCCGCATGCCGCTCGGCGATCAGCAGGCGATTTTTAAAACCCTTGACAAACAAAAAATAGTCCTGGCCACCAATATCGCCGAAACGTCGGTGACCGTGCCTAATATCCGTTACGTGGTCGATGCGGGGCTCGCACGGATCAAGCGCTACGATCCGTCGATGCGCGTCACCCGCTTGCCGGTCGAGGCAATATCGCAGGCAAGCGCCCAGCAGCGGGCGGGCAGAAGCGGACGCGTGCAGAACGGTGTTTGCGTCAGGCTGTACAGCGAAACCGATTTTGTCTCGCGCGATCCGTTCACCGCGCCCGAAATCATGCGTTCGAACCTCGGTCAGGTCATTTTGTCAATGGCCTCGCTTGGCCTGGGCCCCATAGAAAATTTCCCGTTTTTGGAACCGCCGCCGCCTCGCGCGGTTTCGCAAGGGTATGCGTCGCTGCTCGAACTCGGTGCGATAGACGACATGAAAAAGCTTACGCAACTCGGGCGCGACATGGCAAAATTCCCGCTCGATCCGCCGCTGTCCCGCATGATCATCGAGGCAGGCCGCGAAAAGTGCCTTGGCGAAATGATAATCATCGCCGCAGGACTGTGCGTGCAGGACATGCGCGTTCGCCCCCAGGAAAAAAAACAGCAGGCCGACGAAATGCATGCGAAGTTTTCCGACCCCATGTCCGATTTTCTGTTTTATTTGAAATTATGGGACGAATCGGGCCTGGATTCCAAAATTTCGAATTCACAACTAAAAAAATTCTGCAATGGTAATTTCCTGTCCTATACGCGTATGCGCGAATGGCAAGACGTGTGTTCGCAATTGCGGCTGGTTCTCGAAAACAATAAAATCGCTGCAAAAAGAACGCAAGGGGTGAAATACGAACAAATCCATCGTTGCGTATTGTCGGCGTTTTTATCGCATATCGCAAAAAAGACCGAAGACGGCGATTATCAGGTCGCAAAGGGACGTAAGGCATTTTTGTTTCCCGGATCGAGCCTGTATAAGAAAAAACCCGATTGGATCGTATGTGGCGAACTTGTGGAAACTTCGCGTTTGTATGCCAGGACCGCCGCGATAGTCGACCCGATATGGTGCGAGGCGCTGGCGCCGCATTTGTGCAAATATACCTACGGAGAACCTAAATTCGATGCCGAAAACGGGACCGTACGCGCGCGCGAAAAGGTTTTGCTGTTCGGGTTGACAATTGTAGAAAGCCGCAATGTGGCGTACGGCAGGATAAACCCGGGCCTGGCAACGGAAATATTCATCAAAGACGGGCTGGTCGAAGGCAAATTGCAAACGCATCACCGCTTTTTCGCACATAATAAAGACCTTATCGAAAAAATCCGGCAGCAGGAAAAGAAAATGCGCGCGAGCGCAGACTTCAGTACCGAAGGCATTGTGTACGATTTTTATTCGAACAGGCTTTCCGGAGTTACTTCGATACACGATTTAAACCGGGTCATTCGTGAAAAAGGGTCCGACTTGTTTTTGCATATGAAGGAATCCGACATATTGGCCCAAGATGTTTTGGCAAAAAACGATTTGAATCAATTTCCGGATTCTGTAACCATCGGCGTAGAATCCTTTCCCGTAAAATATGAATTCGATCCGATGTCTCTTCATGACGGCGGGACAGTAGAAATCCACGCTTTGCAGCTTAAATATTTAAACGAGTCGGTTTTCGATTGGATAATTCCGGGATTTATCAGCCAAAGAATCCAGTTTTTATTGGAAAGCCTTCCCAAAGCTATTAAAAAACAAATCGAATCAATTCAGCAAACCAGCAGCACCATCGCAGAATCAATGAAATTTGAAGGCCAGGATTTTCTGCAAAGCATGTGCGATGCGCTTTTTCAATTAACGGGGATTGAAATTATTCCGGAAGAATTACCGGTTCAGGATTTGCCGCAGCATTTGTTTGTGAAAGTTAAAGTAAAAAAGGATGTCAATAGTAGGGGCATAAAATCTAATGCACAAAATGATAACAACCTCACCAATCAAATCGAATGGAACAAAAAAGCCATTCAAATCGAAAGAAAAAATATCCAGGCATGGGATTTTGGCGATATTTCGAAAAAAATTGAGATAATTCATTGTTCAAAAGGATTTTCGATTTATGGATTTCCGGCAATTGTTGAAAATGAAAATTCAATAAACTTGATAATTTTCCAATCCGAGGATGATCAACAGAGCGTTCATGCAAACGGTGTTAAAAAGCTATTGGAAGTTTGTGTTGAAAAGGAAATGGCCTGGCTTGAAAGGGAATTAAAATTCGGAAAACAATTGCAGATGCTGTGCGCGCCTTTTGCAAAGGCAGATATTTTTAAGGAAAGCTTAATCCGATTGATCGAAAATCAGTGTTTTTCGAATGAGGATTTTGAGATCCGGCGAAAGAGCGAATTCGAAAAAATTTTGCAAAAAATAAAACGGGTTCTTTCGTCGGAAAGTACCAAGCTTATTAGCATTCTAGAACAGGTTTTATTGGATTATAATGAATTATCGTCGATGATTAATAAACGAATAAGTAATTATAATATAGTAAGTTACAAAGAAACCGCTAAATTAATAAAACAAGAAATGCATGACTACATCGATTATTTATTAAATAACACATTGAATTATAATATGATGCTGCAATATTCAAGGTATTTTTCAGGATTTAAGTTTAGAATCAATCGTGCGTTCTCGGATATGGCAAAGTATTTGGTAAAATACGATATTGTAAAGACTTATGTAGATTTAGAAAGAAAACTTCTTTCAAAAAGTCCCCTGTTATCCCTTGAAATTCAACAGCTTATCACTGAATTTGCAATGATGGTTGAGGAATTCAAGATATCAACCTTTGCGCAACAGGAAATAAAGACCATTTTCCCTATTTCGCAGAAAAAGATTGATGAAAAATTAGCTGAAATCAGGACAAAAGTGAAAATATAGGCAAAAAAGGTTATTTCTCAACAACGAAGCTTTTTACATCGCGACCTTGCGCTTCCCAAATTTTGCGGTAGCGGGTGCTTATGTCGGCATCCGCAATTTCCATGTCGAGAATTTTATAGCCCAATTCGGTTTTGGCTATAGCCTTCATGTTTTGAAACAACAAGTTCGAATCGCTCGCGAAAAAGAATCTGCCGCCGGCCACAAGGGCATTGTAAATACTTTGCAGAAAAATTTTTCGCCTTCCGTTTGCTCTATCCTTATGATAATCATTCGGTGGATTTGGGAATAAATAAAAAACAGTCTTTACGGTTTGGGGCTGCAAAAGACCGAGCATAACCTCGAAATCGCCACGAATGAATTTGATGTTTTCCAATTTTTCGGCATTGGCCGTTTGCACAGCGTAAAAAAGCGGCTTCTGCGATTTGTCGATGCCGAGAAAGTTTTCTTGAGAAAATTGTTGGGCTCTACTGCAGGCGAGTACGCCGGTTCCGCACCCAAAGTCTATTTCCAAAGGAAAATCATTGCCGAACAATCCCAAAGATGTCAGGCTGGGAAACTTTTGCGGTTCATGACGAAGCTTTTCGCTGCTCCAATACCATAAATATTTGGCCGCGACTTCTTCGTTTGGCGGATCTATATGCATTCGTGTCGGATGTCGTCCTCGTGCCATGTATGGAAAATACTTGGTAATTAAAAAACAAATGACGGCTTATTGTACTTTAAGACTAGGGATTTTTTGCTATCGAGTCGAAACCGATTTCTCTTAAAAGGAGCAGGTATGGATACGGAAATAAAAAAAGTATCTGTAGTGCAATTTTTGTTCACCTTTTTATACATATTGGTTTTTCCCGCTCTGTTATTATTTCTTTCCGGAAATTGGCTTTGGATCGAGGGCTGGATATTCAGTATATGGTTTTTATCACTATGCTATACTGCAATCATATACCTATATATTAAAAATCCGGCATTACTGGCAGAAAGATACCGTAAGCCGGGAACCGGCAATCAAAAAAAATGGGATGTTTATGTCGTCATAGGCCTTGTCGTCGGGTTCATATCGTGGATCGTGATCATGCCGCTCGATGCAAAGCGATTCAACTGGACAAGTAATTTTCCCTTGTATTTAAAAATCATCGGGTCCGTGCTTCTTTGCATCTCGTTTTTTTTATTTATCAGGTCGTATACCGACAATAATTTTTTGTCGCCGCTTGTACGCATCCAAACGGAAAGGAAGCAGGAAATCGTTTCCACCGGCGTATATGCCATTGTTCGCCATCCTATGTATCTTGGCGCAACCTGCCTCTTTATCGGAACTCCCTTGCTGCTGGGCTCGGTTATCGGGCTCAATATCGGCCTCCTTCTTATTTTGCTATTGGCCGGGCGAATATTCGGTGAGGAAAAAGCCCTGACAAATGAACTGAAAGGATATGCCGATTATACACTCAAAGTAAAATACCGGCTTATTCCTTTTGTTTGGTGAATCGTTACAAACGGAAAAAAATGCAAACACCGATGAAATTCTCCGAAATTTCAAATATCCGTTTATCAAGTCAAAAACTTGTTGGCCCAAAATTACCCTCAGCCAAAGAGGCGGTTGAATATTTGGGCGCAATGCAAGCCCAGGATTTTGCCATGGCGAAATTGGCGATCGGCATTCGCACAAAAGGTTGCACGGAAAAAACAGTCGAACAGACCATTAACAAAGGCGACGTTTTGCGCAGCCATCTCATGCGGTCGACATGGCATTTTGTTTCATCATGCGACATTCACTGGATGTTGGGCCTCCTTGCCCCAAGAACCAAAGCGTTGATTAAACCGAGACTTAAAAGTCTTGAGCTCGACGGACCGGTTTTAATGCGAAGTTACGATGTCATCGAAAAATCCCTTTCAAGCAATGTGCACAAAACAAGGGACGAGTTGGATGCCGAATTAAAAAAAGCGAAAATTAAAACGGATGATAACCGGCTGTCGCATATCATGGTATGCGCCGAACTGGACAAAATCATCGTGAGCGGCGAAATACGGGCTAAAAAGCAGACGTATGCGTTGCTTTCGCAAAGGGTATCGGAAAAAGGGGCGCTGGCGCAAGACGAAGCGTTGGCCATCTTGGCAAAGCGGTATTTCGAGGGCAGAGGACCGGCAACGGTGCGGGATTTTGCATGGTGGTCGGGTTTATCGGTTACGGAAGCGAAGCAGGGCTTGGAATTGGTGAAATCGGGACTTCATAGCGAAACAATTGAATCCGGCGAATATTGGATGTCAATTTCGAAAAATAAAAACAAACCGCATGAAAACGAGGCGCTATTATTGCCTGCCTTCGACGAATTTCTCATCAGCTACACCGACCGCAGCGCGTCGCTTACGGGTGTGGATAAATTGAAGGCGGTTTCCAATAACGGAATATTCTATCCGGTTATCGTTGTCAACGGACAAGTCGTGGGCCGCTGGAAACGTACGTTTAAAAAAGACACCATGATTGTCGAAACCGAATTTTTTAAAAAGCAAAGCAACACAGCGAACTTATTGATAGAACAAGAAGCGCAAAAAGTCGGGAATTTCCTGGGGAAAAAAGCGGAAATCGTCATTAATTAAAATCATAATCCGGGAATAATGTCTGTATGAAAAATATGAAATTGATTGCGACCGGATTGCTCGGTTTCATGACCGTCGTTTTTTGTTTGTCGTGCTATTACGAACATGCATTGCCGTGGCTGCGTATAGTCCAGGCCTTTGCCGAAGCGTCGATGGTCGGCGCATTGGCCGATTGGTTTGCCGTGGTCGTGCTATTCCGCCATCCCCTGGGAATTCCCATTCCCCATACGGCAATTATCCCCAAAAGCAAAGACAGAATCGGGTCCATCCTCGGTAAATTCGTGGTTACCAATTTTCTGACAGCGGATGTCATAAAAAAGCATTTGATCAACAAAGTCGATTTTAGCGCGGCAATATCGAAATTACTGGAACAAAATGCGCGCGAAATTTCGAAAGAATCGGTTGCGTCGTTGCCAAAACTCCTGGAACTTGTCAAAGACGACGATATCCATGAGATAATAAAATCGAATGTGTTGCCGCATATCCAACAGCTTAAACTTGCCAACATTGCGGGAGGCATGCTCGAATTCATGACGCACGGCGAATCGTTTCAAAACCTGTGCGACGAAGGCATACGGATAGGGCGAAGAATAGTCCGTCAAGGACTACCGGTCATACGGCGATACATTCTCGACGAACTTCCCACGATTTGGCCCGATTGGTTCGGCAAAAAGGACGTGGCAAACGGGCTTGCTAAATATATTATCGGTAAACTCAAGGACCAAATAGACACAATAGACAGGGATTCCGGGCACGCCACCCGAAAGGCGATCCAGCGTCAATTAAAAAACCTTGTGGAAAAACTGAAAACATCGCCCGAATATCAAACCAATGCCGTGCAAATTATTAATAAAATCATGGCCAACCCGATGTTTTCCGAGTATGTTTTGACCCTTTGGAAAGAACTCAAACGGTTCATTGATTCCAAAGTAAATAATCCCGACGAGGCAATGAACGACCGGTTGGAAACAATGATAAAAGGTTTCGGAGCATCAATGAAATCCGACCCTGCGCTCCATAAGAAGTTGAACGAAACCGTGGAAAAAATACTGCTGGGCGCCTTGCCCCATTTTGCGCCCGACATTCAAAAGATGATAGAAAAAACGGTGAAGGGCTGGACCGAAAAACAAATCGTGGAAACGCTTGAACCCGCGGTTGGCCAAGACCTGCAATTCATACGAATCAACGGCACGATAGTCGGCGGTTTGGCCGGCTTGGCCATTTACGGAATATCGCTGCTTTTGACTTCAATCTGATTCAGGACATTCATTACCATGTCCTGCGTGTCAGTTTTCTCAATTGCTTGCAATATTTTACTGGGGATAAATACGGGGGGTCTGAGAAAAGAACAAATCTTGATTTTGTTTTCTGCAGAGGGAAAAACACATTCGGTCGCCAGCTCAAGTTCGCCGAAAGCGGCATTGGTAAGGGTTACCGATGCCATAAACAAGTCGGGATTAAGCGCTGCTTCATACAGCATTGTTTTAATCATGCTTTCCCTGTTAACGATAAAACCAAAGATAATTTCCCATCGTTCTCGGCTTATTTGTGTTTTTTTATTATTTTGAAGCATAAGGTTTTTTTGCCCTTTGTTCTAAAAAGGGAAAGAAATTGTAAGCTGCCGGCAAGGTGGTTCTTGCCGGTAGCGCGGATAACAAGCATGATACAGGTTAAAAGGTATTGCGCTCTATGCGTCGGAGGGTTTTTTATTGGCGCCGTCACTTTGTTTCTGTATCAATTTCAAAATAAAATAACTACTTACATAATTACAAGTACTTTATTATGATTTCGGTAAATGATAAACCTGGTGATTTTATTTCCTTATCCGAGGCCGCAAAAATTCGCGGTTGTTCCCATCAGGCAATTTCTGAACTTGTAAAGAAAAATCGGTTTAAAATATTTATGATTTCCGGGCATGTGCATTTAAGCCGAAAAGAAGTGACGGCATACAAGCCTGTCAATACCGGCAGACCTCCAAAGAAAAAATAGGAACACCCAATGCCAGACAAAACCGTATTTCCGAACCTAACCGGGTTAATAAAGCAAAGACATTCATGTCGTACCTATCAAAAAAAGGCGGTTGAAGCCGAAGCCAAGGGAAAGCTTCTCGATTTCATGGCCACGCATTGCAACGGCCTGTACAACGACAAAATAGAATTCGGTTTCATACAAAAAGACCCGGAAGCAAACAAAGAAATGAAATTGGCGTATGGTTTGTTAAAAAACCATAACGCCTATATCCTGGCAAAAACTCCAAACGCCAAAACCGCGCGAATAAGTTACGGTTATATTCTTGAAAAAATCGCATTAAAGGCAACCGAACTCGGGGTTGCAAGTTGCTGGGTCGGAATCGTCGATGTGCGCTATTTTCCGGAGCTTGTATTAAATGCCGATGAAATGCTTCCCGCGATTTTAGTCGTTGGCTATGCAACGGAAAAACGGCGGCTCAAAGAAAAACTCATCAGATTTGCCGTCAAAGCGCAACAACGGAAACCCTGGGACGAATTGTTTTATCTGAACGATTTTTCGGCAAAATTAACAAAAGAAAAAGCGGGAAGCTATTGCGAAGCATTGGAAATGCTGCGGCTGGCGCCGTCGGCCGGCAACTCTCAGCCGTGGAGAATCGTATTCGACGAGAGCCGGAACGCGTTTCATTTTTATAAAGAACCTAAATCCCCGGCATACGAAGAGCGCGGCATGCACGATGTCGATATGGGTATTTGTATGTCGCATTTTGAATTGACAGCAAGGAATAACGGCTTGACGGGATCGTGGAAAGCGATCGATGCGCATGCCCTTCCAAAAAACAACGCAGCACAATACGTGCTTAGTTGGGTGATCGGGTGAACAGGCCGCAAAATAGGAGCAAAAAGAACATTAAAATCCGGTCATGATGTCGACATTCTTGAGAAAATCGGAATCAAGCGCCTTAACGATTATGATGTCCTTTTGTTTAGACAAATCTTCCTGAACGATACTCCCTTTCGAAAGAATTTTTCCCAAAGAATCGGTAATGACGCTCACAACGGGTTTATCAAGGAAATCCTTGTTCGCGTCAATTACCTTTGCAATCCGTTTGTCGTTGAGTTCGACCAGGCTGCCCACGGGGTACAAAGAGGCATATTCAAGAAACGCTTTTACGAATTCTCCCGAAATCAGACCGAGCCGGGCCATCTTGATAAGATATAAAGCAATCTCGTGAGGGGTATGCGCATTGCGATAAGAACGCGGGGAGGTCATGGCTTCGTAAATATCCGCGATTTGGGCCATTTTCGCATACCGGTGAATAAGAAGACTGTTTCTTTGTTTCGGATAGCCTTTGCTGTTTTCGCGTTCATGTATTTGATAGGCGATAAAGGGAATTGCTTCAGGCAGCTTTTTAATCTTTTCCAAAAGATTAAGCCCCAAGACCGGATGCTTCTGAATTATCAGAAATTCATCGTCGGTCAAGCGCCCTTGTTTTGTGCGGATTTCTTTTGGCAAAAGAAACATGCCAACGTCGTGTAAAAGCGCACCAATGCCGATATCGACGACCTGATTTTCGTTATAGCCGGAAGACGCCGCGATATTTATCGCTAAAAGGCATACGTTGAGAGAATGGTGGTAAATGTAATCTTCCCCGGTATGCTTTATTCCCGATATATTAAGAAGAATATTCCGGTCTGTAATGAATATCTTTTTAAACCGCTCGACAATAGCTTTTATCGGTCTGCCGTCCGAATTACTGTCCACCACGAGCGAATCGAGAATCTCCTTTACTTCCTTGAGTGCAAATTCATAGGAATACGTTATACCCGCCTTATAGTCATCCGATCGATCCTGTACCGAAATCTGCGACGCTCTGCTTTTAAGCGGAGGCCCCACAGGCCTGTCCGGGGTCTTGCCCAGTTGCTTGTCCAGCTCAAAAGTCTTATCGTTATGCAGGAGCTTTTTCAGACTGTTCCGGGTTATGGATTTCGGTTTTCCAAAAGAAGGTTTTTGGGCAGGCAAATGCTCGTCTATGTCCACTTTGGCAATGGGTTTGAAATCAGTGGTGAGCAGGCTGCTGAGCTTTTCTTCCTCCGTGGAAGGGATGGTGTATAACTCGAAAATATTACGGCGATTGAACGCGTCCAAATGGCTTTGAGTGATCCGTACGCCGCGCGATATAAGCAATTCGCCCTTTTCCGAATAATAATCCTGAGGCGCTAATGTTCCGACCACAAGAGACGATACGTTGACGGCTTTCATACTTCCGTATCTTTCTGCAAAAGCAAGCAATGAATTCGGTACCCAAGGTTCCTAATCCATGATACCATTTTGGCGAGGCAGGTTTCAATATAAGGAGTGCAAAACCGTTCCGAAAATCGGAACCGGCAGAATTATTTTCAAGGGTTATTTTCTCTTGTTCCGGGATGCGCCGAATAACCCGCCGCTGAATCCGCCGATGCCGATCATGAAACCAAAATCATACCATCGTCCGGCATTTGGAAATTCATAAATCCTATAATCGGTAAACAGGCTCACGATAAAGGAAACCGGAGCGATGAATCCGTGCAATAGGCCTTTCCAAAACCCTGCGGCATGGAGCGTCGGTATAAATGATTGATGTGCACAACCCGACAGTAATAGTACAAAAAGAACAATTGAAAAAAGACCGATTGACTTGTTCGACATGGCAGTTCTCCTGGTTATGTTTATTATATTGCAGGGCTTAAATAATACGCAATTTATTTAAAATCTTTTTTGTTGTTTCGATCCGTAAATTATTACCTAAATCATTAATATTGTTGACGATAATATTCATGGCAAATATGTGCACTCCGGAATTTGTTTCAATAAATCCTACATACCAACCAAGTACTTTGCCGTTTAAACAAGTGCCGGTGCCGGTTTTTCCATAAAGCTTGTAAAGAGGGGTTGATTCATAGAGCATAATGCTTTTTACTTCTTTAATGGTTTTTACCGAAAAACCACTGAGCATATTCAAATAGAGTTTCTTTAAGAATTCAATTTGTTCGTCTATGGAAATTTGAATAGATCCGCAAAGCCAGAAAGAATCGACAGCGCCGGAAATGTCGTTATTTCCATAACTAATTAAATCAACATATTTTTTCATTTGTATTTGTCCGACTCTTCGAGCCAATTCCTGATAATACCAAACGCAGGAATATTTAAAAGCCCGAGCAAGAGAAAGGTCTTGAAACCAATATTTGAACGGTTCCGATTGAAGCATTTCGGAATTTTTAGGATGAATTATACTGTCGTACTTAATAATGTATCCGGTGTCTTTTATTATGCCGGTTTCCAAACCAATAAGCGAATTTGCAATTTTAAAAGTAGAGCAAGGAGATATTCTTTTTTTACAATGTTCAGGATTAAAAACAGAACGATCGCCTGTTTTAATATTGTAAACGGCAAATCCTCCGGTAAATCTACCGAAATAAGATGCAAGGTCAACAGTGTCTATCTTTTGAGCAAATGAAGTGATAGCAAATAGTAGTAAAACCATAAAAAATGATCTGCCCATATTAAATCCCTTATGCTATTCCTTTTTCTTTTTATTGCCCTTACTTCCGATTTTCAACAAAATAACAATAGGGATTATCACGACAAGCAATGGGGTGAGGAAGGGAATTGCTATGGCAAGGAAAATCACGCCGATCAAACCCAAAATTGCGGGTATTAAAATGCCGACGCCTAAAAAAACAGAAATAATAATAAAAATTGCCAATAATAGTCCGCCGATTCCGCCCAATATTCCCAAAGTTATCCCGGTTGTGATACCTAAAATTCCAGGAAGAATAAACGTGCAACCCAATGCGACGAGCAAAATCCCGATAGATAACAGTACTATTGATTTAAAGGTCATCCCAGCCTCCCTCAGCATTCGCATTTGCTTTTTGCTATTGTCTAGTGCTTATATCTTCTAACTTTCAACTTTTGAATTCTGACTTGGATTTACGGCAAATTTGTTCTGAAGCCCAATCCTAAAAAAGAAATTTCGCCTTCCTGCGTGGTTGCTGAAGAAATCGGCGATGTATTGAGGAGTCCAAACACATACCCCGATTCAATAAAAAGGAAACCGATTTTTGCAATTGCGAATTCCGCCCCCAAACGAATTCCGAGCCCGAAATTGAACCGGGGAGTCAAACCGGCAAGGTCTTCGGACGTATTGGAAATATCGTCCGTATAGGTGGAGGCGAGTAGTATCGAGGCTTTGGGACCAACACCCAAATAAATTCCGCTCCGGCGAAACGGGAGAGTCACCTTGAAGTCGATAGGAATCGACAGCCAATGACGATCGATCCGGGATTTAACAAAAGGCATCTCGGTATTGTCCCCTTGGAAATACCCGGGAATGCTTGCCGCATACGCATCCATAAGCGCTTGCTGATATCCGATAGCGCCTTTAAGAGAAAGTACCCGGTTAAAAGATTTTTCATAACCAATTTCAAACGAATACTTAACAGCGTATTGAAATTCGACCGGATAGCTTGAAAACGGAGTATAAGTGTTTTTCTTCTTTCCTTCTTTACCGTTCTGAATGTAGACGACGGAATCTCCGGCCAATACGCCGATTTGCGCTCCTTCAAAGTTATAAAGCTTGTCGCCGTTCATTGTTCCCTGGCTCACATTTGCTTTAAAAAAGATTCCGGAATCATCCGCATGTACGGAAAAAACGGTGATAATTACAAATAATAACAAGGAATGGCGAATCATAGTGCCTTTCTTAATTAGTTTTACGCCCATCGGTTAACTCGGCAATTACTTGCGAGTAAACGGGGTTTTGCGCTTGAATAAAATGATTGAAGTTCAATTCAAATAATTTCTATTCTGCATTGTGCAATATACGCTTAATACAAATTAATCCTTTTGGTCCAACGATCCGTTCGAAAACAAGCTCATTACTTTTTCGAAGTTCCACGGCCTGTAATTTTTGACCGCGAAGATTGTAATATTCACTGGTATATTTAATTTTATTCGGTTCGGCAATCGTAGACGACTTTCTAAAAACGCCATTAAGGTTTTTTGTATTGGGAGGTGTAAAAAGATTTGTGGTGATACTAATATCCGAGCCGGTGACATGGCGTTCCGCATAAAATAAATCGAATTTATATTTTTGCCCAACAATCAAGCCCTGTAAGTTATCGAGATTTACCAAAGCCGACAATGGACCATGAAATCCCCCAAGGTCTATAACCATCGTGCCATTAACGAAAATCCAAATATCATCGTCGCCTTGAATTTGAAAAATTAGACCTGCTTGATAAGTAAATTCTCTATGAATTTGCATGGTAAAACTATAATTATGCGGAGAGGATATTCCGGAAGGTTCATTTCCAAACCCTTTTCCATCGAGTCTGAAAAAGGAGGAATTATTGAACTGATATACGCCAGCAGTACCAGAAACTAAAGAAAATGGAAGAGAGTCTTGGATAGTTATATTCTTATATGCAGTATCAGTTTTTGTTATAGTATCTCGTAAATACGTACCGTCCGTTGAATAAATAGGAATTGACAGATCTCCCGGTTGCCAGGGGATAAACCATTTTCCAACCCGTTGACTAAAATGTGGAGAGGAACCTGAAATAGGTTTTCCTTGAATATCAAGGGTAGATTGAACTTCATTTACATATAATCCATCAAGGTTTTTAAGGCAATTTAATGTTCCGCAAGTAGATAAACCAGGTTCAAAATCCGGATTGCTTCCGTCCGCATGAAAATCGTAAAAGGTAACAGGGATTTGTAGAATTGTTTGAGCTGGAGTTTGAAATTGAAAAGCCAAAACCAGTATTATTGCAAAACAGTATTTTGAGGCGTTATTATTGGTCATTGATAGTATCCTCTTCGGTGTAAAGATCATTCGATCCTGTCATATATTTCTGGAGATATTGTAAAGGATTCATCGAGCCTAATTGGTAAAGAAGAAGCATTGCCTTTTTATTATTTATTGCTTATATATGATAAAATAAACTCCATCCAAAAGAAAGCATATTTTATTGTACAAAATCTACAGTCCCAATTTTTAGATGCAATTTAGTTTTAATTCTATTTTCTTTCTCCAAATAATAATTTTCTACTATCATGCCTAAAACGGAATCCAATATCTACTATCCGGGTCCGGATTTCCTCACCGGAATCATCGGCCGCACGTTATACGCAGCCTGGCTTTATAAGAAAGCGCGAAACGCTTACCGCCGGGACTTGGCGGCAAAAAAGCCTTTTGCGATAAACGGATCTTGCGCTTTGTATCAAAAACTGATTCACGAAGCCGTCATTGCGGGGCAGGGTAAAGGTCCGTTCTCCGGGGAAACGCTCGATTGGAACCTAATCATTTTATGGGACACGGGAAAAATCAAAAACAATTTCGAATTGCAGTGCTACTTTTTTTTCTTCAACTTTGTTCCATACTTTACAGAAGGTTTTTCCGCCACTTTGAGCGTTGATGCGGCATCGGCCGGGGACATATAGGCCGTATTGGGATCATTGCGAAACGGCCTGCCCGCCTTAAGCGGCTTATAGGACTCGACTTCCATCCTGTTTAAAAATTCCCGCCCGCCAATCGATACCGGGTTGAACCTGCCTTTAGCCACAAGCTTGGTTATCGATTGGCGCGAAACTCCGCGTAGGCGCGCAGCATCGGCAAACGAAATAAGGTCTTCAAGTTTAAAAAGAGAGAGCGGCATAATTAATAGGTTGACATTGTTACCGTATTAGTGTATATTATACACATGTCGTTTAAAACCGAATCCTTTGTAACTGTAATTCAATCTGCGCATCCCGCGTAGATATTCTCTCTATAGTTACTATTCATCCTTTGTAGGAAAGGATTACCCGTATGTTTGAAAATAATAAAAAAACTCAAATGACCACGCAAAGAGGTGCATTTATCTTTGATTTCCTGGTCGAGCATGAAAATTATATCAAAGCCCTGTTGGCCGAAGCCGTTCACCCGGACATGATACGCGTCGACGTCTATATCGCAAATGCCACGCAAGGCACTCCAAAAATTATTGTAGAAACTATGGAGCCAAGCGGCGGCGAAAAGCTTCTTGTTCATTCCATTCAAAGGCCGTTCCCGTATATGCCGCAGGCAATAGCCCGCGAAATAGAAAACGTGACATTCTATCACATGGTCAGTATGTTGGTAAATCAAGTCGACATAATTTGATCAAAACGTTCGGTTCCGTATCATGATCATTTCTTCCGACGTCGAAGTGCCTAGAAGCGTCTTGACATTAAATGAGCCGCTTTGCGTAAGCGAAACGGTTTTCAACACGCGGCCGCGAATATCATATATATCAACAACGCCGGAATGCAAACGCAGCTTTCGGCTTGCAAGGCTGCAAAAATGCATTGTCGATTGCTTTAAATCGGCCACTTTGTTTTGGAATGTTGCGACTTCCGTGACCTGACCTTTTTTTAACGCAATAGGGACACTTTTTGGTCCGGGCATGTCTGCCCAGTTTACCGTACTTATTTCATAGGTGTAGGTGCCGGTATCCGAAAGATTATTATCCGTATAGGTCATGGCAGGCGCCGTAGACGGGTCGGGTTGATCGCCGTCTTCCCAGCGCTGAAAGCCTTTGGCCGTCGTAAAAAGCGTTGCCGGGGCATTAGGCCATTGCATGGTTTGCAAGAGAGTTCCGTTTCGGTAAATCATAAAAGTTTTGATGCCCATTTCGATGTCTGCATCGGCGTTCCATTTCAGCGTAAGTTGCTTGTTGCCGTACGTTGCCGACAGATTATACGGTTCAGGAGCCAGGGGAGTGGAATCTTTTATAGTACCGTTTGCCATATATTCGGCCCACAGTTTGGCAAAAGATTGGTTGGGGAACCAACATGCCTTGAGCTTATTGCCTGTAAAGGTAGCTGCAGAAGCAATTGCCCTGGTCGCAGTATCGCCAAGCCAAGCATTTGAGGTGTCCATGTCCTTGAGAGTTGCCGAACCCGCTTGGTCAGGAAGACGTGCGGTCAAGGCGATATCCATCCAGGGAATCGCTATCATCCGCAGGTCCCATGGCGCGTGCCCATACACTGTAGTGTCCCAACACAGCTTGTTCGGAGGGGCACATGAACCGTTTACCCATAACGGATGCGGGTTGATTGCATGGGCCCACAACGCTCCTTTTGCCCGACCGTTTCCAAAATAGGAATCGTTGTAGCACATATCTTTTCTGCCGTTATGATGAAGCACGGGAACTTTGAGAGCTGCCGGAATGTTGGAAATATCAATACCGCACGCTTGCGCAATCACAACGGCGATTCTTTCGGGGTACTTGCCGAGCATCGCGGTCGACCACATTGATCCGCCCGAATGCCCCCACAGCGCCCAGGGGATTGTCGCAATTTCGGTATGCCCCGATCTCTTGGCAAGTGTATCGAGCGCGGCCAGATACGTGTTGCCCGATCCGTTGTTTATCTGGTCCCAATTGTTGCAATCGGAACCGGTAGTCAAACTCGGCGCGATGAAAGCCGCATGCCACTTCTTTGCAAAAGTCAACCATTGCAAATCGCCCATCATTTGCGACGCGTCCCCTTCCCTGGTGCATCCGTGCTGGTGAACAATGATACAGCGCAATGTAGCCACGGATTCGGGAAGCCAGCAATAGTACGTCGGATTGGCGGTCATGCTCCCCTGTTTGGGAACGGTAAACTGATAGGTTGTTCCTTTTGGACCGGCCCCGAAAGCCGATACGAAAATACCCGCACAAAAAAATCCCGCTAATACGCAGACGATAAACAGGGAACGTGCTTGTGCCATTGTGATTTCCCCTTTTAAAATTTTAAAAAAGGTTATTGCTAAGCCTAATGGTTTGTCCTGGATGCGC
Source organism: Fibrobacteria bacterium (assembly GCA_037447435.1). Lineage (GTDB taxonomy): Bacteria > Fibrobacterota > Chitinivibrionia > Chitinivibrionales > FEN-1185 > FEN-1185. The sequence goes on from JBBIGR010000059.1 coordinate 20,447, forward strand.
TAGTTATAATGTAGCGGTTTTAAAAATCCTGATCTTATATAAATACGTACACAAATTAACGAAGCTTATATATTTATATATAGATTAAAGCTACGGCACCGGATCAAACGCTTTCAGCGAATCCAAAACCCGCCAGGCATCCGAAAGCACGGCAGTGTCTATTGCGCCGGGAGAATCCACATATCGTGCAAAATAGTCGGTTAGGTCCAGGGAATTGCCAAGTTCGAGCACTGCCTTGAACTCTGACCGTGAAAATCCCGTATGATCGTATTGCGTGCATAATGCGCCGGTTTTGCTAAACAGCGTTTGCGAATTGTTTGTGGCCACGCGCAATAGTTTGTCAAGAACCACGCTCACTTGGTCGCCCTTGTCGTATACGAGTGCCAAACAATTGGTGTTTGTGTCCGCGTCGTACAAATGCTGCCGCACATACGGGTCCGACAGCGCATGCCGCAAAACGGATGGGTTTGCGGACAAATCGCGCACGAGTTGACCGCGTATAGTCTCTTTTGAAAAGCCGAGCCGCGCGGCGAGATATCGCCCGAAATACGAGGTCGTCCCTTCTTTCCACCAGGGATCGTTCAGATCGCCGCAGCGTATTCCCACCCACGAATGCATTGCCTCATGCGTCACAAGCCCGCGGATGTATCCGGGATAATCGGGTGGTTGCGGCAAAAAAGCGTAAAATGAAAAAGTCCCTTCCATGCCCGAACCGGAGTCCTGAAAAATCACGGTTGCAGGAGCCCGGGGTGCAGGAAAAAACAAAGAACACCATGAATTGATTTTTGATACATCGTCGCAAACTTTTTGGGTTATGTCGTCTAAAAGCGGATAAACGGACAATGAGGCGACCGTATTGCCCGAAGGTCCGCATTGCTGCGCCGTATTTGTGATTGCCCATTGCAAAAACAGCAATTCATAAATTGTAAAGCAGGAAAACAAGGAAGCGGGCAGGCCGTATGCCGGGCCTATGGAACGCGTGTCCCTGGAAATTTCTATGGCTAGCGGGCGCCGCCACCATTTCGCAACATCGCTTTCATAGGCAGGAACGCAAAAAACATAATTGCCCTGAAAATAGCCGCTGGCTGAGCCTGATTTGCCGGGAAGAACGGTTCTATATCCCAGGCTGCCGTTGGGCGCGTAAGGAAAAGTGATGTCGTACTCAACGGAGAAATTGTCTGCTGCGTTAGAAAGCATTATGCCCTGCACCGAATCGCCAAGCCAAATTTCCTTTCGTAACGAATCGGCAATGGTCGCATTTTTTACCGAAAGAGAATGAATGTTATTACCTAAAAAAGTTATGGAAGGGTTGTCCGCATTAAACGGCGGGAATAAAATGCGCGCGGTACCGGCATCGGCAATATTGGAAAAGGTCACCGAAACATGGGTTGTGTCAAAGGTTTTCTGGAAAAAAGAATAATTGGCAGCAGGCGTTTTTTTTAGTATCGGCTTGCCAATATCGCGGGAGCACGAAAAACAAAATAAAGCCAAACAAATTGAAAGAAATTGTTTGGCTTTCAAAGTTAAAAAATCCTGCGATAATAGGTTTTACGCTGACAGCCGTTTGCGCCCATGGATTCTTTGAATTCGATGAGCGACCATGACGGTTCCATGGGATCGATGCTGAAAGTATCGGCCGAAACCCCGTAATCGAAATATCGAAAACCTTTTTGATTGCTCCAGCGGATGGAGTGTTCGATGAGGTAGTTGACCGCAAAGAGATTATGAAAATCGTACAAATGCATTGTATAGAAATTGAGAACGCATTGCTTGTTGCATGTAAACAAAAGTTCCCCGGCAATGGGTTGGTTTTCATAATAGGCCATAAAAAGAGTCATCATACCGGGAAGCAGTTTGTCGATTTTTTTTAATTCTTCAAGAGTATGCGTCGGCGAAACGCCGAATTTTTCCTTGTTCTTGAGCAGTATGGGATAAAACTCGTCGTAATGGTCGTTTTCCTCGATCCTGATTCCTTTGTTGATTGCTTTGTTGATTTTATGGCGCGTGTTTTTCGACAAATCGTCCTTTGAATGGATGATCGAAAAATCGATGACCGAAGAGAACAAGCTGGACAAAACGATGAAATGATTGTAATGCATGGCATATTCGACGGATTCGTTGAATGTATTGCTGTAAATCTGCATGGGCGGCGTGAGATAGGCTTCCTTGATGTGGTTTGCCGCGCAATAGCGTATGAACGATTTGACAACCGCATCGGCATCCTGAAGCCCGATGCGCGGGCCGGTCACAAAACCGCCGAAGCTTGCGCCCATGGGGCTTTTGAACATATCGCCCGACAGTCCGCCCGGAAGCAAAGCGATGAGTTCGTCGCCTTTGTAAAACATCAGATTGAGAAATTTGAATCGTCCCTGCGGGTGATAGTCTAAAAAATCAAGTTTATGGAATATGGTGCCGTTGTTGGACGCGTCAACAAATGAATTCCATGTTTCCCGATGTTGCGGGCTGTATTCGACGACAGATATTTCGGGCATACAAGACCTTCTTTTATTTAATAAATTTGCCGCATCGCGTGATTTAATGGGTAACCCCAATATATTGTGTTTTAGTATTT
>JBBIGR010000060.1:0-22350 GCA_037447435.1 Fibrobacteria bacterium
AACCAGGTCGCATTCGACGTTTTTCCCGAGCGGCACCACAAGGTCCGCGCTTTTCTTGCCGTTTGCATATTCAAAAAGCCACGACCACTGGCGCGCATGCACCTTGACGGGAATGGAATCTTTGGGCACGGCCCGTAAAAACAGGAACCCCGTAAGGCCGTAGACGAACATGGGAATGACGATCAGCGTCGGAACCACGACCCATATTATTTCAATCAACGGGTTGTACGGCAATTCGGCGGCCACCGGGTTTCGCGATTTGCGATAGCGTACCGTGAAAAAAACCATGAAGAAAACGATGAGGAAAAACAATAACGCGCAGATCGCAAGGATAAAGATCAATGCCTCATTGACGATTCCTGTTGATGTAGACACAGCACGATCTCCTTATCGAAATATAACGTCGGAATAAGTGAGCCCGATAAAAATGGCCAAAGCCACGATCGCTATCGGCATTATCAATTTGATGACCAGTTTTTCTTCATAGCGCAAATGCATGAAATACAAAAGCACCAGCGTGGATTTGAACGCCGCGATCGCCAGACAAACAATAATCGCAATCCCGCCGAGGTTCAGGCCCGCAGTCGTGACCGTAAGCGCGGTAAAAATCATTAAGAGCACCCAAATAAAAACATATGATTTGGCGCTCGGCTCTTTTGCCGCGTGATGTTCCGAATTTTTCTCGTTTTTTAATTCCATAGCGATTTTTGCAATCCTATAACCTATCCGTGTTTAATACCTATCCGGTTTAGACATGTCCTCCGAAGCTTTTACGGAGGAGAAGCGACCGGCTAAGTGATAAGATAAAAAAGCGGAAACAAAAAGATCCAGATAAGGTCGACCAGATGCCAATACAATCCCGCATTTTGCAAATAAACGGGATTGTTGCCGGTCAGCTTGTTTCGGATCACCCAAACCAGCATCACCGATAAAACGCAAATGCCGACGATCACGTGTACCGCGTGCAATCCGGTCATCATGTAATACAACCCGAAATACAAAATTTCCCCATGCGCTTTTGTCGACAATACCTTGGCGTTCGGATACAGCCCGTGATGGAACTTTTCGGTCCATTCGAAGGCCTTGACAATAAGAAACCCGAAAGCAAGCCCGATGGTTGCGATCAAAAAACCTATGGTTTGCCGTTTTTTACTTTGAAGAATAGAATGAATGGACAACGCAACGGTAAGGCTGCTGGTGATAAGAATGCACGTATTGAGCGTGCCGAAAAACCGGGAAAGCTCCATAGACCCGGTATGGAATTCAGCGGGATTTTTAAGCCGGTACATCGAATATAAAAGGAAAAGCCCGCCAAACAGCAGTATCTCCGTGGATATGAAAAGCCACATCCCGACCCGTGCGCCCGAACCCGATGAATGATGTTCGCTCATACGCTTTGTTCCTTGAAGCTCGTACTAAAATCATACGGCCCGGTCGTAATGGTCGGCGTCTCTTCAAAATCCTCAGTTTCCGGAGGAGAAGGCAGCGACCATTCCAGCGTTTTTCCGCCCCAGGGATTCGACGACGCTTTCGCCCCCTTAAACACGCTCCATACAAGAATCGACATCATAAAAATCAATCCCGCCACCATGATGAAAGACCCTATGTTTGCAAGCTGGTGCATGCCGGCGTATTGCGGCAAATAATTGTAAAATCGTCGCGGCATTCCCTGCCAGCCTAAAATCAACATGGGAAAATAAAAGATATTAAATCCTATGAAAAGAATGAGCCATGCGACAACCGATAATTTTTTATTGTACATTCTTCCCGACATTTTAGGAAGCCAATAATGGAATGCGGCGAACAACCCGAATCCCATGCCGCCGAAAATGACATAATGAAAATGACCCACAATGAAATACGTGTTGTGAAGCTGCACGTTCGGCGAAAGCGCGCCGATAAGCAAGCCGGTGAGCCCCCCAATGGAAAACAGGAAAATGAACGACAGGGCGTAGAGAAACGGAGGTTCCACCTGTATCGACCCTTTGTACATTGTTGCAAGCCAGTTAAAAACTTTGATGGCGCTCGGCACGGCGACAAGGAACGTTAAAAACGAAAACACGATTCCCGCAGTGTCGCTTTGGCCGCTCACATACATATGATGTCCCCAAACAAGCGATCCGACGCTGGCGATGGCGATGCTCGAAAACGCTATCATTTTGTATCCGTAAATGTTTTTCCTCGAAAAAACCGGAAATATATCGGATATCACTCCCATTGCAGGCAATATCATTATGTAAACCGCGGGATGGGAATAAATCCAGAACAAATGCTGGTACAAAAGCGGGTCGCCGCCCTTTGTCGGATCAAAAACCCCGATGCCGAACAGGCGTTCGATGACGACCAGCAGCATAGTGATGCCGATGATCGGCGTCGCAAGGATCTGCACCCAGGCGGTCGCATAAAATCCCCAAACCGAAAGCGGCATTCTGAAAAAGCCCATTCCCGGCGCGCGCAATTGATGCACCGTTGTCACGATATTGATGCCCGTCAATATCGACGACATCCCGAGAATGAACACCGCGAAAACGGCAAGCGGAACATTGACCGTGGTTTTCAAGCTGAACGGCACATAAAAGGTCCAGCCCGTGTCAACGGCGCCGCCGCCGAAAAAAACCGACACGATCGCAAGCACCGCTCCGGTCAAAAACAAATAGTACGTGAAAAGGTTAAGCCGCGGAAAAATCATGTCCTTTCCGCCGATGAGAATGGGCAGAAAAAAATTGCCGAAAATGGTGGGTACCGCGGGAATCACGACGAGAAAAACCTGGATAATGCCGTGCAGGGTGAACATGGCATTGTATTGCTGCGCGGTCATGATGGGATGCCCCGGAATCATATTGACGCGCATCAATACGCCCAACAAAACGGCCACGTTGAAAAACGTGAAAATGGAGACCAAATATAAAATGCCGATGCGTTTATGGTCGGTTGCCAACAACCACCCTAAAATTCCCGGATATTTACCTTTGTCTTTGAAATAAGGGACATAGTCGTGATGCAATGCTTCGGCATGGCTCATTGGTGATTTCCTTTTTGCCTGCGTTTCTTTTGGGAAATGATCAAATAAGTAATAAAACCGCCAAGCAGCAACAGTATCACCGTAGCGCTCACACGCAACATATTGAATACCAGCCTATGGCTTTTGGGATCGTAACTGAAACAGGCGCGCAGGACATGGGCAATGGTCGGTTGCACCGAACCGCTCGACGCCTCCATGAGCGACATGGCAAGGTCCACGGGCAAATAATCGGTGCCCATGATATACCGTACCACTTTACCCTTTGGCGACAGGATGATGAGACACATGGGATGGTCGAACTCGTCGCCTTTCTTTACAAACTTGAACCCGACGGCGTCGGTGACTTTGTCGATGCTTTCGTCGCTGCCGGTCAAAAAGCGCCAATGATCGGCAGGATAGGGCTTTTGTATGGATTGAAAGGCGATGTCGCGGGCCTTCATCGCATCAGAGGGCGTCTCGCGGTCGTTTATGCTGATGCATATCACGTGCGGCGCCGACAGCGGTTTGTCGGAATAATTCCGGAGCAAATTCGCGATGCTTACCAAAAGTAAATTACAGGCGTTGGGACATTTATAATACAAAAAAGCAAGAACGGTCGGTCCTTTGATAAGAGACGACAAGGTCGCGGTATCGCCCTTTTCCGTTGCAAACGGAACGTCGAGCGGAACGGTGTTCCCCAATTTTTCTTCGATGCCCATCGCGCCGGACGCGGCCGTGTCGGACGGAGAGTGGCCTTCATGGGCAAAAAGCGGAAAACACAACGCGGCGAATACGAAAAATGCCCACGACGCGGTTTTCAGGGTTTTATTTTGATTTGTTTTTGTCATACCTTGCTCCGGTATCTTTTACATTGCCGGCGTTCTGCACACTTTGACTGCTGTCGATCCGTGCCGTTGATTTCCTGGCGCCGGTTGTCGCGACACTTGCCTGCTTGGGGGTTTTCATTTCCAATCCGCGTCCGTAAATGATGCCCGCGCCGAAATATCCCAGCCCGATCATGGTGACGCTCGTTGCCGCATAGATGATCGTCATGGATATGGAATGCAATTTGATTTCACTGCCCAGAATTATACCGGTGCCGAGCAATACAAGCGCGATGCAGGCAAGCGCCATTTTAATTTTAATGGGCGTAAAGAGCGTTGCATGATAAAAGTGAATCCAATCGAAAACACCTAAAAGTATGGTCGGGAAAACAAAGATGAATGCAAGTATCGACGCATGCCGGGCGGTCAACACGAATTGTTTTTTCCTGAAAATCATTGCGAAAAGAAAAAACAGCAACGCGCCGATGACCAGGCCGATCGGCATATGCGTGATAGGAGAATGCAACGGTTCATTAAAACCGAATTTTGCCAAAAACACATAAAGCCAATCAATCATTCCCACATCCTTTTCAAGAAATTTTAAAATAGCTGATCTTGTCAGGGTTTCACAAGATAAATACTACGTGCTTACTTATGACCATTATTGCTTTTTTCTCTAAATCACTTTAATTTCCTTTGGCACTTTTTTTGCATCTTTAAAGGATTAAAAATATCCTACCTATTAATAAAGGAGATGTCATGAAAGCAATTCGCGTCCATGAATTCGGCGCTCCCCAGGTAATGAAATACGAAAACATAGAAAATTACCGTCCCGAAAACGATCAAGTACTTGTCAAGATAATTGCCGCAGGGGTCAACCCGGTCGACGCGTATATGCGGTCCGGTTCCTATGCGCGCTCGCCCAAGCTTTCCTACACGCCGGGCATCGACGGTGCGGGCATTGTCGAGGAAATCGGGCCCGACGTTTCTTTGTTTAAACCGCAACAGCGGGTTTACCTTTCCGGATCCATGACCGGAACCTATGCCGAAGCAGCACTCTGCAGCCAATACCAGGTTCATCCGTTGCCTCCCAATATCAGCTTCCAGCAGGGAGCGGCAATCGGCGTTCCTTACGGAACCGCGTATCGCGCCTTGTTTCAGCGAGCGCATGCAATTTCCGGGGAAACGGTTCTCATTCACGGAGCAACGGGCGGCGTCGGCATCGCGGCGGTACAAATTGCGCTTGCGGCAGGTTTTACGGTCATCGCAACCGGCGGCACCCAGCGCGGTCGGGATTTACTCAAAGATCAATGCGTCCATCTTGTGCTCGATCATACATCGTCCGACTATCTCGACACGATCCGTTCATTTACAAAAAACAAGGGCGTCGACGTCGTGCTGGAAATGCTCGCAAACGTAAACCTTTCTAAAGACCTGTCGGTTTTGGCGAAAAGCGGACGAATTGTCGTCATCGGAAACAGGGGTACTGTCGAAATCGATCCCCGCGACATCATGTCCCGCGACGCCGCGATCATGGGCATGGTTCTTTTCAATGCGTCGGAACCCGAATTAAAAGCCATCCATGCGGCGATTGTCGCAGGATTGGGCAACAGTACTTTACGACCGGTTATAGGAAAAGAATTTCCAATGAAGGATGCCGCGCAAGCACATGATGCGGTGCTCGATAAGGGCGCTTATGGAAAAATCGTTCTGATTCCATGATCCCGTTTCCCTTTTAATTTAATACCGTTTCCATTATATATTGATGCGAAACCGCCTCCGGGTCATTAAAGGTCCCAACGGTTTCATGCCCCTTATGATTGAGAAACCAAATTTTACTGTCAAAAAGAAATTCCTTTGCCAAATCGGCCAGAATAAGGATAAACGATTTTATCCTGGGTCTGTTTTCGACTGATGCATAGGTCAGATAAAAATCAAGTTCCTTTCCCGTGACTTCGGAAACGGTTTGATAAATATCCTCGATTTCCTCCTGCGATATTTTGAAATCCTCATGGGTAATGCTTTCTTCATAATGCAAATGTAAGGTAAAGCCTAAACTGATGGCGATCTTTTTCAGGATGACCCGTTGCGCATCTTTCTTAACGCTCAGGTACAGGAAAAAAGCCTTGGACAAAACATCCCTGCTGGATGCAGCTTTTTTTTCAAAAAAACTTACTGCGTCAAATGAGCGCTTAAATGCCGCTTCCAAAAGATGCTTTAGGTGAAGACTGATGTTGTCTTCAGTTTTATTGCTGTTCGGCAATAATTCAGTGAGTGTGTTTTTTTCAATCTTTTCCATTTATTCCTCCAGCAATAAGACATATATAAAACTTTTAATTAAAGTAAACTTTTTAAAATTCAGGAATTGTTATTGCAACAACTGTGCCAGATTGCAATTGTTCAAAATCATATACCTATTATATGGAGAACTTTGCAAAAGAACGGAGAAATAAAAAAAAAATCGTTCTCGGATTTAAGAATCAATTTCTTAATTCTGCAAGCAAGAAACTTAAAAATTCTCAAACGAATCTTTTGATTACTCAAAAAATTGGAAGACAGCCGAAAGTCAGGAATCAGAAGGAGTATTTTTTTGAATTGATTGATGATTGGAGGATAAAATCATCAAATCCGAATGCAATGGATTTATTGCCGACCCAACCTTTAAAGGGAATTATTGCCTCAATAGTGCGGCTCGAAAATGGAGCTACGGAATCCTGTGGGGTCATGAGGCGAATGGCAAAGGTCGTGTCTTTTTTCAATGCAACCGAGCTGCAGTTGCAAACCAACGCGGGGCCATCGCCGAATTTGTTTTTTTCAAAGAGCAAAGCCTTATTCCGATGATTGACTATTTCAACTGTAACGCGATATCCCGAATCGATTGGCATTGGAGCGGATTTAAGGTTAACACGTATGTTTTGATACGATGAAAAATGTGGACACGAAATGTAATAAACATCTTTTCCCATCCCTGTGGCCAGCTTGATGCACTTTTTATTCCCGCCGTCTTTTATGATAACAACATCTTTGCCCTGAAATTGGTCTTCGACATTCCAAATCTGGTATTGCGTTTTTTTATCGTCGTTTCCGTATATCGCAATACTCGGTTCTTCGGCATAAAATCCATACAACGGAGCTTCGCGTAACTGGTGTTCGAACACAACGGGATTATCGCCGGCTATGGTTTTAATATCATGGGCCCAAACGTCACGGCCGTGAAAATAATCAACATGATTGAAAGTATTCACAGGCAATATTTTCAATGCCAAATAGGCTCGCAAAAAAAACACGAACAACAATAGCGGTATAGAAAGCCATACAAACAATTTTTTCTTTTTCGTTGTAAAATATGTATAACCGAGAATGATGATCGGAAACAGGACAATGGACGTCCAATGGAATTGCACATATCCCTTCAGCGTGGCTGCACCGAAAAACACAATTGTCCCGATGACAATGAACTTTAATGCGCGCTCAAACAGGTCTTTTGTTTTATACACAAAAGGAACAAAGACAAGTGCCGGAGCAAGCACTAAAAACTGCACGCTCGGATATTCGGTAACGAAATTGATATCAAAGGCATTCGAACGGCCGAACAATTGATAGCGAACGGTAACGAAATCATGCGCATATTGCCAATACAAATGCGGCAAAAACAGCAGCGCTGTTATGAAAAGCGAAACAAGAAATTTTTTATTGCGCAATAACGCCGGATTGGAAAGTACGACGAAAAACACCATGAGTACCGCATGATATTTGGAATACAACATCGCGCTAAGCGCTATTCCCATGATCAGGGCGGAAACAAAATCCTTTTTTTCAATGAATTTTTTATAAAAGTACAAGTATATCATGGAAAACGCGACAAGCGGGGTATCGGGAAAAACGACAATGCTGATGTAATTGAAAAGGGGTAAAGAAAGTATGATAAGATATAAATGCGATTGCAATTTTCCGGATTTTTCAAGCAACCTGAACAGGAAAACAAGGGCGACGCTCATCAAAGCCACATTGACAAATCGTACACCGAGTTCACCGGAGAACAAATGCCGTCCGATATAAATAAGAACCCCGAGCATGGGCGGATGATCGTAATAGCCCCAATCCAGATGCGTCGACAGGTACCAATAATACCCTTCGTCGCTGGTCAGCTGCGTAAACGTTGCCTGAAATATGTTAAGCAGGAAATAAAAGGCAATAAACCCAAAACCGATTTGTTTGGGTGTCATTGCCTTAAACGGGGTTTTCATACGCTTATTTTACCATCGTTGCCTTGGCAAAAGAGGTTTTCGAATTTACGGACAATTTGATAAAATAGGTTCCCGATGAAGCCTGTTCAAACGGAATAGTGAAAACCCCCGGATTACATTGACCCTGTACCAGGGTTTTCACCAATGCGCCGTTTACCGAATAAATTCCCAAATCCACAAACGATGCTTTTTCCGATGCCGGTATACAATACGAAATTTTTCCAAAGCCGTGCGCAACGCCGTTGCAAACAAGGGAGAATTTCGGGGTTTCATTTTCAGGGTCGCTGTTTTGCCATGCAAAGGTGGTCGCTTTATTGACATAATGCGCCAAAGTATCCTGACACGGGGTTTTGCCTTTGCCGTATTTCGTTTCATCCATTTCAATGGCCCACGTCATGACCCCGCCGTATCCGCTGTTTATCGCATACAAGCATTTGTTTCTGACCGCCGTCGGGTCGCAATCGATTTCATGATTCGGGGTTTCCGTGTAATCGTATCCCATGCCGACGCCGAGCCGGGTTTTGGCGACACCTTTACTTATCAGTGAATTCATATATGTGTCCATCGCACTGCCCGCGGTGGTCCAATAGGCCATGCCGTTGCATTGATCGCTATAAGGCCCGGCAAGCGACGCTCCGGCGGAATTCCAATCGCCCATTGCTGCGGTGAGAATCCCTTTGGGCGTGAGGGTGTTGAGAGCAGTACGCAGATCTTTCATTGTCGCGGAAAAATCCGCATTGACGATGCTCTCTTCCCAATCGACGTCAGCGCCGTCATAGCCGTATTTGGCAATGAAGCTCATGGTTCCTGCAATGAATTTTGCCCGGTTTGCAGAACTGAATGCGGTTTTAAAATTTGCCGCAAATCCGTACCCGCCGATGCAAATGATCGCCTTGGTATTGTTTTTATGGCATCCTGCAACGAACGCTTTACATAAGGTATCGTTCAGGCCGCCTTCCCATCCGAGACCGGTGCTGTTGGGAATCATGGAAAACTGGCACATATGCGTGTAGGATTTCCATCGTACCTTGTCGGGCGAATACCCGTCGGCCTGCGCCCAGGCTGTCAAATACCCCGTAGACCATCCGACGTATTTTTGGCCAAACGCAATGGAACTTGCCGCAAAAAACATCAATAAAATACCATGGAATTTCTTCACGATGCCCCCTCCTGATAATTTTTAGTAGCAGATCAAAAGTCCTACAAAAACAGTAGAAAATATATAAGGGACATTGCTTTTTGTTAGTTTTTTTGAAAAAGTCAAAGTATTGAGCGGATATCAATTTGTTACGCGATTAAATGAGATATGCCGTGGTATCGGATTAGAAAAATAACCTTAATAATTCAATATTTGACATATATATAATTACTTTTTTTTAGCTTTGAGCCATACGAAAAATAAAAAGTAAATCAAAACAATTGCAGGAATTATAAGACTAGCATATATAAACGATGTTAAATCTGCAAAGACCCTGCCCCCAAATAAACTGCGTATAAATTGCGGTATTACTATTGGAAATCCATATAAAAAAAGACCTACAAACCCATAAAATCTTCTCCAGTAAAAGTAAAACGTCGAAAACGCACCTGAATAACCTGATTTTTCAGCAATATCGCTGATACGCCAAAAGTGAAATCCTACAATGTTAATCAACGCACAGAGTACTACACTGACTATCGTGGTTATTGAATCAATATTTGAACCAGTCATTTTTCATCCCTATTTTGCCGCCTTAAAATAATGGGCCTTATTTTATTCCTTTTAAAATGCATGCTTCTCCATCATGTTGGATAAATAATACCATGGTTACTAAATTTTCCCAAATTAAACTATTATAGGCAAATAGAAAATATACAGTCAAATCTATACTGGACATACGCTTGTTATTGAAAATTCGATGCTAGTGGATTATTTACAGATGCAGCTGTGCCATATGTGGGGAACCGTGCTTAGAAAAAGCCGCTCTAAAAATTAGCTTCCGCCAGTTTGCGTAGAAATTGGACGTCCAGACGCAGCAGGATGCGTCTGGACGAATATGCTGCAGGAATTCCTATTTATAGAGCTGCTTGAAAACCGAGCACGCGTAAACCACGGATTCGCGGATAAGGTCTTCGGCCTTTGCCGTTTCTCTTTCAGCAAGCAAGTTTAACAGTTGTTTCGAATCGATTTTTTCAGCAGCCTGTTCGCATGCCTCCCACGACAAAATGCTGCGCACCACGCGGTCGATGCCCTGCTTTTCATCGTCGTACGGCCTAACCTGCATGTCATGGCCTTTCCAGCGTCCGTATCGTGCGGTTTGTAAAAGTCCGGCGATCGCGATGTTCATGCCGTTGATGCGTACGCCGTGGTCGATGTCGTATTTGCCCGGCCCGCCCAAAACGATGCCGTCGTTATATCCCTGGCTGTTCATATGCATATGTAAAAGTGCGTCGTTGTCGAGTTCCTCGACCGTGTCGTATACATGGTCAAGGCCGATCATTTCTGAATGCCCGAATTCCTTGTTTACGCCCTTTTTCCCCGGAACAAGCCCGAATTCCTTTTCGATTTTATTCCAGAATACGATGGCGCTGGCTACGGTGGGAAGAAGTAATGCCGGATGCCCTTCGTTCGGTTTGGGCTCGATTGCAAAATAAAGCTTTCCGCCCAATTTCTGTTCGTACACGCATAATGCGGCAACGCTTTCCTTGAGATTTTGATACATGTCTTTGATGCCGACGCTTGCCAAATCATAGCCGTACGAGCCGTTCCACAAAACAAAGGCAGGCGCCAAAGCAGCGTCCGGATGCCAGCTGCGTTTTAAAGGCCCGTAGGTGAGATCGACCGCTTTTCGCCCGAGGTCGCGCGCCCTTACTTTTTCTTTCGGGTCAAGCGATGCCGGACCACCGTACGCAAAACGGCTGTGCACGCCGGGAGTCATCATTGCCAAATACATACCGGCATCGACCAATGCGTCTGCGACCGCATCGGCGTTTTTCTCATTGATTTCCGTATCGTAATGGATTTCGTAGCCGAGTTGTATGGAGGATGGCAACCGGGGGGCGATTTCTTTTTTGATCAGGGATACGATAGCGACGGTGTCGAGCTTGGTTGCGTCCCATTCCTTGCGCATATCGGCGGGCGTAAATCCGCCTTTACCCGCATGAAATGTCCACCTGCAAACGCTGTGAAACGATTTTTTTTCAGACATACCGCTTGTTCCTTGTCTTCCAATGAATGTTTTTAAGTAAAGGCCATGACGTTGTTCTTAGCTATTATCAACTTTGTCTCCGCACTGCCTTGCACGGAATCTTCCGCCGCTTGTGCGTTGGACATGGATTTTTTTACCGCATTCGACCATTCGGTAAACCGTTCCTCATAGCGGGCGGTTTGGCGCACATCCGGCCGCACCGTGCGGATGATTCGCAGGTTTTTAAACGCCTCAGCCGCGTCGCGGTACACACCGCAGCCGATTCCCGCCGCGCGGGCCGCGCCCTGGCTGCCGTCGGTATCGTACAATTCCAGTTCCGCATTGCAAACGGTTGCAAACACCTCGGCGAACAAATCGCTTTTGAACATATTGGCATTGCCGGCCCTTATTTTTTTGACGGCGACACCGCCGTTTTGCATGATGTCAAGGCCGTGGCGCAGCGCGAACACGATGCCTTCCTGGAGCGCGCGGAGCACGTGCGCCCGGCTATGGCGCGAAAAATCGAGCCCCGAAAACGAAGCATAGACATTCCTGTTTCTCAACGTCCGTTCGGCGCCGTTGCCGAACGGTAAAACGAAAAGTCCGTCGCTTCCCGCGGGGATTTGCTGCGCTTCGGCATTCATTCGCTCGTACGACAGGGCCGTATTCCCGACGGTACAAAAATTGTCGCGGACCCACCGGTTGCAAATACCGGTTCCGTTTATGCAAAGCAATACCCCGTATCGCGGATCCTGGGGCGTATAATTGACATGGGCAAACGTGTTGACGCGAAAATCCTTGTCGCATACCGGCTCGTCGCTCACCCCGTAAACCACGCCCGACGTTCCGGCCGTTGCCGCGATCTCGCCGGGTTCCAAAACGTTAAGCGATAATGCGTTGTTCGGCTGGTCGCCGGCCCTATACGATACGACAACGCCGCGGGAAAACCCGAGTTCGTCCGCAACAGCGTCCCTAACAATTCCCTGAACCGAAAAGCACGGGACAATACCGGGTATGAAACGGTGGTCAAAGCCGAAATAATCGAGGATGAAATCGGACCGCTTATGGTTTGCAAAGTCCCACATCATCCCTTCCGACAAACCGCTCGGCGTTGTTTGTATTTCACCGGTAAATTTCATGGCTATAAAATCGCCCGGGAGCATGACCGCATGAATCGATCCGTATATATCCGGTTGATTTTTCTTAACCCAAGCAAGTTTCGAAGCGGTAAAATTGCCCGGCGAATTGAGAAGATGTTTTCTGCAATAAGAATCGCCCAATTCCGAAAACGATTGATTTCCTATGTCAACCGCCCTGCTGTCGCACCAGATTATCGCGTTGGAAAGCGGACTATGGTCTTTACCGACCATGACAAGGCCGTGCATTTGATAGGAAATACCGATTGCCTGCACGTCGCTCAGATTTACGGATGAATCGCGGCGAAGCATCTCCGTTGCCGTCTTGACCTGGGCCCACCATAACGCAGGGTCCTGTTCGGCCCAGCCCGGACGCAATGAGACGATATCCATTTCTTTTTGCGGCGACGTTGCACAGGCAACGAGGTTTTGAGTCTGAATATCGATAAGGGATGCTTTTATCGACGAGCTCCCGATGTCGTATCCCAGCAAGTATCTGTTTTTCCCCACACGATGCTCCCCTATACAATTTGGCCCAAAGGATAGTGGTATTAACCCGTTTTGTTTTCAATAGCAAATAAATCTTTGGTTCCAAACTATGTAGATAATTTAAGAAATTAAACCGGGCAAAATCAGGATAAATTGTTTATCTTATTAAAATCACGTGTATATTTTTAAACAAGATTGTTTTTGTTCCCCCATCCCGTTTTTACAGGACATTTATTCCATGAAAAAGAAGCCCGGAATACAAAAAGCGGAGAATTTTATTTATCAAGGTATCGAAGCGAAACGCTTCGAAGAAAAACTGCCGTCGATCAAAGCGCTTGCCAAAGCGGCCGATGTTTCTTATGTGACAATGTGGAAGGCGATCGAAGACCTCAAGGCGCAAGGAACCATTATCGCGGAAAAAGGGCAAAACATCGTCCATGCCGACGGCGTGGTTTTCCGCAGCCCCAAAAAAGGCAACGGGAAATTCAGGTCCGAAACAGCGGATCAGGACATCAAGCTCTTTGAACCGCCGTGGCGCAAAATGTTCTCCCGCCTCAAGCAGGACATTCTCACCGGTCGCTTCCAGCCGGGTCAGCCGTTGCCGTCCTGCAAGGAACTGCAGGGCATATACGACGTCTCGTATCCTACCCTGAAAAAGGCGTTGGCCATGCTCGAATCGCAAGGGATCATAAAGGGATTTCAGCGCGGCTACATTGTCCCCGCATTTGCCAAATCGGAATCGGCATCGCGTATCGTTGCCATCGGATGCGGATGGGAAGACGGCACGCTCTGGATAGACCATCAGGACAAAAATTATTTCCGCATCCTCGAATCGGAATGCATCCAATCCAAAATATCGCTCGACATCGTCGTATATTGTCAACAAAACAACAACTTGTGCTTCGTCGACACCATCACCAGGAAGCAGTATCCCATTTCCGGAGACAATATCCTTGGCTTTATCGTTATTGTCGCGAACCTCGAAATTCCGCCCCAGGAAGTGTTGCAGCAGCTCTTGCCGCACAAGAAACCCGTCGCGGTGCTCGATGTTGTCGGCGGCTGGGAAGCGTCGTACCGGACCATGAGCAATTACTATTGTCAACTCTTTACGGTCACGGCTTCGGCACTCCCGCCGCAACTGGTCGGCCGGTATCTTTTGAACCTGGGTCATTCGAACATCGCCTTCATATCGCCGTTCCACAAGGCGCTGTGGTCGCAGCGCCGCTTTATGGGAATCAAAGAATTGTTCCAGGACGCGGGCCACCAAAGCGGCATACATTCCTTTGTGCTGGACGACTACGCTTTTCAGTGGGATTTTTTGCAAAAAGACATTGATAATGCCGAAAACGTGAAGGAACTGATCGCCGGATACAACGAATGGCAAAATTATGCCGACTCGGAGCTGTTCAGGAAATTCGGTCATTTCAGCTATAACATTTCGCGATACTTAACCGAATGGAATTGCGCGACCGGCGAGATTTACCATCGCATGAGCCCGTTGTTCGACAAGGCCCTTGCCGTAAAATCCATATCCGCATGGGTCATGGCGAACGATTACGCGGCAACGCTTGCGCTCGACTACCTCAAAAAAAACAAAATACGCGTGCCCGAAGACCTTTCCGTCGTCTCGTTCGACAACACCCTGGACGCAATGGAATACCATTTGAGCTCGTACGATTTCAATTTGAACGGTATCGTGAGCATGATGCTGCGCTATGTGCTGCGGCCGTCTTCGGTATCGCCGACGCGGGGAAAAACGGTCATCGAGGCCGAAGGCACCATCATCGAACGCCGTTCGACCGCACGGAATAAAACGGAGAGAAAATAAGGAAAACCTTTTTTAAAATGAGAACTGCCCTCTCAAAGTAAACTGCCAATCTCCCTGACTCGGGCATTCTTCTCTCGTGTCGCGGTAATATTGCAGATTCCCCGTTGTATAGTAATGGGTACGGCCGATATCACCCAAGAGCTTAAACCCGTAGGTAATTGTTTTTTCAAAGTAAATGTCCCAATACCAGGCATAATGCGGAGGTTCGAGCCCTAAAAGAGGCTGTGGAACTTTTACCGTATTAAAAAAAGTTTGTTTGTAGTTGTTGGAATATTGACTGTTGTACCATTCAACCTCGGCAGAAAGCACGTCCAATACTTTGAATGTGGGAAAATTAAATCCAAACATTATCGGCATCCGTCGCCAGATTGTATCGTAAATAATCGGATAGTCTTTTGTCCCAAGAATACATGCCTCACCGTAAAGCTTAAGATCTTGTTCTCCAAATATGCCTGGTCCGCCAAAAAGTTGCTTGGGATCAAACGAAAACCGTGCCATTATTTTAGTGGAAGCGAAAGACGGATATATCGAATCCGAGGTTATTATAGTGTCGTTTGGCGCAAAGGTGGTGTCGAACGATACGAGTCTGTTTTGCGGGTATCGCGGGCTCGTCAAATTGTCGTCGATGGGAATAAGCCTTGAAAAACTTACCCCTGCGCCGATTTCAAAAAGAGGATGATTTTCTTTGCCGCCGATACCGTAGCTTGCGACGAGTGTCGGGGTAAAATCGCCGACCGGATATTGGGTCTCGCTTGTAAATAGCCCGTCGATCTTTAAATTGCTGATTGGCGTACACTCCAGATAAAGTCCCGGGAGGCGCGCGTAGGCCGACGCGAAACTGTTTATGATATAGCCAGGGTACGACGTTGCGCGAAACAGGTATTCTCCCAGGCTCTTGACATCATGATTATATGAATACTTGAAATATCCCAGCGTTGCTTTTAGAAACGGTTTGTCCAAATCGCCGAATGAATAGGTACCTTTTAATTGGTCCGCGTAAAACCTGTAAAACATATTATATGAGTCAAGATCGTTTGTATACAACTCGATGGTCGACGGATCGAGGACCGACTGGGCTAATTCGCATTCGGTCCCAATAGTAATTTGCAACCGTTTTTTCAGGGTTGCGATAATATCGAACCCTCCGTAAAAAAAGTTTTGCCATTGATGGTCCAAAGTATGCCAACTGGTCCCATACATGCCTTTTACTATTTCGCCGTTTTGATATGCGACATAGCCCGAAAAATTAAAGGCAATATCGGTCTTTTTGACCGTGACGACCGCAGTAGCGTTTGTGTCATTTGTTAGCGTATCCGAACCTGCTGCATTTTTCGCATCTTCAGCGAAAATGAATTTTGTCCCGCTTAAAACGATTGCGGCACCAAGAAGGATTACGCGCAAGCGGTTTCCGGGTTTTCGGGTAAATACTTTCATTTCTCACCTTTCTCATTTTGCTTGCAATTAATATTTATCAAATAAACGGTTACTTTAATACAACCGTTTGACTCCCGGTTTCATTGCCGCAGCGCCATCTTACGATGTACGCTCCGGACGAAAATTCATTTCTCGCCAAACAGACCGTGCCGTCGGCAGCGGAAAGCGATCTGGAAAGTTTTCCCCGGACATCGAACAGCGAAACCGTGACATTTTTATGGACGCTAAAATTCAAATTGACACCATGAGTCGCATTCGCCGACACTCGGATTTTTTCGGCAACAGCCGCGGACCCGTGTGAAGCCGGAAGCAAAGATACCGGAGTGGTTCCCATGGTTATGCTCACCGTATGCTTCCCTGTCAAAGAACCGCCGACAAACGCCGCCTGCGCAACGCCGTCCAGCTTGAATGCCTGAAGGTATTTTCCGGATCCGCTAACCGTTATGTTAAGCGTGTCTTTGCGATAGAGAAAATTGTTCAAGGTCATGCCGTTTTTGAACGTGTCCGGCACGGTCGGATCGAACCTGATTCCGTCGACATCAAAATTCATTCCAAAAAGTCCATGAACAACCATGGAAAAATATCCTGCCGCGCTCCATAACTGCCGGTGCCCGCCGTCGGGCGCGCCGTCTTCAGGATGATAAAATTCCAAGAATTCCCCTCCGGTGGTCGGCTTATTCGATGCGGTATTTCGAGTGTCGGGTTTCGCCCAGAGCCGGGCCAGCTTATCTAATTCATTCATGAAAACGTTGACGTTCTTCTCTTTCGACGCTGCCCAGGCGTAATATCCCTGAACAAACGGCCAAATCATTCCCGTATGATAATAATCGGCGTCCGCGTTTGTCTGGCAACCCGTTTTTACGTAGCACATCCAATCGGGATCTTGAGGATATTGACACATGACACCCCACGCGCTTGGGACCGTATTATTCAGAATACTTGCTTTTTTAGCGGAATCGGCAATATCGTACAGAATTGCAAAAGCGTCCGCAAGCCCTTCATTGCGATCGAGTTTGGTCGTTCCGTCTTGATATTTTACGTAATAATAATACCCTTTCGATGCATTCCATAATTGTTTGTTAATTGCATTTTTTATCGTTGAAGCCCTTACACTGAGCGTGTCGATCGTTGCTTGCGATTTTCCAAGAAGCTTTGCCATCGAATCGGCGACAATCCATGCGTGATAATACAGCATGTTCGTGCTTCCGCTCTTGGTGTTGCCGACTGCCGGCTTGGTCATGACGGAATAGTCCTGATTACCCTGAAACGCAACGGGATAGCCGCTGTTCGATTCCATAAACGACGAACAGCCCCGGTACAAACTATCCGTTTTGTCAAGAACGGTCCACCCGCCGGCTCCGGGCGTTTCAGCCATTAAAAGCGAATTCCGCACAATAGGATACGCCCAAGCTAAAAACGATTGGTCGCCGGTGACGCGATAATAAGCCCAGGCGCCGGTAGCCCATACGACTCCGTCCGTAAGATTCGGCCATCCGCCGAAGTGGCCGCATACATCCTGTCTTTGTGCCAAAGCCCCGTTCCATGTCGCCGTGTTGTAGTTAAAAGTGTTTTTTGAAGTTGCAGGATCAAGATGGGCTGCGGCCATTTCAATTGAATACGAACCGTCGCGTTCCCACACTTGCGACCAGAACGATCCTGCGTTGAACACTTTGCTGCCGTCGGCGGCAGTAACCGTATTGGTGTCGATATTCGCTTTGGCGTTTTTAAACGGGTTATCGTATTTCGGATTTCCCGATGCAAACGCAAAGTTTTCGGCAAAAACGGTGCCGGTTGCGAAGCATGTAAAAATCAACGTACCCAGAATTAATTTCTTCTTAAGAAAACAAAATTTCATTTTGGTCCTCCCCAATACAAGTGTAGTCCGCATGCTATTTAGTGACATTTTAACTATTGGAATCCATCAATAAGCGTCGTCATTTATTCAGGTTATTTCGAATATATGAATTTTTTTAAAGCAGTACCGTGATTACTGTTTTATTTAAATAAACATTTTGTTTGGGGAAAAGAGGGCTAAACATCCTGCGGTAATATACACGTAAGGCTTTGATTAATTAGATGTTTTATTGTTATTTGACGGAAGTTTTATTACAGGGATCTCAATAATTTTTCTATATATTAATATATAATTGAATTGTAATGACTTTGTTGGCGTTCCATCCAAATCACGCTCTTGTCCGCGGTTTCATCTTGACTTTTAAAGAAAAAAGCGGTACAATTTGAAAGTCAAGGAAATCCTGAAAAGGACGTTTTCGAATATTGTTAAGATTTGCCGGTCTTTTAACATAACACATGCGGCCGGCTCATTTACTATTGCGGGATAAAAGGATTACGGCAATGCGGAAACACGCACAATTTGTCTGTATGGTAATAGCTATATCTGCGGGTTTATGCGCTTCAATAACCCATGCGGGGACCTCCGACGACGCAACGGTTGCGTCTGTCAACAAACAAAAAGCCGAAATTATTGCGGGATTGACCCAGGCCGACGACTATTGCACAAAAATCCGGCTGCAGGACGCGAAAAATAAAATCGACTTGTTGCTGCGTAAATTGAGTTCTCTGCAAGGTAAAATCACAAAGGAGGAAGCAGCCTCATTTAAAACGAAAATCGACACTATTGCCGCAAGAACTACTGTTCGAGAAGACTCACTTGCAAAAATTCCGCTCACTATTTTGCATACCGCGGGAGTCGATGAAGCCTTGGCATATATTCAAAACGATTTGAAAAAGTTCGGCGTTTCCGAAAAGAAAATAAACAATATCGAAAAAATCGTGCTGCGCGAAGCCCCGAAAGTGCGGCAGGAAATGGAAAAGCAGGCGATTCAAAAAGCAATCATTCTTTTGCAAAACGGAAAAACCCCTCCCCCGGGCACGGATCCGTATATTATTGCCGCTGCGCAGCGTAGTATCAAGGCGCATAACGACAGTCTTACTGCTTTGGAAAATGAGAAAAAACGCAAAGATGCCATGGAAAAACAGCGTCAGGAACGGATCGCACAGGAAAAAATCGCAAAAGACAAAAAAGAAGTCGAAGCAAAAGCCGAAAAACTTAGAAAGGAACAGGAAAAAATCCGACTCGCCGAAATCGAACACACTAAAAAGCAATTGGCCATTGCGGACAAGGCTCACAAAGACAGCGTGGCTGCTCTGCAGCGAGATAGTATCGCCAAGTCGGTAAAGCAACAGCAGCAACTTGCGATGCAGGAAAAGCAACGCCGGCAAAAGCTCGAAGAACTGCAAAAACAACCCTCGGCCCGGAAAAATGAGTCTTTGAATAAAACTCGTACCGATACAGTTGCGTTAAAACCGATGACCAAGGATAACCCGGTTGCCTCGCGTACGTCTCCGCCCGATCTTCAACAGCTCGAAAAAGAACGTCTCGAACAAATGGCTGCTGAGGAAAAAAAGCAAAAGCAAATAAAACTTGAAGAGGAAAATAGGAAAAAATTAAAAATGGCGGCCAGCAGCGACAGCTTCGAAGCCGTGAAAAGAATGCATGATCAAGAAATGATGGAAGCCCGGGAAAAGCAGGAAGTCAAGGACAGGGCGCGGGCAATGGCATTGGACCTTACCCAAATGCTCGATAAAAACCAGGCATTAAAAGCCATGGATAAACTCCAGGACCAAGGCCTTTTGCTGTCGTCATTGGAACCTGAAGAATATAATGCGCTTGAGCATGCCATTGTCGTTAAGGCGATTCAGGAATTAACCGAACCGGTTCCCCCAAGTAAAAGAAATGCCGAAACCGCGAAGTCGCCGCTTCGCCAATCTCTTGACAAAATATATTCCCTGGTCAGGAACGACAAAATAGATGTGGCATATAAGGAATTTAAATTTACCGAAAACTCCCTGGCCGACTTTTTATCGAAAGCTGAATTCAGGCAATTAAAGTTTTTAGTGGAAGAAGCGTATCGGCTCCGTAAAATTTCAACATTGACCCAGTAAACCTACCGCTATAGGTGAGCGATTGTGCATGCAGACGAAGTTTTTTGTTTTTTACCCCCTTTTTTTTCACATCGCGTACATTATATACTATGAGTATGAAACGTCGCCGTGCATTGTTTTTGTTAATAGGAGTAATTCCATTTTTGGTTTTCGCTGGTCCGGACCAGGACCTCGGCGATTTTAAGGTATTTCCCGATGACAATGTATGGAAATGGGATATTTCGAATTACCAGGTGCATCCGAATTCGGCCGGTTTTCTTGCGTCAATGGGTACCTCGACAAAACTGCATCCCGATTTCGGAACCGTATGGGAAGGCGCACCAATAGGGATTCCCTATCTCGTGGTGACCTCGGCGCAGCCGCTCGTCCCCATCGTATATACCGATTACGGTGACGAAAGCGATCCCGGCCCGTTTCCGATTCCGCTGACCGCCGCAATCGAAGGCGGGGCCAATTCGGGCGGCGACCGGCACGTGATCACCATTGACAAAGACAGAAAAATCCTTTGTGAATTGTATTACGCCTTTCCCAGGGCCGCAAACTGGGAAGCCTCGTCGGGCGCAAAATTCGACCTGACGATAAACCAAGATCACCCGCTCGGCTTCACCTCCGCAGATGCTGCGGGATTGCCGATTTTTCCCGGCCTGGTCCGGTATGAAGAAGTCTATATCAAAAAAGAGGTCAATCACGCGATCCGCCTGACGGTTCAGAACTCCCAAAACTCCTTCATTTACCCGGCCCGGCATTATGCAAGCGACAAGGCCGATGCCGATTTGCCGCCCATGGGGCTACGGCTGCGGATGAAAGCGAGCTACGATATCTCCCGCTTTAGTCCGCCTATACAAATCATATGTTCGGCAATGAAGAAACACGGTCTCATCGTTGCCGACAACGGTTCAAATTGGTACATATCCGGCGCGCCGGAT
This sequence comes from Fibrobacteria bacterium, assembly GCA_037447435.1. Lineage (GTDB taxonomy): Bacteria > Fibrobacterota > Chitinivibrionia > Chitinivibrionales > FEN-1185 > FEN-1185. The sequence continues at coordinate 21,019 of JBBIGR010000060.1, forward strand.
CCTCGTTGGAACGACGACACGCTCGGACAGCTTAAAACGATACCGGGCAGCGCGTTCGAGGTGATAGTGACCGTCGATGCGAAAGGCAATCCGATAAAACCGGCAGGCGTTCTGAATGCCAAAAGCGTTACGCAAAGTAAAACCGTTCCTTTAAGAAGAGTGACCTTCGTACGTGGCCAACTCAGGATTTCTCAAACGCAACCAAGTTCGGCCGTTGTCAACGCGACCTTCGATATTCGCGGCAGAATTCTCGTGCATTAAGTCTCCACATATCAGTATTTGTTTTTCTTTTCGCAACAAGCTATATTAATTGACAATATATTGCCGTTTCGCAGGAACGTTTTCTTACTGAGCCTCGCAAAGGATTCAAACAATGACAAGATTTACGTCATGGGCATTTCTCATTACCGGCGTCGCTTTCTTTGCAACCGGTTGTTCCCCAAAGATCATGATAAACCCCGAATACAAAAACTTTTCGCCTCATAAAAAGACCTTGAACATCGCAGTCGTTGGCCCGACCAAAATCGACTATTCCGGCAATATGAACAACGAATTCAGCTCCGAAGGCAGGTATGGGAAAATCCGTACCTTTATTTGCGAGGCGACCGCCAATTCGATCAAGGGTATTTCAGGCTTTGATTCTGTCAATGTCCGGCAGTATGACTGTAATTCCTATTGTTCGAAAACGCTATCCTTCGGCGACTCTATCACTGTCCGGTTACCGTACGACACCTGCAATACCGCAGCCGATTCCCAGGCGATATGGTTGTTTCTCGAGCAAACGTTGGTGAAGTCATATCCCTCGGCTCAAATTATAATGATCAATTTTATTCCGGTCGGCGTCATACCGCATAAACCGCTAAGCATATCGGGTAAATTCATTTATTGGGACCCCCTCAGGAAAAAGCCCGTCGCATGGGGTCAGGCGTTCGGGTCCTACGACACCGGCGGGGGCGTAACATTGACACATTGGAAAATGGCGGCAAACGCGTTTGCGCAACAAATGATAAAAGACACTCCGTTTCAAGCTTTGCGCTACGACGCAAAGACAAAACGCGACAAATAGGCGCAGATATTCTGGGACATGGCATAGTTATGACTGTCGCGGACGCAACACAAAAGCATCACCGGTACACATTTATTTTTTTAACTGCAGACGGTACCAATGGATGGGAAACATTGACAATATACCATCCTTTCGGAAGTTTATACGGCAGGGCAAATGAAACGGTGCCCGGCTCTGTCGCCAGGAATTTCCCCGTGCAATAGGATTTGCCTGCGAGAGAAAATACTCCGACCTCGTACGCACCGGCGCGCGCTGCATAAAAAGCG
>JBBIGR010000061.1:0-21272 GCA_037447435.1 Fibrobacteria bacterium
GTGTTACTTAGCACAGAGCATTAAATGGTCTCATTAATATAGTCAGAGAGGGATTGGTGTTAAAATTGAATCGAGATGATTTGTGTTTTGATTATTTGGATTTGTAGTACTAATATCATTTGAATTAATAGAGCAGCCCAATTGAGCAGTAAGGAAAAATGTGAAAATGAATTTTAAAGTGTTTTTTGTTTTCATTTTTATGTCTAGCATAGGGCAAATTTGCCGGTGACATGTAATTTATAAAACAATTCCCCGTCGGATGTACTTCCTGAGTTTTGCAAATACGATTACCTGTAATAAATTTCCGCGCAGACCGAAAATGATACCTAGCAAATTATACAATTAAAATAGTTTACTAACAACAGTGATGAGTACGTTCCTTTCGATGCGCCTCTCAGGAGCTAAATTGACCGGGCATCGCAGTAAAAAGTCCAACGGATTGGTAACGGCTTCCTGAAATATTCCCCGCTGCTTTTCCCTAAATAAGCACGTAAAATACTCATACGCAGTTAAATCGTTTAACTGTGTCCGCTGCTGTTAAAAACACCCGTTTGTATAATTACTAATGTCAATAAAAAACCGATGTTTTATTACCCGGATCGCCTCTGTGGAAGGTGTTAACCAATGCGAATATGAAACGGCGGTTTTGAGAGGGAAAAAGACGGACGATACTTGTATATACATTTTTACCGATCGTAATAAAAAGAAATCTAAACGCTTAAAAAGATTAAGCGGTAAAGGAAAATTCACAGCATCGGAGTTTGACAAAAAGAATGTTAACATAAGAGAGAAGTCTAAACGCTTAACGTCTTAAGCGGTTAGATGTTTTCATGAAAAACCTCGTCTTTGCGACAACGTTTACATGTACGCCTGAGTTAAGCGGTTGAACGGGTTTTCATGTATGATATTATTTACAAAGAAGTTACGGAGCAAACAGAGAAAAGCGGATGAAAAAAATATTATGAATGATGAAAAAGAGTTGGCAAATTCAAAAAAATTGATTATATTAGGCCCGAAATCGAAAACGTAAATTAACAAAAAGGAGTAAAATATATGCGAAGCCCATCGGTGTTTTCTTGGTGTTTATCTCTTGTCATCGTATCTGTTGCCGTTGCCCAGAACTCTCCGGACCTTGCCTGGGCACAATCGATCCCCGTATACGGAACTGCCGGGGCGGTTTCTATTGTGGCGCTCCAAAACGGAAATGGATATGCACTTGCCGGAAGCTGTGGCGCAAATTCGCTGCAAGCCCAAAACGATGTCGTGTTTCTGGCTAAAACGGATTTGAACGGAAATCCGAATTCAAAAGTCACTATATACGATACATATAATAATCCCGTCAATATCGGTTCCCATGATGTTAGCTCCGTTCTCCAGGATGCGTACGGAGACTTAATACTTGTCGGCACGCGTAAGGCCCATTCACATCATTCTCAAAACACGAACGCGTGGATACTGTGCGTCAATTCCTGCGGTGCGGTGAAATGGCAAACCGCTTTCGGCGGAATGCAGGGCGAACAATTTACCGCGCAATGCGCGATGATCATGAAAAACGGAGACATTGTCATTGGCGGGCAAAAGGATTCGAACGCATGGATCGGTTGCCTGGGCGATGACGGGCAAACCAAATGGTCCAATACGTATGCTGGAGAAAAGATACTTTCATTATATCAAATCGCGTACTCGTCATCCGGAAATTATTATGCAACAAGCGTTTCAAAAATCAATTCATCAAATATGCTTAATATTTATTGTATGGATTGGCAGGGGACGTTGCTTTCCAATCAGGTAGGTTCGCTTCCTAAGCTCAAATGCAATCAGCCTGTTTTGAATTCTACCGGAGATATGAATTCGTTCTTTGCCGCAAAAAACCCTGATAACAATGCCTGCACTATCATTGCTTTTGGCCGCGACGGAGAAAAAGAGTGGAACAAGGAATTATTGTTTGGAAATGGCGGAAACGTCAGCATATCGGCGCTCGCTTCATATGCCGATAATTTCCGCCTCATCGGCGGGGACAGGGAATATGGACCGGCCGATGGTCCCAAATTCATGTGGGTCGCGGGGGTAGACAGCATCGGCAACGAGCAGTGGTTTATGTCCTATACCGCAGCGCAATCCATTTGCGCATTGTTGCCTTGTCCTAAAAATCATTCGTTCATCGCCGTTGCCAGAAACCCGGGAAGCAAAAACAATCTGAGTATTTGTAAATTTAGTTTTTCGGAAGACCGCAACATAACCGCGGCTGCGCTAGTCGTGCAAAACAGGAAAAACGCCCTCGGACAACCGATCGGCGCAAATGTGTACGATGTCCAGGGGCGTAAAATTGCACTATCGCAAGCAGGACAATTGCCGCATGGGTTGTTTTACAGCCGCATCCAGTCGAATGGAAATGCCGGGACGATGGCTTTCCAGATAATTCGGAAGTAATTATCCCGAAGAAAATTGGAAGTTAAAAGCCCTCGTTGCAATCAACGAGGGCTTTTTTTGTATGCAACCGCGGCCGGGGAAGCCGATTTAAAAAAGGAAGTTAACGGGTCAGAACAATGGTTGCCGAAACGGTCGGAGTGTTGTTGGAATAGAGTATGCAATGGTAAATGCCCGAGGGGAGGGCTTTGGCAGGCGAAAGTAAAATAGTATGAAGGCCCGGCGATGATACGCTCCCGATAAAACTGCTTTGTAAAACGCCTCTATTGTCGAAAAGCGAAAGTGTAATCGGGGAAGCCGCGGGCGCCGAAAATGAAACATGTATGCCCAAAGCGTTGGTAAACGGATGCAGTGTGAAATCGTTTGACGACGTTTGCGAATGAATTACGGAATGCGACGATGTGACAAGGGGCTTTGCGGGGGCCGCACTGCAATTGAGGCCCAATGCGGTTATGATGCCGCAGTTTTTAGTGCATTTCTCTGTTTTTGCGTTTTCCGCCAATGCAAACATGATTGTGGTGGCCTGGGTTTGCGTAAGTGAAGAGTTCCCGCCGAACGCGCTGGTGATTTGGCCGAAATTCGCCGGTGTCGCAATGGTATATGCCTGCGTATTGTCGCCGAGTTTCTTGGTTGTCCACCAACACCAGCCGATATTGTTAGTTTCGCATTGGTTTTTTGTGTTTTGCGCCCACGCATTGTTGTTTTCCCCGAACTCGCCGTTGAACAGCGGATATCCGGTGTTGTTTCGTACCGTGTAATACGAAGAATAACTGTTTACATTCGCATTATCGAAGTTGTAATCGTGGAAATCCCAGGCCATGTTGCTGTCGATCGGGGATAAATTGGTAAAGTCGGTAGACCAACCTACCGCGCTTTCCACAAACAGCATATGATTTTTGTCAACAGCGCGTATCGCAGGCGCAAGCCTTTTGTAAAACGCCAGCAGTATTTTGTTTTGCGCAGTATTGTCGTCGTTTTCCTGCGGGTCCTTCGACGCGTCATAAATTATCGGTTCATCGAACAAATCATAACCGCCGACCCATTCCCGATCCGCGTATCGTTGCGCGATATAGGTCCATAAATGAATTGTCCACGGTTGATAGGTGGCCGAATCGTTCCAAAGCCTCGGATTCCCGTCCGAAACATCGCTCATCAGTTCCACATTTTGTCCGCCGGGCGCTGCATGCATTGCCAAAATAATATAAACGCCGTATCGCGCTCCCCATGCCACCACGCTGTCGAGCATCGCAAAGCCGCCGGGAATGTATACGCCGTCGGCCGAACTTAACCAATGATAATTCATCGAGATCCTGAGCGCGTTTATGCCCCATCCGGCGTATTGGGCCACATCCGCTTCGGTTATGATGTTTTTTGTCCATCGCGCATAAAAGGTATCGGCATTTGCCGTGCCCATGAGTTGGTTGAGCTTGTTCCTGATGGCCGTATGGCTGTAGGTCGGATTGCTTGGTGTTCCCACATCTGCGCCGGGCAGTCCGAGAAAATAGTTTTCTATATTCATCCATTCGCCGGGACCCCAGGATTTTATGATAAATGTTTTTCCCTGAGAATCAACGATGTTTTTTGCGCTTCGGTGAAGAAACGCGCTGCTGCTTGTTGATAAAATTGCGATGAACAGGCACGACGTCAATAATCTGATCATTTTTTTTCTCATGATAAAATCCTTATTTGGGTGATTGGACGAATAAATCGTTGATGAGATAAGATAGCGAAAAGGCTTTTACATTTTGTGTAAAAGGGCTTTCAATGGCGGATTGGTGGGGTTTTAAAGAAAAATGTCAATGCCAAGAGGAATCAAATGCTGGAATCTAAAGCCTTTTTCCTGAATTCGCTGGGCGAAATTTTATAGACTTGCTTGAACACCCGGTAAAAATGCGTGATATTCTGATACCCAACACTGTAGGAAATCTCAGAAATCTGACGATCGGTTTCCCGAAATAGCCTTTGGGCTTCGGACAATCGGATGGTATTCAAATATTGTTTAAACGAAAGGTTGAACGATAATTGAATGACTTGGGCAATTTTTGAAGAGCTTATTCCCGTTTTTTCGCTGATTTTGGTAATCGTCAAACCCTTGTCGGTATAATCTTTCGCAATACAGTCGACGATTTTTCGAAGATATTCGTCGTTGTAGTTTACCATATTGAGTTTTTCATACGGTATTGCAAGAGGTGTTTTTATCCTTTTTATCATCGTCGCATAAAAACAGAACCCTGCATAATACAAGAACACAAGAGCAATCGTTATTCCGTACAGCAGGGTATTGTCTTTTTCAAACCGGATTGCGTAAATCCGAATTTGCTCGTCTATGTCGCCGGGGGAGATGTCTTCGCTTTCGATTTGCATATCGATGAGCCGGCTGTAATCGATGTCGCCCACTTGCGATTCGGTCAATTTGTTTTCGCTGAACCACCATGATTCCGTGTTAAAGGATTCAAGACTCAGGGAATAGGTATTGGTGCCCGGAAGCAGATACAGGTCGCGCATATTAGGCCGATACGTATCTTCGCGGCCGTATTTCGTAATGGCTGGCGCGAAGGTTCTCAGCGTGATTTGCAGGCCTTTGGAATTATACGACGTCGCGGATAAAACAAGGTGTTTGTACGGAGTTATGTTGACAAATTGTGTCCCGACCGGTTTGTTTATCTGGAAACCGGCATACGGATATTCGATAGCCGATACCCGGTGAAAAACGGCATGGATGCTTACGCTGTCGATGCCGAGTTCCTTAACATATGATTTCCCCTTGTTTTTGCCGTTTATCGAACTGTCGGAATACGCCGCAAGACGGTCGCCGTGAATGCCCGGAAAAACGACGAGGTCTTTGTTGACATAGCCAACAATAGCGGGAATGCAAAATAAAAGGGGCAAAACAAGCAATAGCTTTTTTTTAAGTGTCACGCGGTCGCTCATTCGCTCCGCCATGGTTATGCCCAGTATTCGAAGGTGACGATGTCCCAGAGTTTGACTTCGGGCAACACGAACGAACTGGTGCTGTCGTCGTTTTGCACCTGGATTTGCACCGGCTCGCTATTGTATCCGTAAACTTTTGCGCTCGAAAAGTTTCTTTTGAAAAGGGAATTGGGAAGCCTGATTTCGACGTCTTTTGCCGGGATGCTTCGATTGGTGCGCACGTCGAAGGCGATGTTGACAATGTGAATTGCGATGGAACCGTCGGATTTTGCACGCGGGAAAATCCAAATCGTGTCCGACGCCGATATCGGCGAAACGGTTCCGGTGCCGAGCGCATCCGTAAAGGTGCACCGTTTTTCGGCGGTTTCAAAGGAATTGGAAGCGAGCTGCGGTACCGCAAGCGGGCCGACGGCCTTGAAATCGTTGAGCAGGTTGCCGTGCTTTTTTATGAATTGGTATAACGGCGAAAAGGTGTTCGCCGAACCGCAATACCAATGGGGTCCGTGGTCCGCCGCACTGCACAAAACGCGGTTGGGCGCCATGAACAATTGCCCGCAGGCGCTCGCCAGTGCTATCCAAACGCAAGCGAGATTGTCGGCATTATGCGAATTGATGAATGCCCAGTTTTCCGGCGTTGCGGTTGCCGCGACGGGCTTTTGCAACGCCTCGGCGAACCGATACGCATTGACCGTTGACAAAAGGCCGGCCGGCATATTGCCGGGGTTGTGTTCCATGTCGCTTACGCAATAGGTCAAATGCGGGACAAGGGGCAAATATTCGGGCATGGTAAGTGAAATGTTCGCGCTCAGGGTAATGGCACCCGCGACGATGTCGGCGGCAAGATTACCCATGGACACCGCGTTCGCGGTCGCGCTTTGCAATTGGAAATCGACGAATTCGTCCTGCAGCGGGATCTTGTTCCGTAAGGAAATGTACTGCGCCGGTTCGGCGGCGACCGTTTTGACAAGCGAAAGATAATCGAAACCGTCGAAGGTTTCGGCTTTTGCCGCAGCCAAAAGGGCCGGGGCATTAAGCTTGGAAAGATACTTTGCAAAACCGCGCATGCAATGCGTGCAAAAACAGCCGCTGTTGCGGATCGCGGTGTACGCGCTGCCGAGGTATTCTTCTATGTGAAGTCCCTGCGGGCCAGACCCCATGGTTTCGCATACCTTCCGGCGCGCGTATGCGCGGAAACCGGGGTTGTTGACGCATCCGAAATAATTGTTCGCCTCGTGATGCGATGTCGGTCTGATCCAGGGGACCGCGATGGGCTTCTGCGCCAGATCGAGCGCAAAGGCGTTTGCAAGTTCGGGATGCGCCTGGATATCGTGGCTGTTTATCGAAAGGAAATGCGCCGTGGCAGTGGTGTGTATGTTCTGGCGCTTGAGCTTATTGACATAATCGGAAGCGTGGGATCCGCCGGAGGCAACGACGGTTGTGCCGTATTTTGCATAGGCTGTTGGGTCGGAACTCGGACACACAAACACGACATCGTCGTTTTTAAGGGTTCGGATCATTATAATCCTCCGGTTTAATCTGAAAATGCGGATGCAAGGTAGTATGTTTATTATATAATACCTTATCTTGTGGAAAAAGCAAAAAAGATTTTTAAAAGCTCAGGGGGATGCGCGCCGAAGGTGGTCTTCAAACTTTTATAGTGCCTCATTTGCTCATTGGTTATATACTCTATATATTATGAAAACAAATAATCCCGATATTTCAATTGTCGTTCCGGTATTCAATGAAGAAGATAATATCGATCCGCTTTGCGAAAAATTGCATGCGGTCATTGCCCCGATGGACAAAATCTGCGAAGTAGTTTTCGTCGACGACGGCAGCACCGATGAAACGCGCCGACGGCTTATCGATTCATGCGCAAAATATCCACGATTCAAAGCCATACGGCTGGGAGTGAACAGCGGCAAAACCAGAGCATATACTGCCGGATTTGCGATTGCAGACGGACAGATTGTGGTGACCATGGACGGTGATTTACAGGATGATCCTACCGAAATCCCCAAATTCATCGAAGAGCTTGACAAAGGAAACGATTGCGTGGTGGGTTGGAAATACCGGGGCAAAGGTCCGTTTTTAAAAACAGTTGCGTCGAAAGTGTTCAATACGTACGTCACCTTGTTGACGGGGACGCATTTTCACGATATGAACTGCCCGTTTAGGGCAATGACCGCCCGTTGCGCAAAAAACCTCAAGCTTCACGGCGACATGTACCGTTTCATTCCGTTCATTGCCCGGGCACGCGGGTTCAAGGTCGCTGAAATCAAGGTCGAAAACCATCCGCGCGCAAGCGGGCATTCCAAGTACGGCGCCGCAAGATTTTTCAAGGGCCTGCTCGACGTCATCATGATTTGTTTTCTCGTGCGGTTCCAAGAGGCGCCGCTGCATTTTTTCGGCATTTTCGGTATGTCGTGTTTTGCCGCCGGATTTCTCATCGATTTGGGGCTGGTTTTGCACGGGCTGGTGATCACGGGAATCATCGGCCATTTCGCGATGTTGCTTTTTGGTATATTGCTCATGCTGCTCGGCATACAATTCATCAGCTTGGGCCTGTTGGGCGAGCTCATGCTTTCGGGCCGCAAAGGTGATAACGGCGATGTGGAAATCACGGTTGTTGTTTGACGGAAAGTCGGTAATGACATGAGGAAAAATTATTTGGTGTTCGGCAGTCCGGCCATTGGGCAGGAAGAAATAAACGAAGTAATGGACACTATACGGTCGGGATGGCTCGGTACCGGACCCAAGACGCATCGGTTCGAACGGGAATTTGCAGACTACCTCGGTGTGAAACATTGCGTTGCGGTGAGCTCATGCACCGCGGCATTGCATTTGTCTATGCTTGCTGCCGGCATCGGGCCCGGCAACGAGGTCATCGTGCCTGCTATGACATTTTGCGCATCCGCAAACGCGGTGGTGCATACGAATGCGCGGCCCGTGTTTGCCGATGTGGAAAAAGACGGCATGACGCTCGATCCGATCGATGTCGAGCGTAAGATCACCCGCAATACAAAAGCCATACTTCCGGTTCATTTCCACGGTCGCGCCGCCGATCTCAAACGATTGCGGGCCATCGCGGAAAAACACAAACTTTACATTATAGAAGACGCCGCTCATGCCATCGAGACGCTGTACCAGGGAAAACACATCGGCGCCGTGGGTGACATTGCCTGTTTCAGCTTTTATATCACGAAAAATATGACGACGGTTGAAGGGGGTATGGTCGCCACCAATAACGATGAATGGGCGAGCTTGATAAAAACATATGCGTTGCACGGGATGTCGCAGGACGCCTGGGCGCGGTTTTCGGATGCGGGATACAAGCATTACGAGGTGGTTGTGCCGGGGTTTAAATACAATATGACCGATATGCAGGCGTCGTTCGGCATTCATCAACTGCATCGGGTGGAAGAAAACCTGAAAAAACGGGAGCATATTTGGCATGCCTACAATGAGGCATTTAAAGACCTTCCGGTCACGCTGCCCCCGGAAGGGGGCCAGAGCACGCGGCATGCGCGGCATCTGTATGCGATTCGATTGACAAAACAGGCGAAAATCGGGAGGGATGCATTCATGGAAAGCATGCATCGGCAAAACATCGGCACCGGGGTGCATTACACCGCATTACATTTGCATCGGTATTACCGGGAAAAATTCGGACACAAGCAAGGCGACTTCCCAAACGCCGAAGAAATAGGCTATACTACTGTTTCGCTGCCGCTTTCGGCAAAACTTTCGGATAGCGACGTATTGGATGTGGTGAATGCGGTAAGAACTGCTTTACAAAACTAAAAATCGGAACCCCCTCGTGAATATCGGAATAGTGACGCATAATTTCCCCTCGCATAATGCGGAAGGCAGGGCAGCGGCCGGCAATTTTGTCGTGCCGCTTTGCAAAGAGCTTTGTCGAAGGGGGAATACCGTGTGCGTCGTGACACCCGACGCAGTCGACAAAAATGACGACTATCCGTTCTTCGTCGAACGGTTCGGAACAATGAGAAAAAACAAACTGCTCGGGCATTATAAACTTTGGAACCCGCTCGACATATACGGCGTATTGAACATGCTCGATACCGGCGTTAAAAAACTTGATTTCGCGGTGGAGAAATACCGCATTGACGTGTTGTTGGCTTTATGGGCATTTCCTGCCGGATATCTGTGCTCTCGGACAAAAGTCCCGGTTCCATATTACACGTGGTGCCTTGGGTCGGACATCTGGACGCTCGGCAAGGTACCTGTCGCAAACAGAATGATTGCAAACGTGCTGGGCAAATCGGAACGTATTTATGCCGATGGTTTACAATTGGCTAAAGACGCGGAATTATTGGCAAAAAAAGCGTGCGGATTTCTTCCCACGACGAGGTTGCTGGAAAAAAACGAGCCAGCACTCAGAACCATTGCAGAGGGAAGAACCAGCTTTCTTTTTGTGGGTCGATGGGAGAAAGCGAAGGGCCCCGACCTTTTCTTACGGGCCGCGCATATGCTATTGCAAAACTACCCGGATATGAGTTTCAGGATGTTCGGTGGCGGCAGCATGGCAAAAAGCGTTTCTGCCTTCGGGGTAAGACTGCATAATCTTTACGGCGACAGATTCTTTTTGGGCGGCTACCTTTCGGAAAAAGAGTTCAAGCGGGAACTGGCCGCAACCTCCTGTTTTGTGATTCCTTCGCGGAAAGAAAGCGTCCCCATCGCGTTGACCGATGCCGTTTCGGCAAATGTACCGGTCGTTGTTTCGACTGCCGGCGACATGGGGTATTGGGTGAAACGGTACGAGCTCGGCTTGGTGTTTACAAAGGATAACCTTAACGGCCTTCTTGAAAGCCTGCGCTCCGTTGCCGCAAAACCCCTTTCGATGCGCCCGAACGACCGGGAAGCATATTTGAAGACGTTCAGTATCGATTCGGTGGTCGATTCGCTGCTGTGCGACATGCGGCAGGGCCGCTAAATGCGAAAAGGTATATTCCGTCAAGAGAATCGGTCGAAACATATCCGCTGGCGCGGAGTGTATCAAGCTGGCTGATGCCGCTGTTGCCCCAGCGCCGATCACGGCAATCGGAATCTGTTGTGTCGATGCATACAAAATCTACCGGTCCGCTTGCCGCGTTTATTTCGTAAAATGGCGACGGAAATATGTCGCAGGATCTCTGATGTGAAGCATGGGAAGCCATCCGCTCGGAAATTGACACTCTTTTATTGACGGGGATTTTTTTCGAAATTGCCAGTGCCGCGGCATCGTGATTGTCGGGAACATAAATGGCTATTTCGCGCCAGAACCGGTGGCCGAGAGGGGACGGCCCGTAACTGAACGCCGATACCAGTGTTGCACCGAGGACAAGGACGTACAGCGACCGGGAAGCGGGCCTAAAAATCCGTGTCAAAACGACAACGCCGTTTCTGGGCAGCGCATCGAGGGTCATTATTAATGCGTAGGCAATGAACGGAATCGCCAAAGCCAGATGGTGCGTCCAAAGATTGATGCCGAAAAGTAAGTCCTTGACAATAATTAAAAACGCGCCGGCCATGTACCAAATCCGGAAAAGCGGCAAAAAGAACAGCGGAAAGAACAAATAAAACAGCGATTCCCCGTTTCCTGCGGTGGCGCAATGTTTTATCAATGCCAGCGGGTTCGAAAGTCCGAAACGTACCATGCCGCCGAGACCTTCCCGACCGCCGATGCCGGAAAAGTCGACGCCGATTACCGACGAGTCCTGACCGTGATTATGGAGCGGGATAATAACGAGCATTGCAAGGAGGAAATAGGCCAGGCCTGCGATAGTCGTCAATATTCCCTGGAGTTTTTGTTTTTGAGCGTGGAATAGTGAAATACCAAAGCCCGCAGCAGCAAGGCCGACATATTCTTTACAAGCAAGGCCCAAAAGAAGTGCGATCCAGTATCTGCCCCATTGTTTACGTAACGAGAATAGTACGGCGAATATGAGGCACGGTAGAGCAAAGACGTCGCCGTGGACATCAAAGAGATTTGCAAACTCCAGCGGCGGGAACGCGGCCATAGCACCCATGACGATAAGGGCTTTAACGCGATTTTGCAGAATCTCCATTGCAAGGAGATAGGTCCCCGCAAGAAATACGATGATGGCTGCAGTTTGAAATAGTATGGGGCCGCGCGGGTCGGGCCAGAGCAGATACTGTAATCCGAAAAGCCAGTACAGCGGTTCAACATGCGCATCGAATCTGCTCAGAGCCTGATGTGAAAAAAGCCCGGCAATACCTCCTTGACGCACCGATTCGGCCATGTTCCAAAGCGCAATGTCAAGGTTGCCCAAATCATACATTTGCGTTGAAAATGCGGCATATCTGTTCAGCGTCATGGTAATAAATACACCCCCGTAAAGGGCCATTAAACCAAAGGCCATCCATTTTTGAACAGATCGATTCGGTTGCAATGGATTTTTAGCTCCAAGTGCCAGGAGGGCTATGTTGCAGAAAAAAAACGGCAACGCAGTCAAAAATGCGTAATACCAGAATGCCTGTCCTGTAAATTTTCTCAGTGTCAATGAGACCAGACAGGCAGACAGACTTATTGCGAGGGCGACGTAACGGTTCATTTCGGGGCTCCGTTGCGTTTTGTTTGTTTGTGGCCCAGAAACGGCAGACAGGAAATGCCGATCAAAATGCTCAACCCGGTCGTGATGATCCGGTCGGCAACGGTAAAGATCAGGGCAGCGTCTTTGGGTACCGACATATTGCTCAGCAGGAGAGCCGTGGTCGCTTCCTTTGCGCCAAAGCCTGCCGGAAGTATCCAGAATGAGGACACAAAATAGGAAAAAAGATCAATGATATAGATTGTAAACGTATCGCAACGTTGGCCGAGGCACGCCATTTGAAGATGCAGCCGCAAGGCCGTGAAAAAGGCCCCCAGTACAAAACAGAGCAAAAGTACCAACCCGCATTGTGCGATTACCGGTAAGGGAAACCGGGCGAATGCCCCTCGCAATGTGTCAAGTAGCCGCTCGAAAAAGTTTTGCGGCAAATCCTTTTGTTTAGGAATGTAACGGACGAGCGCAAACCCCGCAACGGCGAAAAGGGCTATGCCAAAAACAATAACGACAATCGCTTTTGGAAGGGGTGTTTTGACAAAAGATAAACCAAGCAGGATCGTAGAGGCCATGAACAGATAACCGAAAACGGTTTCAACAGCCATGCTGGCCGCTGAAACGGAATAGGGAATACCGCAATGCTTTTTCTGCCAATGCACCCGAAGCCCCAGCCCTATTTTGCTTCCAAGGGCATAGGACACGGCCGTGGCGGCAGTCATGACGACAAAAAACCTCAATACCGGTTGGCTGAACCCCAGGATTTTAAAAAGGAGCGCAACCCTAATTATATCGACAAGAATTGCGGCCGCCGACAGCCCGATGATTGCAAGAGCCGTCTTGCCGTCGCAACGGTTTACAAACGTACCGAGTTGCTGTTGGTACTTGATAATTAAATAAACAAAACCCGCCAGAACCGCGGCGAACAGAAACGAGCGCAGGATGGTTTTCATCGACGCGGTCCATTCGCTTGAGTATTGTTGCTTTCCGGCGAATAGACATAAAGGAATAGCGGGCCCCACCCTGCATTAAATTTTCCGGCAAAAACCATGTTTTCTCGGGCCAGGATATCTTCAAAGCGTTGCCGTTGATTCTGATAAAGAAATGATTCCTTAAGGAGCAACGCGCGGGCAGTGGCGGCCAGATCGCGTAAAGACGAATCGAGCTTTTGCTTCGGCACATGCTGCAGGGTCGAAATAGATACCGCGAGATCAAAATGCCGCCCTTTCATGGGAATGGCCGAAGCGCTGCCGATGATACGGCGGCATGCTTTGTCACCCGATTTGCCGAGCGCTGCCTCCGAAATATCGATTGCGGTCACCGTGCACCCGCATTCGGAATAAATCGGCTGCAACCTGCCGGTCCCGTAGCCGACATCGACGATGGTTGCTATTTTACGCCATTTACAGAGGTAACGAATGACACCGTATTCTTCACGCAGTGTTCCCCAGGTGACGCGAAGATCGCCACAGCGCAAATCCCAGTACCGTGCCGATGATTGGTCCATTATTGCCTTCAGTACAAGGCGAAAAGCCCCCAAAAGCGTTGATTTGAGAATGTTCAGGACGATTATGAGTCCCGCCGATAGTTCACCGGCGGCACGGGCGGGACGCCCCTTAACCAGAGAGAAAACGGGCTGCGCGGCAAGAGCGACGCCGAAGGCGAAAGGGTTGCCTTGCTTGCCAAGAAAATTTTTACAGAAGAGATAATGCCAATTCCGAACGAACATCGCCCCTGTTTTATAGGAAGAATCCCTGCCGGTTGAAGTGTGACGATGCACGGCTTCGGCTTGCGGTTGATAATAATTGTGAAGGCCGCGGGCAGTCAGGCGGACCGCAAAATCATCATCTTCCATATAGGCATATCCGACAAGGGTTTCGTCAAAAGGAGTCGACAGGGCTATTTCGCGACTGACAAAAGAAAAACCGCCGTGTATCTGCTGGCAATAGGTACCGCTTGATGATTTGCAGAACGTGGGCTGACCGGACGGCAAATACGCACCGTTTCCTTTGCGTTGCAGGAAAAACAGCCTGCACAGCGTGAATTCAATCAATCGCCCCAACCAGATTTTAAGCCTGGAGGCACTTTCAAAAGGCTCGAGAATTTTTCCGCCGATTGCGCCGAGTTGCGTATCGTTCTGAAGCAATTTCACCGTTTCGATAAACGCATCGACAGCACCGGGTGCCAGTTCGCAATCGTCATCGATAAAAAGGCAATGGGTGCCGGTTGCCGATAGAACGCCGATGTTACGTTGCCGCGTCAGCCCCGGTGATGACCGTATGTAATGGAGTGTGCCGTGTTTCTTCATCGTTGCACAGAGGTTTTCAACCTGTTTTTGATGACGATCGCTCGCATCAACAACAATGATTTCATGGACTTTCACGGTTTGAGCCCCGATTGTGTCAAGGCAGCTTTGTAATTGGACAGGACGGTCCTTTGTACAAATAACTGCGCTTACCAAGGGAAAAGATGCGCTCATCGGGAAACCCTTCCTGTTTATTTCTCCGCAAAATATGTTTTCCAAACAATCCGATGAAAATGATTATACCATTTGCGACACATAATTTTAAATTGATCATGGAAAAAGACGCTGTTTTTCTTTTTAGGGAGGCTCAGAACATATTTTAAGAAAAGATACTTTTAATAGAGGGGTTTATGAAACGAGCTGCAGGAATATTACTACATCCGACATCCTTACCGTCGCCGTATGGAATAGGCGATTTCGGCGACAACGCCTATACGTGGATTCGTCTCTTAAAAAACGCGGGCATATCGCATTGGCAATATTGCCCGATCGGACCAACCACCGACGGCGATTCACCGTATCAAAGTTTGTGTTCTTTTGCCGGAAATCCCATCCTGATTTCCCCGCAAAAATTGTTTGAATCCGGTTTGTTGACTACCGCTGAACTTGCGCAATATCCAAGGAGTGCCGATCCCGAAAAAGTGAATTTTTCCGAGGTGTTTTGCGCAAAGGACGAGTTGTTTACCAAGGCTTTCGTACGATTCAAACCCGACGACGCGTTTGCGGCTTTTTGCGAAAAAGAACGGTATTGGTTGGACGATTATGCGGTTTTTTGCGTGATGCGGTCCCACACGCAGTGCAGGGCATGGAACACCTGGGAAAGCGGTATCCGAATGCGGGACCCGCAAGCAATTGAATCCCTTAAAAAACAAAATGCCGAGGAACTTTCCTATCACATGTTCTTACAGTATATATTCACTTGTCAATTTGAAAGTCTCAAAGCATTTGCCGGTGAAATGGGCGTCGTCTTGGTGGGCGATGTCCCGATTTACGTCGCGCTCGACAGCAGCGATACCTGGGCGATGCCGTCGCAATTCGAATTGGACGAGACCGGCGATCCTCTGCGCGTTTCGGGCGTGCCGCCCGATTATTTCTGCGAAGACGGGCAATTATGGGGAAACCCGCTATACAAATGGGACAACATGAAAAAAGACGGCTATCGCTGGTGGATAGAGCGTCTTAAGAAGGCCTTGCAATATGCGAATATAGTACGGCTCGACCATTTCAGGGGCTTCCAGGCGTATTGGGCCATCGACGCGAAAAGCGAAACGGCCAAAAACGGCGTATGGGAAAAAGGGCCGGGCATGGATTTGTTTACGGCTGTAAAAAATGCCCTCGGCGGCCTCCCTTTTATTGCCGAAGATTTGGGCGATATTACGCCGGCGGTCGATAAGCTGAGAACCGAAACCGGATTGCCCGGCATGCGGGTGTTGCAATTCGCCTTCGACGGCAATCCGAACAACCCGCATTTGCCGTATGCTATGTCGCAAAACAGCGTCGTTTATACCGGGACGCACGACAATACGACCACTGCCGGGTGGCTCGAAACCTTGTCGGGCGTCGAGCGGCAGCGCGTGGACGAATATTGCGGGTGCGAAGGCGGTGCCGGCGTCGAGGATATTGTCAGATGCGCATTCGCCGCGCCGTCCGACCTTTGCGTCGTCCCCATGCAGGACGTCGTCGGCCAGGGTGCCCCGTTCCGGATGAACGTCCCGGGCACGGCGCGGGGAAATTGGCGATACCGCGTGCACGAAAAATACATGACGGACGAAACATTTGCAAAAGTTAAGGACTTTGCCCTTATTTACGGCAGGGCAAATCGCTAACGCGGCACCAAATGGAAAAAGCCCATATTACGATAATCGGCGCCGGTGTTGCAGGACTTGCGATTGCAAACAGGCTTTCGAAAGACTGCGATTCGGTTGTTCTTCTCGAGCGCCACGACGGATTTGGCCGCGAGGCGTCGTCGCGTAACAGCGAAGTCATCCATGCGGGTTTTTATTATCCTTCGCAATCCTTAAAAGCGCGTTTCTGCGTGCGCGGCAATGCCCTATTGTATGAGTTGTGCGCCAAGGCTGGTATTGCGCATCGTCGCATTGGGAAAATTGTGGTTGCAACCTCGCCGTCCGATGTTGCAAAGCTGGAAAACCTTTACAAACAAGGCATCGAAAACGGCGTGGCCGGACTCGAGATGCTTACCAAGGAACAGGTTGCGAAAAAAGAACCTTTTGTAACGGCGCTCTGTGGTTTGTATAGCGGTGCCACGGGGATTATCGATACGCATGGACTTATGGTCTTTTTTGAGGCCCAGGCAATGGCGCAGGGCGTAACTATAGCATATGGCTGTACGGTGACGCGTATCCGGCGGCAAAGCGGCATATACGAAATCGACGTTATCGATGCCGACGGGCAACCAACGACGACCGGATCCGACATCGTCGTCAATTGCGCCGGATGCGAAAGCGGCCATGTCGCGGAAATGGCAGGAATATCCGCGGCATCGGCGGGATATACCATTCATCCGTGCAAAGGCGAATATTTTAGCGTCAACAGCAGACATAAGAATAAATTGAATCATTTGATATATCCGAGTCCCACGAGCATAAGCCTCGGCGTGCATGCCGTGGTCAAACTGGATGGCGGTTTAAAGCTTGGTCCCAATGCGTTTTATGTGGAATCGCCGTCCGACTATGATGTTGATAAAGGGCATCAGGAAGGTTTTTTCGTTTCCGCAAGCAAGTATCTGCCGTTTCTTGTCCCAGACGATTTGTCGCCCGATATGGCGGGAATTCGTCCCAAATTACAGGCCGCGGGTCAAGGGTTTTGCGATTTCATTATACGTGAAGAAAGCGGAAAAGGGCTGCCGAACCTGGTGAATCTGATAGGAATAGAATCGCCCGGTCTGACGTCGTCGCTGGCAATTGCCGAATATGTTGCCGACATGACGGCCGCATTGTAAAAAAACGATTATTTCGTTTCCCGTGTGGTGTCGGAAATCGATGAAATTTTTATAGCGGCGGTATGGATTTCGATTGTGTCTGTATTGAGTTCCAAAGAATTGAGCACTTCGTCGATCTTTTTTAATTCGGTCGAATCTTTGAC
Source organism: Fibrobacteria bacterium (assembly GCA_037447435.1). Classification (GTDB taxonomy): domain Bacteria; phylum Fibrobacterota; class Chitinivibrionia; order Chitinivibrionales; family FEN-1185; genus FEN-1185. Next base: position 17,332 of record JBBIGR010000061.1, read on the forward strand.
CTTGTCTTTGAGAATCATGGTTTGATTTTTAATGATCATGAATTTGTTCCGTAGATTGCTTGTCAAGGTGTTGCAATCGTCGGAAAGCTCCTTCAATTCCGAATGTTCGCGGAACTGAATCTGCGCGCTGATTTTTCCCTGCTGTATCATCCGTGCCCATTGTTCGAGTTTATAAACAGGCACCGCATATTTGCGCGATGCATAAAATCCCAAACTCAGTGCGAGCACGAAATTGAGCAACGAACTGATGAGCAGGCTCGGCAAAATAATGAAAATGATGTTTTCTTTTGTCAGGTTGGTGAGCTGGTCCATTTGATACAATAGAACGCTGTTGTATTTGAGATAATACACCAAAAGCAGGGTACAGGAACATATGATTGTGGCCAGAAGCGCAGCAAAAACGATTTTCAATATCAAGCGGATTTGCAAAGATTTTTTGATGAAAAAATTATGCAAATATCGTCGGTGTAGCTGCTGCATATGCTCCCTTTCACGTCGTTTCGAACGGTAGCAACCTATAAACCAGTATAATATAATGTAATGAACCGCTAAATAACAACACTATGTCTCTATTGTATAATTCCGATAAAAAATTTGCAATAGTCGGTATGCGTAAAAAACTGCACCTTTTTGCCGCATTATTGAGTATAATTATAGATCTGTTTTTATTTTTTCCGGAATAAAAGAAAGAGATTTTTTTGAACATGGCAAAAGGCTTTTTTTTCAGGATACGCATATGGATTTTTATTACAACGGTATGCAGCTTTTGTTGGGCGCAACATGCAAACGATACCACCTGTTTTACTATAAAAATGAATGCATTGCCCAATTCCCTGTTTAATTGCTCGCAATCGGGCGGTGAAGCATTCAAGTCCATTTTATCCGGTCCCGTTATCATGGAAAACGGAACCTTACTGTTTTATTCATACAATGGATATGCCCTCTATAATAAAAACGGCGCGCTTTTGGATTCGAATTCATTGTTCCGGGAGAATAAAAACATACCGATTTCCGACCCTCGTCGGCTAAAACTCGCCTATCCGCTCGATCAATCGACTGTTTTGTACTACAAAAAAAACCCCGACAAAAACAACGAACTTGAAATCTTTGAAAAAAAGATCATGAAAAAGGGCATGAAACGGGTAGAAGGAGTGAATTACGCCAATTTGTTCGACATCGAATCGACCGTATTGTTCAACCTGACCGACAATTGCATTACCGATGAAATGGAAACGCGCTCGTTTTTGCTGCAAAACCTGGTGGGATTCACTTCTCTGGATACGGGTGAAAGAATTTGGTCTTTGGACCGGTTTTATGCCTTTACCTCCGCGCTTATCGCCGAACATAACGGTGCAGTGACCTCGTTTTTCGGCGGACTTTTACATGATCAAAAAACCGATGTGCAGAAACATCTGATTAATCCGTTAGGGACCTATGTCCTCGACGGGCGCCGCTATTTTTACGGCATCCATTCGTCGCTGGGATCGCAGGACGAGGAATTGTTCCAGCGCCTTTACCTTTGCGATCAGGCCGGAAACCTTTTGTACAGCAATGAAATGCTCAAACAGAAAATGGTGGACGCGGTTTTGGAATTCAACAAGAAATCCAATACGAATTTCACGGTGAAACGGCCGGGTGTATACGTGTTTACACCCACGGTCGATAAAAACGGCGATATATTTTACGGCGCCATAGACTTTGACAAAAAGATAATCGAGGTCAAGAAGCGGTTGTATTACCGCTATTTTTCCCGGGTCATTCAGCCGATCCACGAAGACCTTGTCAATGCGCAACGCAGCTTGGTGCCCAAGCCGGTAGACATTCCCTGCTTGCAGGATGATAAAGAGAAGAAAGTGGTCCCGGAATTTTTATTCCGCGACGATGCCGGGCGGCGGCGCAAGGCCGCGCTCAAAGAATACAGCTGCAAAGGATTTTATGCGTCGGTATCGCGACAGACAAATCCGGACATCAAGCGACGGCTCATGCAGAAATGCTCGACCTTGCCCGCGCAGGTGCGGCATTTGCAAGACTCGCTGTCGCGGGTATCGACCGCGTTTTGCCCGTATACGGTCAATTTGGAAATGGAAGGCAAAGGCACGCTTGCAACATTCCATTACGGACTCGGCGACGTCGTCGTCTCGGCCCGCGTACTTGACGTAACAGAGACGTTCGAGATTTTGATCAGAGTCGATTGCGAAAACTTCGCCGAGGTTTTGGCCTTTTCGGTGGATGGGACCTATTTGAACCGCTTCGTTTTCAATCGCCAGCCGTTTAAAATCCGTAAAGACATCATCGCCGTTTCTGACAACCGAGACATCATCGAAGAGGATTATGAGCGCATCGTCGAGGACTACACCTATTGCAAATGGGAACTTGCCATAAAAGCGGTCGAAGCCCAATAAAAGCCGCGCATCACCTGTCTTTGCCGCTTAGCCTTATACGGTACCGGCCGCAACGAGGAGACAAAAATGTCGTATGTAATAGAACGTTTCGTGACGGGACCGATAGAGACAAATACCTATGTGGTAAGCAACGGCCTTGCGGCGCTGGTCATCGATCCTTCGAGCAATTGTGCCAAAGTACTCAAATACCTGGGCGAAAAAAACACGTCGGTTGCGGCGATATTGTTGACGCATGGGCATTTTGACCATATTCTGGGAATTTCGGAAATCCAGGCGGTTTTTCCCAATGCAAAGGTTTGGGTCAACCCTGCGGAGCGGCCGTTATTGCAAAGTCCGGAGTTCAACGGTTCGTATCTGATCGGCAAACCGTTGTCATATACGGGCGGCATGCAGGAGCTGCCGGAAGGCCCATTGACAATAGAGGGAATATCGTTTTTGGTTGCATATGTGCCCGGCCATAGTCCCGGCGGCAGCGCATTCATATTTGCCGAAGACGGAGAAACCGCACATTGCATAAGCGGCGATTCTCTTTTTGCCGGCTCAATCGGCAGAACCGATTTTCCTATGGGAGACGGCGGGCTGCTTATTAAAAATATCGTCGAAAAATTACTGACGCTGCCGGATGAAACCGTCGTGTATCCGGGGCATGGGAACCGCACCACCATCGGCAGGGAAAAACGATTGAATCCGTATTTGTCGCAAGGGTGAAATTACAACGGTTTGAATTGATGTCAACCTATGAAAATACTGCCTCATGTCAATTCCTTTCTTTCGTATTTGAAACTCGAAAAGACATTGGCGCATAATACGATAGAATCGTATTCCTTCGATCTCGAACGGCTCCGTGCATATTGCACTCAGCATGAGGCGCGCGGCCTCGACGACATTACCCCGGAATTGCTCCAGGGGTATGTACGGGCATTATACGATGTCGGGTTTGCCCCGACCTCCATCCAGCGGACGTTGTCGTCGCTGCGGACGTATTTCGCGTTTGTCGTGTCCGAAGGCTTTTTACTTCAGGATCCTACCGAGCTTTTGGAAAGCCCCAAGGCGGCGCGGTATTTGCCCGACGTGCTTTCGGTTGCCGAAATCGATGCCGTGATTTCGTACATCCCCGTACAAAAAGGGTTCGGTCTGCGCGATCGCGCTATGCTGGAAACCCTGTACGCCACGGGCATGCGGGTTTCGGAATTGGCCAATTTTACTGTAGAGCAATTATTGGCGGGCGAAGGCCTGGTACGCATCGTCGGAAAAGGCTCTAAAGAACGTCTCGTGCCCATCGGCTCCGCGGCGCTTGCCTGGATTGCGGAATATTGCACGACGTTGCGGCCTCGCATGTGTAAAGGCGGCTCCGACAATACCATGTTTCTTAACGTGCGCGGAAAAAAACTGTCGCGCATGGCGTTGTGGCGGATCATACGGAAGTACGTCGAATGCGCCGGAATAAAAAAAGAAGTTTCGCCGCATACGTTTCGCCATTCGTTCGCCACGCATTTGCTCGAAGGCGGCGCCGATTTGCGCGCGGTGCAGGAAATGCGC
>JBBIGR010000062.1:0-20233 GCA_037447435.1 Fibrobacteria bacterium
TTTTGACAATATGCACCATTAGCTCAGTTGGTACCCCTACTAAAGTAGGGATTGAGCTTTGGCTCTTGCTCCCAGGGAGCAAATGATTTTACACCAACTTCGCTTTAAAAGTTTTGGCTATATGCACCATTAGCTCAGTTGGTAGAGCAACTGACTCTTAATCGTCAAATTACCGCCAAAAACCCCGAATTCCGCGAAATTCCGCAGGCCGAGAAAAAATAAAAACAAGATTCTGACAAGATTTCTTACGTTGTAAAATCGCTTACCAATACAGTTTTTAATTCTTTGGTCGTATTAAAAAACCAACTATCAAAACTTTAAAAAATTCAATTATAATAAAGATTGTCGTTACAAGAAACCGAAGCGCATTTTCCATTGACAAATACTATAACAAACCGTATGCACTGTTTGTGAAAACCGCCATCGACGCATTTCTTTTCATAAAACCAGATTTGTTGATTTGAGAAAGACTTTTTCCGAGTCGGTTGACCGGCAACGGAAAGTGCCTTGGCCATTGTCCCGCCATACCGAAGCGCTTCACGGTATTTATTGATGTCCACGCCAACAAAGGGTCGTTCGACCGGTATTCCAGTTCTTTTCATGGTCGTCGATGATGCCACATCAGTTTTTTTTGGCAGGGTATCGACCGGCTTCGCAACAGCGTCAACCACCTTTCCGCTATCCCGGTTGGATTCTGTGAATGTAGACGCTGATTTGCTCACTGATACAGTATCGTCTTTTGCCGTTATTACTTTATTGGCCTTATCCGCAGGATCCTTTTTCGAACCTGATGTGGAGCACGAAAAAAGTGCGAGAGTCGCTGAAAGCGACACGATTAATACAATCATTTTAAAGAAGGCCATAGACAATGCCTCCCTTCTGAATGGTGTTGTTTTTTACCGTGTTTTTTTATAATCTTTTTTCAACATATCGTATGAGATTGATTCATCACAGTCACCGTCAAGAATACCATGCTCTGGCGCATCTTCGGGAATCGAATCACAGTTAAGCCAGATCCCTTGACCTGCAGCCTTGAGTTTGTGCATCATATAACTGCCGTGATCAACAACCTTAATTTTCGAGTATTCTATTTGAACACCATCTTTTGTAAGTTTCCACTTTCCCGTTTTGTACATTATGAAATTGAACGAAATGGCTCCGGCAGCATCTTGATCTACGGTCTTGACGAAATTAATAGAGCCATCTTTCGTTAACGTTCGCGTTACGTGATTGTTTATATGAGACCCAGATGAAGCCAACATGGAGTTATCAATCCATTCGTCCCCTTCTCTATCTCGATATGCACCCGATATTTCTTCCACTTTCTTCAACGCTCTTGGAATAGCTTGCGTTTTTTTAATCGTGATAGCAGCTCTCAGCGAGTCAAGAATCGGCGAAATATTCATATTTTTAAGGAGAGGAAGAAATAGCTGCAATCTTCCCGAATCGCTCCGGACTCGAGCATCGATTTCGTCAGCCGTGGTAAACGAATCCGAGATAAAAGATCGGACAATGTCGTTGACTTCTACGAGAACTCGAGTATTATAGATACTTTCGATCTTCTCTATCGTCGTATCACCTGAATGATATTTCGGATTTACCCGCAAAAGGGAATCAAAATATGCACTGGCAATGGAAAGGTTATCGCTCTGAATATTCCAAAAAATTTGGGGAACGAACTCTGCACCTTTTTGAGTGCAGCCTATCGCGAAAAAAGTCATAACAACGGCTAATGTTAGACAAATAACAGTATTTTTTTTAGTGAATGTCAACGAGTCTTTTATCATAGGCTAACCTTTCAATCCTTTGAATTAATCCACGAGATTGTTCTCGAACCGTTTTTCATTAGTTGAACATTACGCCAAAGACTCTACCTGTTGATTTATTGAATTGGATCATTACCATGTCAAATCTTTTTCCTGCATCAGGGTCATAAACACCCCAACTTAAATTGCTTTCATCTGAAATAAAGTCGTAACACCATACATCACTGCCAGACCAACTCTGTAGGCTACTTGGAGTACCAAGCAGTCCCTTGATTTTATCTTTTGACAGACCCGTCACAACTTTTTTGAATTCTTTTTGCGTATACTTTTTATCGTTACCGGCATTTGATGATTCAACTGAGGTATTGGCTGGTTGTTGTTCATTTTGACCAACCTGCAGCTGTTCAGATGATTCATGACCTGATCCAACTCCAATTTTTTCCAAATCGAGCTTTAATCCTGTAGTAAGGACATATTTCCCGTAATCCGTTAGAACGGTCTTTTTAGTAACGGAATCGTTGACAAATATTAAGTCGGCTATTGTCGTGCCATTCGTATCCCAAAATTCAAAGTGCCCATTAAGTTTTCCTTTTATGAAGCTTTCTTCGTTTTCCTTTTTTCCATTGTTATACCATGATCGACACTTCCCATCTAGGACCCCTTCCGAATAATTTGATTCTGCAATTAGCTTACCACTTTCATTCCATTGCAGACAAAGACCATTAAATTTCCCATCGGAATAATTACTCTCTTCCATTTTCCAACCGTTTTTATGCCAAAACACCCACTTCCCGGTTCTTCCGCCCTTAGGAATTCCGGTGACACCGACTTCTCCATCGGAGGGATTACGTCGGGTAAAATTTCCCTTGCCCATAATTCGCCCGTTTTCATACCACGATGAATATTCACCATCCCACAAAAAACTGCCGTTTTTATCCTTAACGACCTGATATCGCTCTTTAACCTGACCCGAAGGATATTTTGTTTCACGAGACTCATGGTTACTGCATCCAGCCAGAACAATTCCCAACACAAAAGCGCCCTTTAAAACGACCGACTTCATAGCCCCTCCTTTGCAGATAGAATTTGTGATGTTATTGACAAACGCGTTATTTGACGATAAAATGACACACAAAGCAAATATAATAAATGGTACTTATAGTCCGTAGACTTATAATCCTCAAACATCTATTATATCAGCAGCTCATATATTTCGCTCTTTTTGCAAGGCACTGCTAATAGATGGTTAGAAAACAGCCCATACTGGTTAAACTTGGTAGCAACATTAAGTCTGCACGGAAATCCCTTGGGCTATCACAGGAGGATTTGGCGCTGGAAGCTGACATTGACAGAAGTTATATAGGCGGAGTTGAGCGTGGAGAGAGGAATATTGCAATAATAAACCTTTGTAAAATCGCTAAGGCCCTAAACGTGAAGCCTTCATTTTTATTAAAAGACCTCGAAAAAACTTTATAAACTCTCTTTGTCGAAAAAAACAAAATCTTTTCCCCTCATTCATTTTCATAAAATTCATCCTTGGATACGATTTCAGTTTCAGAAGCCCTTCGCTTTTCTCGACAATTCTTCTTGATATATGCGAACATTGTTCCCGTAATGCCTTTCCATAAATAAGTACTTAGGCAATACGTCTTATAAATGCCAGCTTTGTTTTTAAAACGAATCTTGTACCTTTGTATGTTTATGTCTGCAAAAAGTATACATTCTTGCAGTATATCTTCGCCATAGGCGACTACTGTAGGATAAGATATCGAGGTCTGAATGCGAAAAATCATAAATCCGACCAAGTGCAGTAGTAATTTGTCCCGTGCCAGCCGATCGCCCCTCTTTGCGAGATAAATGAGCTTCCGTTCTTCTTTTACTGGAAGCTTCTTATGCTTGGTCATTGTAGCACGAAAATTGTGAAAAGTGCCTCTCGTCTTTTCCAAAATGAAATTCCTTCCCAAATATCAAAATTACATGCTGATCGAAATAAAAAAAAAAGAGGTCAGCAACAAAATGCCGGCCTCTTTTCCTCAACACATCCGATCATTCCTCGTCAAATAGCGAAAAAGACGTGATCCTTGGCGTGCGAACAGCAACCTTCCAATACTCTGGATCGTTTGGAGTGATCACACGCACCTTCCGCCGCAATCCGCGCTTCCGTGGGGTTTCCAGCGCGTTCAGAGAGGCAGTCCTTGTTCCACCATTCGAAGGAACATTCAAAAGCTGGACATCGGGCATGATTTTCAATTTCAGAGATGCCGGAGTTGGCACCGCAGCCACCGTAGCAGGTTTTTCCACCCTTTGAGCTGAGCTCGGGAAAACAGGATCAAGGAGTGATTGCAATGGAGATTGAGATGAGGGGTTCACAAAGCCATTAATTGAAATCCCAAGCCATGACAACCTACCACCGTCCAAGACAGTTGTTGGCGCTAAATCCAGCCGGCAATCCATTTTCGAAAACGTATTGGCAACGGCAGCGTCGATCTGATCCGACCCAATAAACCTCCAGCAAAAATCACGGCTTCTTTTCTCCTCGGAACAAGTGCGCGAGCAGCCTGTTGAGGCCAGAATCTCGAAATTCAGCGCAATTTCGCCTTCGACCGAAGTTGAGAGGATTATATTCCCCGGAACTTTGGTCGAAAGTTCCGGTAGTAAAAAATTTTCGAGTGGCGGATTGCTTTTGACGAGCCCTGCAAGCCTTGCAGACTTTACCACAACTGCGCCGCCGATGAGCAAAACCCCTGACGTGGTTTTACGCTTTTCTGCGCCGCTATTCGGCTTTGAAGAATCATTAAGCAGCTCAACTGAACGGATTTCAAAACGATCCACGATTTGGCGAAAGGCCTCGTTGGCCTCCCTCGGGTTTTTCTGGAACAGCTCTTTGAGACGATTTATCCAGCGTTGAATTGACACATCGTCGAGGCTCAGATTTTCCTCGACATATTTGAGAAGCATTGTTCGTTCTCGCACCATTCGCTCCAACTTCTCGGCTTTATCGAAATCGGAGTTGATAAGTGCATCCAGTTTGACCCGTGATGTGCTCCCAAAGCGCTCGGATCCTTTGACGACTTCTTTGATATAATCTTCATGGCGGCTACGACTTTCAGCAAAAGCATCGCGCTCAGCGGCGATCCGAGCTATTTCGCGCTTTGCCTCCTCCTTGTACATGGAACAGAATTCCGGAAAAACCTCTGTCAGGAATTCTTCCGCCATTTGGAACAGCGCCTGTTGAAGATCCTCGCCGTGAAGGTAATGGCTTTGCGTGCAGCGAGAATCCCCTTTTTTCTTTGTGCGTCCTTGACACGCCATAAGATCGGTGCCGGATGGGCCCGCCAGTACATATGGTTCACGGCATGTGCCGACTCTGCATTCAACCATACCACTTAAGACTTGATGACCGCTTTCTCTGCTCGGCCGATGTCCGCGGCGCCGACAATAAGGCGTCGGTCGTTGCCGCGCATCTTTCTGCAGGAGTCGCTCCCGGATTTTCAAATACGTATCAGGATTCATTGTGGCTATTTCCGGAGCAAAAACCTGAAAAGGAGGTTTGTCGACTTGTCTGAAATCATTTTCCAAATCATGCGGAAGCGGATGATCCCTATAGCTGAATGTTTCTTCCCTCGGGTTCAAAACTCGTGTCCGATAAGGGCGTCGGAGCAACCCGAGGTTTTTGGCGTCGAGAAGCAGATTTCTGATAGCTCCAGGTGAAAGTTTCCGTCCATATTTTTCCTTTACCAATTTGGACAAATGATTGACGCTCGGCGTGACAAGAACTTGCTCAATAAGGAATTGAAGGATAGCATATCCTTCCGGCTTTTTAACCCACACGGCATTAGTCGTCCGGCCGAAGCTGTCTTTGGTCGTTTCGACCTTGAAAGCAAAGGTTTCAATCCCCGGAATGGCGCGGAACCTTTTTAATGTGCCGCGTTTGAAATTTGAAATTCTATTTCCCATCTGCGTGGGTTCAACCTGTGCCTTTGCCGCCTTTTCGGCAAGCGTACCTGCATTTTCAAGCAAGGCGAGATTTAATGGGTTGTTCCGCTCCAACAGTTGCAAATGGAAAAAATTGCAGTTTTCGGCAACATCGAAAATAACACTCATTCTCCTTGAGAGCCTGGAAATTTCAGGGGATGATATTGCGTTGGGGATCAGCTCAAGACCCTTGCTGTCGTTTTCCCATAGCTGATTTATAACCTTGTCAAATATCAATCGACCACGCGTAATGTACCCTCGTTTAAAGAAATCCAAACAAACGCCGACAACGGAGAAATTCGGGTCATATTCCTGTATATCCACGAGTTCCATCATTTGTGAAATCGCGCTGAGAGGGTCTTGAAGTCCATCCGCGGTTGAAATTCTCAGGACGACAAGCGCACGAATTTTTCCGCTATCCCGCACCTGCTGGTGACGAGCCCTGAAAAGCATCTGTTCGACATTGGATTCCCAGAGCAACAGATGCCGATATTCCGGCGGAATAAATGGTAGCATCTTCAACAAGGCAGCGTCACCGCTGTCCGCCTCTTTCAGCGAAGGAACCGGCTCATTCGGTGTATACGCAGTCTTTTCGTAAAGTTGTTTCAATGATGGCATAGGATTCTCCCTTTCATTTTTTTTGTTTAATGAAGTAACGAAGCAATCTGGATTCGATCCTATGCCGATATTATCTGAATGCGGATATGAATTGGGATGTGGGATATTATTTAGATTGGATGAAAGTATCCTTTCGGTACTTTCGCTTATTAATTTAACACTTTTAGGGATTGCTGTCAACTCAAAGTTACATGTCTTCATTCGGCACCTCCTTTGAAATTTTCAATAATTGCTCCTTAATTATCATGTTAGCAACGAGCCTCATGAACTGTCGCGTTGCGATGCGTTCGCGGCCCAGTATGTATTCTTGCTCCGAGCACCCCATTTCCTTGACATTTGACGGCATAAAAGGAGACTCTTGCTCAATGGCAAGCGCAAGAATTGACGGCATCTTTTGCGGACCGCTGGCTTTGTTTTTGCGATGACACAATGTGGTCATGTCCCGCATTGGTTTTTGACTATGGGGTTCCTTTTCAGGAACTCCATCATGATGTGAATTGGCGCTATTGATTATCGTCATTGTTTGCCTCCTTTCTAATCCGAAATTTCACTGAGATCGACATCACCGATAAAAGGTGAATCCGGCGTTTCTTTTGGCACAATCCATAATCGCTTTTCGATTTTCCAGGAAAGAATAACCGGGACCCTGAGCCCGACCAATTCCGGCAGATATTCATCGTGAATCAACCCTAAGATCTTATTTCGATAGCTCATCTGCGGGTCAAACTCCTCGCCTGATTTGCAAATCGCAATGAATATGCGGACCAATTCCTCCTGTGGCAGCCTATCCAACGTTTTCCATAACATCTTTGCTTTCTGCGCCAACTGACGCATTGCCGCCTGATCACGAACGATTTCATCCCACATATTGTCCGGCTTTTTGTCACTCATCTTTGCCCCCCTTATCTATTCCTCGAAGCCTACCCTCGAGAAGCCTGCATAGAAAAGGAGGGCTCCCGGCAATCCATAGCGGAATCATTTCGGGCTTGACTGAATTGATTATTTCCGTCAGAATTACATGAGTTTTAGGGTATAGGTACCTGATGCCCGACCAATAGTAATCGGATTTCATATCTGATAACAACCGCAAATAGATAGCTGACGTGCCCATACTATGTCCAACTGGTGGCCATGTCGTGAATACCGGTTTATTGTTTTTCTTTTTCATCGTGAGACCTCCTTTTTGTAGCTTCCACGTGTTTGATCTCCAGTTCCAGCACCCATGGATCCTTTAGCTCGACCTCCAAATTCTCGTGTATTACGGCAGCGATTCGCTTCGCAACGCTTTCCACCTCCCGGTGCAGCACCCCAAGAGCGGATACGGCTTTGTTTAATTTGCCAACAAGCCGGGAGAGCTGCCCGACATCGATGACAACATCATCACTCATTTTTTTCATTATCCCTCCTTAAGTTAGCGCCTGTAGTACATGAAGAATTTCCACCATTGCCAGTGTGTCTAATTCGCAATAAGCAAGTAAATCCTTTCGGATCAACGTCCATTCAGCGATCGACATCTTGCCCTCAACGAACATCTGAAACTGCAGACTTGCGTCGTCGCCATGCCTTATTGACAGACAGTCATATGACAATGACGGAACCAGAACGGGCAAAACCTTTTTCAAGGAGCACGAACCTTTGAATCGATAATCCACATAGTCGGCATTACGAAAAGGCAAAATCAGATCAACGATGCGTGAAATTATAGCTCCTATTTTGGTGGATTGATCCGGGAACAAAATCGCCATTCGCTCAAGCACCGACTTTTCGAAGCTGGCGTTCCACGAGAGAACCGACCCTCCAAAAGCAGTTAGGATATCAACCAACGCATCGCAAAGCTGCCGACGCGGATCGGCGGGGCTGTTCGGAAGAAATTCGAAATGCTGAAGAATACCTCCCATTTCTTGTTGCCCATGTATGCTAAACTGGAAGGGAATTTTCTCATAAGGAATGGTGCCATCGTAGGGTGGAATGCAGACTGCAAACGTTTCGAAATCCAAGTAGTAGACTGGAAAACGAATTTTTTTCAGGAATGCTCTGATCGCGGCACCCTTGATAACTGGCTCCTTTGACTTGGCACTCTGTACCAGTGCACCCTGCCGGACTGAAAGAAGGATATTCGTTGGAATGTCTTCAAGTCGTGAAATTCCTTGCTCCAGAAGCATAGGAATTGTTTTAGCCCCGTACGGCAACTGATAAACGGACGTTGCCGGAAGCTCCTTGTGGCAGAATTCATAAAAAGCGCATTCGCCAAGTGTTTTGCATTTTGTTCCCAGTATGGTGCACGGAGGTTCTCGTTGCTCTGCAAGCTCAATCAAGGCCTCTACCTTGCACTGAACGTTTTTGACTTCAGCGTCCACCTCCTTGGTAAGCTCCTGAGCAACGAACAATCCATGAGGATCGATGCCACCGCTGCGCAAATAATCGCGGTTGATGTGGATCAGAAATTTTCGTCCGACTTCCTGCCCAGAACGCTGGATACAGTGGGCCTGAAAAGCCACATCATCCAGGTGACTCGGCTTCACTGCCATGCACATTTTGACTTCGCCCAGATCCCAAGGTGCGTCAGGAGACCGGTGGAGAACATCGCAACGACAGCGCAAGGCACCTGCAGCAAACGCTGGTTCGAACATGCACAATACCCCGGATTCAATCGCCGTTTGCGTCTCGTCCAAAACGCGGTCAAAGGGCTGGAATTCTCCACTTCCGATAAGGATGGCATCGGGAAACAACTTTCGCGCGTACTCGCCAACCAGATGCCCAGTGCCAAACAGATATTCGGTTGATGCGTTGACCGGCGCAGCCAATTCCGGCAAGTTTCTTCTCAGCCAGAAGAGTCGCGGACATCTCAAACCTTCAAGGTATTGTGACTTTGAAACAGTTATGTTATTCATGATTCATCATCCTTTCTCCAGAAAGGCCAAATCCGAGCTGCCTCTGCCTGAGGATCGAGAAATTTTGCCGCAGAATCCGGCGACAGTCCCGCCGATCACACCGGTTGAAAAGGCGCCTTGTTTTTCCTCGTGTCGTTTGCCCATAGAACTGCAACATTCCCTTATATCCTTGGTAGTTTTTCCGAACATTTTCTCCGTTACTCATGGTAGTCTCCTTGTTAAGGTTTTGAATCTTGTTTGGCTGACCGAACCCGTTCACCGCTCCACAATCGCAATCCTCCTCACTCTTTTTTCCCGTTTCACCCTCCTTTCGGTGTTACGTACTGCGTGCGTCTTTGTACACACAATTATTATACACGTTTAAGGCCTCGGAACTATCCGAGTTTTTTGTGTACGCTGTACGGATCGATGTATATTTTTTTTGTTGGGTGTTGGTTGTGTGGCAAACCTTTTTAGTGCGTGAGAGTCCAGAAATGAAAAAGAAGAAAGAAAGATTCAGGCTGGAGGAGAAGGATCAGCGCCTGGATGTGCGGCTTACAACGTCCTTGCGAGACCGGTTGGAGGCGTTTTGCAGGCAAAATTCAAAGCGGTTGACAGATGTAATCACCTTGGCTTTAGAAGAATACCTAATGAAAAACGAGGCAAAATAGTCTGCTCTTGATGGTTAGCATTTCAAGATAAGAAAATGTTTTTCTTGTGAGAATAGGAATCATTATTGTGGGAATAACCTGCGCATATTCATGCAATGCATGCGGGCACCAAATCGCGACTTGTGACTTGGTTGAATTCACTCGATCTGTAGATGGATCGTTGGAAACAGTCTCTCATCTCTCCGTGTGGGGAACCAGAAGGCCGTTTATTAAAGAAGGTTGGTGTGGCTTTGCAGCTGATGCGTATTGCAAGTCCTGCCACAAAGAAGGCCGAATAATTTTACAAGAGTTCAAGCGGCCTCGGTATAGGGGATTTGGTATACTGGATATGGAGGTGGAAGATTTTCTCCCGCAATATCAAATTTCGGATTTCCGCCACACCTGCCCATATTGCGGGAGCGCAGACTGGTCATCTGACGCGCATGCATTCAAAAATGTGACCTGCGATATCTGTGGAAAAGGGCAATATCTCCTAGTGAGTGAATTTCAATTTTAGTACTGGTTGGCGCTCATTGTCGTACGTCTCTTTTAAAACAGCTATAATGGTCGACTTTATTTGACAGATTTCATATTTATTATAAGTAGTTTTTCTCTTATGTTTTATGCTGCCTGTTTCAAGGTTATGCTTCCAAAATATATTTCGCCTGGGTAATTGTATTCCAGGGAACTGTGTTCTCTTCTTGCGTTATATCGTAAAAAGTATTGTTGTCCTAACAACCAGGTTGGATTTTGGAAAGTCGAAATGGGTTACAATTTTTCTTCATGGAAGAATATAATAACATAGTAACAAAATTTTAAAGTGAGAATTACAGAAAAATAGGGGAAATTAAACTGGGACACCGGTGGTACAAATTAAAGTTCGTGATAAGCTTTTTATCGTTATTATCCGATAAAGAACTGCCAACGATCTGCTTGACCTTACCGTTATGTAAATCTATGCATGGTCTGAATTTCATATGATTACAAAACACTTTAATTTAACCGTAGAAACCATTCAACTTCTCAACTAAACCCGCAATATTTCATGTGCTCGGATTACCAATTTTGAAGGTTTTAATAGTATACCGTATGCGCCTGGCTTTGCAATTTTATTGAATTGTGATTTTATTTTCGTCAAAATAAGCTTAATGTTGATTTACCACTTGTTAAACATTGTCAGCCCATCATGCATAATTTATACTTTATTATACAGCAACATTATCTTTTTGAAAGTAAATATTTTAAATTATTATCCCAGATAATTTTTCGGATGGTTTTAAAACTTAATACTATCTCTAGTAAACACCGTAATTCCTTGGCATGTGCGCACCGTAAAGTCATAAATTGCTGCCAACAAACAAATTAATTCGTATATTTTTATATTAACAATTCTATCTCTTATTTTTTCCTTTTTATATTTATTATTAATTAGCATATTGATAATTATTTGGTGTGCATTTATGTTATAATATAGTAGTAAGCATTATTGAAACAACGTAATCACCTGTAGTAAATAACCATATACAAAAGATAACTATGCCAATTCAATAATTTTGATGTTGCCTACTATTAAGCACTTTTGGTAACATAATCTTAATTGTATTTATTATTTATTATTGACTTTTTAAATTATGTATTGTATGTTTTAGTTGTAATTGTCAAATTAGCAAAGCAGCAAGTTGGTCAAGTTGTATTGTTTACAGTCGAAATAAGATTCAAAAAAAACTATTGAAAAGACGCGCTTAAATGGACATGCCTGAATGCATGATTGTGTTGCTTTGTGGCACATAATTTTAACATTAATTCATTAACTAAAGGAGGCTCGTTATGCCTTCAACCCTTCCGTTAACCGGCAATGGAAACATTACAATGAATTCTACCCCTGCCGACGCTCAAATAAAATTGACTGATGCTAATGCTGGAAATGGCAATACTTTATCAATAATTGGCTCAAATGGAGCTGCTGGAAATAATGGAGGTGGAAATATTGTTCTTTCCCCGGGTGCTAAAACAGGCACAGGTTCAGGCGGTTTCGTTGGAATTGGTACTGCTAGTCCAACCGAAATGCTTGAGGTTGCCGGAAATATAAAATTAGCCTCACCAGCAACTGAAAGAGTTTGGACTACTCAAAAGGTTTACAACGTGCTTGATTATGGAGCAATCCCGTTAGTAACGAGAACCTATGGTCAAGGTGGAACAATTTTAGGAGCCACATTATCCGACGCTAGTATTTCAACATTAAATGTTTCTATCGGTGATATGCTTTGGATTCATAATTTTAATCAAGATTGTGGAGCATATACAATCACAAATGTTGTAAATGGCATGATAACAATAGGATCGGCCTTTCCAATTAACGTTCCAGGAGGAGTTATTAGTTGGAAAGTTACATCTGCGGCATCTTCAGTTGATAATACCGGCCATTTTAATACCGCATTGCTAGCCGCTCAAACTACAGAAAATGGAGGAATAGTTTATGTTCCAAATGGCTATTTTATGTTTAACAACAATGCAAATACCACAATTCTAGTACCGTCAAACGTAACCTTACGTGGAATGTGGAATGCGCCAGCAGAATGGATGACCAATTATTGGTTAGCAGGCGTCAATCAAGGCCCAGTTCTATTGTGTTTATCAAACCAAGGAAATTCAGGAGATGCAACTCACCCTTCGTTTGTAACCCTTTCTGGCGGTACAGACTTTTTAACTTTTGGAGGAACTGGCGGTTCAAGCACTATTGAAGGGTTAACCATTTTTTATCCAATTCAATGGCTTAATGTAGACTCAGGTAATCCTGATACTTACATTGTTCAGCACTATCCATTTTGCATAGAATTTCAAGCAGGCCCAACTCCACCACTTCCAAGCACATCAGGGGTTGAATGCGACAACAGAGCTATTAACTTGCAGCTAGTCAACCCTTACCAAGGTATTAAAATAGTTGCTTTGCCTGGCCCCCTAGATGGCGGTACAGGAAGAAACCACCTATCAAATATTTATGGTTGCCCTCTAATAACGGGAATTTTAATAGATAACCTTTGGGATGTTAGTTATATTGAAAAAATCAATTTTAACCCTTATGTTATGTATCTGTATAATGCTCTAATTACTGATACTCTTCGAGCACAATGGAATACTTTTCTTGTGCTTAACTTAACTGCAATAAAAATCCAACAGGTTGTATGGGCGGTTATCAACGAGGTTTTTGCTATATTTGCTCATAATGGTATTTGGATTACAAGTGATCCAACCACTGGCGCAGCACAAGGCCTTTTCGGGTCAAATATTCAATTTGATATGGCTGACTGCGGCATCTATGTAAATTTGCCTGATAATGCAACTGCAGATTTAGAACTTACGAATGTTCGAATTACATGCGGAACTAATCCTGGTGTTGTCACCGATACTGCTGTATATAGAAGAAATCATTGCGTATTTGCGGATCCAGCTGGCAATAATGGTTCATGTCTCTTGATGTTGAATAACGGGACTTTTATGAGCTACCTAGGTGGAAATACAATTGATTGGGAAATTCCAGATTTTTTAAAGATTTCAAATTTTATTTTCATAGACCATGACCAAGCCGCTATATCGGCAGGTGTATATGCAACTGCTGGACGAATTCAAATTCATGGGTGTCTTTTTCAACATAACAGCTTGGGCTTTACAAAGTGCATAAACATCACCTCAGGTGCTTCAATGGGAATAATCTATGGCAATGATTACCGTGATTATAGCTCTCCTGTCTCCAGTTTAGCAACAAGCCAGACTTTTTCAGTATCCGGAAATGTTGGAATCGGAACGGTTTCTCCCACTGATAAATTGACAATTAAAGATACTCAAGAACTTTCCGTTGGCGACGGCAAAGGAAACGGAGGTTTCTCTGAAATCCAAATCAAGGCACCTGGCGGCGCTATACTACTCGGCCTAGAATCTAAAACACCAGGAAATGAATTTATTCGTTGGGCAAATGAAGCTCGAAGGAATTGGATACAATCTTTCGAAGCAACAGCAGGGAACCCCCAAACCGCCGCTTTGACATTAGGCGTAGGGACGACAAGGGTAATGCTGGTGGTGTTGAAATCCAAATCAAGAATCCCGCAGCGCTTTTGCTTGGTTTAGATTCAGAAGTGAATGGTAACGAGTTTATTCGTTTTGCCACTGGTCCACGCAAAAATTATGTCCAATCATTTGAAGCTACTGCTGGTAATCCTCAAACTGCTGCACTTGCGCTTGGGCCAGGATTGACGTCTGCAATAGAAATTGACATTGGGGGGTCTGTTGGAATCGGCTTGACGGCACCAAAGTCTAAACTTGATGTAAATGGTTCGGTTGGGATTAAAGTTACAACTGTAACAGGCAATTATACTGCTGCTGATGAAGCAGTGATTTTTGTAAATACGGGTACAGCAACAATAACCCTCCCTGCTGCTTCAACAGTTACGGGCAGGACATATTACATCAAAAAAATCTCCGCAACGGCAGGGACTATCACGATTGATGGGAACGGCGCAGAAACAATCGATGGGTCTGCGACCAAACCCTTAACCACTCAGTATCAAGGAATGCAAATAGTAAGTGACGGTGCTGCTTGGTTCATTCTCTCTTTGAAATAACGTAATATTTGGTTTTAAAAAAGGCAGGTGATGTTTTGCGTCATTTGCCTTTTTTCTTTGGTATTGCGGATTCGATATAGTGGCTTATGGGAGAAATGATTTCAATAGTAGAATTCTGTTTGTACTGCTAAACAAGAGAAAGACTGTTCCATTTTGATGAAGCCCAATTGCAACCCCTTCGCCAGGCTGATCGGTTGGGATTTGATAATTGGCAATTTCGACATTGTTTTTATCAGTGACATACAATTCGTAAGAATCACCAGAATTATTAAGATAAACAGAAAAAAGCCTTTGTTTTGGTGAGTCGAAAGCAATACTGTAAACATAGGCTGATGTTTTTATGGCTGAAAGATTATTTCCTAAACTGTCGAAAAACAGGATGTTTTTTGAATCATCATTGTTCAGGATAATCTCACCTGAATTTCCACTAACAAGATAATTTGAACTATTCACGTTGCCACATTTCCATGCTCGTTTTCTATTACCATCGTTAGAAAAAACAGTAATTGAATCCCCATTTGTAAGGACAAATAAATCATTGCTTATAACATCAATATCAAATATTGGAAATGACAATGTAATTTTATTGATCATTGTCCCTGTGCTATCAAATTTAAAAACAGTGTCGTTTTCCGCTACAAATGCGTTTTGTTGGCTATCAATAGCGATCTTATAAGGTTTATTTAGAATCGGGCTTCCGAATTGTCTTTTAAAGTGTATTGCGGAATCGAAAACTTGTATGCGGTTGTTATTATAATCAACAATGTAAATGTCTCCATTGCTTGCAAATGAAATATCAGCAGGATAATCAAATTGGCTATTCGCCGACCCTTTACTGCTATAAATCGTATCCAAAGCTAAATAGGACGCAATCTTCACACTCACCCCCGCACTCTTCACCCCTTCCGTTGCATTCTTGTCAATCGCAGAAACTCGATACTCATAAGTCTGATCCTGAATACCTGTAGAATCACGGTACAGAGTGTCGGTAATCGGTGAAGTATTTACCTGCTTCAAGACTGAATTCGAGTCAACATTCCTACGGTAAACATTGAGCCCCTTCACAAGTGCAGAATCGGGCTTACTCCAAGATAGGGTTACTATTTGCTTCAATGTGTCATATTTAATAGACACGTTCTTTGGTGTCGGTATCCCTGTAAATGGCAAGACTATAGAGTCCATGTTCAACGTGTCGCCCGACCCCACGGGAATATTGACTATATCAAGCACCCCATAGTTATCCAGGCTCGAAATCACCCGTAAATCATACTTTCCTTCGGCTAATGTAGCGAATTTAAACGAGCCGTCTGCATTCACCCTTGCAAATCTGTCTATTCCGAAAGCAAGGATAAACACCTTTCTTGGATCCCCACCTTCTGAAAGCCTTATAACGCCCTTTAAAGCCCCGGCAGGCTTCAATGTGTCTGGTGGTAGAGTTACGACCGAATCCTTGCTCTTAACGGGCACAGAGTCATTTAGAGCAAGATTATTGCCCCCGTCCGTACCAACTATCACGTAAGTTCCAGTATCAACAGAGTCGATCACGAATTTACCTGAATCATTGGTCATTGCCGTGGCAGAATCAGACAGGGCAAGACGTTTGACAAGAATGCCTGCGGTATCGGCAAGAGAGTTCTTATTGCGTAGGGTAACTTTGGCTCTCTTTGCCGGGGTTTTACCATCCGGACAATATAAAATACCTACTATTGTCGGATTGCCTGTTTGCGTGCTATTACCAGCAATATTATTGGTTGTGCAATTTAAATATAAGGCTATATAGAAAATGACCAGTCGAGTTAATATCGTTTTCATTATTTTCTCCGATTTTGTACATTATTGTCTTAATCAAGCCCAATCTGTCAATTCTTTAAAATCCATCAAGATGGATTGACAATGCTTATAATTTCCATCGTTCAAAAGGCATAAATCAACTTTGATGCTTGTCAATTTAGCAATTACTTTAAAATATGAACCCCTTTAATTTTTGTCTTTGTTCCTGTCTGCAATTTGACAAAATAGTATCCGCTGGCAAAATTGCGTGTGTTCCAATAGATTTTATATCTACCATTCACCAAAGATCCATTAACAAGAGATTGTATTTCATGGCCGGTTAAATTATAAATGGCAACATTTACTTTATCAGCGCGAAGAAGATTAAATTCAATTACAACATTAGAGTTTATTCGGGGTAATAAATACACCTTTAGAATATCTTGCTTTGGAATATCCTCCTGAAATTGACAACCTGAAATTCCAGTTACATCAGAAATAGGTCTACTCCATACCCCAGAACTATAAGTACCTGCAAAAATTCTTTCACCTTTCATAGCAAGACTTGGTATGGCTCCATTTGAAAGGCCAAGATTAAATTCTGTCCAACTGATACCGTTATTTTGGGAAACATAAACTCCACTACCAGACGTTCCAGCAAAAATAAAAGAGCCATTTGCCCATAGGGATAAAACATACTTGTTGACTATTCCAGAATTTACTTCTGTCCAGGTTTCTCCATTATTGGTTGAAAGAAAAATGCCACCACCATTAGTTCCAACAAAAATATTACCATTACTCACAGTAATTGCCCTAACATCCGTATAGGTTAGACCGGTATTTCCTGCCTTCCAGGATTTCCCATCATTATCGGATAAGAATATTCCGGCACCAGTTCCGGCAATAATTGTGTTGCCGTTTATTGCCATACAAGGAACATCGCTGTCCGTAAGTCCGGTTCTCGAAGGAATCCAGCTTTTGCCATTATTGTTTGATCGAAAAATACCGTTACTGTTTACTGCTGCAAAAATAGTAGTGTCTTTCTTAAGCAAACAGGAGACTAGTTCAGTTGGAATGCCGGAATCCGCTCTGGTCCAGCTAAAAGCATTATCGGTGGAATGAAATATCTTATAATCGGTAGTTGAAGCAAAAATATTGTTGCTACTAACCAGGAGGGAGTGGAAATTGCGAGTTGATGGAATACCGAAATTATTATTATTCCAGCTTAAGCCATTATTTGCTGTCGAAAAAATCCCCCCAGAAGTAGCAGCAAACATTGTGTCACCATTAAAGGCAAGAGAAGAAATACCGGAAGCAACTAGCCCGTAATTTGCGTCAATCCAGCTCGTGCCGTTATTGTCTGACCTGAATACGCCCTGATCGTAGGTGCCGATAAAAAGTGAGCTATCAATAGTGGCAAGCTTTCTTGCACTAATACTCGTTAATCCAGTATTTGCCGATGTCCAGCTTGCCCCATTATTAATAGACTTATAAATAATATCACCCATGGCCGTATTTGCAAAAACGCCGCTTTTGTTTAACGTAAGAGAATAAACGTACGGACTTAGTAAACCCGTGTTGACCTGTGCCCAATTCGTACCATTATTTGTAGATAGAAATATTCCATTGTTCGTGCCTGCAAAAACTGCGCTATCATTCGCGGCAAAACAAATATACCCTGCAACACCTGGCTGGCCGCTGCTTATACCGGAATCAGCCTCTTTCCAACTTTTGCCACTGTCTGAGGAAAGGAATACCTTTTTGTCAAACCCAACGAAAACAGCACCGTTACTTACCGCAAATGAATGAACTTTATAAATTGTTGGGAGCCCTGAATCTACCTTAGCCCAATTTAAACCATCATCTCTTGATGCAAAAATATTACCTTTACCGGTGGTTCCGCCGCCTGTACCGGCAAGAATTGTGTTGCCAATTACAGTAAGACAATTTACATAATGATCCGTAAGTCCGGTATTTGCAGCAGCCCATGTTTTGCCATTGTCTACTGATCTGAAAATACCAAAAGACGTGGTGCCGGAGGTTGTTCCTGCAAAGAGGGCTTTTTCGTTGGCTGTAAAACACGAAACTGAATAATTTGATATATAATTATTCTTCGGATCTGCGGGTAATCCTGAATTAACCGGAGTCCAGCTATTACCTTTATCCTCGGAACGAAAAATTGTTCCAGTATAAGTTCCGGCAAAAAGTGTGCTACCAATTGCTGTAAGAGCAGTAATACTCCCACCACCAGGTCCATTTGTCTGTGTCCATTGAGCGCTAATTAATGAGCTGAATAAAATAAGCATTATGAATGAATAGATAAACTGAAGCAATTTTCTTTTCATAGGTACCTCCAAACAAAATTACAAATGCCCATTAAACAACAATTAATTATTATTTTAATTATCGAAAATCAGGATGAGGTTTTGACACCGGAAAAAAATGAAAATTTAACTGATAAACCTTATCTGATTTTTTATCCTTATTTGCAATATCCATTATTTTTTTTTGACATTCATATATGATTTCACAAATATCGTGATAGCCCTCATTAGAAATCCCAAGTGTTAGCCCCGAAATATTACGTTTATCCTTGGAAAGCGTTTTTATCGCTGTTTCTGCCAATTTCATAGTTTCTAAATGAAAATGCTGCACAGCAAAACTTTGCACTTCTTCACCGGTTGTCAAATTTTTATCAACCGTTTTATATTTTCCCTTTCCATCTTTTATTATTAATCCAAGTCGAAGGAGGAGCTCGATGGATTTTTGTGTTTGTTTTGGTCTAATTGATGGAAAAACCATTCTACCAAGTGTTTGATAATCAACAACATCAGGAAATAAATCTATGAGGGAACGGATCACAACGTGATACCAATTTGAATAAAACTCATATTGGTCTTTTTGGATTTTCCTTGCGCTACTTGCTTCACTTGTTGTTAAAGGTCCTGAGTTAAGTTTTTCGAAATAATGATTTCGCTCAGAAAAGCTTTTCGATTGGTTGAAATACACAAGATTTTCAAAATAGGCTGCCTCAGTTTTTGTAAGATTTATTGCTCCACAAACTTTTACTACAGAAGCCCTGGAAAGATTTTTTTTTCCATTAATAACATTAAATACAAATGACTTACTGGTAAAACCTACTTTACGGGAAAAATTTTGATATGAAAATGAAGGATCGATCTCCTTTTTTATTTCATAATAGTCACCAAGGAACTTTCGAAAGTCTTGATATTTAAAAACACTTGGTAAGGATTTTTCCATAATTTTTTCGCTTTCATCTTCATATATTTCGAAAAATCTTAGTAATAATTATTCCATTCCCTATATCTTAATCTACGATTAAAAAAGAAAGAAGTCTATAGGCTATAACAAAAAGGGTGTTCCATTGGAGAACGGTAAATTTGTCCAAAAGATTATTAATTTTTCTACAGGCAAGCATTTTTGAAGAAATGAGCCATACTCCTGATTTTAGACACTCCAAGAACCAAACATATTTTTCACTTGTATTCTTGGAGGTGTTTTTGTGGGATCAATTCGGAAGAAGTATGACGAGACGTTTAAGCGAGAGGCAGTACGGTTAGCCGATTCATCAGGTAAAAATGATCGGACCGTTGAGAAAGAGCTAGGATTGTACCAAGGTGCCATCCGGCATTGGCGGGAGGAGCTGAACGCTGACCCCAACCATGCCTTTCCCGGAACGGGCCACCTAAAGCCGTTCGAAGATGAGAACCGCCGGTTGATGCGGGAGAACGCTATCCTTCGGGAGGAGCGCGACATTTTAAAAAAAGCGGTGGCCATCTTTTCAAAAGGACCGAAAACATCTATATGTTTATAAAAGAACATAGCTTTGAGTTTTCGGTGGAGAGGATGGCGAACGCGCTGAACGTGTCGCGGAGCAGCAATAAAGAAGACCGAATCATCTTGCAAGAGTTTAAGCGACCTCGGCATAGGGGATTCGGCATGTTGGA
>JBBIGR010000063.1:0-19972 GCA_037447435.1 Fibrobacteria bacterium
ATAACTCTAAACACAACATATTGGGGCTACCCACAGAAACGCGCGATGCCCCTTTAAGATTAATGACTCCGAAAATCCCGATAAGGACGGCGATGAGCGCGACAATCGCGAATCCGCCTATCAACTTGATTCCTATTTTAATGTTGTTCATTGCATAATCTCCATTTTTTTGACCGGTTTACAACATGCACTATTTGCTTTAATTGATGAGACGTTTTTTCCGATTTTCCGCTAGTCATGTATAGTTATTCATATATCGCTCCTTAATAATCCCAAAGTTTTTGTATCGCTGCTCAATTATTACAAAGTTGTTACAAATATTATATGCAAGAGATGTGCCGATATTCACAAAAGGGGTGTATCCGGTTGAATGTCAATGGAATATGCAATATACAAATGAGAGTAAAGCGAATAATTAATTGAAAAAAAACGGGGTGTTTTTACCCCGGCGTATTTAGGGGTTGCGATTGGAAGACTTTGGCAATTAAGGAAATAAAGAATAATTAAAAAAGTGAGGTACTACTACCCCACCTCGGGAGGTATCAATCGACGGAAGCGGAATGAAGATTGAGTTTTTTCAATTTTTCACGAAGGTTTTTTCTGTCCATGCCCGCACATTGCGCTGCCCGCGTTATGTTGTTGTCGCAGGAGGAGAGCAAATTGGAAAAGTATTGATGTTCCAGTTCTTGTAACATCCTGTTTTTAAAATGCTGATACGATTCGATGTCTGCTTCCGTGGAATGGGTATGCGCTAAGATTTGAGTAATATCATCGACGGTAACCGGCCTGTTCTTACAAATGCCTTTTAATGCCGAAACGGTCATCGACAGTTCGCGAATATTGCCGGGCCAGTCATGTTTTAAAAGCATGGTCATGACTTCCGGACAAAGCTCGCAATCCTGCGGCAGGAAATGGCGCACCAGGGGTTCGATGTCTTCTTTTCTATTGCGTAAAGGTTCGAGCGAGACGCGGCCGCCTCTGAGCCTGAAAAACAAGTCGCTCCTGAAGCGCTGCTCTTTTATTTGCTGTTCAAGATTCCTGTTTGTGGCGCTGATAATTCTGACGTCGGTTTTACGCGGGGCGGTTTCGCCCACCCGGATATATTCACCTTTGTCTAAAACGCGTAAAAGCTTGCTTTGCAGTTCCATGGAAAGTTCGCCGATTTCATCGAGGAACAATGTCCCTTGGTCCGCCACTTCGAAAAAACCGTGTTTGGTACGGCCGGCCCCGGTAAATGCGCCTTGCGCATGGCCGAATAGTTCCGATTCGATGAGCGACGAGGAAAGGGCGGCGCAATTGACGGCGACAAACGGGCCGTTTGCCCGGGGCCCGAGCTTGTGAATATTCTGCGCGACAACGTCTTTGCCCGTGCCGGATTCGCCGGTGATGAGAACCGGAACCCCAAGCGGCGCCAAATCCAAAATACGCATCTTGACAACCCTGAGATGTTCCGAATTGCCGACCAGATCGACGATCGATTCGACCGAACCGGCGTTCGTATTTCCGTATGCGCTTCTGATGAATTCGTTTTTACGGATGGCGGCAAAAACCGCGCAACGGATCGCATCCGCCGAAAATGGCTTTACAAGAAAGGAACAGGCCCCGCTGTCGGCCGCGAGAACGGCCTTGTCTTTGTCGGGATGGCCAGTAATCATGATGAATTGGGCCGTGGGCGAAATTTTCAAAACTTCCTTGCGAAGCGCAAATCCGTCTATGACGGGCATGACGATGTCCGACACCACCACTGCGTACGGTTTTTTCAATAGTTCGAACGGGGAATTTGTCGGGTCAAATTCGGTCACGTTAAAACCGGCTTCGGTAAGCGCTTCGGAAACAAACAACCGCATAAAATCGTCGTCATCCGCAACCAAAACCCGGTTTTCGGAATCGGAAACCGTTATCGGTTTTTTTTGTATTTCGGATTTTGTCCGTATTGACATTATTTATTCCTTTTCCGGGAACTTTTGCGGGCGGCTTTTTTTGCGGGAAACCGGTTCGATGCCAACACTTTGTGAAGCAAATTCGCAAGGTCGGGCTTCGAAAAAGGTTTTTGGATGCTCGATTTAAAACCGTAGCTGGCCGGCTTGGCCATTACAGGATCTTCACTGTACCCGCTCGATGCGATGGCGCAAAAAGAAGGATCGATTTTTAAAATATGCTCAAGAGTTTCTTTTCCGCCGAGTCCGCCCGGAATCGTAAGGTCGAACAGCGCGCCAATAAACGGCTGTTTTACGGTTCTTGATTTTTTAAAGGCACTGATCGCTTCCTCCCCATGACTGACAAGGACCGGGGTATACCCAAGGGTGGTAAGCATATGGGACAGTATTTCACGGATGTATTCCTCATCATCAAGGACAAGGACCTTGCCGCAGCCCATAGGAATCCCGGTTTGGTCCGGGATATCAACGGCAACGTGTTCCACGGCCGCAGGTAAATAAATTCTAAAATCGGAACCGACACCGGGTTTCGAGGAGACGGTAAGCAAACCGCAGTGGTTTTTAATTATCGAAAACGCAGAGGCAAGTCCGAGTCCGCTTCCTTGCTTTTTAGTCGTAAAAAACGGTTCGAAAATTTTATCGATATTTTCCGGCGGAATTCCGGGGCCGGTGTCCGCAATCGATATAAGAACATAATTGCCGGCTCCAAGCGGCATCGGCACGGGACCGGTGAAATTCCGGGCAATCAAACGTATCGACCCGCCGTCGGGCATGGCCTGACGGGCATTTATGATGATATTGTCTATTGCCTGGCCTAGTTGCATGGAATCCACTTCACAGGGATTTAAATCGGCCGCGATTTCAAGAGTCAATTTTCCATTCCATCCGCTTATTGCAAAGTGCGCAGTGTCCGACAGTATGGAGGCAAGTTGCTTTTTCTTTCTCACCAAAGTCCCTTTTTTGGCAAAGGTCAGCAATTGCAAGGTAAGGGATTTTGCGCGGTGAAACGCGGTGACCGCCTTTTCGAGAGCATTTTCGGCTTTGACAATTTGCTTTTGGCCGATATATTCCCGGGCAATGTCTATATAGCCGAACATGCCGCCCAAAAGATTGTTGAAATCGTGGGCTATGCCGCCGGCAAGCACGCTTAAGGATTCCATTTTCTCAAGCAAATGCATGCTTTCTTCGCTGCGTTTTTGCCAATGCGCGTTGGAACGTATCGCGGTCCTGCTTCGAAAAATGCGAAAAAAAGATATCCGCGGTCGATGCGAATTTGTCGGCTTTTATTCCGAGAATGCGGCAACTGTTCATACCGAGAATGAATTTGTTATTACCCGGTTCAAAAATCCAGGTCCCTGCGTTTGCGGCAACCAAAGCGCAATCGATTTGGGCCAGCCGCATCCGTAATTGCTGTTCCGCCTGGGAACATTCCGCAAGGTCCCTGACAAAACCTTCGGTGCCGAGAACCTTTCCGTTTTCGTCGAAGTAAAATTGGGCGTTTAAAGAGACCCAGAACGAAGAACCGTCTTTTTTTAATCCTTCGCCGGTCCGGTTATAAACGTGACCGCTGGCTTTGATTTGCGCGACGATATCTTCACGGTCAACGATATTTTTATAAAGGAGCCCGACGTCCAGCCCGAGCATTTCCTCGGCCGAATCGTATCCGTAAAGCAACGGGGCCGAAGGACTCATGAAAACGATTTTCCCCTTGATGTCGGTGCGGAAATAGGCGTCCTGGAGATTGTCCATTATTGCCTGAAACTGCCGATCCTTATCCCGCAAGGCAATTTCAGTCAGTTTCCGTTCCTCGATTTCACTACGCAATTGCTCGTTGCTGAGCAGCAAATCCACGGTCTGGCATTCCAAATCGTTTTGAAGTCGCTTGAGTTGCAATTGGGTGTTAACGCGGGCGATAAGCTCTTTGCTGTCAAACGGTTTGAATATGTAGTCCGCAACACCGAGAGACAACCCCTTGACCCTTGTTTCGGTTTCTGCCGCAGTGGTCAGAAAGATAACCGGTATGCTTTTCGTCCTAAAATGTTCTTTGAGCTTTTTACATACGTCAAACCCGTCGGTCCCCGGTATGTCCATGTCGAGAATAATGAGGTCCGGAGGATTTGATTGTATCGAAGACAATGCGGCACTTCCGGATTGTAAAGAACGCACGTCGAATCCTTCGGCAGAAAGACTGCTTGAAAGTTTTTCCAGAAAGTCGAGGGAATCGTCGACAATCACGATGGATTTATAATCGCTCATTCCATTTCCTTTGGATATCCGGTTATTCCGAAACCGCCTTATCCTAAATCTAGGACGCGCAACCATAATGATACGAATAAAGCCATTGAATTTTCAAGCTTTAGTGTCTGTATGCAAAATATCGCCTCGGCGTGTCGATACGTCCACAGCTGAATACATCCGGTTTAGGCATGTGCTAAGGGTAGGGGATGAGGCTTTTCGCAGACACTTTTTCGGCCGTACAATTATGCGGCTTAAGTGAGGGGTAAAAGTGGCGGAGGACGAGAGACTCGAACTCCCAAGCCCTTACGGGCAACGGTTTTCAAGACCGTCGGATTACCATTATCCTAGTCCTCCGCAGGCCCACAAAAATAAGTTGAAACAAAAAAATAAGCAACTATATAGAAGTTATACAATCCAAAACCTCGGTATAACAATCACAGCTACGGCAATCCATCGGCAAAGCGATGGATTTGCAATTAATCTCTCGCTAAAGATAGAATTCTGATTCGATTGGCCCCGGCCTGCCGTAAAACCAGGGAACAATGCTTTGTCGTCGCACCGGTCGTGATCACGTCATCAACGATAAGAATATTTTTATTTTTCACAAGGATTTGTTTGGATGTCGGGATAAAAAAGGCATTCGTCATATTCCGCAACCTTTTTTTTCTCGATAATGCGGTTTGCGACTTGGTGTTTTTCCTGCGCTTAAGGATGTCCGAACGTATCGGAATCAAAGGTTTTTTTTCCACAATAAAGCCTTTGGCCAAATGCTCCGCTTGATTGTAGCCGCGTTTGATCGTCTTCAAAAAATGGAGAGGAACCGGGATTATCAAATCGGTTTCATCGAAAAAAGTTTGCGGCAATTGGGACGAGAAACTTCTTCCCATAGTAAAGGCCAGGCTTTTAAACCCGCTGTATTTAAATTCATGAATGATTGTTGAAAGAAGCGAGTCGAAGTCGAACAGCGAAAACATCGATTCGTACGGTTCGTTCATTCCGATTTTGCCGCAGGTACATGCTTTGATTTTTTTGTTAAGGGAACAAAAGGGACAGGCGTTTACGGATCGATAGGAAAGATTATCGCGTAAAGCCGAAATGCAGTCCTTGCAAAGCCAGGTTTTAATGTCGGGACCGGATGCGGGTTTTTTACAAGCAATACATATTTGCGGAAAAAGAAAGCCCCCTGCTCTTTGAATCAAGAACGATAAGGGGCTTTTTTTCATGGTTTTTCTTTTTTGTTACACCAGCGCGGAAGGTTCCGAACTTGTCTTTTCCTCTTCTTTGGACATAAAATGTTTTAAAATAAGACCGGTGAATATGATAAAGAAAATAATGCAGACAATTTGATTATGCGATAACGGCCCGAGCTTTTCCTGCGCCGAATAATAGCGGGTAAAGTCTATGCAGAAACGCAAAATCGCATAAAAAAGTCCGGTAAGATAAAATTGGAAACCCGGAAATGTTTTTTTCATGCCCACGATAAGCACGATGATCAACATGACAAGGCCTCCGGCAGACTCGATAAGCTGGGAAGGAATTAATCCGTGCGCATGCATTTGCAATTGATAATATCCTGCCGGGCTATCGGGCGGAAACGATACGCCGCACGCGGACGTCGTCGGGGCTCCCATACAGCAACCGTTCAAAAAACAGCCTATCCTGGTCAGGAAAATGCCCAGCCCGACACTCGGGGCAGCCATATCGGCATACGGCAGGAAGGGCAGCTTTTTTGCCTTGAAATAAATGACCGCAGCGACAATCGCGCCGATAAAACCGCCGTACATAACCAGACCGCCGATTCCCAGATTGCCGGCGTGAAACGGGTTGAAAATTCCGGTCAAATCGTTTTTAAATTCTTCGAAGTGAAGAATAACATAGTATAAACGGGCGCCGATGATTGCCGATAGAATGACCCAAAATCCGAGATCGGAAATTACATTCGGATCAAGGCTGTTGCGTTTCGCACGGGCGGATCCAAGCCAAATTCCGAATAAAAATGAGGCGGCAAGCATGAATCCGTAGGAATGAATCGGAAATTTGAAAATGTGAAACAGAATTGGGTGCATACTAATCCTTTCGTGGTATAGCAAAAATAATATCAGTATATCGGGCGGGGATTAAAAATCCTGTTTACTGTGCCGCGCATTAAGGAGAAACCCGAGTAAAATGGCAATTGTAATTGTAAAGGAACCGCCGTAACTGAGAAAGGGAAGCGGTACGCCGACAACCGGCATCATACCCAGCGTCATTGATGCGTTTGCAAATATATGAAACGCAAGCAGCGAAACCGAACCGACGATTACAAGGTTTGTAAATCGGTTTTTCACGTATTGGGTGGTGGTATATCCTCGGATGACCAGCAATAAAAATAAAATCAATATCGCGATGCACCCGAAAAGGCCGAATTGCTCGCCAAGGACCGAAAAAATAAAATCGGTATGTTGCTCAGGTAGAAAAGACAATCGGGTTTGCGTCCCTTTAAGGTATCCTTTGCCCATGATGGCGCCGGAACCGATTGCCACTTTGGATTGTATCACCTGATACCCCGCACCGGTAGGGTCCATTTGAGGGTTGATGAAACTAAGTATCCTTTTTTTCTGATAATCCTGCAAAACGCCGTTCCACGCAAAGGTGGTGATACCTGCGGTAAACAGATTGATCACGACGATCCCTATCAACAAAGGCAATCGGGGCCTCGAAAGATATAAAACCGCACACAGAATGACGAAGAAAATGCCCCAGGGAATCGCTTCCCAAATCCCGCTGCTTGTTTTAAAAGTAAATGTCAAAATTAACGGTATTGCCGAAAGCGCGAGCGAAAGCCCCGGCGATAAAAGGAGGAACAGTTCAACAATGGAAAGGCCGGCCCAATACAGCATCGGGACCGACATAAGGCACAGTATCAATGCCGTCCCTAAATCCGGTTGTTTGATGATAAGGCCGAACGGAAACATGATCAAAAACCCCGGGATGATAAAGGAACTCAATTTTTCGAGGGAAATTGTTTTTGTGGAAAAATACCGGGACAATGCGAGCAATAAACCTATTTTGGCGAATTCCGACGGCTGAATCCTGAGCCCTGCAATCGAGACCCACCGTTCGGCACCTTTACTGATGACGCCGGTAAAAAGCCCGTACAAAAGAAGCATGAGCGATGCGCCGTAAAAAACATACGCGAATGAATAATAGAACCTGGTCGGAATGGAAGTAATTGTCATAATGACAATTGCGCCAAGAGAAATCCAGATGATTTGATTCCGTGTCGAATGGATAAGCGGGCCCGAGTCGTAAATGTGCGTGGCCGAAAACACGAGGAAAACGCCTATTGTCCACAATGTAATGGCAAGCAACACAAGAATAACGTCAAAATCGCTTTTTTTCTGAATTTCAGACATAAGTTGTTCTGTCAATTATTGGTTTGGTTTAGGGTTTTTATCCGGTTTCGGCGGATTCGCTGCCGCCACTATTTGTTTTCCTTCGGGAATGTTCGCGAAGAAATAACGCATCACGGCACCGGCAACGGGCGCAGCCACGCTGCCGCCGTGCCCCGCATTTTCAAGAACCGCCGAAACCGCAATTACCGGATCGTCAATAGGCGCGCAGCCCATAAACAGGGCATGCGTTCTGTCGCCGCGCACTGTTTCCGCGCTTCCCGTTTTTCCGCCGACCTTCACGCCCGGAACGTTCGCTCTTCCGCCGGTACCTCCGGCAGTCATCACTTCGTAAAGCGCCTTATGCAGCGTTGCAATTATCGAAGAGTCAAGCGATAGTTTCTTAAAGATTGTCGGCGATTGCTGCGCAATAACCATTCCGTCCATAGACCGGACCTCTTTCATAAGATACGGCCTGAATACCTCGTGTCCGTTGCCGAGGCCGCCGATGAGCGACGCCAATTGTATCGGCGTGACCAGCTGGGTTTGACCTATTGCCATATCCATAAGCAAGCCTCGCGTCCAAACCCATCCTCGTTTTGCAAATTTTTTATTGTATTCGGCTTCACCGGAAAGCCAGCCGGATTTTTCGCCGGGCAAATCGATTCCCGTTGGTGAGCCGAGCCCGAACATGGTCGCCGCATTGTTGATGATATCATCGCCAAGCCGCAGTCCGACCTGATAAAAATAAACATCGCATGATTGCTTGACGGCACCGATCAAATCGAGCGACCCGTGGCCTCGCGGGTCCCAACAATGAGCAACTCGTCCGCCAAGCCGGTAACTTCCATGACAGGGCGTGGGCATCCGGGAATCCTGCGACAACTTGCCGCTTAATAACCCGGCAGCCGATGATACGAGCTTAAACGTCGAACCCGGGGTATAGGTCCCTGAAATGGTTCTGTTGTTCAAAGGCAATGCGGGATCAAGTGCGATGGTTCCCCAGTTTTTCGATCTCAATTGCGCCGAGGCCGAGAATATGTTCGGATCGACCGAGGGGCTCGAATACATTGCCAAAACCGCTCCGTCGCGGGGGTCGATCGCGACAACCGCGCCTTTAAGGGTATCGGGAAACGAATCCGCAGTCACTTTTTGGATATTATAGTCGATGGTAAGGTACATATTGCCGCCCGGCACGGGATCATTTCTCGGCATATTGGCGATAGGTCCCAGACTCTTGCCGTATGCGTTGACTTCGATGAATTCCTGCCCATCTTTACCCCTAAGAATTTCCTCGTATTGCCGTTCGATGCCGGCCTTTCCGATGACGTCGCCGAAATGATAGCCGAGGTTTTTAAGCGAATCGAATTGGGTCTCGGGAATTTCGCTCATATACCCCAGTACGTGAAAAGCCTTTGAGCCGAGCGTATATTCGCGACGCGATTCCGTTTCGACGATGATTCCGGGCAATTCCATCGAATGCTCTTCGACGATGGAAACGATTTCAAGCGATACGTCTTCTTTGAGCCGACCCGGGTCGAACCGGCGGTGATTGGCAAGCTGGAATCCTTGGATGAGTTCGAGGCTGTCGAACACCGCTTTGCCCCGGGAATCGTGGATTTTCAAAAGATTGTTGATGATGGGAAGGCGTTTCTTTATCTTGTAGGGAAGGACGCATATCGAATACGACGGGCGATTACGGGCAAGAACCTGACCGTTTCTGTCGAAAATCAATCCGCGCGGGGCTTTGATGACATGTTGCTGCATTCCGTTTTCCCGCGACAGGCGGATATTGAGATCGGCCTGGATTACTTGTAAATAGACGAGCCTGACGGCGAGCACCGAAAACAATACCGCAACGACAATGCACAGCCTTACGCTTTTGGTGGTGCGTTCCTGCTGTTCGTCAAGAAATTGCGAACTTCGGGGCATGGTTTCGCGCTATTTCCTTATGGCGGGTTTAGGAATAAGTTCCCATATGTAAAATAACACGGCAAAGACTATCGAGTATAATGCACGGGGCAAGCTTTTTACGAAAAGTCCGGCAAACAGGGTGGCAATGGGGTCGCCGAGTTTGATAATTTGAATTATAAAATACAGCGCGTCGTGTATAAGGAACGCGACGAACAACAAAGCTGTTTTAATGAAAGGATCGCTTCTCATCATTCGTTCGTTGAACAGGCCGATGAACGCTCCGGCAATTGTTTTTGTCAAAGCATTTTGTCCTAAAAGGGAAGGGGAATAAAGGTCCTGCCCGAGGCCGAGGGCAAAACCGACGAAAATCCCGGGCATCACGCCGTATTTGATTGAAAAAAAGAACAAGGCGACCATAAGAAGGTCCGGCTTGATGCCGGCTACGGTTATGATCGGCACAAAGGATGTCTGCAGTATCAGCGACCCCATGAAAACGATTACCCATTTGATTATATCGGAAATCACGGTTGGGCCGTCCCTTTTGCTGAAATTGTTTCCAATGAGTCAAGTTCCTGTTTGAACGATGCCCATTGCGGCGGCAGTTTTATGACGAAAACCTCTTCAAGCCGGTCGAAATTGACTTCGGGAGAGATGATCGCTTTTTTGAAAATCGGATCCCTGTTTTCGGTCAGCTTTTTCACCTGACCCGCCAAAAGCCCGCGGGGATAAATGCCGCCGAGCCCGGAGGTGATGATGGTGTCCCCGACATTGACATCGGCATGGGCGCGGAACATTATGAAAAAGTCGTCCCCGTTATCGGTTTCAAGAATGCCGATTTCCCTTGACCGTTGCACCATAACGCTCGTCCTGTTCGCAGGGTCGAGCATCAGTTGCACCAGGCTCATCCGGCCCATGACCTGGATGATTTTTCCTGCGGCGCCTCTGCCCGTCATGACCGGCATATACGGCAAAATCCCCTGGTCTTTTCCCACATTGATTATTGCGCTTCTGGAAACGAACGACGGGTCTCTGACAACGACCCGGGCCGGAACCAGCGTATACGGGTATTGCTGCGAAATCGAAAGCATTCCAGTGAGACGGTCGTTTTCCTTGCCGCATTCCGACAATTGCGCAACGCGTACGGAAAGTCCGGCGATTTCGTTTTTAAGCGAACGGTTTTCGGCAAAGACGTTTTTTATCCGTGTCGTTTGGGTAAAATAAAATTGAAACGGATAAAAAACCGAATAGGTAAGTAAGCGCGCGATGTTTTGCTGCTGGCCCGGATTGCTCGACAGCATCAAGAAACTCGCCACCACGGTCGCGCACAGCGACGTGAGATTGCGATGGGAAACAAAGAAACGGATTATCCACTGCATTGCGGTTGCGCTTTACCGTCTGCGGCCGGTATTGAGAAGCACCGGTTTATACATTTCAAGGTTTTCAATGATTTTCAGCGCGCCGCGCGCAACGCATGTCAACGGATCGTCGATGACGTTTACCGGCAAATTCGTTTCTTGGCGCAAACGTTCGTCAAGGCCCCTCAAGAGGGAACTTCCGCCGGTCATTATGATTCCTTTGTCAAGGATGTCGGCCGAAAGCTCGGGCGGAGTCTGTTCGAGAGCCTGCTTGACTGCTTCAACGATGGTGGAAATCGGTTCATTGAGCGCGTCGCGTATTTCCGTAGAGGTGATACGCAATGTTTTGGGAATACCGGCGACAAGGTCTCTTCCCTTGACTTCCATTTCAAGTTCGTCTTCAAGGGGGAACGCCGAGCCGATTTGTATTTTGATTTGTTCGGCCGTGCTTTCGCCGATCAACAGATTATACGTTTTCTTCAAGTACGAAACAATCGCTTCGTCCATTTCATCGCCGCCGACCCTAACCGACATATCGCAGACCATGCCGTAGAGCGCGATGACCGCGATTTCGGCGGTTCCGCCGCCGATGTCAATGACCATATTTCCCGAAGGCTCATTGACGGGTATGCCCATTCCGATGGCCGAAGACATGGGTTCGGCGACCAAATATACCTCCCGAACACCGGCGCTTTCCGCAGAATCAATAACGGCGCGTTTTTCTACTTCGGTAATTCCGGAAGGAACGCCGATGACCGCGCGGGGCCGGAAAAAGGAAGGATATTTTTGAACTTTTTTTATGAAATGTTTGAGCATTTCCTCGACAAGATCGAAGTCGGCAATGACGCCGTCTTTCATCGGTCTGATTGCTTCGATTTCACCGGGTGTGCGGCCAAGCATCCGTTTTGCTTCAAGACCGAAAGCCTTAACATTTTTGGAATTTCTGTCAAGGGCCACAACGGAAGGTTCATCAATAAGCAACCCTCTGCCGCTCACGTAAATAAGTGTGTTCGCAGTTCCGAGATCAATACCTAAATCGTTGGATAAAAATGGAAAAAGACCCATATGATAAGCCTCGAATATGACAAAGAGTGGAATTATTTAACTAATCAAGAACAGGAGTTAAATGCGCTTTGGGCTTTAAAAAATAAGAAGTTACGACACGTAACCAAGCACACCTCTCCAAAGCGAAAATATACAATAATAACAGTAATTTGTGTATAGAAATGTTAGGACGACAATATAAATCCTTAAATCAGCCGTTTTTACCGCTTTTTCGGCGCAGATTTTGGCTCGACTGCAGTTGAATCCGCCGGCTGTATGCTTTTTGTCGTATCGGGCGATACGGAGCCGCTCTTTACGCCGACCGAATCCGTTTTGTGAACAACCGGCAAGGAATCTGATTTGACAATTTTCGATTTGCTGTCCGCGGTATCTTTGAGAGAATCCGGTTTGTCAAACGCAGGTTTACTTGTGGGTATGGTCCGGTTCGCGGGGACGCCCGACACCGTGTTTTTCGGGGCAACGGCCGCGGGTTTCTTTAGCGTATAGGTAAGGTCGATGAACGGCCGGGCCTCGTAATCGTCGACATATTTTGCGACCGCAACGGCAATGTCTAATGTCAACATGGAAAGCGACAGCCCCGCGCCGGCGGTAAACAGTTCCGTGTCGAAATTGAATCGTTTCCCGACGCGTATGGCGGCAAACGACGCGGGCCAAAATTCTATCCCGATGGGAACGGTTAGGCGGTTGAATCGATTGATTAATGATTCGCCCTTGACGCCGACATCGCGGTATACGGCATCGCCGGTTACGGTTATTCCCATATGAAAAATGCTGTCGGAATAGGCGATTCCGAATCTACCGCTTCTCGGCAAAGCGTATCCTTGCCCGAGGTTCGCGGAATTTTCATCGTATCCGGTAGTGGCGCCTAACTGCAAAGCGCTTATACCCAAATTTATTTTTTTATTTACCGTATAGGTCATTCCCGCGCTCACGCTGATGCCGTATGCGGAGAACGACGCGATGCGTTCTTCCAATCCGTTAAGCGTTATGCCGAAACCGAAGTTATCTGCGATAAATCCAAAATTCAATGAAGCCATGCTGCCGTCATAGGAAAACTGAGTCTCGGGGTTTGTTCCTTGAATTCCCGCAGGAATGATTCCGTCGACAAAATGGTTCGTAATATTTGCGCCGAAGAACATGTTGTCCAGCGACCAGCTTCCCTGCGCATGGGCTATGGTAAAATCGAACGGCATGGGTGCATAGCCGATATTGAGATTCGTTTTCCGGTCCAACGCCGGAGCGGCCGGATTATAGTATGCAAAACCGTTTTCTCCCAAAGCCGTGCCGCCCGAGCCCAAAGCGACATTCCTTGCCGATGGTGCAATGTCAAGAAATTGAAATCCTGAATTTGCCGCCGTAGAGTCGACGCCGCCATACGCGCCGAAGAACAGGCTTGCGGAAAAACCCAAGGCCAAAAAAAGCGAACATACTGATTGTTTTATTTTCATAATGGAATACAAAGATACATTAAATTAAAGGTACGGGTAACAGCCAACGGCAAAGCCGGTAAAAACGAATCGGATCCCCACCGTATCATACATGCCTCAATTCACGCCTAGTTACGGATATGTCAAAATCAGAATTTGTATACAAAATCAAGCATTTGGTCCAATCCGGCCCATACTTTGTCGGTTGCCGCGCTATAATTGATCGTTATGGGTTTTTTGAACAATGCGACATCCCAGCCGAACCCTCCGGTGATTCTGAAGCCGAAGTTACGCCAATAATCCGTTGACGCGTCGTAAATATCGCGATTGATCGCGATGTCATTAATACCCAGTCTCAGGCAAAACGTTTGCCACCGTTGCCATTGCGCGCCGGCGTTAATATGGGCTTCCATATGGTCAAGTTTTGTAAATGACCCGTCGAAAAGGTAGCCGTCGATATCGCAAGACAATCGAAGCGGCTTACCGTATAAGCGGTGCTTGAAAACCGCACCCAAAACAAGTGCCGGTAAAATTTCGTCGGTCACGGTCGTATTATACGAATCCGGCGAAACGAGTTGCCAATTCATGGTGATGCTTGCCGGGCGGCCGCTGAGTCCTTGCAACGGGTCAATATCCCGCAATACGAGGCCGAGGCTGAGGCTGTCCGCAACGCGATATTGCATGCCGAGAGAGAATCCGCTTACCGAGGTCGCGTCCGAATAATTCAATGACGTTTGGTTGCCGGATTCGGTAAACGATTCGTTATACGACGTCGGCAAACTCTGATAAAAAACGCCGAAAGAAAGGCCCAAGGATAATTTCCGCGTGACAAGATAGCTTAAGGCAGCTTTGATCGTGAGCGTCGTGAAAGAGGCGGTCTCAAGCTTTGTCTCGTCCAGCGTGTATAAATTGTCGATGACTTGGTCGCCGCGGTATAAAGCGCAAAGGCCGATGCCGACGCGCGGCGGCAATTTGAATTCGAACGAACCGAAAGCCTCGGTCCTACCGAGCGAATACAATCCGGTCCCTAATGTAAATATGCTTTTGTTTAAATTCGAAAGTTGTGCCGGGTTCCACCACGTCGAAAGATATTGCGGTTCCGCCGTTTGGCTGCCGCCGCAGGCGGTCATGGCCGCACCGACCGGTGCCCGAAGATACGCTCCGGCCTCTCCGCCGACTTGGCACATGCATTCCCCAAGGATACAAACGACAAAAATAAAAGACCCCAGAATCCGGGGCGTCTTATTTTGCAACAATGATTTTTCCAAAAGCGCGTTCCCCACTTTTTGCAGAAATTTTGTAGTAATAAACGCCGACGGCAACCCGTTTACCCGAACTGTTTTTACCGTCCCAAACATCTTCTTTTCTATTGGTGCTCCTGCCGTTGCCTAAAGGATCGTCTTTTGCGGCAGGGCGCGGCCTGTTGACGATTACGTCTTTGACAAAATTCATGTTCCAGTCGTAAATGGAAATAGTCACGTCGGACGCCTGAGACAAACTGTACGTAAAAACGGTTTGCGCCGCATCAGGGGATTGCGACCTGTCGGAGAACAAAATGCCCGGCACCGCGTAGGCTTCTTTGAGACCGCTTTGGATCTTTCGCTCGCGATGGACATAATTGAACGGTACGTTCGCGCGTTCGTCAATCTCCTCATGACGGGAGAAAAACAGCCCGTTATTAACCGTGCTTGCCGACGAATACGTTCCGATCCATAAAGCTCCTGCCGAATCGTTTTTCGAAAGATATGCGATGTCGGTGATCAAATCGGGCGTATTGTAATTCATGCTTATGGAAATTCTGGTTCCAAACGACGATGCCTGCACCGCGGTGTCGGTTTTTGCACCGGAAAGTTTACGGATTTTATCGGAACTCGAACTGCTTAATAAAAGATAGGCGGTACTGTCAGGACCAAAGGCTACCGATGAAACGTCGGAAGCAACGGGTACCCATTTTTTCTGAACCGAATTGTATCGGCACAGCTGCGGCTTTTCCAAATCCTTTACCGCGATGCTCGCAAAAATAAAGGGGCTGTTCGGACTGCCGAAAATGTTTTTAAATTCGCTAAAGGTCATGGTATTGTCGGATATCGTGTTTGTCAAAGAATCCCAGCTAGTGTCCCGCGGGTTGAAAAGGAACACGGTATTCGAGGTCATCGCCATAATTACCGCATTTCCCGCAGAGCCTTTGCAAACCGCCACGCCGGAAATTCTTTTTTGCAAAAGACCGGCGCTGTCTTTGATTCCGAAAGAGTCGAGAGATATTTCCGAAGGAGCAAAACTTTTCGTTTTACCGGGGAAATAAGCGCGAAAAGATTTTTGGCCCGGGTCGAACCGGACCAAGCCGCCGTCGTTGTTTGCAAGCCAGAAATAACCGTTGCCGTACGTCACCGCACCGGCCATGAAATCGGCATTGCTTTTTACCGCGGGCGACGTAATGAGATTGCCGTTGAAATCCGCGCTCGCACTGTCGTAGGATTTATTCGAATGATTGTAGAACCACAGTTTATTTATAGTTTGACCGTTTGTCGTATCGAGACACAGTACGACCGTTTTGCTCCCAAACGCCATAGACAGGGCCCGAAACGATGTTTTTAATCCAAGCCAGGTCAGGGTATCGGAAGCGGCAATGGTCGTGTTGATACCCTGGTCGGTGAGCATCCACAACGTATCGCCGTTCCCCGCAAATCCCAGAATATTGTTGCTGGTAATTTCTTTTGTCGGTAAATCGGCAGCCGTCGCCAAACCAGGGGCAAAACACGAAAATACGACCGTCGCGATAAGGGCCGATCCCAATCCGCGTCGTTTCGCACGTAAATTATCTTTGGTCAATTATACGGGCTCCTTTTGGAATGGAAAAAGAAAATAGTGCAGGGTTTTGTTTCGAAAATGAAGTACCGTGAAACGAATAGGTGCTTTCGTTTCCCGATTTATCTATGACAAAAAGCCGCAAAACCGTTGCTTTTTTATTGTCGACGGTCAACACGACTTTCCTGGCTTCGCCTTTTGCCGGTATTGAGCCGTTGCCCGCGCTCCATTCGAAAACGGTTTCATTTTTATTCGGCAGTTTCGCCGCAAGCGGGTAGCTTGAAAGGTATTTGGCGATGAGTCCCGACGGTAAAGAAGATTGATCGATAGCGGTCAATTTAGAAATTACGACCTGTGAAAGCTTGCTGTCGTACTGCCAAAACGTTTCACCGTCGCAAACCCATTGTCCGGAGCCGAAAGAGACATTGAATTTATTGTCCGGAGCTAATTGTATTTTGCCCTGTTTGTTTTCTTTTTTTTCGCGGATTTTCCAATCGATGGAAAGGTCGAACGACGTGGTGAGGCAAACCGATCCGTCGTAATTGCGGGCCACTTGCTTCAGCAAAGGCGAATCTTGACAGTATGTACTCGGCACCGAAGCGATCAAAAATAAAAATACGGTCCTTACATTCAAGCGTGGTTTCAAAATACCATCCTATTTAAAGAAGCGATTAACCGTTGTGCTAAATGCGGAAATTACGATAATCAAACCGAACGACAGCAAAAGTAATACGGACCATTATCGAAAATGTTTATTATTCAATTTGTTGATTTACCGTACCGCCCTTAAGTTGTTGCAAAAACATTTCCAATTCTTCGGGCTTCATGCGTACTTCCCTCATTTTACTTCCTTCTTGAGGCCCCACGATGCCTGCCATATGCAATTCATCCATGATCCGTCCGGCACGTGCGTAGCCGATTTTCATCCGGCGCTGCAGCAGTGAGGTCGAACCTTGGCCCATGCTCACAATCATGCGAGCGGCTTCTTCGAAAAAATCGTCCCGGGCATCCGAACCGCCCATTTCGCCAATTTCGCCGGATTCCCCGACCAAATCGGTGAAATTTTCAAATTTATCGGTTTCGAATTTCTGCTTTGTAATGTCCTTGACGATATTCTCCACGTCTTCTTCGGTTAAAAATGCGCCATGGTATCGTTCTATATCCGGTGCGCCGTTCCGTAAAAAAAGCATGTCGCCGTTGCCGAGAAGCTTTTCGGCGCCGACATGTCCCAATATCGTTCGCGAGTCCGTGGATTGAATGGTGCGAAAAGCGATTCGGGAGGTCAGGTTTGCCTTGATCGGGCCGGTAATAATATCGACCGACGGGCGTTGGGTGGCAACTATTAAATGAATCCCTGCCGCACGGCCAAGCTGGGCAATGCGCTGAATATGACTTTCAACGTCTTTGCTTGCGGTAATCATAAGGTCCGCGAGTTCATCCACAAATACAACGAGATACGGAAGGGGTTTTGCCTCATCGTCGGTGAGTATGCCTTCGGAGAAACGTTTCGAAACGATACGCTGATTAAAGGATTCGATGTTGCGCGTGCCTTCCAGTTTAGCAAGAA
Source organism: Fibrobacteria bacterium (assembly GCA_037447435.1). Taxonomy (GTDB): domain Bacteria; phylum Fibrobacterota; class Chitinivibrionia; order Chitinivibrionales; family FEN-1185; genus FEN-1185. The sequence goes on from JBBIGR010000063.1 coordinate 17,680, forward strand.
GCCTGAACCGGCGTTCGATTTCGGTCACCGCCCAATACAGCGCTTTTACCGCCTCCTTCGATTCGGTGACCACCGGAGACATGAGATGGGGAATGCCTTCATAAATGGCAAGCTCGACCTTTTTTGGGTCTATCATTATTAAACGCAGTTCCTCGGGCGTTTTTGACATGAGCAAACTGCACAGGATGGAATTTATGCAAACGCTTTTGCCCGAACCCGTTTGCCCGGCAATGAGCAGATGCGGCATTTTGGCAATGTCGGTGACATACGGCACGCCGGAAATATTTTGCCCAACGATCATGGGGAGTTTGGGCTTTGATTTTTTATAAGAATCCGACAGCATTATGTTTTTAAAATAAACTGTTTGGCGTTCCTTGTTCGGCAGTTCTATGCCGATTGCGGCCTTGCCGGGGATCGGCGCTTCGATACGTATTTTCTGGCCGCCTACGGCCATTGATATATCGTCTTGTAAATTGACAACCTTGCTGACTTTTACGCCCGGGGCAAGTTCGATTTCGTATCGGGTCACGACCGGGCCCGAGCTGACATTGAACACTTTTCCTTCGATACCGAAATTCAGCAGGGTTTTTTCGAGAATATAGGAGTTTTGAATGATCGAATCGTTATCGATTTGAATTTCGGTTTGCGGAGGATCCACCAAAATTTCGATGGACGGAATTTTATACGGCGCCTGCGGGCCGCGGACTTTTTTCGGAACGGCAATACCTTCGGAATGCTCGGTTAATTCCTTGTCTTCAAGGATCGCAGGGTCGATCTCCGCTTCGGGGATTTCTTCCGGTTCTTCTTTTTCAGGGGGAATTCCCATTGTGGTGATTTGAATCGGTTCGTTCCGTTTTGCCCGGAAAGCCGCCAGCTCCTTTTCCATGAGTTCGTTTCTGGCCCGTTCCACCGGATCGCCGAGTTCGGCTTTTGCCGTTTCTTTTGCTTCGACCGTATTGGTTTGCATTGCGGAATCGACAGGTTCCTTGGGCGGTTTTACTTTTTTCCTATTGGTTTCAACCGGCTTTTCGACAGCGGCCGATTCTTCGGTTTTGGCGGCAAAAGAAGTCTTGATATAGGAAAATACCTTTACGAGTATTCCCCACATAAAAATAGCCGCCGAAACAGGGTTGACACGAAAGAAAAGCAGGCCCGTAATGGCGGCGGCAAACAAGGTGAAAAAATAAGGTCCGAATCGATGCGGACCAAACGGAGCCGTTAGCGAAAGAGCGAGCATGTTTCCAAAGTAGTTTCCGGAAATTTCATACGTTCTCTGGTATAAACCGGGCATATTGTGAATCGCAAACAGCACGGAAAATTCGGTAATTAAGGCTATAAAGAATAAAAACTCGCCGGGTTTCAGATTGTTTCCGGTAAGATTTTTCCACCCGATGTACATTAAAAAGAGCGGTATGCAAAACGAGCCGAAATAGCCGACAAGGAATAATACCCCCGCCGACATTGCCGTACCGAGATAGGGTCCTAAGACGTTATCCGGTTTGGAAACTAAATGGGAGATCAGAGAAATTAAGACCAGGCTTCCCATTGCCATAAAAACAACGCCCCAGATTTCATGCGCAAAGTTGGACGCGGCTTTCGGCGCACGGGGAGTTTTTTCTTTTTTTTCTTCTTTTTCTTCTTTGGGTTCGTCTTTACTCATTAGATTGCAGCTCCGTTGTTTCCTTTTCAAGGTCATACAGCCCAAAGCGAAGGGCTTTTGCGATTCCGCTCACGGTGCTTCCGTTTTTTTCAAGCACCTTGGCATATTCTTCAATTACCCGAGCGGCTTCCTGGGCTCGTTTGAAGTTGGCGGTCAATATATGGTTAGCATTGGTGCGCGTCAGTTCTTCGGGCCTATTTTTATAGGCAAAGGGGTCGGTGCTGGTGTCGCGTGCCGAAACCAGGTCTTTGGCGCCCAAAAGCGTTTCGATTTCTTCAAGAGAATGCCGTAAAAGCTTCAGCGTTTTTGCGCTTTTTTCGTTACGGGAAAAAAACCGGAAAAACTCTTCCATAACACGAAGCGCTTCACGCATTCTGTTTAAATTTGCGTCCAAAATACGCAATATTTGGGTGCTTGCAGCATTATTCATATAGTATAGGCTCGAAAAAACCGTGAATAATAAAATATACGTGCTAACCCCATGCTTCGGCATGGGATAAGTTTATTTTATATATTACCTGCGCAAAAAGCGTAGACTATAGCATGGGCAAAATATTTTAGGCCCTAAGAGAGCGGAAATAACATATAGATAAAGTCCCGTGTCAAGAGAAAAATATATCCTAATACCAAAAC
>JBBIGR010000064.1:0-19633 GCA_037447435.1 Fibrobacteria bacterium
TTGTCACCTCCGGTGTCCTTGATGATTTTCGCGATTCTAAGGGCGTACGCGCCCAGCTTATACAGACCGTACGGTTGTTCATACCAGGCTTCGACGCGTGCGCGAGCCATGCACAGCTGATAACTTACCAATGCGGCGTCCATAGAGCGGGGTCTTATGAAATAGTTTTTTACATCCGATACCGTTTTCAAAATCGCCTTACGTTCGCCGATTTTTTCCTGAAGCGTCATAATAACGTTGCCGGGAAGTTGCGATTTTTCATCGGCTCTTGTCCAGTCCTTTTTATCCGGCGAGGCGAATAGACAGCGCGGACATACTGTTGCCGCGATAAGCGTATAGTCGACCGTTTTGTACTCGCCGGTACCTTCGTACAAGGGAACTAAAAATTTGTTTTTTGTTATTTGCTGGCTTTTTGCCCGCAATTCGTAGCACACGATGTCTTCCATGCCGCAAACCGGGCAATGTACCTTGATTTCGAAAATAGGATCTTGTCCGCTTGTTTCAACCGCAATGGCACTGCTTTTTGCTCGGGCATCTTTAATGGCTTTGATATACTTTATGTCAAGGTTCGGTCCGTACTGACGAAGATATTCGTTTACGAGATTGGCATCGTTCAATAAGGAAAGAAGGCGCCGTTTTACTTCAGCAACATCTATGGCCATGACGGGTTCCTTTGATAAATCTGGTTGGGCCGTACTTATTATCCTATGTTTTTAAAGACGTGTCAATTATAGAATTAACGGACCCACGTATTGATCTTTTCATAAAGCGATTTCATTTCAATAGGTTTTGTCAGGAAATCATTCATTCCAAGCGACCTGCATTTTTCCTCGTCTTCCTTAAAAACGCGTGCCGTAAGCGCTATAATGGGGACCGTTACTTTCATTTCATTTCGTATGATCTTGGTGGCTTCATACCCATCCATTTTCGGCATTTGAATATCCATAAGCACAATATCGTATTTGTTATTTTTTAATTTCATTATCGCTTCGCGTCCGTCATTGGCAAAATCGAAAATATTTCCCATTTGTCTAATAATGACGCCCATAAGTTTCTGGTTTACCGCATTGTCCTCTACAACCAGAACCGATATTCCCCGAGCGGCAGAATCGTTTGACTTCTGTTTTACCGAAAGGGAAAGTTCTTTTACTTTTGCGGTTTCAATGACGTCGACCATGATCCGGCAAAATTCGTTTCGCGTAAACGGTTTCGAAAGAACCGCATCAAATCTGGAGGTGCCGGAATTGTCCGAAATACCGGTCACGATATCGGATGTCAAAGCAATCCGTTTAATTACCTTAAACCGCTCCTTTGTTTCAAGCTCCGCGGCAAACGCATAACCGTCCAATCCGGGCATTAAAATATCGCAAACAATAATTTCCGGAAGTGTATCCGACGTTGTAAGCCAGGTCAATGCTTCTTGTGCGGATAATGCCGTGTGCAACACCTGCATACCCAAATCGAAGCAATAATTCCGGATTATATCCGTCGAGTGAATGTTGTCATCAACAACCAAGACTCTTTTTCCATACGTTTTTTTTGCCCCGAATTCGTTCTGTTCCATTTCGGAAGGAGGCGGAGCAAGTTGCAGCGGAAGAGCAACGATGAATTCCGAAAACGAACCGGGTTCCGATACGACGCCAACCGTTCCTCCCATAATGGTGACAAGCGATTTTGTGATGGTAAGGCCCAGGCCGGTTCCGCCGAATTTCCGAGTGATGGTGGAATCCACTTGTGTAAAGGCTTCGAATATCGCTTCTTGTTTGTCTTTTGGAATTCCAATGCCGGTATCCTTAACCGACATCCTTACAAAAAAATGTTTTTCCGAATCGCTGCGGCCCGTGTCTTTGTCCACGCGAATAGTGATGTCACCTTTTTCAGTGAATTTTATGGCATTGCCGACAAGGTTGATGAAAATTTGCCTGATACGAGTCGGGTCACCTTTGAAAAATCTTGGGACCTCGGCCGAATACATGAGGTTCAAATCGACAGGTTTGTTTCCGATTTTCTGATGAAGAATTTTCAGGACATTTCCGATGATGACTTCGAGATTGAATTCAACATTTTCTAATTCGATTTTCCTTGATTCGATCTTAGTCATATCGAGGATATCGTTGATAAGCGCAATGAGCAATTCGCCGCCCCGGCAAATGGTCTCAACATATTCGGCTTGGTTTTCAGTAAGATCGGTTTCCTTTAAAAGTTCGGCAAACCCGATGACCGCATTCATGGGTGTCCGAATCTCGTGAGACATATTGGCCAGAAATTCGGATTTTGCCTGATTGGCGGCGTCGGCTTGTTCTTTTGCGATTGTCAGTTCTTTTGTCCGTTCCTCTACTTTCTGCTCCAAGTTTCTACTATATTCTTCAACCAATTCTCTTGATCGTATCAACTCGGTTTGCGTTCTCCTCAATTTTATTTCTGTCCGGACAAGCAATTTAACCTGTTCTTCCAATTCCGCGAGATTGGCTTCGAGTAGCTTAATTTTTTCGTTTTCCATGAAATCCGTTTGCTCAAAATATTAGTAAATTACACAGAGCACCGCAGTGCAGGTATGCGGATAATTTCTTCCCCCTATCGGAGCGATTTCTCCATAGGTATAAAACCCCAGCCAGGGGACGTTTTTGCCGAAAACGTCCTGCATGACGTCTATACCTTTCTCCTTTGCCTCTTCCCCGAAAACCATTTTCCCCCTTGCAGCGCAATCAAAATGCAGGACCGCAATCGGATCCTTGGTCCCCAGCTTGTTTTTTATTCGCTGCGCAAGGTTTTTTGCGCCGAGCGCAATCTTTTCCGGGTCCCTGCGCGTTATGCGCACATTTGTTCCGCTGGGAATTTCCGTTGAAAAAGATAATGCACCGTCCGGGTCCTTAACCAAAGGAATCCAAATAATGTATTTGTCATATTCGGTTTCCAATTCTTTGGGGAGCTTTTCTCCAAGGCCCAAAGAGGCGGCAATTTCCGGAGTAAATTCCTTCAAATCATCATCCAAATACGGAATGAAAAAATCCCATGCCGGTTTGCCGTCGATTTCGTAAATCTTGTTGTTTATCGATTTTGTGACTGTTTTATCAAGTCCTATAGGCAAACATCCATGGCTTACTCCAATATGTATATTGGCATTTCCCGAAAGCAATACATATGAAACGCTGTCAATCAATACCCGATCGTTGAAATATTGATAGGTTTGCGTATAGGTCAGGTTATCGGCCGCAGCCCCGCCTATGAATAAAACGGGCGTATCGAGGCTCTTATCGATCCCTCTAAACAATGCCTTTGTGTTAACGGTTAACCCGTCAGGAAACAACATAAGGGCAAATGGGTTTATTGCATGGATTGAATTCAGTTCTTTTCCGATGTCTTCTCCGGCTTTTTGGGAGTCTGCTTTTAGGTCTTTACAAAAATAGTTATGAAATTTAATTTGGTCCGAAGAAAAGACCATGACGCCGGCTATACATTGCCCTTTCATAAGACCGTTTTGCGTAAAGGTCCCTTCACCGACCGGTCCGTTTTGGGTTATAATCCCTTCCCCCGAACAACCGCTTAATGGTGCATTTCCCGTTATCGACCGAACGCCTTTCAATAATTCGGAATGATTATACTCGGCCGAGGCAAAGAGCAGGACGAAATCACACGACGGTATTCCCGCATTTGCAAATGCGGCTTTTGCGGCTTCGACTCCGGCCTCAAACGAATTTTCCGATTTACTTTCTCCAACCCCGACTTTTGTTGACATTATATCCTCCGGTTTTTATGCAAAAAACGTTTTGGGCAGTAAAATACTCATCAGGTAAGTATCGACTCGGGAATAGTATCGTGTCTGTCGGCCGACAATCAATTATGCATGCAACAGATGGTAAAAAACATCCATGAAGATTATATCAATTCGCGTTGGAAAAAATCAATAAATTTTTCCAACGGATAGGTCGGAACAAGTCCTGTTATTGTGCCGAATACATGGACCATTTTCCTCTCTACAAACAAAGAGAAGGAATATTGTCGTGGTGGCATCATGTAAGCATCGACGTTATCTCAAAAAGATGGGGGAATGTAGCATACTGCGAGTCGTAATTCGCTCTTACCGTTTTTTCTTTGCCTTTACCGCCGAGTTTTCTGCAATCCTGAATTTTACGATTTTTTTTATTAAAGCAATAGGTAAGGGCTTGTTGATTGGGAATTGGACGGTTCCTTTCGAACATTTGTAACCGGATAATTCCTCTTTGAACGCCTCTATTGCGCTTGTCTTAGGGTAAAAACCGATATGGTTCTTATAGGCCGCATACCATACCAAGATTCCGTTTTGGAAAAATGCAGGCATTTGATAACTGATTTTTTCTTCAGAATCCGGCGCGGCCTGTTTGATCGCTTTTCGCATGCTGCCGAGAACGGTTTGCACATCTTTGGGAAAGCCTGCTATATATTCATCTGTCGTTTTAAAAACAATTTTATTCCGTTCCACGAAATACCTTGCCTATGAAGTTTAATGCCAAACCGCAAGAACGCCGCCATAGAGCGCATAGCTAATTAAAAACAAACCGTTGTTGATGACCAGGACCAGCGGTTTTCTGCCTTCCCAAAGCGTATTAAGGCTATGGGTAAGGGCAAATCCTGCCCAAATTATCGCGCCGACGCCGATTCCTGCCGCAAAACTGGCGGCTTTCAAACTATGCACCATAACCATCATTGCGTACACAACGAGAAAAGACGCAATAATACCGTTAGCAAATAGCCAAGGCATCTTTTTTTTATCCTCGTCGGTCATGACTCTCTTCGGGTCAATTCCCAGCGCTTTCATCCATGGCTTTGCAAACAAAACCGGAGAATACCATATCCAACTGAAAACAAAATTGAAAAGAGACAAAACGACAAGCGGCACAACCGAAACGGTAAAGTCAACCATAAGCAGCTCCTCTCTCTTGTTGTTCCAAAAATAATTTCAAAGCCTTCAGCATAACATCCCAATTTTTTTTCGACGTATCGGCATCCAGTTCGTCCCGATTATTATCTTGGGTCAAAGAAACCAGCGTTTGTTTTTTTTCGCCATATAATTCGATAGTGACGGTGTGATAATTTTCCGGCGTATCTTCTAATCCGGAAAGAGGGCTGTAATGATTGTATTGAATCATATGCCGCGGTTTGATTTGAAGTATGAACCCTTTATCCTCATATGGTTTTCCTTTCCATTCTCCTCTCCAAAGTATCGAACTCCCTTTTTGCCAATCGCTTACGACACTTGTACCGAACATATATTGTTTTATAGCCTCCGGATTTATAAGTGCGTTCCATGCTTTATCGATATCCACATCTATTGAAATTGAGGCTTTTGCGGAATATTTTTTTTTCACCGATAACCCCTTTCTCAAAATTACCGATTCAAATTCCCAAAATAAAAAAAACTTCGCAGATTCGGAAAACTGCCATTTGCAATACAATGGAAATCTTTACATTTTTCGATATCTCATTTCCCTTGTTATCTTTTCTGTATTATCCTAATCGCAATATTCATGCCGTATTTTGCATTCCTAAACGGTTTGGAAAACCTTGTGGAACGGAGGGCAACGATTGTACCGGTATCACGGTTTATAAATACTTGTTCAGCATTTCCACCAATTCGTTTTTTTTAAATGGTTTACAAATACTTGCGGTAAACCCGTATTCGGCGGGATTTTTCATGACGGGGTCCTCGGCATATCCGCTTACCACAAAAACGGGTACGTCCGTGTTCAGCGCCCGTATCAGCGCAACGGCTTCTTTTCCTCCCATGCCGCCCGGGACCGTGAGATCGAAAATCAAGCCCGATACGGTTCGTTTCGATGCCGATTCATTCTTATATGCGTCTACCGCATCACTGCCGGTATCTTTACAAATAACCGTGTATCCCACCGAAACAAGAAAGTCTCTGAGCGTTTCCCGCATAACTTCCTCATCGTCCATAATGATTATAGTACCGATTCCTTTATGGGGCTTCGCCGGTATGGATGCATCGAAAGATGCATATTGGGCGGTTGCGGGCAAAAAAACGTGAAAGGTGCTGCCCTTTCCCAATTCCGATTCGACGTCAATACACCCGCCATGCTTATTGATGATGGAATAACAGGTGGCGAGGCCGAGTCCGTGCCCTTTCGTCTTTGTCGTGAAAAAGGGGTCGAAAATCCGGGGCAGCAGTTCCTTCGGAATTCCGATGCCGAAATCCCGTATCGATATCTTGACGTAATTGCCGTTCTGCAAGGCTGGATGTTCATTATCCCCAATCGTTACGTTGCGTGCATGCAATTCTATGGTTCCCCCGACGGGCATTGCTTGCTGCGCGTTAATGACGATGTTGTCTATGACCTGTCCGATTTGATTCTTGTCGAAATCGCAAGTCCAGAGGTCGTCGGAAACGGCAAATCGGCATGAGACTCTGGCGCCGCTGAGGGCAAATTGCGCCGTTTCCATGATAAACGGGAAAAGGTTGCCGACTTGCTTGATCGGCGATCCGCCTTTTGCAAATGTCAACAATTGCGCGGTTAATGCCCGTGCCCTGTCTATCGTCGCCAACGCCTTTGATAAATAAGAACAGGATTTTTTCTTGTCGAGTTCGTCATTAGCTAAATCGATATATCCGAAAATTCCTCCCATGAGGTTATTGAAATCATGTGCGATGCCGCCCGCAAGAATACCGAGCGATTCGAGTCTCTGCATATTTCTCAACGACTCTTCGCTCCGTCTGCGCTCGGAAATATCCAACGCAACCCCAACGATACCGGTAAAACCCCTGTTGCCGGTGGAAAACGGAACGCAAATATTCAAATACGACGATCCGTTGACTTGCGATTCAAAGGACACTGTTTCCCCGGCAAGGGATCGGTGAATCGACTGAGTGATTTCCGGGAAGTCTTTGTAAATTTCAAACGCAGACAAACCCACCACTTGATTTTGTTCCAACCCAAGTCCCTTAAGTCCCGCACCGATCGAAAGTTTGAATTTGCCGTCGCGGTCTATCATGTAGAAAATGAGCGGAAGATTTTCGAAAGCGGTCCTCATCAAGGCTTCGTTTTTCATCAATTCTTCTTCCGCGTGTTTGTAGACGGTTATATCTCTGAAACAGACTATCAGATATTCTTCCGCCGCCACATATCTGGCATTGATCTCGGCGTCGAAAAAACTGCCGTCCTTTCGATGATGCCGCGAGGTAAAATTGCCTTTTCCTTGCCTCACAACGGTTTGAATGTTTGCCGCGGTGCCGGCATGCATTTCCGCGGTTTCCAAATCAAAAATACTCTTGTTGGTCAATTCATTTCCGGTGAAGCCGCTCATGGTGCAAAAAGCGTCGTTAACCTCTATTATTCTACCCTGTAAATCGATGATGCATATTCCGTCGATGACAGTCTGTAAAATCGCTTTCCGTTGCGACTCGGTTTTTTTGCACGCTTTTTCCAATTCGACAACCGAACGCCCGTTTCCGCTTGCGAGGTCATTATTCATGAATGGTCCTTACTGGTTGCAATGGTAAGTACGAACGTAAAATAAGGTTTTGCCCGAAACATGCGTAGAAAATTATATCTTTATTTTCCGAAGGTTTTAATCCCGATAATGGGAAGAGTGAATTTCCCAAATTGAGAAAAATTCCTAAATCGCCTGTTGCCGCGTTACGATTGTTTATACGCTTTAATGTCATATGTCTTGTGCTATAATTCCAATGGCCTGCTATTTGCTTCTTTATACTAGCAATAATGAATTTGTTAATTCGTTTTCGCTAAGAATTGGAAAAGCCAATGACATTTCAAATATTCAAGCCGTTGGCGATCGTTGCAATCATCAGTGTGTGGCTACCGATAATAACGCTGGCCATACAGGACTCAAGCGAAAGTATTTCCAGCGTTCAATCGTCGTATCAAAATTATAAGAAACTTCGGCGCGCGGAATTTGAGAACTATTCAAATAATTCTCATAAAGACTTTGAAGCCTGGAAAAAAAATAAGGATAATGCGTTTGAATCGTATACCACTCAAATTGCCCGGGAATGGGGCGCCTATGTCGGATCGACAAATCAGACATGGGTCGAATATAGGGATAACGAACGATCGCGTTCCGTGGTTGATTTTAAGAAAGGCATTGTGACGGTCGAGGTACTTGTCGAAAAAGCCCGCGCATTGAAATCAAGCGTAACAACACAATTGGAAAAAGCGGTGCGGCGTACCGTGACGAGCAGGGGGGTTCCCCAAAAATCACTTGTGAGCGCAGCAGATACGACCGATGCCGTCCTGCCGACGCCCGTGCTTGCTAATCAAATAATCAATGCAAATGGCGCTATTGTATCATCACAAAATGCCGATTCCTTTGCTAACCAAATCGTTACGGCCGCTTTGCTCCAAAAGGTTCCGGCAGGCGACAGTGTATCGGAAATCTATTCTCTTTCGTTTCCCCTCGTGCCCGATCATCTGGCCAAACGAATGGCGCCCTATTTACCTCTTGTCAAAAAGTATTGCGCGGTCTACGAACTCAATGTGGCGCAGGTACTTGCGCTCATACACACCGAATCCTATTTCAATCCCCTGGCGCGTTCGACATCGAACGCGATCGGGCTCATGCAAATAATTCCTCAGCAAGGCGCTGCGGAAGCGTACCGGTTTATTTCCAATAATGCAACCGTGAAAGTGCCGGCATGGGAGTCGTTGTTCGATCCCGAAACGAATATTCGTCTTGGGTGCGCATATCTGTATGTGCTTAAAACACGTGATTTCGGAGAAGTGGTCGACAAGGATCGTACCATGTATTGTTCGATAGCAAGTTATAACGGAGGGCCGGCAAGCGTTGCTTTGGCATTTACCGGCGATAGCAAGATACCGCCCGCAATACGCAGTATCAATGCCATGAACGATGCCAATTCGGTATACCTTTTTCTTATCCGTAATCTCCCGGCGGCCGAAACAAGGCAGTATCTCGAGAATGTCGTCGCGCGGACGCGATTATATGAATAAGTGATATATAAAAATTAAAAGGGAGGACAGTATGAAACGCATTCGTTCGGTTGGCATAGGAATTTTTGCCGTGTTTCTCCTCATCGTTTTGGGGTGCGGACCAAAGCCCATGAATACCGGGTATTCCGATTCGGTTCCCGATGAACTTCAACATCTCATTAAACAATTTTACAACGAAGGAATTTACGCCGTCGGAACTGCGACAGGGCCCAATGAATCGGTTGCCGAAAACAAAGCCACGATGTCTGCCCGGTCCGAAATAGCCAAACAATTCAAGGCGCAGATTGATGTGTTGCAGAAGCAATATGACGAAGAAGTCAACGACAAAACATCGGGTGAATATTCGCAAGTCACCGAAATTTTCGCGCAACTCGATATCGGCGGCAGTAAAGTGGTCAAAACACTTCTGCATCAGGAAAAAGGAAAAGACTATTCGGCCAAAGTTCTTGTGGTCGTTTCCGCCGAGCAGGTCAAAGATCTGTTCGAACAAAAACTAAGTTCTTATGCGTCATTTAAAGCTTCCAAGGCCTACAAAGAGCTTGAGGAGCGGGCGGCGCGGGAAAGAAAAAACCAGGATCACCTATAAGGCAACGGCCCCACAGTGATGTCCCGGTCTTTTGGGAGCTTTGCTTATGAAATCCTCGATTGCTTGGGTTTGCAGCGTCGGGGTCGTTATGATTTCGACTGGTCCGATATTGTATCAAACCGGCAGGTTGCAGGCCTCCGCACTTACTTCGTCATATGTCCGAATCAACAGCACGATGCACACGGGCACAATAGGAAAAATCGGTACCGACCGGGACGGACGATATATTCTCACCTGTTCGGTGGACAAAACCGCAAAACTGTGGGATGCGCTTTCCGGCGCGCTTTGTAAAACCTTTTATGTGCCGTCCGGTACTAACCAGGAAGGCGATCTTTACGCGTGCGCTTTATCTCCGGATGCGGGGACCGTTGCCGTGGGAGGTTGGACCGGTTGGATGGAAAGCCAGGAGTGCTCGGTATATCTATTCAATGCGCGCAGCGGCGAACTTACGGGCCGGATTTCCGGGCTTCCTTTTCCAATCGCGGATCTGGCTTTTTCGCCCGATGGTGTGTTTTTGGCAGTTGCGTTTTTCAGGCAGTTCGGGGTGCGCATTTATCGCATGCCGTCGCTGAGGCTCGAACGGACGCTCACGGGATTTGGCGCTACCTGTTCCCGTTGCGTATTTAATGGCAACGGACAACTTGCCGTGGCGAGTGCCGACGGCGCGGTCAGGGTATATGAAGAAACGTTCGATACGTTTCATGAAATCATATCCGCGCACGGTTTACTGCCATATAGTTTGGCTTTTTCGCCAAACGGACAGCGTTTGGCGGTCGGGTACGAAAATTCCGCCGCCGTAACAGTGTTTGCAAATAGCTCTTTGTCAAAGTCGGTATATATTCGCGATGAAGAGGATGCTGTTTCGTCGACGCGGAGAATGTCTTTGGTCGGCTGGTCCGCTTCCTCAAACGACCTGTATGTCGTTGTCACGGGTGAAAGCCAAAAGGGAATTTTCCGGAAATACGCCGGCGCCGGTCTGGTTTTTGAGAACGAACGCGAGTTCGAAAGCGGGCTGGTACTGGATGTTAAGATCCTTCCCGACAATGCCGTCGCTTTTTGTACAGTCACCCCCCAATTGGGGGAAATCAGCATGACTCGGGGGATTGTTTTTTTTCATGAAAGCGATCTCGTTGATTTAAGCTGTATTCGGCAAGGCTTTCTTACGGTGAGTGCCGACGCGGGTGAAATCGGTTGTTATATTCCCAACGGAAGGTCCTTTGTTTTTTCAATGACCAATCGGAATGTCCGGCCAGGTGATTCGGCCCTTTCCCGCTGCGACAAGTCGTCCGGATTTCATTTCATTAGCCGGCGCAATGCGTCCAAAATTCAAAATGTGTTGCAACCATCGGAGTATGCTTCATGTGCCGCGGCCGATAGTCTCGATAATAATCTTCTCGTCGGAACAAATTGGAATGTGTACGATTTGGATTCCTCGGGAAATATTGTGTGGAAAAAATCGGTGCCAGGACCGGTGTACGCAATCGCAGTCGCGCAATCGGCCTCGATGTTAGTTGCCGCACTTGGCAACGGGACATTCCGATGGTACCGGTTGAATTCGGGTGAGGAGATTCTGTCCGTGGCAATTTCAAGGGATCAAAACAGATGGGCGGCCTGGACCCAAACGGGAAAATGGGATGCGTCGATACAGGGAAGCGGCTTATTGTGCAATTGCATTAACCGCGGAACGGTTCGTGCCGCGCAATGCAAAGCGCTGGTTCGCACGCAGCGCGACGGATACGATCCTCGGGCTATCGCGGAACTATTCAATTCCGACGATTCCCTGACGCTTAATAAACCGTCAACGGTCATTCTACAACCTGTCAATGGATTTGTCACAAGCGACAGTATCATTACGGTCACGGTGGAAACCACGACGCCGAAAAACGCAGCAATCAACCGTATCACTCTTACCGTCAACGGAATACAACAACAGGTAAACGTACGCGGTCTTTCCATTATTCAAAATGCCGACATAATCACCTCCAATGTCCCTATACGTCTGCAAAAAGGGGCGGACACCGTTTCAGTATCGGCCTGCAATAAATGGGGGTGCAGCGATCCGGCGACGGTGATAATTTGGCGCAGCCCGAAGTACGCCGCAAAGAAGCTTTGCCTGTCGTCAAAAAAGCTTTTTGTGCTTTCGGTGGGAATTTCCCGGTATTCGGGCAGCACTCCTTCCTTGGAGTTTGCGGACAAAGACGCCCGCGACTTTGCATCCGTTTGGATGCGCCAGACGCCCTGTCCGTACAGTCAAGTAATACTGCGGGTGTTGACCAATGAGTCTGCATTTAAAAACGCGATTCTCGTCACACTGGATGCGTTGGTTTCACAAACGTCTAAAAACGACGTTCTGATGCTGTTTTGGGCCGGACATTCCTTTCAACCCTTCGCAGGTAAATTCTCCCTGCAAGCCTACGACGGTCCTCAAAAGGAGTCTGCGATGTCGGCCGACTATGGGAATCTGATTTCCGAAAAAGAACTTTTCGGACCGCTTTTGTCCGCCCGGTCGCGGGTCGTTTGTTTTTTCGATGTCTGCAATAACGGGGCCGGCCCGGTTTTCGATCAAATCGTATCGAGGAAAAAGCAGGGGAATATTATTATATTGCAAGCATCCGCACCGTTTCAAAACGCCAGCGAAGGGCCCTTGTGGGGCAATGGCGTTTTTTCAAAAGCGCTGCTCGAAGGAATGCGTGGAAATGCCGATTATTCGCACAACGGCATAGTGACCGTTTCCATGATATCGTTGTATGTTTCCCAGCGTGTTTTGGAACTTACAAACGGATTGCAAAGGCCGGTTGTCACTATGCCCGCATCTTTTGCCGATTTTCCCATAGCGGCAATCGATCGTTGATTTTCATGATCCGTAGCATGGATAAAATAGGAAAAAAATGAATTGCATTGTTTTGATTTCACCGGTACTTCTCCTGGCGCTCGGGATGTTTTCAAGTGATATTTGCGCAAGCGCCTCCGATCCGCCCGATTGGGTGCGCGGTTTTGGCTCAAGCGAGGAGTTTCCGCAACAACATTATTTTACCGGGCTCGGAATTTCCCGGGCTTTTAACGAGGATTCTATCGGACAGGCGGTCGATCAGGCAAAAAATAATGCGAAAAGCGCCCTAGCCGAGGCCATGAAGGTACGGGTCCAGGTGAAAATGGCCAACCGGACCGAATCGAATTGGGGAAATCGTAATTCCGTAAAGTCAAAATATTCGCGCGATGATTATTGGGCAACGGTCATCAGCACCAGCGATATCGACATCGACGGCATCGGTTTTAAGATATATCAACAATCGCCACGGCGTCCCGTCTATGCATTGGCCTGGATAAACAAAGACCGTCTCAAGGAAAGTTATCGGCAAAAACTTGCCTCGCGATTACGGTTTGCCGCCGAGCTTAACAAACGTATGGACACCGTTGGCGGGCAGGGCGATATTATCGGTGCCCGGGAACTTGCGCTGCAGGCCCAAACAGTGCTTGATGAAATAGACGCAATTGCGGCCGTGCTCGAAATGGTGGGCGACAGCCTCGATGTTGCCGCGCTTGCCACCCGGAAAGCGGAGGTCTTTGGACGGCTTATCGATGCCGACCGTCCAACCGGTTCGCTTTCATTTTCACTGCATACGAGCAAAGGCGATGGCAATGTTACCTTATTGTTCGGGCAATCAATGGTACTATCGGCCCGCGTAAATAAACCATGTTTTCTTCACCTTCTGTGCCGTCTCAGTGTGGGCGTATGGATACTACCGGGACTTCGGTATTGGAACCTTAGGCTCGACGAATCGAAAATCGCGCGTGATTACGTATTACCCGATTCCTTTTACGCGAAAGGTCCGCAGGGTACCGATACGCTGGTAGCGATCGTGTCCGATGACCAATGGCCTTCCTGTGAGTTTCGCCGAAGCATTGTTGCCAAGGAAGAATACCTCGCCGTGTCGCAATCCTGCATCCCTCTGCGTGCTTTACAAATTAAATACGCCTCCGATTCCAATCTGGTCAAACGAATCCCAATAACCACGCAAAGGTAACAGTTGTTTTTTTGTCCAATCACGGTTTGTTTTCCGAAAAAAAAGTGTAGGGAGAGCCAACGGCCATGGATGGGTCGAAATATATTTCTATGCATGCCATACTAAAAAATTGTATACTTTTTATAAATTCGAAAAAACAAAACAACCAAGGCGGCTCATACGATTACCGATACTGAAATGTCCGAACGATACAAGGCTATGGTCGACGCCTTTGACGGGTACATTTACATTTGCTCACAGGATTATAAAATAGAATACATGAACCAAAAGTTCGCCGATAGATGCGGTGGAGACAAAACAGGGCAATTATGTTATAAGGCGATTCATAATCTCGAAACGGTCTGCCCGTGGTGCGTCAACGATCGCGTTTGGAAAAATGAAACCGTTCGCTGGGAATTGCAGAGCCCGCTCGATAAAAAGTGGTATTTTGTCGTAAATGTGCCGATCCGGCATAGCGACGGCACTAAATCGAAATTCGCCATGATCATCGATATTACCGAACGGAAAACGCAGACCATTGCATTGCTCGAAGGAGAAAAACGGTTTCGGGAGCTGGCGGATAATTTGCCCCTTACCGTTTTCGAGGCCGACCTCAAGGGACAATTTACTTTTGTAAATAAAACCGGGCTGTCCTGGTTCGGCTATTCGGCGCAGGACGTCGCAGGCGGAGTGAATATCGTTCAAACGGTTATCGAAGAAGACCGGCCTAAGGCGTTGGATTCCGTGCGCCAGCTCCTTTCCGGATGCAAACCGGTCCCGAACGAATATACCGGAATCCGGAAAGACGGCACGACGCTGCCGGTTTTGATCGTGACGCGCCCGATCCTCGATGATACCAATGTTCCTGTGGGCATTCGAGGTATTGTTATGGATATAACCGAACGGATCCGTACCGAACAGGCGCTGCAGAACACCGAAAAACTCGAATCGCTCGGCGTGTTGGCCGGCGGCATAGCGCATGATTTCAATAACTTGCTTTCCGGTATTTTCGGTTTCCTGTATCTTGCACGCCTTAAAGTCGGTGAAGGCGAAGCAAAGCAAAGTATCGATCAGGCGATTTCCGTTTTCAGCCGCGCCAAATCCCTTACTCAGCAGCTTCTCACTTTTGCAAAAGGCGGATATCCGGTCAAAAAAAGTGTCCCGTTGGCAGGGATACTTTTGGATACGGTCAAATTCGCACTCAGCGGATCAAAAATCAAAGCCGAATTCGACATCGAGGACGGATTGTGGCCCTGCGATATAGACGAATACCAAATCAGCCAGGTTATAGACAATATCGTCATCAATGCGCGCGATGCCATGCCGCTCGGCGGCACGATCGGGATTAGTGCCGGCAATGTATCGGACGCAACGTCGGTACCGGCGCCGCTTGTCAAAAGCAAATATGTCAAGATCGGCATTGTCGATTGCGGCATCGGTATTCCGCCCGAAATTCTCGGCCGGGTTTTCGATCCGTTTTTTACGACAAAGCAGCATGGCAGCGGCTTGGGACTTGCCGCTGCCTATTCTATTGTCAAAAGGCATAACGGCCATATTTTTGCCGATTCGGTGCAAGCGAAAGGCAGCACCTTCACCATTTACCTTCCTGCAACGGAGTTCAAACCCGAGCCGATCGCTTTGGAACGCAAAGCGGGGATTATAAAAAAACATGGCACCGTTCTCTTCATGGACGATGAGGAATTCATCAGGAAATTATGCGAAGAGGCAATAACGGAATTCGGTTTTAAGGTCCTGCTTGCTTCCGACGGCAACACGGCAATCGATCTTTTTAATAAAGCGAATGAAAACAATGAACCTATCGATATTCTGATATTGGACTTGACCATACCCGGTGGAAAGGGCGGGGTGGAAACTATTGCGCAAATCAGAAAAATCGCCCCGAATATCCCCGCGGTGGCAACCAGCGGCTATTCCGACGATCCGGTAATGGCCGAACCGCAAAAATACGGCTTTCAAGACAAACTTGTAAAGCCGTTTCTTGTCGATGAAATTTACAATATCCTCGCAAATTTGGTTTCGAAATAATTTAAGCGATTGCTTTAATCAAATCCCTTTTTATCGAATGCATTTTTCTGCGTACGATTTTGGCTTTTTTATGGTCTTTTGCCGAAATCGCTTCATCGCTGAGGTTTTTTAGTTGCGAGGAAAACAGGCAAGTCTCTGTAAATTAGTGCCAAATTGTTCATGTTTAACTTCAATATATTAATAACATATTCAAAAAAAACATAGTAATTCATATTAAAATTAAAAATATTAATTGAAAATTAAAAAAATTAATATTATATTTAAAATATGAAAAACAAAATCAGCTTAAACATTAAATGTCCTTCATGCAATGGCGATTTACAACCCAGTGTGTTGCTTTGTCATGAATGCGGAATAAAAATCGAAGGCGATTTCATTAAAAACGAATTCAATTCCCTGTCTCCCGACGAGCTTCATTTTCTGCGGGTATTCATCCGTTGTGAAGGCCGCATCAGCGATATGGAATCGTCGCTCGGCGTCAGTTACCCGACGGTAAAAGGGTATTTGGCGAATTTAAAAAGGAAACTTGCCATAGTGGAATCGCCGCAGGATGGAGTCGATGCCGTTCATGAAAATGGGCCCGAAGCCGACAATGCCATTTCAATCCTGTCGAAACTCGAAAGCGGGGAAATAAGTTTTAAAAAAGCGGTTCAGGTTCTCCGGACCCAAAAGAAGGGAAATGAAAAATGATTACGGTGCGTGAACAAAAAAAAGTACGCGAACTCATTGACAAAGGAATTTTGACCGAAAGCCAGGCCGAAGAAATTACGGATGCGCTCATGGGAAACGAACCCCCAATGCCGCATTCCACGGAAAAGCCGTTTATCGAGACCGTGACAAAAAACGCCGTCGATTCGGTGTCGTCCGCGATGAATTTCGCTTTTGCCCCAATCAATTGCGCGCTGGGCGAAATCGACGGGCAGCAGCAACGGAACAATAAAATAATCATGTCGAAAGTCGATCAGCCCGAGGGCAGCGGATATTCGTTTTCGGGAAACGAAATAAAAATGGGTAAGTTGACCGACGTGACTTTGAACGAGTCCACCATGAAAGGCAATTCGATATCCGGTTCATCGGTAAAGGATGTGAAAGTCGCCTTCGGCGCATTCGACGACAATTCGATCAATGCCGCCTCGGTTGTCGACGTGCTTGTCGAAAACGGCATGTTGTCAAAGTGCGCTTTTAACGGTTCGAAAGTGCGCGATATTCAGGTCAGGGAACACGGTTCTTTTACAAACGCGATAATCGATGCGTCTAAAGTATCCGATGTCCGGCTCCAAGGCGAATCAAAAATAAGCCGATTCTCGGTCAAATGCTCGAATGCGAATACGTTTCGGCTCGGGGCAAAGAGCTCCATACAAGACCTTGAAATAGGCGGATCTAATGTCAAGGATCTCACCTGCAATTGCTCCGACGTGTCCACAATGTCGGTGCAGGCGTCCGGCGTTTCGGATATTGCACTGGAAAAATCGAAATTGTCCGAAATCGATATCGGGGCATCGAAAGTGGACTCGCTGCGCTGTGTCGGTTCCAGGGTGAACCGTTTCACTGTCAGCGGTATGGCGGTCAATGATCTGGAAATACGCGATGCCGATTTAAGCGGCGTTACCTTTAAGAAATCCCTGTCAAGCTTCAAATCCCGGCAGATCGTAAAACTCAAATTGATTAATACTAAAATGACGAACTGCGAATTTATAAATTGCATCATCCAAAATACGACGATTAAAGACGTCGACCTTGCCGATATCGGTTTAAACGATGTCGTGATCAGAAACGAAACAATTACCAGTAAAGAAGACCTGCTTAAATTTCGTACTGATCGGTTATTACACGTTTAAAAAAAATGCGCCAGCGGGATTTCCGAAGGCGCTTTTGCCTCTTCCTGCCCGCGGAAAACGAAATTTCTCATCCCCGGTAATTTTTAATTCCTAAAATGAAAAAGATCGTCTGAAAAATTATCAAAAACAGGTTTGCCATTTGGCGCAAATTTTGCGACTGCATATGCGTGGTAATCCATTATGCACTTAAAAAATTATTTCAAAGGAGCATAGTATGGTTTTCCTGAGGCGTGCGACCCCAACCATTGTTGCCGCAATAGTTCTGGCTGCTCTCATAGGTTGCGAACATGGCCCAATGGGGCCCGAAGGTCCTGCTTTAAAAGGTACTCTTACCGGTTTCGCGGTTTTGGTAAATGCAAACGGCGATCAACCCGCTCGGAAAGACAGTGTCATGGTAATGATAGGCGACAGCCGATGGATAACCTATACCGATTCCACCGGCTATTGGAGCATTCCGTGGGTGGAAACCGGAATTTACGATATCGTTTTTATGAAAAACGGATATGCCGACAATAAACTGGTCCAGGTCCAATTTACCGGCGGTGGAAAAAAAGACGTCGGCAATGTGTTCTTATGTCAAGTACCCGGATTTTCGGTGAAACAATTGTCGAAACTCACCCCGATCCGTACCGACAGTACGACCCTTCGTTTGGCCGTGCAATTGACCGATTCAACGATAACGGGGCCGTTTATGCCGTATCGGGTGTTTCTCTTTTTGGGAACCGATTCTTCGGTTTCCTCAGATCCGAATCATTACGTTTCGGAAATACTGTTTACAATGCAGTTTAAAAAAGGAGTCGACTCAAATACGATCAGGATCGCTCCGGCAACTTTTGCGACAAACGGGTTTGCCGCAGGCGACCAGGTTTACATTGCAGCGTATACCGCCAATGCGGGCAATAATAACAGTGCCTATCTCGATCCCGGTACCGGACGAATTATATACAATAATATCAATGGTACCCGGTCCAACGTTCTAAAGGTTCTAGTCGCAAGCGACACCAGCGGCCCGGCAGGCAACGGGTATATAACCGGTTTTGTCGATTTAGTAAAGGTAAATGGCGGCCGGCCCCCGGTACGCGATAGCGTCACAGTGTCCATCGACAGTTCCGCTTTTAAAACCATGACCGATTCCAGTGGGGCGTGGACAATACCGAATCTCGGTGCCGGCACTTACGATTTTACTTTTTCAAAACCGGTATAACGCGACGCGCAGTTTGATATTTTTGGACGCGCAGTTTAATATTTTTTATTTTACTAATTTAACGATTTAAATAACGATTTTAAAATAGTTTAAAATGAATGATTATGAAGCTTTAACGTAACAATAAAGACATTTTAAACATTTTCAAAAACAATTTCGGAACAAGGCATTCGAAGATCGTTAAATATCCTTTGCAGGACATTGTCAGATTCAACGTTAGTTCCAATAACTTTTAAAACAAACATAGAATTAGATATATCAGTTTGGTCGTAAATTGCACCGACATCGGCTGCACTAAAATCCGCACGAAACGGAGGGTAAAGATTATCAATAATTCTAATGAATGGTGCGCTAATATTAGGGTAAATATTATAATCAAGCGCCTTTGCGATAGTATAAAACTGAGCACGGTTTAAACCACCAGTGGCGGCCATACTGGCACAAACAGCATTTCGTCTTTTATATAACAAGTTTGATTCTGGAACAATACCATATATTTGTTCCCAAGCGGAAATAGTTCCATAATCACCATCGTCTGAGCATGTCCTAGGAGAAAGCTCATCTAATATTTTTAATGATTCATCTTGACATTGATCTAAGATTTTACCTTTAACTTGTAAGGAAATATCGGTATCAGGATTAATACTTTTAAAAGGAAGTAATTTACGCAAAACAAAATAATGACGAGGAAGAGAATTGCCGTCGTCATTATATAAATATCCGAACGATGAAAGACTAAGCGAATCTAAACCATAATTAAAATATAAATTCCCAAAAACACTAATATTTTCAGGTTTTAACGTGGAAGAAACCACTAAGATACCCTTTCACGCCCAGAGGAAGAAACAGAAACAACACTCAGCACTGTTTCATTATCCCTCTTGTAAAATGTTACGTCTCCAGGATTTGGAAAATCTTTTTTAAATCTCCCATTAGCCATCCCTCTCTGACTATATTAATGAGACCATTTAATGCTCTGTGCTAAGTAACAC
>JBBIGR010000065.1:0-18904 GCA_037447435.1 Fibrobacteria bacterium
CGCAGTTTGAGATTAATTTAAACTAAAATCGGACATTGACTCAAAAACGCGCCGCGTGGGAAAGTTTAATGATGGCACCGAATTCGGGAGAAGTAATATTGCTCCTCTGCCTAAAATCAATTACGATATCTTTTTTGGAGCTGATATTTTTTTGAAAGGATGATAGAAACTTTTCAAATTTTTCGATGTCGTTATATTCTTTGCTTGAATAGGTGATATAAACATAACGTTCATTTTCTTTTTTCTCTATTGTCATAATAATAATCGCTTTTACATATTTTAAAGGTTAATTAATCCGGTCATACTATGGGTTACATTCTTCAATTCATCCCTCTACGCCATTGGCATCTCCCCCCTTGCTTAAGGATTGGCAGGGTTTTCGATGCATAGTGCCGACTACGATAAAATTATTAGCATCTTCTCCACCTAAAAGTTGGTATCAATTGTACCACACGGTATAAATTCAGTCAATAGCATTGAGTATCCGCCACACCGTTTTTTAATGCTTATTTCGAGCGAAGTTCATATGTTTTAAAATTTCAAAAAAAGCATTTATTTATCTTTTAATTAAATATTACAATATTATTACAATATCGGATGCAAAAATAGTACATTTTGAATTGAAGTCGAAAAATAAAAAGGAACGGGATTCATGATAACTATATTGACTATTATTGAAGATAAAGATGAATATATACGATTAAGGCAGACCTTTTTAAAGGTGAATATCAGGGCTATTCCTGCGGAGCCGTCTTACGCAAGCTATTTGAAGACGCTCCAATACGATCCCGATATCGTCATCATGGAAGTTCCTGCAAATCCCAAAAGCCATGTTCAATTTTTACGGTTAATACGAAATAATAAAGGCATAGCGCAAAAACCGTTCATTCTGTTTGGTCCCGATTTCGATGCCAGGATTATCGAAGCGTTCCGTGCAACGGGTGCGGATTCTTATTTGAAAAAGCCGCTCGATCTGAAAAACCTTTTCGAGATTATAAAAAAACTTTTGCTTGAACATTCCGCGAGTAAAAGCGGCGTAAACGATAAAAATCAATTGTCGAAAGTCGAGGTTGCCGCACTGTACGATGCCTCGATTTCCAAGCATAAAAAAATCAATATCATGTTAAACCATATCGGAAAACTCCTCGCCTTTCCCGCTACCGTGGCCAGCATTCTTCGCGTTACGCAAAATGAAAAAAGCGGCGCGCGTGAATTGGCGCAAATCATTCAATCCGATCCGTCGGTCGCAACCGAAGTTTTAAAAGTAGCCAATTCGGTTTTCTTCGCCCGCCGGTCGAACAGCCGCATCGTGGACCTCAAGGAAGCGGTTGTCAGAATAGGATTCATACAGACCAAAAATACCGCCATGTCGCTTTCCGTTTTCCAAATCATGAAAGATAGAAATTATGAAACCGGTTTCAATCATATCGATTTTTGGTTTCATTGCCTCGGCGTCGCGGTCATCAGCGAACGACTTGCAAAACACAGCGGTTTGGTCCCGCTCGACGAGGGCTTTATCGCGGGATTGCTCCATGATATGGGAAAACTGCTGTTGAACGAGTTTTTCAACGATATATTCCTATCGATTATCGAAAAAACCACCAGCGAAGGCGTGCCGTTCAATATCTGTCACGAACAAATTCTCGGATTCAACCAAAATGAACTGCTGCTTCAACTATTCGAACAGTGGAATTTTCCGGAATCAATAATACAAAACGTCATGTTTTTCGGCGGCAACGATACGCTGAACGCGGCAAGCCTGAAAGAAAGACCGCTTGCATCGATTGTAAATATTGCCGAAACAATTGCAAAAAGCCTTCAGGTAGGACGGGAAACGGATTGCTGCGTCTCGGCCATTCCCGAAGAGGTTTTCGACGGCCTCAGAATGCATCATGGATTATCGCAAGGGTTTATTGACGGAATTTACAATGAAATGAACCTGTACAATCAATTCCTCAAAATCGACAAGCGGTCGTTTCCTTTGACGTACGAGCAAATCAAGGACGCGGAGAAAGTGATGATTCTTTGTCATTCCTTTTCGAAAGAACCGTTTAATCCGATTGTGGAATACCTAAAAACCCAACGATATAAAATCGTTATTTCGAAAAACAGGAAAGATGTGGAGGACACGGCTGCATCGTATCATGCCTTTATCGTAACCGACGGAAGCGGTGCCGTTTTCGGCGATATCGAGCAGATTTCGGGACTCAAGGTCCAAATGTTTTCGGCCGCAAATGCCGAAGCGAAAAAAAACGATTCAACGAACCGTGATCCTGTTTTTACAAATGCTAAAATGATCGTGTTCGACATAAAAAAGGATATTGCAAGCCCGTTTTCAAACAAGAACACGATCGTGTCGAAATATCCGGTCGATCTTCGGAACGTGGATTTCGTTCTTGCCGCTTTGCTTCATGATTTTCCCATAGATTCGTCGTTAAATGCCATGGGAGCATTAAAACCGGTGAAAAAAATATCGGTCGCGGGAAAATCAAAGGAGAAAAGACGTATACTTGTATGTCACAGCAAAAGCGACATACGGAAAATCGTTCGGGATGCTATGGAGAAATATCCTGAAACAGTTATGGAAGAAGCCGACGACGGCCTCAAGGCTTTCAACAGAGCGCGCACGACAAAAGAAGAAATTTTTCTCGTGATTATACAGCTATGCATTCCAATGATGGAAAGTTTTGAAGTTATAAAGGGAATCAGGGAACTGCCGAATCATAAACGCGCCAAATTTATCGTTTGTTTCGATACCGCGCAAAAAGAACAGCTAATTCCCCTGGTACGGGTCGGAGTACGTGACTTTATAAAGGAAAGCGATTTAGGGCAAAAAATACCTTTGTGGTTACAGTGAAAGCCCTGCGATAAATTCCGGGATTTGAATGAGCCCGTCCGGTTTTGTAAAAAAGTTGATATTGCGTTTCTTCAACGTCTCTTCTCCCATGTCAAAAGTGTGCCCGGAAAGAAGAATTTTTATTACGTGCATCGGCGTAAACTCCAAGAGTTGCAGGCCGCTTATTTTCGGCATTATATAATCGGTTATGAGAATATCAACCGGAAAATTCACTATACGGTCCTTTGCCAGGACCGAATCGGTGAAGGTGTTTATTCGCATCGAAGAATCCACCTGCAATATGAATGCTTCGAGCAAATCGGTAATTTGTTTTTCGTCGTCCACAATGACGACATCGAGATTTCTGCCCATTTATGTACCGTATTTCCCGCATTGTTTTCGATTAGCATATTATACCACTAATACCGCATTTTTTCACGAAATATTACATTTTGCGGAATATCGCATTTAATGAATTAATATCTTCGGCATTCCTGCGAATCGGCATTCTAATTGCTGTGATGAATGGAAAAGAAAATAATTGTCTATAAAATTCGCCCTTCATCAAAGGATGACGGTATGCTTGGATCAAGAACGTTTTTATTAACGGTTTTCTCGTTTATGACAATTCTCATTATCGTATTTGCGATGAACGGCAAAGATACGGCTTCCATACCTCCTACCCTTCAGCAGGTAGAAAATATCCTGAGCGTCAAGGGGCAAATGCCGGATGGTGCGCTTGTGTTGCGCTTTCCTCGAACGGATTTAAAGGTAACGATCGGGACCGATGAAATCCCTTGCGGCATGGCTTTCGTTTCGTGGTCGGCATGGAAAGAACGAGGAAGCCAGGCAATGGTCATGGGCGATTTCGTCCTTTTGGAAAATGAAATCAATCCTTTTATTTCCGAAATTCAAAAAGGCGGCATCATGATAACGGGTTTACATAATCATTATCTTGGCGAGAAACCGCGCATAATGTTCATGCATATTTCCGCCACCGGCAAAGCCGATTCTCTGGCTAAAACTCTTAAAAACGCTCTTGCAATAACCGGTACTCCTATTCCTCCCAAACCGTCAATCACGACATCGGAATTATTGCTTGATACGAAACATATTGAGGAAATAATCGGCAGTCCCGGGCAAGCCGGCAACGGGTTCTTTAAAATTGTGATCGGCCGCAAAGGAGTAAAATACATGAATGTGGATATCACTTCGAGCATGGGTCTTAATTCGTGGGCAGGGTTCTTCGGCACCAACGAAAAGTCGCATGTCGGCGGCGATATTGCAATGACGACAAAAGAAGTTAATCCCGTGATACGGGCTTTACGTGCCGGCGGAATCGATATCGTCGCGATCCACAATCATATGCTTTCCGAAAACCCGCGCATAATTTTCCTTCATTATTGGGGCAGCGGCACAGCCGATTCGCTTGCGAAAACCGTACGTTCGGCATTCGTTATTGTCAAGAATCCGGCAAAACCTGAAGCCGATATGTTTTAAGGCGATTTCTTCAATGCCATGAATCGACCCCCAAAAAATGACTGTACGCATTTTTCAAATTGATCGCGAAAAATGGGCTTTACCATGTCCGTAATCAATAGGTCGGCACCATTAATTTTAAAAACAGTTAAAGCCAAATGACCATTTTCCACGGGAAATGTTTCAAATCCTATTTTATCAAGAATGTGGCAAAGATATTCTCTGCACTCGATAGAATCATCCGCTACGATCACCCTTTTTTTCATTGAAAACAATCTCTTTTTTTTTGGAGAGAAAGTACGGCTTAGCAATTAGGAAAAACATAAATCAGATTAGCAATTCCGCATGCGGGACATATGATTTTATCCGAAAACGGTTTTGCCATTGCCGCATTCCATGAATAATTGCATTCAATGCAAGTCAATTGCGATAGGAGCAATGTATCATCGTTTTGGATTTGAAAACGCAGCCATTTTTCAATGGAATCCAAAACAAAAGTATCCTCGGCAGAATCACAATTTCTTTTAATCGCTCCATATAGCCAGCTCGCAACAGCTATTGTCGATTTTTTGTGGACGCTATTGTCCCGATCATTAATTTCCAGATCATTCATATATTTATTCTTTGTCTTTTATTTAGTTCTAAAATTCTTTCAGTACGGATTCATCTTCAAATGGAATTATTTCTTCGGCATTAACCCGCAAATCGGATTTGCGTTGCGCCGGAAGGACCTTGGAAAACATCCTTTTATTTTGCTTGATATGATTTTCCAATTTCGAGTTATTGCATTTCTGTGAATCCGCATTCGCCGTAGTAATGCTTTTTTCTTTATTTCCGGCAGAAGGAATTGATTGAGTCAGGACAAATTGACTCACCATATTTTGTAGTTCTTCAGCCTGAGAACTCAATTCCTCCGCGGCACTTGCCGACTCTTCACTGTTTGCAGCATTCTGCTGTGTAACCTTATCCATTTGAGCCACGGCGGAATTGACCTGATCGATTCCTTGGGCCTGTTCATTGCCGGCTGCGGCAATTTCTTGGATTAAATCATTTACTTTTGCATTACTCTCCGAAATGCATTCAAATGATTTTGATACGTCATCTGCGATATTAACGCCATCCTCTGCATTTTTCACCGATTCCGATATCATATCCGCCGTATTTTTGGCAGCCTGCGCACTGCGTTGGGCCAGATTCCTTACTTCCTCTGCAACAACTGCAAATCCCCGTCCTGCTTCACCTGCTCGGGCAGCCTCGACGGCGGCGTTAAGGGCAAGCAAATTTGTCTGCATTGCAATTTCGTCAATTGTTTTGACGATTTTAGCGGTTTTATTTGACGAATCTTTAATTTTGTTTATCGCTTCCGACATTTTGTTCATAGCCTGTTTACCTTGAACGGTATTGTTATTGGCTTCACTTGCAAGAAGTTTTGCTTGATTGGCATTATCGGCATTCTGTTTGGTCATCGACGACATTTCTTCGAGACTACTGGAAACCTCTTCGAGGCTCGACGCCTGTTCGTTTGTTCCTTGCGCAAGAGATTGGCTTCCGCTGGAAATTTGTTGGCTTGCCGTGGATACCTGTTCCGTGGCATTCGAAACCTGAGTCAAAGCCTGATCGAGATTTCCTGCCGTCAAATTGACCGAATTTTTAAGCTTCGCATGATCACCTTTATAATTCCCGTCGACTCGAACGGTTAAGTCTCTTGCGGCTATTTTTTCCAACGTTATCATCGCCTCTTTAATTGGAATCAAAATTGAATCCAGCGTTTCATTCAAACTGATTACAATTTTTTTGAAATCACCCAGATGTTTTTCCGAATCTGCTCTAATTTCAAGTTTGCCGTCTATTGCAGCTACGGCGAGTTTATTAATTTCGTCGGTAATTGACTTAATCGCTTCCATCATTCTTACAAATGCAGGCAAAAGTTCATCGTTGGGGCAGCGTTTGCCGACCTTTTTCAAAGAGTCCAATTCTTCTATATCGCCTCTGCTGACTTTATTAACAATGATTATAATGTGTTCTATTCTTTGAATTGTCGTATTCACGGACGATTTAATTTCATTCCAAATACCCGGATATTCACAAGAAATCTTGGCAGATATGTCGTTGTTGGAAAGGCATTCGAGTGAATGCATCACATCGTTGATCGGCTTTGAAATAGAGTCCATAAGGAAATTAACATCCGATACCAAATGCCTGTAGGCTCCCTTGTACGTATCCGGATTTGCCCGTTTATCTATTTTGCCGTTTCCTGCTTCCTGAACGATCGATTGCGTTTCACGCATTACCTTATTCAAGGAATCGATCATGGATCTGAACGAATCGGCAAGCAAACCGATTTCATCTTTGGACGTGAATTCGATTTTATCGTCAAGGTCTCCGTTTGCAATTTTGCCCGCTGTTTCAGCCATCATTTTTAATGGAATCGTAATTGAACGCACTAATACAATCGCAACCAAAAAAACCATCAGCAGTCCAATCACCAAGCATACGATGATAAAAAATGAGCATTTCTTCGACAGTTCCTGGTTCTGAGTTGCCAAATTTTTTGCAACATTAATTTTCAACTCAACCAACCGCTCAATCGCTTTTTGTTCCGCCTGAGCGGCAATTTCAGAAGATCCGTCGATCAGCGAATAAGCCTCAGCTGTTTTATGTTGCAAAGCGAACGCCGGAATTTGGTCCATAGTTATTTTAAATTGTTTTCTCGCGTTTACAAATTCTTCAAATGTTTTTCTGCCTTCATCCGTAACAATGGATTTTTCAACATTGTCCGCGCTTTTTCCTACGACCGTAATCAAATCGTTAAGCGCAGACATTTTGTTTTTTATTTCGGATATGTCCTTCGTACGAATGATGTCGAGGAGAATAATCCGCGCTTGAAGGAAAGACGATGAAATCGTCACGAAATCACCCATTGGAGCGGTTGCTTTTTCATATAATTTTATATCCGCTTTATTCATTTGATTCATGTTTATAATTGAAATTACGCTTATTGCCATGCACAAACATCCCATTAGTATGAAGCTTGCTATTAATTTTGTTCCGATTTTCACATTCTTCAACATACATGACCTCCCTGAACAAGTTGTATGACGATAGTTTCATTCCTTACGAATCGCCGGAAAAAACAAATTGAATTCCGTTTTAAGATTTTCTTTACTGTTTACGGTAATCCATCCGCTATGTTCGTCGATTATTTCCTTGACTATAAGCAAACCGAAACCGTGACCATTTTCCTTAGTTGTAAATTTTTCATTAAACAGCCTGTTACTGTTTTCCGGAGATATGCCCGGACCATTATCGGAAACGCAAATGCAAACGCATTTTTCGGGTTTGGCATAATCCGGACGAAATTCATCCAAGATAGACACTGTAAATTTCAAATTTCCTTTGCCATTCATAGCATCAACGGCATTTATTCCTAAATTTAGTAATGCTTGTTGTATCCTTTCACTGTCGGCATAAAGCCAGACCGGAAAATTAGGCATCGAAGTTTCGATATGTATTGATTTTGGCGCAATTTCCATCAATACCGCGCATATCCGCTCGACTATGGACCGTATCTCGGTTTGAATTTTAGACGTATTTGATTCGCCGGGTTTCAGTTCCAGCAAGTTCTGGCAAATTTCAGCCGCCAATTTTGCAGTTGCATATACTTTCTTTATCTTTTGATGCGCACTATGGGTGCTTTCGAGCTCTTCAAGCGCCATATCGGCAAATCCTAATGTGCCGCTGAGTATGTTATTTAAATCATGAACGAGCGATCTCGATTTTTCATTTATCGCAAGCAGATCTCGTTTGCGCGTTTTTTCAAGAATTGAATTTTGAGATTTGTCAAATAGCAAACGTACTCTTTCTTCCAGTATTTGTGGGGTAAAAGGTTTGTCTATAAAATCGGTACAGCCCAATCTCATGAGTCGAATCAATAAATCGCGTTCGCCATAACCCGTAATGGCAATTATCGGAATATCGTATTCAAGTTCATGCAACTTTCGGATAAGTTCTTCCCCGTTCATTTTCGGCATTTGAATATCGCATATAAGCAAATCGGCATTTTGCCTGCCATGACTCATTAACGTGATCGTATGCAAAGCTTTTTCACCGTTTTCCGCCGGAAAAACCTGATATCCTTTCCATTCCAAAGCAGTTATCAGGCTCGTACGCATTTGAAATTCATCTTCAGCAACAACAATTCGCATAGACATAGTATAATCCAACTTCCGCACTTTTTTATTCTGTGCTACGGTTAATAGTTCAATTCTCATGCCGATCTTTAATCACATCGCCTAAGATATTGCGTTTAGCATACTTATGAATCTGTTTTTGATTAATTACCGGAGTAAGCCGATAGGCAAATTTCTTTGCTGACAATTAATAATCTGCGGGTAACCTATTGAATCGGGGTTAGTTGTTGCAAAGCAAATAAATTTGCATGCGCAAGGAATTTTGCAGGGATGTTAATCAATAGAAGTTAAAGTTGGGTACGCAATGAGGTTTTAGCAATTTATTAAAATGTATTTAATTATGGTCGATTAAGGACTCAACTCTGCATTGTTTAGGGAATTTTCCTGGAATTTTCATCACCGATAATTAACTTTGGCAAATTCATTTTATTTCCCTGGTCATCAACGGCGACAAATACGATATGCGTCGAAAAAACCATCTCTTCAATTTTGGTCGATTGATCCGACGCATAAACTTCGGCGCTATACGTAACAGAAGTATTTCCTTGTTTGCACGGTTGAATATGAAACCGGAGGATGGCACCGTTACTAACTCTTTTTCTAAATAAAATATTATCCATTGCCCTGGTTACCAATACACTTCCGGAAAAATCTTTTGCGGCTGCGAGCCAAGCATATTCATCGATCCATTTTAACAACTGCCCACCAAACAAGAATCCCTGATGGCTTAAATGCTCCGGCCTTACAAAACAATAGGTATCCATATTCATCTCATTGCGTTATTATTATATTGCTTATTAAAAATCGATTTAATCGAAACATAAATGAAAATACTTATTTTATTCCATTTATTCAATGCGCATGTAATCTGTTTTGTCTATATACGGCAAGGGAACGGCGAATTCAATTTGCGGAATGTTTCAAGCGATAGCCCAACGCCTGTCGAGTAATACCGAGGAGGTTGGCAGCAATTGTCTGATTTCCCTGCGTACGACTCATTGCCTCGGCAATAAGCATTTCCTCCATATGTTTAAGATTTGGAAGTTCGTTAGGAAATATCAAAAGGTCATCTTGATTTTTCATATCGGCTTTTTGAGCGGCCCCATCGCCGTCTTTGTTCGATATTCCGATTTTATTTTTAAAAGCGTATAAAGACAATTTGCCGCCTTGCATTACGCTGACCGCATTAAAAACCATTGATTGAAGTTCTCTAATATTGCCCGGGAAATGATAAGCGTTAAGCAATGTGAAAAGCTCTTTGGGAATTGCGGGTATCTTTTTGCCTTGGTTTGCACATTCCTTCGTAAAAAACGATCGTACCAGTTGCGGCAAGTCTTCTTTTCTTTCACGTAAAGGTGGAACGGCGATATGATGGGTTGAGAGCCGGAAATACAGGTCTTTGCGGAATAGTTCGCTGTGAGCAAGATACTCCAACGGTTTGCATGTCGCGGTAATTATTCTGGCATCGCATCTTTTTGTCGTATCGGAACCCACGGGCCGATATTCAAGTTCCTGTAAAAGCCGAAGAAGTTTAACTTGCGAGACAAGACTCAAATCGCCTATTTCATCGAGAAACAATGTTCCATCGGCGGCTGTTTCAACCATTCCCTTGCGGAAATTATCGGCACCGGTAAAAGCACCTTTGACATGTCCGAATAAAGAGTCGGAAAAAACGGTATCATCCAAACCTGCAACATTGACGGCAACAAATTCACCTTTTACGCCGCTTACGTCGTGGATAGACCGTGCGACCAATTCCTTTCCAACACCGGTTTCCCCGGTGATGAGGACCGGATGAGCGGTTGACGCGATGGCTTCGATATATTTGAAAATATTCGCCATCATACAACCGGCGGGACCAAATGCGGAGAATGCAGCGGGATTCTTGAGATTTTTAGAGAGCAATCCTTCACAAAGCCCCGAATTTTCTTTTTGCAAACTTCGAATTTTTAGTGCGTTTTTAATGCATGCGATGAATTTTTGTTCTTCCACGGGTTTTAGTATATAATCATTTGCTCCCATTTTCATGCATTCTATTGCGGTGTCGAGATCCCGAAGACCGGTTGCCATAATTACCGGCACATCGGGATCTTTATTTTTCAACAAAGAAAGCAATTCCTTTCCGGACGTATTGGGCATCATTATGTCAAGAACCGCACAATCGATATCGGAAGTTTTTAAAAATTCTTTCGCCGTATTACTATCGTCGAAGCATTGGACATTATTTATTCCGGAATAGTTTAAAATCAATTCCATTGAACGCAAAGTGTTGATTTCGTCGTCCACAATGATGACGTTACTGTTTGACACATAAAAATCTTTCATTTATTGTTCTTTCCCGGGAGTAATAATGTCACAATGGTGCCTTTTCCCACATTCGATTCGAACGACAATCTACCGCCATGATCTTTGACTATCCCATCCGATACCGATAGCCCCAAACCTGTCCCGCCATAATCCTGTTTTGTGGTAAAAAACGGTGCCGTAATTTTAGTGAGGTCAGTAGGTTTAATTCCGCTTCCCTGATCGGAAACAATGACGGCAATATGTCCTTTGCCAACCGAATCGGTAGTCCTAACGACAATCGATTGATCTCTTGAAGTCAATGACTCGCATGCGTTCTGTATCAAATTGATTATTACTTGTTCAAGTTGCTGATGATTACCGATTGTCGATAAAACATTAGCGGAAAGTTCGACTCTGAAATTGTTTGTATGTTTTCTACACATGGTGCTTAGTATTGAAACGGCGGATTGGACTACATCGTTGATATTTAAAAGTTCCTTATTTCCATTCGTGTCTTGACGAACATAATCCTTAAGCACCGAAACAATACGTTGTATTCGCTCTGCTCCTTCTTTTATTCCATTGATAAGGGGCAAAACGTTAGCCGAAACTTTCGAAAAATTCATTCCGCCTATATTAAAATCACCGTTTTCTTTCATATAAGAATGGAGTATAGGCAAAACTCCTTCCCAGGTGGTTTTCAACAAGGAAGCATTAAACAATGTAAAACTAGCAGGATTATTTATTTCATGCGCAACACCGGATACAAGGATGCCTAAGGATGCCATTTTGTCGGCCTGGATTAATTGTAATCTTTGACGCTCGATTGCCATTGAGGCATTTTTATAGGCGGTTATGTCTGTCGCGGTCCCTACCATTTGATTCGATTTGGGATAACCGCGGGCACGGAACCAACGAATTTGACCGTCACTCAGAATTATTCTGAATTCGCAATTAAATTCTTCCAGTTTTTTTATCGGCTCGCTTAACCGGAAAAGATCATCGGGGTGAACTGCGTTTTTTATTTTGTTTATTCCGATAGTTTTTTTGTTTGGAAGCAAATTTAAAAGCCTTAAAAAAGCTTTATTGAAATAAATTAATTTCGAGCATAAAGGATCATAAATCCAAAATGCTTCATTAATGGTATCGGCAATTTGACTTAAGCGCATCTCGCTATCGCGCAGAGCAAATTCCATCCTTTTTCGTTTTGAAATATCAACATTTGTTCCGATATAACAATTAATATTCCCCGTCTTATCTCGTACCGCACTTGCACTTATCGATATCCATATTTTGGCCCCATCTTTCTTTTTCATTTGCGCTTCGTAGCATTCCACGACATCATTCTTATCAAGAATTTTTTTTATTTTATCTCTATCTTTTTTTTGCACATAGCATTGTTTCGCCAGATCATGAATACTAGCCATCATTTCGTCCGGGGATGCGTATCCAAGCATAGTTGCAAAGGCCGGATTTGCATTGAGACAATGGCCGTCCGGGGTTGTCCGGTAAATGCCGACGATTGAATTTTCAAATATATTTTTAAAAACGTTGTCGATTCCGGTTTTTAAAGTAGTATCATTTTCGTGTTTTTCTTTTTCATGGAACCGCCAAATGTGTCCATAATATTTTCCGGATTTGTTTTGGACCGGATCGTATTTATATTCATTCTCTTTTTTGGCATAATTTTCCACAGTAATAAGGCAAACATCAATTTTCCCGCCAACCCCCTTAATTGCAGAAGAAGTGAAATTCAACCATTTGCCTTCCTTGCATAATTTCGAACGATATGCTTTTCCGACATACGATTCTTGAGCCGCATCTTTTCGAACAAAATGTCCGGGGTATAATTTCGAAATCTGTTCATACTTTCCTTCTAAATGCAAATCTGCCATCATCGGACGTTTACGACGATAAAAGGCGCGCCAATGGTCGGAAGTGTTTAAGACTTCCTTTTTTTTAATTCCCGAAAAATGCTCTAGCGCCTTGTTCCACAAAATAACATTGTGATTTTTATATATCGCAAAGGCAGGAATTGGAGATGCATCAAAAAGCGGTTGAAGATTCCGAATAGCATTATACATAATAAATAAATACGGTCATAAATTCAAAGAAATGTTTTCAACATTTGATTTGATCAAAATTGATTAATAATAATGCGATGGTTTGTATGATTAATTATCCCATTTTCGTCCAAGCCAGTCAAGAAGGAACATAAAACAAATTCTTCCGAACTGTTTTATAGAAATAGTAAAAAGAATTTTATAATATTTCCCCATATAATTTGGTTTTCCATGTCCGATATTTATATTCTTTTAACACCATCGCTCATGCTTCGGATTCATTCAATTTCTCTCGGTAATTTTTAAAATATGATTATTTCGTATCATAAAAAGGTAATACCATATGCCGCATCAAAATGATGATATTAATAAAAACCAATCGATTTCTACAAAAATACTAAAGAGTATCTTTGATTATGCACCTATAGGCGTTTTTCAATCGACGCTTCAAGGCAAATTTATTTATGTCAATTTTGCAATTTCATCCATGCTCGGGTATGCATCTCAAGAAGATTTAATACGATTTGTTAATAAATCGTCTATTGCAAATACAATTTACGAAGACCCGAATAGATATCCCATGTTGTTAAGCGAAACAACGCAATCCGAAGGTGTTTGGAAAGTTTTCGAAAATCGATATAAAAGGAAAGACGGCATCGTCATAGATGCTATTTTGTCTATTAGTGAGCGATTGGATTCGGATACGGGTCACCTTTCATTTTTCGGATTTGTTCAGGACATTTCGGAAAAAAAACGTTCGGAAAATGCTCTCAAACAAAGCGAATATCGCCTTAAAGACGCACAGCATCTTGCAGGAATAGGCAGTTTTCATTACGACGCGCGTAGAGATCAATCATGGTGGTCGGAGGAACTATTCCGACTGTACGGACTCAAACCGAAGAACGAACCGATGAGCCTGGCAGCGGCAAGTTCATTTACGCATCCGGAAGATAGACACATAGGAAACGAAATGATGCAACAAGCATTATTAACCGGTGATGCAGTCGAATTCGAATATCGCGTCGTATGGCCCGATGCTTCAATACATTATCATCATGCTATTTCCCGGGTAAAAACCGACAAGAACCATCAAATGACCGAAATATGCGGAACAATTCAAGACATTACCGAGCGAAAACATGTGGAGCAAGAGAAGCAAAAAATAGAACAGCAATTGAATCAAGCGCAAAAGCTCGAATCGCTCGGTGTTCTGGCCAGCGGCATTGCCCATGATTTCAACAACCTGCTCGGAGGGATTTTCGGGTATATCGATTTGGCGAAAACATTTACCAAAGATGAAACCACTGCAAATTTACTTGCAAAATCGTTGATAACGATGGACAGGGCGAAAAATCTTACAATGCAATTACTGACTTTCGCAAAAGGCGGTTCCCCGATCCGTAAAATAGAATCGTTGTCCCCGTTTTTGGAAGAAGCCGTCCAGTTTGCACTCAGCGGATCCAACGTCTCCTGTATGTTTAACATCCCCGCGGATCTTTGGCGTTGCGATATAGACAAAAATCAAATAAGTCAAGTTATCGACAATATCGTGATCAACGCGATACAGGCAATGCCGAGCGGCGGGACCATCGAAATCTCGGCTTGCAATACTTTGACCGAGCCTAAAAATACCGTTCCCATGGCTGCCGGGCATTATATCAAACTATCCTTCAAAGACCATGGCATCGGAATTCCTCAACAAATATTGCCGCTCATTTTCGATCCGTTTTTTACGACAAAAACAAAAGGCCACGGACTGGGTTTGACAACTTCCTACTCCATTATCAGTCGTCATGGCGGTTACATTGAAGTCGAATCCGAACCCGGCATCGGCAGCACGTTCCATATTTTTCTCCCCGCTTCCGAGGAAGACATATCATCGACGAAAATCGATACTGTTTTACGCCATAAAGGGGCCGGCACATTTCTTATTATGGATGATGAACCGGTAATACGGGATGCGATAAGCGTCATGCTCGGATCGTTTGGATATTCGGTAGTTTTAATGGAAAACGGCAAAGATACGATAGATTATTTCCTAGCGGAAAAAAATGCAAATCGCATTTGTTCGGGTATGATCCTCGATCTTACGATACCCGGAGGAAAAGGCGGCAAAGAAACCGTTACTGAGCTGAGAAAAATAGATGCCGAAATTCCGATTTTCGTCATGAGCGGGTATGCCGATGATCCGGTCATGGCAAATCCGGGCGCTTACGGGTTCACCGCAAGCATTTGTAAACCTTTTAAAACCGTTGAATTGGCCGAAATGCTTGAAAAATATTTGAAGAAGTAAACATCTTCGGGATTCGAATTCACCCGGAATAGCCAACTATTTCGTCGTTACAAATTAATAGGCCAGGTTTGCTATCCGTTCCGAAATTCGCTTCGCATGATCGCGATCTGCCGAATTGAGTTGTTGAAAAACGGAAAAATCAACGCTTGAATTTTCCATTTCCGCAGTTTCCTGATAATGAGTTTCACCTGCCGACTGTTCGATTTGAAGCGCTATCAATAATGCATCTTCCCTTGAAGTTATATTTCCAACATTGGTGATGATTTTTTCCAATTGATCATTGATTGCGGAAACCGTTTCTTCTTTTGTTGCAAGTAAAAGAGCGGATAATTCCGGAGACTCAATAATGTATTCGAGCAATGTTTCCAACATGGCCGCATGGTTTGCTTCTTCACTGGCCAACGTTTTCCAAAATCTGCATTCACCGGGAAATTGGTCGGAAAATTTTGAATAGAGTAATCCGACTTTTCTCTCCAATAATATCATTTGCTGCAACAATCGCTTCCCGCTAGGTTCCAACTCGCCTCCCTTTTTAAACTCTATCTTATTATAGCGTTTTTATGAGGATTTTTCAATGTCGGAATTTAATTTCTGCCATTTTTTATTTATTTCTTAGTTCAAATATGCCGAAAATAATAATAAGGATCTATATTTAGAGAAAAGCCGGTACATATGAAAATGGATAATGAAGTTCAGATCATAGAAATTGAAAAATATCAACTCTATCTTTCCAAAGTTATTGGAAAGAGAATCGATGAAAACACAGCTGCAAAAATATGGATTCGCAAATACGCAAAAATATGGCGGTTACAACATCCGATTCAAAGAGAATGCATGCAACAATAGCCATACCTTCTGTTTGTGATTTTTATTTTACCCCGCATCGTTTTTCCGCTTTAGGTCCTCATGTTTTATCTAAGATTTTGGCTTCTTGTGACATAGATAATGAAATTATAAACTTTCCATTGCGTTATAAATCGTCTCAAAACATTGATTTACCGAATGATATTCGCTATTTAAATCCGTTTCTGTTCCCTAATGAAACCGGCAAAACATCCTATTTCACCAAATTTCAAAGATTTGGCAAAGATTCGTTGTCGTGCGCAAAAGAAATTGTTTCCTTGCGACCACAATTATGTTTTATTAGTTGTTTTGCGTTTTCATATGCAAAGGAAGCGCTTGATTTGGCAACGGATATAAAAAGATTGAACGGTTCTATTCTTACAATAATCGGCGGAGCAGGCGTTAGCTGCAACCCGCTTTATTTTGTTGAAAATGAAGGTGTTGACTTTGTAATAGACGGCGAAGCGGAAATCGTTGTTCCGGCATTTATCGATGCGCTCAAAAACAATTTGCCCATGAATACCATTCCCGGGCTTGCCTATAAGGATTCTGTTAAAAATCAATCGTTTGTAAAAGCGGCCCATACGCAATCCAATGAAATAATTCCCGCTATTTCAAAGGTTTTGGAAACGAAGAAAACAACAATCCATTCCGTGTCGATAAGCAGAGGCTGCAATAGGAATTGTTCGTTTTGTTCCAATGATCTCACTCATGGAAAAGGCTTGCGATTAGCAAGCATAGAGCGCGTTTCCGTAATGGTAAAAAGTGTTTCGATCGATCAAAACAAGCGGAATTTGATCAATTTCGAGGATGACAACCTTCTTTTTGACATTGAATATTTTTTGAAAGTCATTCGAATTTTCAAAAATCAAATACCGGACGTTTCGTTTTTAGCGGAAAACGGTCTCGACTATATGCTGCTTTCGAAAGAGAATGCGGATGCGTTAATCGATCTGGGATTTAAAAGTTTCAATTTCACCATCGGATCCATTGACGAAACAGTGCTTGAAAAACAAAACAGAAAAGGACATCTGTTCCATTTTGAATCATTGGTCCGGCATATTGCGTCAAAGAACATTCCAGTTTTGTCGTACTTTATTTGCGGACTCAACGGAGATTCATTGGAAAGCGTGACCGATATTTTAGCCTATTTATTTAAACTGCCGACGCAAATCGGTATTTCCATGTTTTACGCGATTCCCGGGATTGCGGATTTTAAGGATTTAAATTTGTTTAATTCCAAGCAAAGTTGTACCTGTAATGGCAGTTCAGCTTTTCCCTGGTACGGTTCCCTATCGACAAAAGAACTCATCACCGCGTTTCGATTAAGCCGTTTGGCGAATTTGATGAAATTATCCGCGAAATCGGACATCGAAATCGAATTGGTTGATAAAACAGTTAAAGATAAAAGGCTTTATTCGTTTTTTAAAACCAAAAACAAAATTCACATCGAAGAAGTTCCGAACGTAAGTATCGAAATGGTGGAAATGTTTTTGGAGAAGATAGCCTAGCCCTTATCCCTACGCTTGCAAGTTCCGTTTTTTAGTCCACATAATTTTTGATACTCTTGCGAGGTCTGTTTTTAACTTCACAAAGTTTTTGATACCCTTACGATGTCCGTTTTTTACTCCGCAGATTTTTTTATAGCCTTGCAAGGTTTGTTTTCTACTCCGCAAAATTTTTGACGCCCTTGCAAGGTCTGTTTTTGACTCCACAGAATTTTTTATGGTCCTGCGAGGTACTGTTTTCTTATCCGCAATAATGCAGTTCGTCAAACAAGGTACTGAATTCGCAACTCCAATAATGAAATGGCCGTGCGAGACCTTGTTTTCGCAACTCCAATAATGGAATTGTCCAAACAAGGTCTTGCATTCTTATCCGCAATAATGAGCTGGCCGTGCAAGGTACTGTTTGACCTTCTACATTTTTTTTATGGCCCTGCAAGGTACGTTTTCGCATTCCCGAGAAATTTTATACGCTTGCGTGATGATATTTGTTCCCTTTCAAATTTTTAATGTCATTGCATGACCGATTTTCTTCATAAAAAAATCGGTATTGCATTTTGGGTAGCTTCGAGGGTTCCCTGCCGGTGGCTTCGAGAACCTCAACCACCGGGTAAAATAAAAACTGCCAACGGTTAGAAAAAAAAACAAGTCATCGGACAGGATAACAAACTCGTTGCCTGAGACTCACGAATGCACGGGTAAGAAGCTCTCAATCTTCTCTTTGCACTTCGTTTTTGTCAGATTCTCCAGTTTTTTCACCTTATCGCCCAAATATTGAAGTTCTTTGCGGGTGATTTTGTAGCCTTTTTTGTAACGGGCGTCGATGTAGGCTTTTTTGAGAAGTTCGAAAAGACGTTTTTCTTCGGGCGTAGAGTTTGGAATGACTTTTAAGAAATCGGGATCAAGCGCATTTACCTGTTTGCCCAATTTTTCTAAGTCATGGATTTTGGGTTTGTAGTGCGTGTAAACGAGCAGAATGGTGGAATATAAAGCTTCAGTGGCTTGATGAAGTTGGAATGCTGCATTCTTATATCGATTTTTCGATAATTTAAATTTAAAATTATCAAAAAAATCCGTTTCATTAATAATCCACATTTTATAATCTTCTATCGCAACTTTCTTTCGTTCCGCGGGACTAAGCTTCCTCGGTTTTGCAAGCTTTGTTTTGCCCGAATCGAAAAGTATGATGCCTTGCTTATAAATATCGGCAAAGAAATATTCGCCAAATTCGATTTTATTATTTAAAAAGTCGATATCGTGCAGGATGATATTTACCCAGGTTTTGCTCGCATGGGCCTTGGCAATTTGGGATCCGAATTTGTCTTCCGTCCCCCGCCGGTAAGCATCCCGCGGGTCTTTGGGCACAACCAGAATATCGTAATCGCTTTTGTATTCGTATGTCGTATGCC
>JBBIGR010000066.1:0-16497 GCA_037447435.1 Fibrobacteria bacterium
TGTACCATGCCGGATCAAACGATAATGGGGTGCCGAATGGGCAAGAATAGGCATAGGGAAGAGTTATGCCGCCACCGGAATGGGAACGCCGAACGAATTTTCTTGCGAGGAGAGTGTCTCCATGAGAAATTTGCGCGAGAGTTGGGGCCGCCCAGGCCATAATGATTAATGATAAAAATATATAACGATTAGCCTTTTTCATTTACATTGTTTCCTTTTACCATTATTTGATTAGTACTCTGCTCGTCATAATGCCGGATGCATCTTCGATTTTCAAACAATATACTCCAGCCGGGATTGCGCGCGTAAGAAACCCGGATGACGAAGAAGAAATATTTCCTGTCTCAATGATTTGCCCGGATAAAGTAACCACTTTAACGCGTGCCTCAGACATGTACTTAGATGAAATATCGATCATTCTGTTTCGCACGGATATAATAAATCTGCTTCCGATCATGGATTTGCTGGAAAAAACGTTTCTGTCTGCAATTTGAACCGGACCGGAATACACAAACGTGTTGAAACTTTCAGCGAGAATCGGGACGGTAAAACGAGTTCCGGCCGAAGCTGATGAGCCGATAGATTTAGCCCTGTCGCCATTATTAGCGGTACGTGTCAAAGTAAATGTTGCATTATTAGGCACATTAATAAATGTTACATCCTGTTCGCTCGTTGCAGTGTTTAGCACGATAAGAACAAACTTCCCGTTTACAGGATGTTTATATGCAATTGTCATTAGCGTCGACGTTTGCGTGCATTCCATGATTTGCCCGCCATGGTCAAATTGCTGCATATACGATATAACTACTTTACCGGACGGTAGATCGGGATACCAATACCAACCGGCTGTGGTCGACGCCCGTGCAAGGTAATAGCACGACCAGTAATTCCGAGCTTGTTCCCGTGCTCCCACCCAGGTGTTTCTATCCGAATTGTTATAGTACGCCCAATCATAGTCTGTTTCGGTACACCAAAGATTTTTATTTATTGTTTTCCTAAAATCACCCCAGTTTGTAAAGTCTGTTGATCCGTATGGCCATTCATAGGAATGAAATGTAGGGTAGCCGCCAGCAGATCTCGCTGCGGTGTCGGCCCATATACCTTGAATATACGATTGTTCGTACACGAGGCAGCTCGCAATGCTCGCTCTTGTCTTTAGCCCGTTTTTTTGGCATTGAACGGCAAATCGTTTGATAAAATCGGCATATTGGGCAGTGGATAATTTAATGTTTACGCCGGTTCCTGATTCGTTAAAATCAACATAATCCACATCCAGATTGTATTTCTGTTTTCCATATAACAGAAACGAAACAAGTGTCTCAACTGCTTCATCCATGTTGCCAATGGTATTTCCACTTTTCATCCAGGTGGGCAAGTCCCAGACGCCGAGAATAGTGTAAACACCGAGATCCTGCATTTTTTTTAATCGTTGCAAACAGTTTGTACATCGTGCATCGTTTGTGGCGAATCCAGCCATATTTATTGCAAAGGGGTCATTGTTATCATTGTTTGGCTCCCAGCTACGATTTGGAAACATATCTCGAAATATTTGTATGTGATTGTCAATCATCTGCTGGATTTTGCTGTCGATAATATAATTATCACCATTCATTCTGTCGCCTTCGTGGCAATGGCCGGCACCATCGACTGTTTGCCTTATTGAGTCGGGAAGAATGGTGACATCAATGGCGTACGATGAAATAATGAAAACAAGGCTAATAAATCCCGAAATAGCTAGGATTTGCTTGTTAGTCATGTTCCCCT
This sequence comes from Fibrobacteria bacterium, assembly GCA_037447435.1. GTDB lineage: Bacteria > Fibrobacterota > Chitinivibrionia > Chitinivibrionales > FEN-1185 > FEN-1185. The sequence goes on from JBBIGR010000066.1 coordinate 1,765, forward strand.
CCCCGAATGTTTAAGCGGTTAAAACACTTGTTCTTGTAATATAAAAGTCTCAATGAAAACTAACAATATCTTCAATGTTAAATATACGGAAAAATAAAATAGCTGCATTGAAAATTTTAAAAAAAAATTAAAAAAGTATACATATTAAAATATAACATCATGATATTTAATTAAATAAGGTAATATATATTTTATAAAATATAATAATTAATTACAATATATAAGCGGTAAGCAGACTTTTTCATAACTTCTTGATTTAAGGCTTAAAAATTATAGCCATGAGTTAATGAAAAAAGATTTTGCCTTAAATAGTGCACATTAGAATTTTGCAGAACCACACTGTGTTTTTAAGAAGTGAAGCATGTGAATATTGATTTTGTTGTTACATTGTTATTACATTACTCATTCTATGATTATTTGTTGACTAAATGGCTATTGATGAAATGTGAAAATCATAACATAATCATTGATGTAAAATTGAGATGTACAGCATATGCTTTTGTAAATTAAAATTGCTTTGATTGGAGGAGCATGCAGTTAATTTCAAAAGTCCTTTTGGCAATTCTCCCTGTTTCATGTGTTTTTCTTGTCACATCGTCAGTGGTGCAAGATCGTTTTGTTGACGATAATACGCGTGACGTTGTAAAGTCCGACGTGCTTACCACAACGAAATTGATTCAGCGATTTGTTGAAGGCGGGCAAATGGACGAGCTGAAAGACTTTTTAAAATCAATCGATGCAAATAAAAACAATGAGACAAATATTGAAAAAATCGCATTATTCAATAAGGATTTTAAAAGCAAAATTCATACTGGTGATAAAATTGATGATGTATTGTTTACCGGGGAAGACCGGACAAAGGTTATTAAATCAGATGATCCGATTATTGTTTTCGGAAAATCGTCCGGTGAAGTTTTTCTGCCAGGCAGGGTGAAATCAATGTGCGTTCAGTGTCATGATGAAATGAAGCCTGGTGAATTGGGGGCGATTATTTACCTTAAATTCTCACTTGCAAAAGTACAGAATGCCAAAACGGTGAATCTGGTTCTGGAAATTATTACTCTTATTGTTGTTTTTTCGCTTTTGGCTATTCTCATCTATGTTGTTTTGAATAAATGGGTAAGAAAGCCCATCGGAAAAGTAAAGAAAATACTCATGGATATGGGAAAGGGCAATTTTTCAAGCAGATGCAATTTTACCTCCCACGACGAAATTGGGGCAATTGGTAACGCAATTAATGCTACAATAGATTCTTTGTCAAGTATGATAAAAGACATAAGCAATTATTCCAATAACCTTACCGGGTCTTCAAAAAATCTGTTATCTATTTCACAGGTCCTTACTGTAAGTGCCGAAGATTTAAGCAGGCGTTCAATAGTAGTGGCTTCAAAGGCGAATGAATCAACGGCAACTGTCAACAATATTTCTTTCTCAACAGCAAGCATGTCTGAATTGGTGAAAAATGTCTCAACATCTATCGAACAAATAAACGCCTCATTCAATGACGTTGCACAACAATGCTCTAATGAATCACGGATTGCGACAAGAGCTGATGAAGAGGCGAAAAAGACCAAAGAAATGATTATTCGCCTTGAAACATCCGCAAAAAACATCGGAAAAATTTTGGATACAATATCTGCTATTGCCGATCAAACCAATCTTTTGGCATTGAATGCAACGATCGAGGCCGCCTCTGCCGGAGATGCTGGTAAAGGCTTTGCCGTTGTTGCCAATGAGGTAAAGGCTCTTGCCCGCCAGACATCAAAAGCAACTGAGGAAATTGCAAAAAATGTTGCCGAAATGCGGGGAAACACAGACCTGTCGGTAAATGCCATCGAAACTATAACAAAAGTCATCAACGATGTACTTCAAATATCCCGAACTATTGCCTCGGCTGTTGAAGTGCAGTCCAAGACCACCGGCGAAATTGCGAAAAGCGTTGGCGGTGCCAGCGAAGCGGCGAAAGATGTTGCGCAAAGTGTTCAGGATTTTTCTCTTGGTATTGGCGAAGTTTCATCAAATGTAAAAAACCTTCACGAAATATCGGGAAAAACATCAGAAAATGCCCTTCATACGGAAAATGATGCAAAAGCTCTTGCAGAAATCGCCAATAAAATGCAGGTTACTATTGGTAAATTTAGAGTTTAGTCAAATAATGATATCTCCAAGAATCCTGCCGGGTGGACCGGGAGCAAATTCCCGGCTGCACTGTCAAAAAACTATGTCTCCCCAATACATAAATGATGCGATAACCAGAAAAATGTCTTGTTCATGCCGGACCTCAAATGAGTTGTGAAAGCCGTGATTGGCAATTGCCATCCTCGGGATTCCAAATCTTCTTTATGCATAACAATTTGCAGATACAATGGATTTCAAACAGTTTAGTTCAGTTGTTTTTTTAATGAATATTTAGCGGACATATTCGAATATTAGGAATTATTTTTAAAAATAACACATTCAGAAAGAATATTGTTAAATGACTCCTTTTGAAAAAGCTCAGGATTTATATCGTAAATCAATTAATAACGAAATTTCCGATTCGGATCTTGATGAAATTATCGCCTGGCCCGAAAGCGAATTGCTGCTTTTATTTGCCGCCGCAGATATGGTTCGAAGAACAAAATCTAAAAATTCAGTTGACCCATGCGCTTTGCTCAATATAAAATCCGGCGGTTGTAGTGAAGATTGTACTTTTTGCGCCCAATCTTCCCATAACAATGCAGCTGTCGCTGTTAAGGATTTGGTCTTGGAAAAGGAAATCATCGAGTCGAACAAGGCTGCTCTTGAAAAAGACCTGACATTTTGTGTAGTATCAAGCGGCAGGAGATTGGAAAGTGCGGAATTACAAAAAGTTTCAAAGGCTTTACAGCAATGCCATGGTGAGCTCCATGCATCACTAGGCATATTGACAGAAGATGAATTCAGGCTCCTGAAAGAATCCGGGGTTGTCTGTTATAATCATAATCTTGAAACGAGTCGGCTATTCTATAAGAAAATTGTTTCAACTCATGAATATGAAGATCGAATCAATACAGTCAAAGCGGCCAAGAAAGCGGGTTTGTCTGTCTGCAGCGGCGGCATTTTCGGTATGGGTGAAACCTGGGCCGATAGAAAGGCTTTATGCAATGAGTTGAAATTGCTCGATGTTGATACTATTCCCATCAATTTTTTAAATGCCATTCCCGGGACCAAAGTCTCACCTCCCAAGGAAACGCCGATGGAGTTTTTAAAAATTGTTGCAATGTTTCGACTGGCTCATCCGGATAAAACCATAAAAGTTTGCGGAGGCAGGGAGGCAAATCTTGGGAAATTGCAGAATATGATTTTTTTTGCAGGGGCCAATGGATATATATCCGGTGATTATCTTACTACTAAAGGGGACAGTGTCGAATCGGATGATGAGATGCTTAAATTATTGGGATTGCATAAGAAACATGAATTTAAGGTCAGGAAATAGTATTTTTAAAACCAGAATGATAAATACGGTTTATCGTTTCTGGTTTGTATCGTGCGTCTTACCCAATTAAAAGGAAAATTGAATGACAATTGTATTGCCGAAAGACTATCATGCGAAGGCTTTGCTTGAGAAGAGGCGCGTACTTTGTGTTGACCATGAGCAAGCAATTACAGAAGATATTCGAGCATTGCGCATAGGCATTCTCAATATAATGCCCCAGGCGGAAACGTATGAGTTCAGCCTTCTGCATCCCTTAGGCAGGTCTGTTTTGCAAATCGATCCGGTTTGGATACGATTGCAAACGCATAAATACACCAGTACCGACCAGTCGCATCTGGAAAAGCTCTATGTGCCGTTTGAGGATGCAGTAAGCAGGAATAAGCTCGACGGACTCATCGTTACCGGCGCTCCGGTCGAGGAAATTCCTTTTGAGCAAGTTACTTATTGGGAAGAAATCATGCGGATTTTGAAATATGCACAACGCAATATATCATCCACGCTCGGATTGTGTTGGGGAGCATTAGCGCTTGCGAAGTTTTTAGGAATAGAAAAGACGGTATTGCCCAAAAAGGTTTTTGGTGTTTTTGAAACGAAAAACCTGAATCGCGATCACAGAATAACCGGCGACATGGACGATGTGTTCTGGTGTCCGCAAAGCAGGCATTCCGGCATTCCGGACGATGTTTTGGAACAGGAAAGAGACAAAGGTAAAATCAATTTGCTCGCTCATGCCAAGGGAACCGGCTATCTCATTTTCGAGAGTTCCGATCAGCGGCTTTTAATGCATTTAGGTCACTTGGAATATGAACCGTCCCGATTGGTGGATGAATATAATCGCGACATGAAATTAGGTAGAAAAGATGTGGACAAGCCAGCGAATGTTGATTTAGAGAATCCGTTGAACACCTGGCGTGCACATCGGAACGAGTTCTTTTCGCAATGGATTAAATTTGTTCACGAGAGCACGCAATACTGATTTTGGTATTACTTTGAAAAGATAGGTTTTAAGACATTCATGGATATGTTTGATGTTGTAAATAAAAAAGTTCCTGCTGTTGTCAATAAACTTGAGAAAAGCATCAATTCGAGTTTCTATACGAAGGACGAAGAAGGTTTAGACCTATCTGTACGTACCGATATTTATGAGATCCTAAATGATTTGCATGCGATTCTTTTCCCAGGGTTTTACAGCAAACAAAAAGTCAAAAAGAATGAGATTAATTTTTTTCTCGGCGATACGTTGCGTCACGTGAGTATCCGATTGGGTAAGATAATGGAGGAAATTTTCACGTATCATTGCCGGCGGAAAAAATGCAAAAATTGCACTTGTGAAGATAGTGCGGAACATGCGTTGGTGCAACTCATCGATTCGCTGCCGGAAATTCGGGAAACATTGCTTTTGGATATTAAATCCGCATATAAAGGCGACCCCGCAGCTTCGTGTTTGGAAGAAATTATCCTGAGTTATCCGTGCATTGAAGCGATCACGACCTATCGGATTGCTCATTTGTTATATACATTGGAAGTCCCGTTTATTCCGCGCATTATGTCCGAACACGCGCATTCGATTACCGGTATCGATATCCATCCTGGCGCTACGATTGCGCCGGGGTTTTTTATCGATCACGGCACCGGCGTCGTTATTGGGGAAACATCAACTATAGGGAAAAATGTTATCCTGTATCAGGGAGTGACTCTCGGCGCACTTTCTCCATTCGACAAAAACGGTAACCCTAAGCGAGGCCTGAAACGGCATCCGGATATTCAGGATGATGTGATCATTTATGCAAATGCAACCATTTTGGGCGGGAAAACCGTTATTGGCAAAGGCGCGGTAATCGGCGGAAATACCTGGATAACGCAATCCGTCCTACCGGGGGCCAAAATTTACAAAGGGCAGGAGCCGTCCTAACCCGATAATTACGATTTTACTAGTAAGTAAGCACAGGTAAAATGTCAATTCAAATTAACGGAACCTTGTTGGAACTCAAGGCCGGAGTTTCAATTTACGACATGCTCGATCAACGCGGAATAGACCCAAACCGCGTCGTAATTGAATTGAATAAAAATATCATTCCGAAAGAGGTTTGGTCGTCGGTGATTTTGCATGACAATGATATTGTTGAAATTTTGCATTTTGTGGGCGGCGGATGATATGAAAATACAGTATTGAATAGTATTTCACTAGCATTGGAAAATCAATTCTGACTTTAGATAATTCTACCGATTCTTTTACAATTGGAGCGCATTCTTTTCATTCAAGACTTATCACGGGGTCTGGAAAGTACCGGGATGAAAGTCTTATTGGCGATGTTGTAAAAGCTGCCGAATGTGAAATAATCACCGTCGCGTTGCGACGAGTTGATTTTGAAAACCCGAATGCCACTGTATTGAACCATATTCCTAAAGATAAAATCTTGTTGCCCAATACTTCCGGTGCCCGAACAGCCGAAGAAGCGGTTCGATTGGCGAGATTATCCCGCTCCATGGGATGCGGTGAATGGATAAAAATTGAGGTTATAAACGATCAGAAATATTTACTTCCCGATAATCTTGAAACACTGCGTGCATCGGAAATCCTCGTGAAAGAGGGTTTTATCGTTTTGCCCTATATGTCGCCCGATTTGTCCACAGCGAAAAAACTTGAGGACGTTGGTGCGGCTGCAATCATGCCTTTAGGGGCACCTATTGGATCGAACAGAGGACTAAAAACCAAAGAACTGATTGAAATTCTTATAAGCGAATTAACGGTTCCCGTCATTGTCGATGCAGGAATCGGGCTTCCGTCTCATGCCGCTCATGCTATGGAAATCGGGGCATCGGCGGTGTTGCTCAACACTGCTATTGCGTCGAGTGACGATCCAGTTGCCATGGCAGAAGCTTTTGCAATGGCTGTCAAAGCCGGAAGAAAAGCATTTTTAGCCGGTCCGGGTTCAGTATCGCGTATCGCAAGAGCATCCTCGCCTCTGACCGGTTTCCTCCGTTAAAGTATATGTCATTTTACAATACTTTGAACAAATACGACGAATTTAATTTCAGCGAATTTTCCGCTCAAGTGACATTTCAGAAGGTTCAATCGATTCTCGATAAAGACCGTTTATCCCCTGAAGATTTTTTAGCGTTATTGACTCCCCAAGCAGCCGAATTCATCGAGCAAATGGCGCAAAAAGCATCACAAATTACTCGTCGACAATTCGGAAAAGTGATGTTTCTATTTACGCCGCTATACATCTCGAATTTTTGTGAAAATGTATGTCCTTATTGCTCGTTTGCACGGCAACACGGAATCGATCGTATACAATTAACGATAGATGAAATAAAATCAGAATCGTTGGCAATTGCAAAAACGGGAATGCGAAACGTGCTGGTTCTTACCGGTGAATCGAGAAAAAAGGCTTCTTTTGATTTTATTCGTGAGGCTATAGAAATAATTCGACAAAATTGTGCGACCGTAAGTATCGAGATGTATCCAATGAAACAATCGGAATATGCTGCCTTGATAAAAGTAGGTATCCACGGACTCACTATATTTCAGGAAACCTATAATGAAAAGCTCTATCACGATTTGCACAAAGGTGGACCCAAGGATGATTTTTTGTTCCGACTCGAAGCGCCGGAGCGAGCCGGGACCGAAAAAATTCGTTCTTTGACCGTAGGAACTTTGTTAGGTCTTAACGATCCTGTTTCAGAAGCATTTTTTGCGGGATTGCATGCAGAATACCTGCAATCAAAATTCAATGGCGCTGAAATAGCGATGTCGTTGCCGCGTATTCGCCCCATGGTTTCCCAGTTTTCTCCGAAATTTCCGGTCTCCGATAGAATGTTTGTGCAGATATTACTTGCCATTAGATTATTCCTTCCTCGCTGCGGTATTACGATATCGACGAGAGAATCAAAAGAATTCCGTGATGCCATAGCCTGTCTTGGCGTTACCAAGATGTCGGCCGGAGTGTCAACGTCCGTTGGCGGTCACGGTGAAAAAAGTTCGAAAGCTACCCAATTTGAAATTGCGGATTCCCGTTCGCTTGCGCAATTGTGCGAAGATTTAAATTCGTTAGGTTTTCAGCCGGTAATGCAAGATTGGAATAGTCGATTATTTTCAGAAATAAATTGAAGGATTTTTCTTGCTTTTCAGGAGTGAAAAATAGTATACATTAAAGGATAAGCGACATAAACAAAGGATACCTCTATGGACTTCGACAATGAAAAAGTCGACGAGGCAGTGTTGGCGCTTCTCCATTTAACCTCATTTAATTCTGATTCTGGAGTGCGGGCTTGGAAGGGATTGGATTGGTCGTCTCTTGAAAGGTTATATGCAAAAGGGTTCATCAGCAATCCAAAAAGCAAATCCAAATCCGTTATAGTAACAAATGAAGGCGCAAAATTATCCGAAGAATTATTTAAAAAGCATTTTTCTTAAAACAACCTATTAACATTCACCAAAGGAGCCGAACGTATGAAAAGTCAGGACCAGAAAAAAGAATCAAAAAAAGAACCGACAAAGTCATTAAAAGAAAAACGGTTGGAAAAAAAAGCAAAAAAAGCTTCAAAACAAGGCTCGATTTAATAATTCTTCAATAAATTTGAATTTATTTTGCCGGTGTGTATTTATTCCGCCGGCAAAATAATTTCGAACTTCAAACTTCAATAGTATAGTTTTTTCTTCCGGCAGCACTATTATTAGTAATTTTAAAAAAACGATAGTAATTCTAATCATTGTATCGGTACCATCTTTCGCTATTGACTATCTGGAGGATGCGGGGAATGTTTTGCAAATCGCAATGCCTTTGACGGCAATCGGCATCACGATGATTGAAAAAGATTTGCCCGGATTTTGGCAGTTTTGCGCTTCCTTTGCATTGACAGAAAGCCTAACTCAAGGGTTGAAATATTCTGTGAATGCAACAAGGCCTAATGGCGGCAAACTATCTTTTCCATCAGGACATACTTCTGCGGCTTTTTGCAGTGCTGTTTTTTTTAATATGCGGTATGGGGAAAATTACGGTATTCCTGCATTTGTGTGCGCAAGCATAACGGGGTGGAGCAGGATCGAATCTTCCAACCATTTCCCTTGGGATGTGGCAGCCGGCGCGGCAATAGGAATTGCAGGAAATTTGTATGTTACAAAAAAGAAAAAGGATAACCTGTTAATTCTGCCTTTGATTGATGAACATGGAGTAGGGGCTCTTTTACAATGCAAGTTCTAACCAAGGCTTTGCAGAAAAAAAAATACGTAAAACTTCCTCGAAAATATATGCTCGATTTAAATCAAATCCGTATTCCTGAAAATGAAATTTTATTTTCCTTTATACGTTCCGGAGGTCCGGGGGGCCAGAATGTCAATAAGGTATCGACCGCAGTTCAACTTAGATTTAATGTTGCCAAGTCAACATTGCTTAACGATACTGAAAAAGCAAGATTGATTACAATGAATGGAGCAAGGGTCAGTTCGTCAGGCGAACTCATTATTACGGCAAGTAATTTCAGAACACAGGAGCGCAATAGGGTAGAGGCGTATAATCGGCTTATTCTGATGATTCGTAAGGCTTTGATATTGCCGAAGAAAAGGAAAAAAACCAAACCGTCTTTCGGTTCAAAAATAAAGCGTTTGGATTCAAAAAAAATTCAAAGTTCAAAAAAACGATTCAGGTCAGCGGGAAGAAAATCGAGTATTGATATGTGAAAAAAAGCACATGATAATTTGAAAAAAACTTCTTCATTGAACTTGCATTCATCTGTTCCAAATACCATTTTTAAAACTCTTTTTTGAAATGCAATAATTTTTAATTGCTTTATTAAAACAGGATGCTTTTTAAAAGACACAGATAAAATTTAACTGTTCGCAGCCACATGTTGGCTGCCGACGAGGGCCTCGATGAACATTATTCTTTTTCTTCTTTTATTCCCAGCCGTTGTTTCCCTAGTATTTGCCGTTCTTCCTCCAAACTCGTTTCGAAATATGTTGGTCCGAATAAGCTGTTTGTTAATAGCTGCCGGATCGATTTATGCGGCATTAGTTTTTAGCGGCCAGGGTACATATTTCTTTAAAGTTAATTTTCCTCACCTAGACAAACTTTTTTTCGCGGGAGAAATGCTTGTTTCTGCATTTTTGCTCGTTCGGTGTTTAAAAATTAAACCCAAAGAATTCTACATCCCGATTCTTATCGTGTTGCAAGCCGGTATAATGGCTTACTGCGAATTAACTCACGCGGTCCCGGAAGTAGAACATGCATTTTATATCGATAATTTTTCAATAATTATGGCTCTCATAATCGGGATCATCGGTAGTTTGATTTGTTGGTATGCGGTTAGTTATATGAAAGATTATCATCATCATCATCCAGAAATGAAAAACCGTCAAAGAAGTTTTTTCTTTATTCTATTTTTCTTTTTATCCGCAATGTTCGGTGTTGTGTTCTCAAATAATCTCGTATGGATGTACTTTTTTTGGGAAATTACCACATTGTCATCTTTTATTCTTATCGGATATCCAAAAACCGAAGAAGCAACAAGGAATTCTTTTAGGGCTCTTGGTTTAAATCTGACCGGTGGATTAGGTTTTGCACTTGGAATTCTGTATTTGGTTAAATTTAGCCCGGAACATACTGTTGATTTGGCCCGTGTGATTGAGCTTGGATCAGCAGTAATGCTCATTCCAGTGGCATTAATCGCATTCGCAGGAATTGCAAAATCGGCTCAAATGCCGTTCTCGTCATGGTTGCTGGGTGCAATGGTTGCACCGACACCTGTTTCAGCGTTGTTGCACTCAAGTACTATGGTAAAAGCCGGAATATTTATATTGATTAAATTCGCGCCTGTTTTCCAAGGCACATGGGCTGGTTATTGCTTGGCTCTGATAGGCGGTGTTACGTTTTTAATGACTTCCATAATCGCGGTTACCCAAAGCAATGCAAAAAGGGTCCTTGCTTATTCCACAATTGCAAACCTTGGCTTAATTGTCGCCTGTGCGGGTGTTGGTACTTATGAGGCTGTTTGGGCTGCAATTATGCTTACCATTTTTCATGCAGTTTCAAAAGCGCTTCTTTTCCTCGGCGTCGGTTCTATAGAGCATAAAATCGGAAGCAGAGACATAGAAGATATGGACGGTCTCATTGTTAATCGTCCTGGATTGGCCATGGTTGTGTTGATTGGAATTTTGGGGATGTTTCTGGCGCCGTTTGGGATGCTCATATCCAAATGGGCTTGTATTGAGGCGTTTGTAAATTCAAATATCGTTCTCGCGGTATTACTCGCCTTCGGAAGTGCGCCAACACTTTTCTTTTGGGCAAAATGGATGGGGAAAATCGTTTCTGTTCCTGCCAAGCAATCGGATAAAGCGAAAGATAAAGTATCGGCAGACGAGTGGACCGCTCTTGGCGTTTTAGCCGGATTGACCGTTGCAACTGCCGCATTGTTTCCGCTTATTTCGTCGATTTCCGTAGAACAATATATTATCAGCGTTTACCATCAAACGGTTACGTTGACACAAGGAAATATAATTATAATGTCCATCATGCTGGCCCTTCTCATTCTTTTGCCGCTTGCCTTTTTTGCATATCCGAAAAAACCAATGCTTGTGCAGCGGTATCTTGCAGGAGCTAATATCGGCGATGCAAATGCATATCAGGGGTCAATCGGACAAACGCAATTGGCAACAATGAGAAATTATTACCTTACATCCGTTTTTAGCGAATCCGTTTTGGTTAAAATCAGTATTTTCGTCACAATCGCCATTATTGTTGCAATGTTTTCGGTGGTAAAACTATGATTAAAACTGCATTGTTGATTGTCGGCTGGGTTGTTGTAGCTCCAGTATTGGGTGGTTTATTAGCGGGTTTTGACCGAATAGTTACGGCTCGTATGCAGTCGCGTGTTGGACCGCCTTTATTCCAGCCGTTTTACGATGTTTTTAAATTAATGTCCAAAAGAAGTGTTGCCGTCAATAAATTCCAAAATTTTTATATGTTGTGTTTTATCGCATTTGTCATCATCACCGGCTTATTGTTTTTTACCGGCGGCGATTTGTTGCTTACTATTTTTGCTCTTGCGGTTGCCGGAGTGTTTTTCGTTTTAGGCGCATATTCGGCAAATTCACCATATTCGAATATAGGTGCCGAACGCGAACTTATTCAAATGATGTCCTATGAACCGATGCTGATTTTAATGGCAATGGGAATGTTTATGGTTACTAAAAGCTTTCATGTCAATGATATAATGGGCTTTTCCAAACCATTAATTGCCTATTTACCGGGCGTTTTCATCGGTTTCCTTTTTATTCTGACGATAAAATTAAGAAAATCACCTTTCGATTTATCTTCTTCTCATCATGGCCATCAGGAGCTTGTAAAAGGAATAACAACCGAATTTTCCGGCAAAACCCTGGCCATCATCGAAATTGCCCACTGGTATGAAAACATTCTCCTTCTCGGTTTTATTTATATGTTTTTCGCTTTTAACCCGATTGTTGCAATTTCGGCAATTGTTATCACGTACTTATTCGAGATCTTAATAGATAATTCTTATGCACGTCTCACGTGGCATTTTACCCTGAAATCCTCGTGGATTGTCTCTGGAATTTTCGGTGTTTCAAATCTTTTGATACTGGCCTTTTTAGGCAAGTGACGAAGGAAAAATAATGAGTTTTTTAAAAAAATCGCCGTGGGTCCTTCATTACGATGGATCAAGCTGCAATGGGTGTGACATCGAAGTACTTGCCTGCCTGACGCCGATATACGATATCGAAAGGTTCGGTATAGTAAATACTGGTAATCCAAAGCATGCTGATGTTTTATTGATTACCGGTTCAATCAATGAGCAAAATATTGAAGTTGTGAAGAACTTATATAATCAAATGCCTGATCCTAAGGTTGTTGCGGCCATCGGTATTTGCGCGGCAACAGGCGGAATTTTCCGCGAATGTTATAATATTAAAGGCGGAGTCGATACCGTAATACCGGTTGATATTTACATACCCGGATGTGCTGCACGGCCTGAAGCAATTATAGACGGCGTCGTAGCCGCACTTGGCGTTTTGGAAAAAAAGGCTGAAGCATTCAAGTCCATGAAAGTGAGCGCCTAATGATACATATTGAAGAGCAACCGTTGCTTGTTGTTGATAAAGGTACTCTCGTCGAAAAAGCCGGTCAAATGAGCAGTGATGGATGGCGTTTAGTTGCGATTACATGCGTTGCAAAGGATAATTACGAACTTACCTATAGTTTCGACAAAGATTATAAAATCAACAATATACGGGTAGTGCTGCCCAAAGATAATCCGGTTTTGCCGAGTATCACGAAGCCCTATTTTGCTGCTTTTACATATGAAAATGAATTACAGGACCTTTTCGGTATTACCGTGACCGATTTGGCTTTGGATTTCAAAGGTACGTTTTATAAGCTTTCGGTTAAAACGCCGTTTGCTCCACAATCGCAAGGGCCAGTGAAATAAATATGGCAACAAGAACGATAGTTCCATTTGGACCGCAACATCCGGTTTTGCCGGAACCAATTCATCTTGATTTGGTTTTGGAAGATGAAAAAGTAGTCGAGGCTATTCCGTCTATTGGGTTTATACACCGTGGCCTTGAAAAACTTGTTGAGAAAAAAGATTTTTACGAAATGACCTATGTTGCCGAACGTATTTGCGGCATATGCAGTTTTATACACGGGCAATCGTATTGTCAAGCCATTGAAGGCGTAATGAAAATCGATGTTCCCGAACGTGCGCTTTATTTGCGTACGATTTGGGGCGAAATGTCGCGTATTCATAGCCATCTTTTATGGCTTGGTTTGTTTGCCGATGCATTCGGATTCGAAAGCCTGTTCATGCACTCATGGCGAGTTCGTGAAAAATTGCTTGACATTATAGAAGAAACGACCGGCGGGCGAGTGATTTTCGGCTCATGCAAAATTGGCGGGGTTCGCCGGGATATAGATGCTTTGGGACTTAAAAGGGTCGAATCGGAATTACGGATTATAGAAAAACAATCTTTTGAACTAACCGAAGTATTTAAAAAAGATAACTCTGTAAAGCGACGAACCATCGATGTAGGGATGCTTTCTAAAGAAGAAGCGATTTCACTTGGCGCTGTTGGACCTATGCTCAGGGCCAGCGGCGTATCGTATGATTCAAGAAAACTCGGTTATGCGGCGTATTCAAAACTTAATTGGGAACCGATCGTCGAGACGGCGGGGGATTGTTATGCGCGTTGCATGGTCCGATGCCGCGAATTATACCAGTCTTTCGATTTGATATATCAGGCAATTTCGAAAATCGCCGAAGGTCCGATCGACGTAAAGGTAACAGGAAACCCGACCGGTGAATATTTTGCGCGGGTAGAACAGCCTCGCGGTGAAGTTATATACTATGTCAAAGGGAACGGTTCAAAGAATTTGGAACGTTTTAGGGTACGGACGCCGACTTTCGCCAATGTTCCGCCGCTGGTGAAAACACTTGCCGGATGCGAACTTGCCGATGTACCGGTCATTGTACTCACTATTGATCCTTGTATCAGTTGCACGGAGCGTTAATAATGGCACAAATGTCTATTGCAAAAGTTGTTATGAGGAGCGTGTTGTCGCGCCCGGCGACAAGATTGTATCCGTTTGAAAAACGTCCGTTTTACAAAAACACTCGCGGAAGCATTTCGATTGATATTTCAAAATGCATTTTCTGCTCTATATGTCAAAAAAAATGCCCTACTGACGCGATCATTGTAAAAAAAGACGAAAAATCTTGGGAAATCAATCGATTGAGATGTATAACGTGCAATGCGTGCGTTGATGCATGTCCCAAAAAATGTTTGAACATGGAAAACATGTATTCTCCGGGTGTCGTGCAAAAAGGCGCGGACGACAAATTCACTCAGGAAGCTAAACCTCAGTCGGACATTCCGCAGCAGTAAGATACGTTTCAAAGGGTTTTAAAAAGGCATTTCTTGAAAAAGGAATGCCTTTTTTTTGTTCGTTTTGTGACCGCTATCACATTTATTATATTTCGTAAGGACGTATATTATTTTTAGAAACCGTTTATACTATTTTGACATTACGGAAAGGCTATTATGCAAATATCAACCCGGTTACGGATTACGGCACTTGCGTGCACGGCGATGTTTATGTTTTGTACGAACCCTGAAAATCCCTTCGTCGATACAAATAATGTCAAGATTACCGTTGTTGCCCAAAACGCTCAAAAGCAATTAAGTCCCGGAACTTCCGTAAGCGATACCGGCGCGTTTTTGAGTCAATGTCCGATTTTAGTTTAAATTAATCTCAAAC
>JBBIGR010000067.1:0-15738 GCA_037447435.1 Fibrobacteria bacterium
GTATTGCAATATTCGATCCGTATGATCGACATAATGAATCCAATTTGAAAAAACGAGGCCGGATCGTATTTAAAAACAATGTGTCGGAGGGCATGTTGTTTCTTTTTTGTTGCAATAAAGATGTCATTTCGTCAAGGCCGGGAATTATCAGGCTCATTATCCATTTAACGAGTTCGGTTCTATTGCCCAGCCAACTGCTTAAATGTGCAAAAGCCAATAATGAAGTATTTGTATTGTTTAATTGAGCATCTTTTTTAATTTGGAAAAGATCATTGAGTTTCAAAAGATCGTGTGCAAACACCTCCGTCCGAATACCATTGCCGAAATAATGTTCGGGACCGAGGCAAATCAAAATTAAACTTGGTTTCATCCCCTGGGAAAACAAGTTTTTTAATCCGTAATACCAATCGAGATATTGAGTTTGTTCAATTCCCAACCTCTTTATTGTAAAAAGCGAATCTGTTCCTTTTTTTAGTAAATCGAAATCAATTCCATCAAACATCAACGAATTACCTATAAGGAGAATTATTGGTTTCCCCAAACTGTCTGTTTTTCGAATTTGTTTTGCATCACAAAGTTCTTTAACGGTTCTGTTTTGAATTCTGCTTATTCGAGGATATATAAAAAATGCAAAAAGTTCAAGGCTGCCAAAAATAATGCAAATGCATAATAACAAGTAAATGGAGCCTCTTATATAATTTTTCACAAAAATTTCCTGTTATTAAAATTGAAAATATAAAAATGCACTTGGATCAATTCCGCCAAGAACGGATACTACTCCGAACAACACTGCAAGCATTGCGATTCGGGATGGAATTGGCGATTTTTGATAAAAATATTCTTCATCGGCTTTTTCTAATCGTAAATCGATTAATATCAATGGGGCAATAAAAATACAAAGAAAAGTAAATGCAGTTAAGTATTGGTTTCTCCACTGCCAATGAAAAAGCCCGAGCAATATATTAAATCCCTGGTTAATTGTTGTTGCTCGGAAAAATATCCAAGAAATACAAACAATGTTGAATATGGCAAATATCTTTCCGATTTTTACAAAAGGATTTTTCTCTTCTGTTTTTAATCCCTTACTTTTGCCAAATATCTTGCGTTCGATTGCTAATGCGGAACCGTGAATAGCACCCCACAAAACAAAAGTCCAATTTGCCCCGTGCCATAATCCACCGAGCAACATTGTAAGAAACAAGTTCCTATAGGTTTTTATCTCTCCGTTACGGTTTCCGCCGAGTCCGATATAAAGGTAATCCCTTAACCAAGTACTAAGGCTGATATGCCATCTTCGCCAAAATTCTTGAATTGACAAGGAGAAGTACGGTTGTCTGAAATTTACCATAAAGTGAAATCCGAGGACTTGAGCACTGCCACGTGCAATACAACTGTATGCACTAAAATCAGCATATATTTGGAAGGCAAACGCATAGGTTCCTAATAGCACCGTAACGAAACTCATTTCACCAAATTTTCCCTGAAATACACCATTTGCTACTAAAGCGCAATTATTTGCAACAACACATTTTCTAAAAAGCCCTTCAATAATTAGCGCTAACCCATCAAAAAAACGAGACGCATCCCAATTTCTAGGGTTTTGTACTTGCGGTAATAAATGACCTGGACGTTGAATTGGGCCAGCGATTAAATGAGGAAACAGACTTATGAAAACAGCATATTCAATAAAATTTCTAGATGCATTGATTTTGTTATTGTAAACGTCAACGATATAAGCGATTTCTTGAAATGTATAAAAGGAAATTGCTGGCGGTAATGCAATTCGAATCAGTGTTGATGTGCCCTCAGATGAAAATCCAAAATTATGCAATAGTCCTAATAAGGAATCGGAAAAAAAGTTAAAATATTTGAAAAAACCTAAAAAGGTGAAATTCATTACCAAAGACAAAATTAAAAGAGTTCGCCTTTTGTCCCGGTTATTAGTTTCATGAATCCATCTGGCAATTAAAAAGTCAATTGTTGTCGATGCGCCGATAAGACCTAAAAACCGCCAATCCCACCAGCCGTAAAAAAAATAGCTTGCTGTAAGCAAAAGCCAATTTTGGGATCTATGTTTGATATTCCAATACAAAAGGACAATAATGGACAGAAAAACAAAATATACTACTGAATCAAATGGCATGATCTTTTATCACTCTTTTAAAAAGTTGGATCATTCAGTGGGCACTTAAACAAGCAACGACAAAATATTTCATCAAATAAAATAGATATTCAAATATATGTTGTCAAGAATGTTCTAAAAAAACAAATCAAAGGAGGAGAAGGCAGAAATGGAGCAAGAAACCGAAAATGTCCGAACTAACTTCCAATTATTAATGATGAGAGGTTTGGGAGAATTTACATGAAAAAATCTGTCCTCCTTGTTCCATTCTTGCAACGAAGATCCCATTGTCATCCAATTTAAACTTTCGATAATATAACCCGGGTTTGGTTACTTTAATAGTATCAGACCACTTAATTCGGCCAGCAACATCAAAAATGCAAAATATTATTGTTCCCATATTACGAGTTGAAAAGGTAACCTTTCTTTTCATGGGATCAATTAATAATCCTGTTTTTTCTGTTGCCGAAAGGTAGACGGATTTTATAAGTGAAACATCATGATATTCCATTGCGCCAATGTCGCATTTTTTATCACTAACCAAAGAATCCAGCGAATCCTGCGGTGCGCCAGCATCAATACCAGGGGACCCCGGTTTCAATGAATAATTGTTTCGATATAAGGTTAATGCCTGAACAAAAGTTTTTGTACCGTAGAGCATCTCTGAATCGGAATAAGGAATTGGATAGTCTGAATCAGGATTAACTACCACATCTGCCGGCAAAAGCGTTCCAGAAAAAGGTAATGCGTGCTTGTCGTATCCATCAGTTCCAACAGTTTTTCCAGTAATCGCTATCTGAAAATATCGCTGGTTAACAGATGAGTATAAGTTATAATCGGTATAGGTGATTGAGTTTGCGATATTTTGCTCGTCGTACAATCCGCCGCATCGCATGAAAATATTGTTCCTCACAACAACGCCATTCGGCGGTTGGGTTGTCATATGAAAATAAACAGCCTGTCCTGAGCCACGCAAATCAAAAGTATTGTTGCGAATTAACGTATTTGACCCATTATTGTCTCCAATAGGCATGATAGCACCATAACATTTACCAATAAAGATATTTCGTTCCAAAATAGTATTGTTTTGAATGCCGAACATAAGTTCGTGTGTGTTTGAATCGACTACGCTTCCTGTAGGAACTGCCATAGAAATAAAAACATTACCACGTATAGATCCGGAAAAACCACCAGTCACCCAGGTGCCTCCAGACATAATATTATCTTGGATTATGGAACCAGCCGAATAACATGCAACTGTAATAGAATTATTGCTCACCGATTGATGTATATAATTTCGACGAATAATTGCCATTTGGTTGGCCCAGCCAATACTTCCGTGAGTAAGTACATTGTCTTCAAAATCCATTCCTGGTAATGTTTGCGCCCCTCCACTAAAACCGACTTGGCAAGAATCAATGTGGCAGAATTTCATAATTAGTTTACCATAAGTACTTATGCTTTTGCCAGTGCCGCCAAAGATGAAAATAGGATTTAGATTGGAACCTTCAAAATCGAGATTCCCGGCTAATGCCGA
This sequence comes from Fibrobacteria bacterium, assembly GCA_037447435.1. GTDB lineage: Bacteria > Fibrobacterota > Chitinivibrionia > Chitinivibrionales > FEN-1185 > FEN-1185. Next base: position 3,660 of record JBBIGR010000067.1, read on the forward strand.
CAAAGTATTTCCGGTTTTAAAGAAAATTTTTGCACCTTCTTTTACAGTAAGAGTAGCATTGTTTACCGAGATATTTCCGGTAATATAAATTGTATCGCTCCAAATTGCGTTTGCAGTAATGTTCCCCGATTTGTTAACAATTGTTGCAAAGGCATGGGCTGAGAGGGCAATTGTTGCAAAAAAAACCAAGAATTTCATTCTTTGTGACAAAAAATAATCTTTATAAAACATAATATAAAATCTCAAGAAAATATTGCAAAAATAACCTATCAATTTGATGGTATCAAAACGATAATATCATCTATATATCGATTGAATACCGGAATTGGAAACGGTCCGCCAGAACGACAACCATTAAAATTAAATTTTACAGGCAAGTTACATTCAATTGAGTTGGCCTCACCCATGGAATTTGCGCAATCAGCGGAATTAGCTGCAGGAGGTTGGCTAGGACAACTTGTTACAGGTGTCCCGTTAATTGATTTGAACCATACATTTAGACTGTAATCACCGCCAGCTTCCACATTCATACCGGAATCTGACATTTTTACGGAGCCGTTTAGATTGACATTTTGGAGATCAAACATCGTCACCCCATCCTTCCACATTTGAAAAATACCATCATTGCACCCGGCGGAACAGGTTGTGGTATTCGGACGATATCGAATTTCAAATTGATGCCATTTGCTATCGAAACCAATATATGCATCGGAAGGTTGGGAATAATTATGGTAATAAACACCCTGTGGTTCAACAACAAATCTGCCATCAATAGAATTTAATTGTCCAAAGAAATTATTGAATCTATCCATGATAATTTCTTGAAACGGATTGTTAATCCAAAATCTTCCCACAAACATTTCGGTATTCATTCTTCCAATTGAGTCAAGGAACTCCCAATAAGAAATATAAACCTCTTTTGTTCCCGCCGGCAATGCAGTATTCCAAGCGCAAGTAGATCCATTACCATCAACGGTCTTCATCAAACCTTTTGATCCACTATGAGGAGATGTTGTGGATATAGCCCCACTTATCCACTGGGCAGATGGAACGCTTCCCGATTCAAAATCCTGCGTGACTAAAACCTTCCAACCTGTTGGCGGTGTGCCAAGTGTGGCTGGTGTTTTATTGAAGAGAGTACTGGAGATTATAGGAGCTTTTCCATCATCCACTGTTAGTCGAACATAATATTTTCCAGGTTGGGTAAAACTATGGGACGGATTAGGCTGAGTACTGGTTGTGCCGTCGCCGAAATCCCATTTGTAAGTAAGTGGGTTTTTTGCGGAATCAATGGAACCTGAACCAATAAAATTCAAAACATCACCAGGTTTAATATCTCCATGGTAAATAATACCGCTAATCACCGATTTCCCAGCCACATCAATTTTTGCAATGGGAGTTTGATTTTGTGCTTTTACGCAAAGAGTACATAAAAGAATAAATAAGCCAAAACGTCGGATGAGACTTTTTATTTTCATAGTTGTACCCATTTTTATTAATCTTGTGTGTAATGCTAATATTATATCAAAGTACTATTATTATTATAAATGTAGCATAAATTAGAAGCTCAGGAAAATTTTATTGTTATCCGGAATTCTATCACTATTCTACTTGGCCAACATGATTTTTGTTGTATTTCTCTGGCCTTGTCGATCCAAAACCATTAAATATAAACCCCTGCATACTCGATCGCCGTGGTTGTTCAAGCCATCCCAATTGGTTCGGTTTAATCCTGGTTCTTGCGTAGTATTCAACAATCCTCTAACCAAAGAACCTCGAGTATCATAAATGTCAAGTTTAACCTTCTGTTGTTGAATTAAAGGATACATTATTTCGATTTCATTTCTTAAATTAGAAAAGTTTGAAATGATTACATTGATTCCATTTGTTGCGGCGTTATTATTTGGGGGAAGTGCGACATTCGTAGTTCCAACCTCTACCAAAAGTGTAGTGTAATTGGCTGCAGCATTGCATATTCGTGGAAAAGCCAATAATATAATAGTTAAGCTTATTGTGCCAATAGTTTTAATCATATGGAACTCCCCGTTAAATATATGCCCTAAGACATTTCTTTATAAAGTATAAGATTGTGTTCGAATATATGCAAGAATAAGTTCGTTCAAATGTATTGGGCAATAACAGGATTATAACTTCATTAAAAATTCGATACATTTGAATTGACAAATACTTTCGCCCGTAGATGTTTTAGACCACTTCTGTTTTTAATAAAAACACCCGGCCCCGGATTTCGTTCTGCCGGAATTAATCTACCCGACATATCATACGTTTTTTTACAACCAAATATTTGATTTGTCTTGCGAATCGTACCTTTTGACGGTTTTAACGATGTGTTTGCCATGCTTCCCCAGGCAGTTGTATCGCAAATAGTGCCGGTGTTTGGTGCTCCTGTCGCAATTAAACGAAAATAAAAGGATTGGCCTGATGGCGGGCTGCTCATGGTTATGGTTTTGACGCTGCCTGCCCGCAAAAGTCCGGTGTTACCTTGATTGGTCACTGTTCCGTTTGTATCGTCTGCAGTAAAAAGGTAAATTGTTGCCGAATCCTTGTTATCGACAATTCGGTTATTAACCAATACTTCCGGGTAAAGAAAAAGATCGGTAGAAAGAGAGCAACGTACTGCATATGAAAGTCCGTTTACGGCCTGCGGAGTTCCGTTTGTAAATAAATAGCCCCTGCAGCCGCGATGAGGATACGGCGATTTGCGTTTGGTAAAAGGATAATAGAGACTGTCGACAAGAATCGACTGCGTTGCTGTATTAAACACACTGTCACGTACAATAGTGAACTGATTAATGCCCAAGGGTTTGGCGCCGGCCCAAAGGCAACTATCCATGACAAAATTAGTGTCGTTCGAAAGACTAATTTCTGCAGAGCCGAGGAAAATACAGTTTTTCCACGCGTCGTTTTTGCTGCTGCCGCCATTATTGGTCCACCATATCGAATAATTATGTTTTGCCCATGCCACGCAATTCTGTATTGTCACATTATTGGTAACGATGCCGGGGTTCTGGTGATTGCCGAACGCTGTTATCACGCCTGAACCGAGGTTGGATTGTGAAAAACAATTAGTCAATAAAGAATTGTTAAGCCCGTCGAGAATGAATGACCCATGTTGATTGTTAAGAACAGTCACATGCGAAATAGTGTCGTTAAAACCGCATGGATTTACTTGTGTAAAGCCGCTGCCGAACGCATTAATTGTCAGGTTGTTAATCAGTATATGGTTTCCCTTAAAACCAATGCCGTTTTGCGATATTTGGGAGACATTTTGAATAAGGGAATTATTACCAGCGAAAAAGGTAGCATTGGTATCCAAGTAGCAACTGCGCATTATAATACCATAAGAGTTTTTATCGCTTGTAGAAATATATGCTCCAGGGATTGCCCAATTAATTGAATTTGCGCCCCCAAACGCATAGCATCTGTTAAAAGTTAAAACATGATTCGGATAAGTCGAATCTGCCCTGCCAACCAGAATTCCTGCATTATTTCGCCCGCCTTTTCCATTTATAAATGAACAGCTGTCGAAGATTTCTCCGCCCATGCCTTTAAGCAAAGCAGATGAACCCGTGTCGGTCACTAATAATAGTAACCTGCTTAAATGGAGTGAATCATTGTAACAATAAAACATATCACCTATTGAAGCGGACGCACGTAACGTGTCGAAATGTCCTTCCAAACTTTTTACCCAAATACCGGTTTTGGGAAGTAAGGTACTGCTTACCGAATAGGAAGTATCTTTTCCTGAAGAAAGAACAATTGTGTCATGAGGTTGCGCTGCGGAAATCGCTGCATTAACAGTGGAATAAGTACATGAAGAACACACATTTAAAATAGTGGCCTGTAAATTTAAAAAAGAAGCAAAAACAAGGCATGCTATTTTTATCATACAATCTTTTCTTCAAAGCCATCTCGGTTGTTCCCTCCGCATAAAAACGCGGAAACCAGCAAATAGATTCCAAGTTGATTCCCTAAATCGGATTCCCCTATTCCCGCCAGAAGGAGCACAACTAAAGACCAAAAGAAACCCGTTTGCAAGTACTGGCATCTGCCGCTACGTTTTGTCTTATAATATTGGTAAAAAGTAAAACCGCAAAAGAGCAAAAACAAAAAAAGGCCAATGACTCCGTATTGACATGCCAATTGCAAATAGAGGTTATAATAATTATCGTTTGTTCCAGAGCCAAAAAGCGGGAATTTTAAAAAAGCATGGAACCCATTTTGCCAATCTGAAATTCTTGAAAAAAATAAGGAAACAAAGAAGTTTTCTATGCCGGTTTGCCTCAAGTCCATAGTTTTATAGACAATAGTCGCCAAACCCGTCAATACAATTGCCAGGACAAATAGGGCCCACCACATTTTTATTATTAAGGCTTTTTTTAGTCTGGTGAAAGCAAAGAACATAAGGAAAACAATAATAGCCGAAATTCCGGTCCGGGATTTGGTGGTAAATAACACGAAAATTGCAGTAATTGTAACTAAAGAAGAACCATAAAATAAAACCTTGTTTTTTATTAGGGTAATTCCGAGCGCGACAATCGGAATTACCCCGCACAAATATAGTGCAAGAACTTCAGAATTTGTAAATACCGACTTTGGTTCCCATTGCCAATCCTGAAAACCAAATCCATGGCTGAAAAAATCGGAAATTCCCCAAATTGAAACAATGAATGTAGTAACCGTGATTGAAACGTAGTAGGTTTTTAATTGAATGAGAGTGGCGTTTTTTATTACAAGTACTACGAGGCTACCGATCAGGAAAACTCTTATAAGACGTATCTCGTCATTGAAACTATTGCCCATAAAAATGTGAATACATAGTATAACGCACAGGGTCAGTACCAAGAAAAAAAATAAAATTGTCGCAAAATCCGATTTTAGTATTGAAAAACGGGGTTTGTTTTTGATGAGAAGGCAACCTATATACAATAGAGATACAACCTCAAAAGTATAAACGTAATAATTTGAATGTAATGCGGTTACATTTACAAGAGGGCCGACGGCCAGTAAAATAAAAAACGGTTTATCATTTGTTCGGAACGTAAAAAATAAACCGAGAACCAGTATAACAATTGGAGCAAAAAGAATTAATTCCGTAGATTTTATTATTGCCTGTAGACAAAGAAAAAATGCCAAAACAGGCAATAAATGAGAGGTGAATTTGAAAGGATTAGGCATCTGTTTTCGTTTTAACTTCCCGTTTCTTTTCCCAGGGTATCCAAGGAAATTTAACAAATATAAAAATACCGGATAAACCGGCAATTACATCCTTAACCATATCGAATCCCGGAGATACGATATAGTCTGTTTTAGATTTTGCAAAAATATCAGCCAGTTCTTTTAAAACAATTAAAATACATATGAGCAGTACTCGTTTTTTAACAGATAATAATTTTGATAAAAAAAGCATTAATGAATAGGCCACGATAAAATGAAATACCCAATCCAAAGGGAAGCCATGAATATTCATGTCGCCGAAAAAATCCATGCCATCACGAACCAATCGTAACACGTTAAATAACTCGGCTAATAGGGCGTGCAAAGTGCCTCTTTTTGTGGATGTTTATGAAGTTCACTATTTTCGATCAGAAGGCTGCCAAACGATAATCCGTTCTCCTCTGAGGAATTTAAGCCATGCAATGGCAATTGCCAAATTGACAGAAACGAAAAAATGAGGAAGCTTTATGAAAATTGGATTTTCGCGAGTTCTAAGTAAAAATGGTATTGCCGCAACACAATAAAAAATTATTTGCGAGCAGAACAGGCAAAGAAAAAAAGCGCTTTTTTGTACGAGTATTGCATTAGAAATAAGGGCGACAACAAGAAAAAACGGAACAAGCCATTTAAACAGTTTGTGTGATACGTATTGTATGGAAAAAAGTTTGTAGGTAAAAAAATTGCAGAATTCAAGGCTGTTGAAAAAAACAGTCAAACCCCTGACGACGGTACGAATTTTTCTTGAAAACTCTTTGGACGTGTCGTCAACGGCTTTATAACATCCGATTGCCTCAGGATCGACAATTCCCCGCATTCCGGCTTTTCTACTATTGAGCAATGTGCGAAAATCACTGTCCATGTTTTTTGAAAAATCCCTGCAAACTTCTTTACGGGCCGCAAAAAAAGATCCGCTGAGTCCGACAACGGTATTTACCTTTGATTCAAGTTCACGTATCCACATTTCATAGCGGACATACGCACCTTCGCCGCCGCCTGCCCCGTTTTCGTCTTCAGAAATTACCTTGTCCATTCCGCTAACGCATCCGATTGATTTGTCGGCAAAATTATCGACAATAGTGCCGACGGCATTCGTTTCGAGGAGGGTTGAAACGTCGGTAAAGACAATAATTTCGCCTTTTGCCTTTTGCAAGGCCTCACTCTGGGCATTCTCTTTCCCTTTTCTGTCTTTAACAATAAGCAAATCAATACCGGTTTCAGAAAATTCCCGCACTATTGAATTTGTTCGGTCTGTCGACCCGTCGGAGGCAACGATGATTTGTAAAAGTTCCTTGGGATAATCAACCGCAAGCGTGTTTTCGAGTTTTAAACGGATACGCATTTCTTCGTTATATGCCGTTATAATAATTGAGACGAACGGACGATAATTATTCTTAAGCAAGGGGTGCTTAAGGGAAAAGGACAAACAAAATAAAAACAGTGGATAACCCGCGTAGGCATAAAAAACCCCAAAAAGTGACAACACTAGAATTACTACCGAGGTACCCTGCATTTGCTCTTAACCCTTTCGACAACAGTATCGATTTTATGTGCGGCGTTTTAGCTGATCACTTTGAACATCGGAATAAATTGAAAGTAATTGTGGTCCGATAACATCCCAGCCGTATTTTTTTTCAACAGTGGCTCTTCCGGTTTTGCCGAGTCGTTTTCTTGATTCGGAATTTGTCAGCAGCATTACAACCTTTTGGGCGAATGATTCTTCATTGTCGGCAATCAATAGATCTTTGCCGTCAATTAAGTCCAGGCCTTCAACGCCAATTGAAGTACTTACCACGGCCTTACCCATTGCCAATGCGTCGAGAATTTTTAGTCTGGTTCCGCCGCCAACACGGAGGGGTACGATTTGAACTGCAGCGCGTGAATAATAAACGCGGATATCCGGCACAAAACCTATTACGTCAACAGGCAAGCCTTTTTCTTTGAAGCCGTTAAACTCTCTGGGCGGGTCCTGGCCGATAATTTGCAATCTTGCTTGCGGGCAAGTTTTGACAACAAGGGGAAGAATTTTGGTGCAAAAATAGACCATCGCATCTTTGTTAGGGTACCAGTTTAATCCGCCGGCAAAAATCATAATTGGTTCTTGAACAGAGTCTGATTCTGAAAAATATTCAGTATCCGTACCATTGGGCACAATGCTGAATTTTGCATGCGGACATAATTGTTCAAACCCTAATTTATCTATTTCCGACACCGTAAGATTGGTATCGAATTTTTGGACCATTTTCTTTTCATACTTTTCCAGTCGATGCGCTTGCATGCGCGCATACAATGAGGTCAATGGACTTTTTGCATTGGCTGCCCGCCGTAGGAGTAAAGCGGATTCTATGTTGTGATGGTTTAAGACCTTTGGGATCGAAATGGTGGGCGAAATATATTGCGCAAGATCAATAGTGTCCACATGAATAATGTCGATGGCATTTTTATGCAATATCGAATTTATTTCCGCGAGCATTGCTTTTGAATAAAAACGTTTTACCGAATAAGGGAGCGCCGAAAATAAATTGCAAAGGAGTAAAAAATACCATTGCAAAGGACTTGCGTCAGACGGAATCGGGAAAACTTTTATTGTTTTGCAAAAGGGTGACACATGTTTGATGGAATCGTTCAGTTTGGTTTCGTCGGGCAAAAGCGCCTTTTGAGTTAGACAGACCAAATGTACGTCGTATCGCTGTGAGATTTCTTTGAGCAAATTATAGTTTCTTTGTAAAGCACCCGACGTTGGAGGATACGGAACAAAATGCATTAAAAGCAATATTTTCATTTCAAATCCAAAGCCATTTCGGTTAATTAAATCGGGATCGACGGCAGGGGCGTTACTTGTTTTGTTTTTTTAAAATCGCACCTAATTTTTTTGCAACATCAATTTTTTCGACCATTGTTTCATGGCCGCAATCAAAATCGAAAAATTCCATTCCGCCTAATGCTACTTTTTTCCATCCGCGATACGGATCATTACAATCCATATTTCCGGCTGCTCGAAAAAACGTAATAGCCCCTTTGTAAGGCATAGGTTGATAATTTACAGCCAACGAGATGTTTTTTTGTTCTACAAGCCAATAGCGCAATTCATGGGGAATCGGCGATTTTGCGATACGGAATAATGAGCATTGCAAATTCTTGGTCAAGTCTCTTATTCGGCACCAAACACTGTGTTGCACCTTACCGATAAAAGATCGTGTATTGTTGGAAGGCAAAGATTTTTCGGGTCTCGGAAGTTGGGGATGTTCTAACCCTTTTAAGCAAACACTGTCGAACATAATCAGTTGCAATATTTCTTCATTCTCTTTTGCAAGAATTTGTGCCATTTCAAATGCCACAAGACCGCCCATTGATCCTCCGCCAAGGATGTAGGGCCCGTGCGGTTGGACTTGTCGTAATTCTCTCATGTAATTTTCGGCCATCTCGAACACCGAATTAAATGGAGTGGCAATGCCGTCAAGTCCACGGCATTGCAATCCGTAGAGCGGCTGTTCGGAGTCCATATGTTGCGTCAATTGATAATAGTTTAGTACGTTGCCGCCGACCCCGTGGACGCAAAAAAAAGGGACAAGCTTTCCATGCGGCTTAATAGGAACCAGATACTTCCACGGGTTTTTATTTTCTCCGTGTTTTTCCGACGGTCCGGAGATGTGGCTCGACATTTGCGCTGCATTGTTGCCGTCAAGTAAGACGCAAAGTTCCCGGACAGTCGGCGCTTTAAAAAGAGTTGCTAATGGAAGATTTAAGCCGGTCGCTTTCTGAATTTCCGAAAACATTTGAACTGCAAGAAGCGAATGGCCACCCAAATCAAAAAAATTATCACATACCCCGATGGGCTCTATCCCTAAAAGTTTTTGCCATATTTCGGTCAATTGCTTTTCGGGATCTGTAACCGGTGCGATATATTCGTATGACAAAAGAGGTCGCGGATGGACGCTCTGTTTCCGCTCTTTTGGTTCAACCGGAAGAGCTGCGTCTTCGGCACGAAGTGAATTAAACTTCGATTCTTGTCCGGCACCTTGAATAAAATGTTTGGAAGGTTCGACCCAAAAACGCTGACGCTCGAACGGATAGGTGGGAAGAGCAACACGAAACCGTTGCTCCCCTTCATATGCTTTGCGGACATTAACAGGGGTTCCCAAACACCATAACCGCCCGATGGCGCTCATAAACATTTCCTGGTCCGGACGCGATTGCTTGCTATGAGAAACTGTTTGCACGGTATCCAATATTGCAGGATGAGCCGTTTGAAGGTTTACAAGAGAACAAAGCGTATTGCCGGGACCGATTTCAACAAATATTGCATTGGGGAATTGCGCCAAGATCTGGGATATTCCTATGGAGAATTGCACGGGTTTTCGAATATGTGAGGCCCAATAGCCGGGATCGCAGGCCTGTTCGTTGGAAATCCAGGTTCCGGTCACGTTTGAAATAAATGGAGTAGTAACCTGCTTGCGTGGAATCGAAGCAATGATCCGCTCGAACGGTTCGCAAGCTTTGTCCATGGATGCCGTATGAAATGCGTGCGAGGTTTCCAATTTTCGAAACATAATTTCGTTCGCGGCCAATATTTTCTCAAGGTTGATAATTTCGGGCTGTGGTCCGCCGACGACGCATAATTGCGGGCCGTTGATTAATGCTATTTCGAGATTTTTTTCAAGAAAGGGCTGCACACGTTCGGGTGATGCGGAAACCGAAAGCATGATTCCTGGTGGCTGTTGTTGCATTATTTTCCCGCGCTCTGCGATCAATTTTAAAACATCGTCCAGGTTGAAAACACCTGAAAGGCAGGCTGCGACGTATTCGCCAAGGCTATGGCCGATCATGCACGATGGACGAATCCCCCAGCTTAAAAATAGGTTGGCGAGGCTATACTCGAGGGCAAAAAGTGCTGGTTGTGTATAACGGGTTTGCGTTAACAAATTAGAAAGAAAGACGGAATCGGTTTTTGAAGGAAAAAGTAACGCTTTTAAATCGATGTCCAGTAAAGGTGAAAGCACGGAGCAGCAATAGTCGAATTTTTCACGAAATAATGGTTGGTTGTCATAAAGGTTCCGGCACATGTTTGCATACTGGGAACCCTGTCCCGAAAACATGAAAACAACGGGTCTCGGCCCACCGGACGATTCGCCGGTAAAAATCTTGTTCAAATCGAAGGATTGGATTGCCTGGCATGCCTCGCCGGAATTTTTACATATGATAGCACGACGGTGAGGGAACCATTTTCTCCCCGTTTGCAGCGTAAAGGCCACATCCGAGAGATCGATAGGCGCTTCTTGCTGTAAAAAAACGGAAAGGTTTTCGGTTGCGGCTTCCAACGCATTTCCGGTTCGCGCGGAGACAAGAAGCAAATGGACATCCTGCTGTGAGGGTATAGATGTGATTTTAGGCGGTTCTTCCAAGACTGCATGGGCGTTGGTACCGCCGATGCCGAAAGAACTGACGCCGGCCATGCGCGGCAATGATTTTGTTTCCCACAAAGAAAGTGTGGTGTTGACATAAAAAGGGGTTTTATCAAGATTAAGCTTGGGGTTTGGTTCCTTAAAATGAAGCGTTGGAGGAATGAGGTGATGTTTGAGCGCTAGTGCGGTTTTTATTATTCCTGCGACCCCTGCAGCTGCATCAAGATGTCCTATATTGGTTTTAACCGAGCCTAATGCGCAATATTTTTCCCGATTATCGGTGCTGTGAAAGGCTTTTGCCAATCCCGCAATTTCGATCGGATCGCCAAGCGGTGTCGCTGTTCCATGCGCTTCGACATATGAAATATTTTGCGGCGTGACACCGGCAAGTGCTTGGGCCAACGCAATGACATTGGCTTGGCCTTCAACGCTCGGGGCAGTGAAACCGACTTTTGCATTACCGTCGTTATTGATAGCAGATCCTTTAATAACCGCATATATAGTGTCACGGTCATGCACCGCCTCCTCAAGTCTTTTTAGCACGATGATCCCTAATCCTTCGCTCCAAACTGTACCGTTCGCGCCGACATCAAAGGCCTTGCATCGGCCTTCGGGTGAAAGAATATGGCCTTCTTTGTAAAGATACCCCGTTCCGGCAGGAATTTTTAATGAGACCGCCCCGGCCAGGGCCATATCGCATTGGTATGACAAAAGCCCTTGACATGCCGTATGAACCGCGACAAGCGATGTCGAACATGCGGTAAGCAAAGTCAAACTTGGGCCCTTGAGATTGAGTTTATAGGATATCCGGGATGATAAAAAATCGTTAGCGTTTCCAATCAAAGTTTGATAATCACCGATGGTTTTTAATAATTCCGGATTGGAAATAAGGTTATTGATCAGGTATTGGTTCATGCCATTGCCGGCATAAACACCAATAAGATGTTCGTATCGTTCCGGGTCGTATCCGGCATCTTCGATCGCTTCCCAAGCGCATTCCAAAAGCAGGCGATGTTGGGGGTCCATTATTTCAGCTTCGCGCGGATTGACGCCAAAAAAAGCCGCATCGAATAAATCGATACCGGGAATTGATCCGGAGCGCTTGACATAGTGAGGGTTTTTTATGAGCGAATCGTCTACTCCCGCATCGCGCAATTCCTGATCGTTGAAATCGGTAATTGATTCAACTCCGGCACAAATGTTTTTCCAAAATTGGCGAACGTTTGGTGCACCCGGAAATCTTCCGGCCATGCCGATAATGGCTATACCTTCGAGGGAATGATCAGAGTTGTTGAGTTCCGGCACCGCATTATCCCTTGTTTTTAATTGCAAATATCAAAATGGAAAGTACATTAGACGACACCCACAACATAAAATATATATAGTATCAGCCGCATCGCGTGATTTAATGGGTAACCCCAATATATTGTGTTTTAGTATTT
>JBBIGR010000068.1:0-15519 GCA_037447435.1 Fibrobacteria bacterium
TATAATCATCTCGGTTCGACCGCGAAGCAGAGGCGAGTTCGACTGCATTTTCGCCTCCGAGCCAGCCCATGATGGTGTACTAAAAAAACCTCCCTTGGCAACAAGGGGGGTTTTTTATTATCAACTTCGGGCTTTAAACCATGGACCTACTGATATAATCATCTCGGTTCGACCGCGAAGCAGAGGCGAGTTCGACTGCATTTTCGCCCACGAGCCGGCCGGTTCAATGCTCTTAGTAATCTTGAACCCCGATTCGCAACTTTCCATTTCAGATGCACAGACCGAGAAACTAATTATGTAATGGCAAGTCCTCCATATTGATCGAGCAATATTTTACCGCTCACTGCCTTTAGAAATTTTTATCTAACTATCGCAAATGCCTTGCGAGTTACATTCTGACCTGCGGTAAATTCCAGGACATAATTACCTGTTAGGGTTTTTAGTTTGGCAAGAGAATATGTATGTTCTCCAATTCCTTGAAGTCCCAATTTAGTTGATAAAACAATCCTACCGCGCATTTCGAATACTTTAACGGAAACCTGCACGTTTTGAGCAAGAGAATATCGAAAAATACAATTATTTATTGATATTGCAGATTTTGACAACTGGCGAGAATACTGCGAAGATAAAGGCGGTGAAAGCTCAGATAGCGGTCTTTTCCAAAGTTCAGCAATATTATTAGTAAATGTAGCTGCCCAAACTGATAATGTGCCATAGTCGTAAATAATTGAGCTTACCTCAAGATCTTTTAGCCCCTCATTAAAGGACCTCCAAGTATTTGCACGATCTTTAGAAACGAAAATTCCATTCGAAGTACCAGCCAGTACAATACTAGTATCCCTTATATAAATATTAGGGTAATCTGATGCAAATAATGAATGGATAGATTTTAAAGGAAGACCTATATTGTTTTTAAATTCCCATTTTGGTTGGGCGTAGCCTAAACTACGTTGATCAAATGTATCAACAGCAAAATAAATTCCGGTATCTGTGCTTGCATAAATATAATACGCTTCCCAAATAAACTGTACCTGATGTAAAAATGGGGTTGCTGCGATAGCATTTATTTTTCTATTTGCAAGTCCATACTGATCAGGAACATTAGTGTTCATTATATTGTAATAAATGCCGGAATTAGTACCTAACAAATAACAATAATTAATCAAAAAAACTGCATTTATGGGGTACATTTGAAAATGAAGTTGACTCAAATGAAAATTCATCCAATTGCCTGGCCAAAAATTGAACAATCCGCTATCTTGAGTTCCGACCAGTGAGTTACCATACATAGATAAAACATGCTTAGGTGATTTAACCTGAAGATCCCATGTTTTTCCTGTATCAAGGGACATGTAAACTCCAGTATCTAACCCAGTAAACAAGGTTCTTTTCATTCCGGTAGTATCTGTTCCGCTACAAATACAATTAATTCTGTGTAAACCGTCCCAAGGTATACCGTTGATTTTAGTCCAATCCGCTTGACACAATCCAGTCAAACCTAAAATAAAAAAGACTCTCCAATATTTATTATTCATCATTGCACATAATCCTTTTTTATCTCACCATCGCAAATGCCTTGCGAGTTACATTTTGCCCTGCGGTAAATTCCAGGATATAATTTCCGGTTAGCGCTTTTAGTTTGGCAAGAGAATAACTATGTTCTCCAATTCCTTGCGGAGATAATTTATCTGATAGAATCAATCTGCCTCGCATGTCAAATACTCTAATAGAAACTGACGTCGATTGAGTAATGGTATACTGGAGAATAGAATTATTTATTAATAATTCCTGTTTTGAAAATTCATGAGAGTATTGTAGTGACGATACTTGTGTTAATTCTGATAATGGTCTCTTCCATAAAACAGTAACATTATTGGAATAGGTCGCAATAATGTTATATGATAACAAAACATCTCCATAAGCTATTGCTGAAGCTTCGAAATCGGTCAATCCCTCATTGTATGTTGCCCAACTATCAGCTTTATCTTTAGAAATAAAAATACCAGAACTTGTTCCTGCTAAAACAAAATTTGTCGATATTGAATTTGGTATTATTGGTGAAATTAAGCAAGTTAGTTTATTTGCTGCTTGCAAAGTATTTTTTTTGTCCAAATACCAATAGGAAAGGAAGATGGAGAACTATTTTGAAAGTAATAGTCGGAAAAAAATACGCCACTATCAGAGCTGGCATATATATACCCATTGCCAGCCATTAATTGGGAATTCCAATTATATAACGTAACAGAAAGTGAGTTTATTTTACTATTTAGCAAACCGATATTTGAGGGATTTCTGGAATTTAAAGAACTACAATATATTCCATTATTTGTACCCATTAGAATTAGATTTCCTGGTACCGATAATGAATTAATTGGGTTTAATTGATCAAATCCTAAAAATCGCCAAGAATCTGGCCATTTAGTGTATATTCCACTATCGCTCGTACCTGCGTACGCATTGTCAGTTAAAGACAAAACTTTTTTAGGAGAATTGTTATAAAGCTTCCAACTTTTTCCTGTGTCAACAGAATAGAAAATTCCACTATCAAGCCCTGCAAATATTGCCTTTTTTAACCCTGATGAGTCTGTTCCAATTGTTAAGGATGTTATTTTATGGGTTCCGTCAATTGGGACACCCAGTAATTTTGTCCAATTCCCTAAAATTGATGTATTAGCAATAAACACAATAAAAATAATTTTATTAAACCAAATCATAAAAAAGCTCCTATTCAATTCAATTTTTATTTTACAATTACATCTATAGCCAAAGAAATAATCGTAGGCAACCCATAAATTGTTGCTTGAATATTTATTGGGCAAATTCCACTATTGCCACCAGCTGTAAATTGTCCAGTCAAAGAATTAATTACACTTCCCGTAGTATCCACTAAGCCAATAGCCCAAGTTTTTGTAACCTTATTTGGTGGAACAATGTATCCTGCACCATCTGCAACAACCGAAGTTAAAATCGTTGTTGAATTTATTGCAACAGTTGTCGAAGGAGAGATAATAAACGGGCCTCTATCAGGAATAACCTCTATCCCTTCGCAGGTCGGAAAATCTGCATTTCCTTTTGCAAATTGAACTGTAATTGTACCAACACTATCTGCTGCCGCAAGGAAATCTTTAGAAATTGCTTTAAATTGTGTTCCAACTTGCGATAGAATATCGAAATTCTGCAAAACAGGATTACCATTGATATTTACATTAAATTGTCTTTGCCCTGAACTCGTAAAGTATGTGAATTGGCAACTATGAGCTGAGTACCATTGCTGCTATCAATCGAAGCTGTCCATATATGCTCGCCTTCTACGCCAGTTACCATTAAAATAATTGTCCAGAGAAAATTCTCCAACCATATTTCTTAAACAGGAGGTGTCCGATGGGACCTATGGGTAACTGATATTATGTATGTCAAGACTCAAGTTGGATAGCGAAATTTGACGGTTTTTATTGAATTATATTACAACCGTAAACGATGTCATTCTGCGATTGATTATAACGCCTGGAGAATGATATTTTATCAAACAATATGCTTAACTAAGCGTCCGCTTTTTTGGGGCAATATCACATGCGATAATGGGGTTTTCATTACAGTATTTTTTCGCAAAACATTATTGGTTAACACACGGTAGGGTATATTCTTTTCGGGGACATAGCAGGAGCATGTCAGCGGCCAATTAACAGGCAATCTTGGCATTAAATAAAAACAAATCAAGTGGGTTTTTATGGAAATTGATTATTTAGATGTTAAAAGTACTTGGCGAGAAGTAGCCGATGCCGCAAGGACCACAATCGGAATGGAAAAAGGCAAAAAAGAACCATCTTCGTTGTGGAAAAGGAAAATATTATTATCAGAGCATTCGCCAATTCGGCAATTGATAATAAAATGGAAATGGATAAATTTGAAATACTGGGTCAGTGTGCATTTTGTTCGTCATAAAATTGGAATCGAACATTTTGTGAGTACGCAAAGAACAGATCGAACGGGAATCGAAAGAGACAATTTATTGCAATCATCTTACGTTAATCACGAATGTATAGCCGATGCGCAGGCAATAATTAATATTTCAAGGAAAAGATTATGTCGCCAAGCTTCAAAAGAAACCAGGGAAGCTTGGCTAGAATTATTAAGCAAATTAAAAGACAAAGAACCCGAATTATTTCAAGTTTGTGTCCCTGAATGTATTTACCGTGGATTTTGTCCGGAAATCAAATCATGCAATTGGTTTGTCACAGAAGCGTTTAATAAAGACTTAAATCAATATCATTCGTTAGGTTAATTTATGCAACACGGCTTTTTTGCCCTTCTCATTCTATTGGCTTCGACATTGCCCTCTTTTTGCGATTCTCATTTTTGCAACAAACCAATAAACAATTCAATATTTAAATAAAAGATTTTAATATGTTTATTAAGGATTGCTATAAACTGGGAGTTTTAATTGTTTTATTTTTCATATCATGTTCGGAAAGGCCTGAGATCCAATGGATTCATTACAATTTGGCCTTTGTCAAATGGAGTAAGACCGAAGAAATTGTCTTCCATATTGTTAAAGAAACGGCAATACATCATCCGGAAAAAGCAAAATCTGTTTTTTCAAATACGATGGAATATGTTGATGAAAATTACGGGTTACTGTACGTTGACTTATCGAGCGATCAAATCGATGTTGTTCCCGATACTTCTTTTAAATTTGATTCATCAAGCAGCCTTTTCACTCACGACACAATTTATTCTTTTGATTCATCATTGTTTATAACATATTATCCTGTTGGAACAATTGATTCTTTTCTTGTAGGAGCCCCCAAAAAAAACAAACCGATTGTTACAATTCCCTCATTTTTTTCTGACAGGCCAGAATTCAAAGTAAATTGGGCCGATTAGCAATTGTTCGGTAATCCAATCGTGAACAAGATTTGCGCCTAGTCGTTGTTCTAAATTAAAAAATCCTACCGCCAATAATTAACATGGTTGGAGGGCAAAATGTATTTATTTCTTAGTCAAAAGGATCCGGACGGAAATGGCGGAAACCGTGAAAAAAGCGGAAAATTCAAAACAGTCATTAAGAAATAATGGAAGTAACAAAATAATATGAAACAATCAAATCAAATTCATATCAAAGAAATGTCTTTTGATCAATTATTTAAAAAGATTTCTCCGGAAGAGATAAGCGACAACGTGTTTACTTTGGTAGGAAAAGATTTTTTCGCAATTACCGCGGGTAAGCAGGACCATTATAACTCCATGATAGGCAGCGGCGGCGGTTTGGGAACGCTTTTTAAAAAAGCGGCCAGTTGGTGCATTATTCGTGCAGACCGGTATACGCTCGAACTGATGTTAAAAGAACAAACATATACGTTGTCGTACTTCCCCAACGAATATCGGGAACAGATGCTCTTTTTGGGAAGCAAATCCGGAAGAGATAGCGAAAAAATGAAGGAAGTGCAATTGACAAGCGTTCAAACCCCTTCCGGGGACATGTCTTTCAAAGAAGCCAGATTAATTTTCGAATGCAAAGTAACGCAAATCACCTCGCCCGATCCCGATGATTTTTGCACACAAGAAGCCAAAGATTATATTCGCGAAGCCTACAAAGATCCAAACCATTTTCGCAAATACGTATTTGGCGATATCTCCGCCGTTTGGGTAAAGAAATAAGAATAAGAAAAAAGGAATTTCCGATGACACATTACAAACTCGTAGTAAAAGCCGTATTTGTTCTTGCCTGCGCCACTCTTTTCCTTCCGCCTGCCGCATGGGCTGCAGGTGCGGGAGTGTACATATCGACAGGATTCGGCGGCGGCCAATATTCGGACGACGACGCTTCGCGCCCCAATCTGCAGGATTTTACTTATGAAAAAATCCGGTTGGGCGGAGGATTCGTGTTCGACAATGCCGTTGCCGGCCAATCTTTTTTTAATTATCGGCTCAATCTCGGACTCGAAGCAGTCGCGGATAATGTGAGCGACACCTTGGGACTGGTTTACAATTTTTCAGGAATCAGATTGAATTGGCTGAACGATTTCGGCTTCGCATTGGTTCGGGCACCGGCCCTTCGTTGGTGGCTCGGCCCGCAACAGGGATTCTTTTTCCTCAACGAATCCGATGCCGACGGCAACGGAATGCATTCATTTAACGGAGCGCTGGGTGCGGTCACGGGCCTTAACTTTAATTTGCCGAGAGGCTTCTCGCTGGGAATCGATCTGGCGCTACGGTATGTGTATGAAATCGCCACCAGGGCCAAGCGGACAAACGGGAACTTCGACGCTTCGTATATCGGCAACGGCTGGGAATGCGCGATGACTGTTTCATTCATGTCACGCGGACACGGTAGAATTGTGCGGCGCTGATGCAGCCTGAAAAACGATTCCGAACCCTTTCCTAATCAATATTTTTAATTTTTTCCTTTTTTTTGAATTTGCGGTCATCTTTGTTGTTTTGTACCGGGATTTGCTTTGGAGCAGCAGCCTTATGGAGCTGAGCCTGCTTTGGCGTCCAGCCGATATGTTGTTCGCGAGCCGCAATTAAGTCCTGGCTCGTCGGCTTCGCGAGTACCCCGCCGCCGCCATTATAGCTGACTTTGGCAAGCGGCGTATTGCTATTTACGACAACTTTATTATACGTGTTGTTGACAACCGTAACGTTCACTCTTGTTACGGCACGATTGTAATAGAATTCTCTATCTCTCCAATACCCGCCCTCATACCCGACTCCGGTATATCCGTAACCATAGTTTATGCCGCCGTAAAATCCGACGTGCCTCCCCCAATATCCCGAATGCCAAACATATACGCCCTCAGACCATCCCCAATAACCCGGCGTCCACAGCCAACCGACCCGTGGCGCAAACTCCCACAAACCCGGCACCCAATAATATCCGGAACGTCCATATGCCCAATAACCGGGGACCCATATATAACCCGGGCCCGGACAAAACGGCTGTTCGTAATACGGAAGAGGAGGAGGCGCAGTCCGAATCGATACGGGTCCTGCGCATCCTAAAAACATTATTGCAAAAACGCTACAAGCAATGAATGAAAACAAAACAAACCGCATTGATTTTCTAGTTCGCATTGTTATTCCTTTTTAATAATGAATTTTCTTATATCAGACTATAAGCAAAACGGACAAATCTTTAAAGTTATAACACTAGCAATTGGACTGCCAGAAACGGTAAGCGAAATTTAATGAATTTTTGAGTTTTGTCCGGCTTTTTGATAAAAAATGTTCTCGAATCATACCAAAACGTAAAGTCGTTGCACCAAATGGTATATAACGGATTACCTACTATTAGGGTAAATTTGCTTTTCAGATCTGAAAATACCAGTTTATTTATGGGAGGCAAATGAATAAAACAATTCTCAAGCTAACTCCAATCCGGAGTAACAGCCGCAACGGATTTTTTTAGCGTTCAACAAACCTAAAAGCCTCATTTTTTTTGTTGCATCGGCTACTCCTTATTGGAGTAGACAAAAAGAATAGTTTTCCGGTCGTTTTTCAATCTGATTATCGAATTTTTGTCCGGTTGCACAGCTCACTCCATCCGGCTATTGCTTTTTTTTCGTTTGCTATGATCACTCCATGATGGAGAAAGGTCAACAACGGAATTTTTAGCAAATTCCGCGAATGGGAACGCAATTCCCATTCATTGCGCCGGTCCGTAGCAATTTATTATTTAAACCCCAGACGATCATGAACAAACATATTAAAAAAATCGCTTTATCGAGGCTGACTACGCTTGAGCTCATTGCCTTTGCGGGTAGGATTTGCAAAATTGTTTCTGCTCATTCGCAAGGAATCGAATATCTGAACGACCGGTTGGAACAAATAAAAAATTCCATTGCCCGCCTGGAATCGGCCGGGCAATATCCCCGGAAATTGCCTTTTACCAAAGAGCTTACGCAAAAAAACACTGCGCGATGTATTGCACTGAGAAATCTTCTTGCCTTTCTTACGGCAATGGCGCGTATGGATCAAAGACCGGTTGCCCAAAATTGCGCTCTGTTTCTATTAAAAAATATCAAACCGCGGGAAAAAAGAATAGACAGAATCGGCCAGGCGAAAAGGTCGGGCGCAATAATCACAATCATGAATTTTCTCGCAACACCCCAAGCGCAGGAACATATTTCTCATTTACAAATACAAGACCTTGTTGCCGAACTTGCAAACACGCAGCAGCAATTCGAAGAAACCTATCAACAAAAAATCATTGCCCTGTCGATTCCCCGAAACATTGTCCGAAAAGAACGCCCGGAAACGGCATATGCTATTGACCATATGCTCATTTATATTGACGGCTCGGTGCAAGAGTGCCCGGATTTTGCCGTTATGGCATTCGAAATCAATGAATTAATCACCCAAGCCATGGCAAAAGTACGGTCCCGCATAACACGCCGCAAACATAAATCAATCGAATTACCCGGCATTCATTCCATCGCAAACGTCACCTCCCGATCTATAGTATAATGAGTTTGAATTATACATAAATATATTCCTCATTCAATCGATTTAAATTGAAACCGGTGATATATTTATAGATACATCTTACATTATTATTATTCGGTACCCTTCGACAAGCTCAGGGTACTTTCGCGGGAAGCGTTTGTTGAGCCTGTCGAAACGAAACGCGAATCTTTTACAGAGGACTGCTCACCATGCGCCGAAAATCAAATTCTCCGGGTTTTATTGTTCCCCTAATTGCAATAGCGTTTATGGCCTTTTCCGCACATGCCTATATGTGCACGGTTCCCAATGGCCGCTTCGTCAACAAAGTTTTTAATAACGTCACCACGACCAATGCGGTAAAATACGGTTCCAACACAAATCCGCTGAACAACAATGCGGCCATAGACCTTTATTTCGACGTATATCAACCGCAGGGCGATACGTGCAGTTCCCGACCGTGCATCGTTTGCATGTACGGAGGCGGATTTACCGGCGGCGACCGTGGCGGCGAAGCCGGGGACGCCACTACCTTTGCGCAATACGGCTATGTGGCGGTATGCCCGGATTATCGGAAATGGGGAACCGAAAACGACGCCGCACATAAAATATGGCCGGCGGGATTCGTGGTAACGGCCCAGGACGCGCGGGCCTGCATCAGATATTTGCGTGCGCATGCGTCAACATACAAAATAGACACGTCCCGCATCGCAATCGCCGGATGCTCGTCGGGCGCGTTCATTTCCCTCAACGTCGCCTATATGGATCGTCCGTCGAAAATCCCTTCGGTGGTCGACACGAACATTTTCGGCGGCATTGAAGGAAAAAGCGGCACGCCGGGAGTCAATTCGAAAGTGTGCGCGGCAGCCGGTAACGGCGGCGCCTTTCTCGATACGAATTGGATAGAACCGACGGGAGTTCCCTATTGCGGATATCAATCGACCCCCGACGCATGGGGCGTGCCTACCGATACCGGCACGCCGTCGGCACATTGGGGACCGTATTTCCTGTATTACGGCATCACCCCCATTTCGGTCCGCCTCACCCATTGCGGTTTATTAAGCGGAACGCTCGTCGCCGCGCCCAATCAGCATTGTCCGGGCGGTTTTGCCGATTTATCGCATATGTTTTTCTACAACGCAATGTCCGAAGTCGGCAGGAACGGCGGGAACAACACAAATCTTGCGCTTAACAAAACAGCAAAGCAATCGAGCACCAATGCGAATTGCACTGCGGCAAAAGCGATTGACGGAAACACAACAGGCACGTCGGCGGCAGGCAGTTATTGTCAAACCAACGGCGATGCGCAGGCCTGGTGGCAGGTTGATTTGGGAGGAGAATACGTCATCGACAGCATCTGGGCGTATAACCGTACCGACAGTTTAGTAAACCATCAGACCAATTACGACGTCTTATTCGGGACCGACGGCACGAATTGGGAAACCGCAGCCTATGAACGCGGTACCATGGCATTGCCGAGCAAATACAAATTCAAAGGCGGCATCATCGGCCGATATGCCCGCATACAACTTCGCGGCACGAACAGTTTGAGCATGGCCGAGGTTACGGTTTGGGCGCGCGACACAAACCATATCGTGTCATCGGTCAATTCCAAGGGAAGCGTCGCGCGCGGCAATGCGACAATTGCACCCGGCGCGAATTCCTATTTGATTCATTCCGACGGGAGTTTATTTGTGCCCTTGTCCGTTCTTGTCGATGCGCACCAAGTAGCCGTGTACGATCTGTTTGGAAAATGCGTGCAAAAAAGCCCGGTAAAAAACGGCAGGATCGTTTTGGGAGAAGCGCAACACGGCAAGCCGGGCGTCTACATAGTCCGCATATCGCCGTAAAGAAGCAAAAAAAGCCGCGCGCACTATTGCGGGCGTTCGGAAAGTTCTTCCCAACGCCTGTAGGCGTCGGCGAGGTCTTTGTCTATTTTGGAAAGTTCGTCTTTTGCGGTCGCGATAAATCCGGGTTTGCCGAACATTGCCGGGTCTGCCATTTGTAAACCGAGCGCTTCGTGCTCTTTTTCGAGTTTTTCTATGCGCTCGGGCAATTCCTCGAGTTCCCTTTTTTCCTTGAACGATAGTTTTTTATTTTCCTGCGTTGCGGAAGCCGCAACCGTTGCTTTGGCAGCGGGAGCGGAAACGGCTTTTTGTGCGGGCCGGTTTTGTTCCATCATGCGCTGCCAATCATCGTAACCGCCGACGTACTCCTTGACGATTCCGCTTCCTTCGAAAACCAGGGTCGCGGTCACGACATTGTTGATGAATTCCCGGTCGTGGCTCACTAAAAGCACGGTTCCGGAATAAGCCAAAAGAATCTCTTCGAGCAATTCCAGGGTCTCGGTATCCAAATCGTTGGTGGGTTCGTCGAACACGAGCATATTCGACGCCTGCGTAAACAACCGCGCAAGCATGAGACGGTTGCGTTCCCCGCCCGACAATTGCTTTACCGGGCATTTGGCCCGGTCCGACGTGAAAAGGAAATCCTGCAAATACGAAATCACGTGCTTGGGAGCGCCATTGACAAAAACGGTATCTCCGCCGTTGGGCGCGACGTTTTCCCATACGGATTTTTGCGGATCGAGCACCGTGCGCAACTGGTCGAAATAGACGGGCGCAAGTTTGGTCCCGAACGTAATGGCTCCGGATTGCGGCTGAATTTTTTCGAGGAGCAAATTGAGCAACGTTGTTTTTCCGCAACCGTTGGGACCGATGATGCCGATGCGGTCGCCCCGCATGATCGTTGTGGTCAGGCCCGATATGATCGGCTTTGCTTCATAAGAAAAGCAGACGTTTTCCGCCTCGAGCACGCGGTCGCCCGACCGCTCGGCGGTGCTGATTGCCATGGAGACCGTTCCGGTGCGCATGCGCCGTTTTTTCCGTTCGTCGCGCATTTTTTTTAATGCCCGTACCCGTCCTTCGTTGCGGGTGCGGCGCGCCTTGATTCCTTTGCGTATCCAGACCTCTTCCTGGGCGAGTTTTTTGTCGAAACGTTCCCATTCTTTTTCTTCCGAGTCAAGCACCGCCTGTTTCCGCACGAGAAACGTTTCGTAATCGCAAGACCAGTCGACCAGGTGCCCGCGGTCGAGCTCGACGATTCGCGTTGCGAGGCGGCGAAGCAATCTGCGGTCGTGCGTGACGAACAATACCGTGAGTTTTGCACCCATGATGAACGATTCGAGCCAGGCAATGGATTCGATGTCGAGATGGTTTGTCGGTTCGTCGAGCAGCAATAAATTGGGTTCCCGTACCAATGCGCGTGCAAGCAAAACCCTTCTTCGCATTCCGCCCGAAAGCGTATCGAAATCGACGTCTCCGTTTAACCCGGTTTGACTGAGCACCCGTTCGACCGCGACCTGGACGCGCCATTCGTCATGATGGTTTGGCCCTGCGCCCAAAGCGACGACATCGGAAACCTTGCCGGAAATTCCGGTTGGAACATCCTGGGGCAAATAGGCGACGCGGACACCGGGAGCGACAATGATTTCGCCGGAATCGGGCGTTATTTCGCCTGCGATGATTTTCATGAACGTGGATTTGCCGGCGCCGTTACGGCCTAAAAAGCAAATACGCTGGCCGTCCTGGATATCCAGCGACACGTTTTCCAAGAGCAGTGGACCGCCGAAGGCGATATTGATAGCATGAAGGCTTAAAAGAGACATGGCCGTGAAAATACAACGTGCATGTCCGGGCAAAGGGCCTTGTTTTTGTCAAGATAGATGAAACGGGACCGCTTTTCCGTCGTGCTTGCGCATATTTGCGGTCAGGCACGCCTGCCACACGTCCTTGACAAGCTTATAATGGTCGGTTTCATCGCGCCACGGCAGGGTGTTTATGCCGTATTCCTTGAAATGCGACCAGCCCGCAGGATGCGACAGAAACACCTCGCGAGGGGACAATTGTAAAAATGGGTTCCCCACCTGCTGCGTGAGAACGGGCAAAAATTCTTCGTGCACGAATGTCGCGTCGTGGGTGAATTGCGTCACGAAATCGATTTGCGCAAGCCTATACCCGTACGGTTTGCAAAGATCGGTGACGTATCCCAGCGACATTCCGTAAAATCCGCCGATATTGCCCGATGAATCCTGAGCCCGGTACTTCTCGTCGAACAATACGCAAAACGAAACGGGCGGCGGGATTTCCGGGTTGATTTCGACCTGCAGGACTTTGGGACGATAGCCGCTTTCCAGAATTTTCTCAACGATCACGCCGTCGTATCCGTCAACATCGACCTTGAAGAAATCGCAGTCTTTCGGGCATCCGTAGATATCGAGAATCTCACAAATGTTATGCGGCGTAACAAAGGTGCCGGTATGTTTATTGATGTTTGGGGCCGGAAGATTTGTAAAAAGCGCCTCGTTTGCCTCCCCTTCCACGGCCAACCCCGCGTATCCTTTTGCAAAAAGCGGGTATGCGGGATCGCTCATGGATTTTCCGTCGCCGCAACCGAGGTTCACTACATAGCGGTTGCTTTTTTCCGGAAATGCGTTGTTGATTTCTTCAACAATGCGGTAAGGCTCGAATATCGAAATATCGTATACCTTGTCGTCTGCAAAGCTTTTTGCCTTGAATCGGTTGAGTATGGATGCCACGATTATGCCTTAAAGAAAAGGTTAAAGGAGTTCCGAAAATTCTTCGCCCTGCATTCGAATTAATTGTGCAATATCCGCATCGTCCGTTGCCATGCGAAAATCATCGAATTCGAAACCGGGTGCAACTTGACAAGAAAATAACGCATAGTCGCCTTTGGGGGCTGCTGCCTGCCATATCCCGGCGGGCACGACATGCAACGGCACCGTTTTCGCGGTCGAATACTTTCCAAGCGAAACAATGGAGCTTATATTGCTTTTTGCATCGAAGCTGTAAAGATCGAGGGCATCGCCTTCCAAATGCGTCCAGATCTCGTCGGACAAAACCATGTGCCAGCGGCTTTTTTGGCCTTTTAGCAGCAAAAAGTAAATTGCCGTAATCGCACATCGCAACGGTCGGGCATGATCGTCGGGAGTTACCATAGTGGGCGAACGATATATTTCCTTGTAATAACCGCCTTCGGGATGCGGCGAAAGCATGAGGGAGTTGATCAGAAAATCGGCGCGTTTTGTCATGAGATGAATGCCTTTTGCGGAAAAATGCGTATTTAAAGTAAATTAATTCGAGATCGAAAGCATCGGAATTACATTTTCATGAACAGACTTCTAAAAAAATTGAAACAAAACGCATAAAGTCGCGGTCTAATGCAATAAAGAGGCATATAAAGGGTATTCTGTAAAACCGGCTTTCTAAAATTGATAAATTGCAGGGAGGTTGTATGGGACTGAGAAATTTTTTCCTGATGGTGATGGTATTCGGCATTGTCGAATGCATGGCCTCAAAACAATATGACGACCTGGTGAAAATTGTGAAATCGGGCGCAGAGGAACCAGTGGTAATCGCGTTCATCGAGGCATCGGATTCGACGTATAATCTGACGTCGGACCAGGTTTTGCAATTGCATGAAATCGGCGCATCGTCTAAAGTAATAATTGCGGCAATGAAGCATAAGGTGGTTGCGCCGGCAATGGCAAAACCGCAACCGGTGCAAAACGAGACCACGTTTGTGGCGGAACCGCCGCATTATGCGGTGTACCGCGTCGCGCCGCCCTATTACCGGCCGTGGTGGAGAACAAGAGCGTATCTGGAGGCGCCGAATATCGCCAAAATGAACCAGGCGATAGCCGTTGACGTTGCGGCAATGATGTTCGGCGAAATATCCATGAATTACGAGTTGCTGCTGGGGCATCAACACGGAATCGTGGTTGAGGGCAGTTATTTCGGCGGTCTCAATACGCACGGCGAAAATGCGGAATTGGCATATCGATGGCATTGGTCAAAGAGCATGAATTCCGGCTTCGTTGGCGCTTTTGTCAACGGCGGCAGGAATTACGGCTACGACCGCGACTTTCACGACGATAACGGCGTTGCGTTTTCCAATACCAGCGTCACGGTAGGGCTGGCCATCGGCAAACGGTGGGTATCGGCATACGGGCTTAACATTGTCGCGCGGATAGGATACGGATATACGTGGATCAAATTCGACGATCCCGCACCCGACCAGCATACCATAAACAAAATTCGCGCTGAAACCGGGCTCGATTCCGAGCTGTCTATCGGTTGGGCATTTTGACAAAAGGGTGCGAAACGTCGCACCCTGTTTTATTTTCCGTGGCCGTTTAATACGTCAAGAACTTTGAAGGATCCCTGCAAACATATTCCATTTGAACAGCGTTTCATTGCCTGATATTTCAAATGATTTTATTATTTTGGCCAATTGTGACGACAATCACACTTTTAATATATTCGGCTATTTATTTTATATATCGGGACCGCGTTCTCCAATGTTTTAAATTATTTAGGCAAAGGTTTATTTATGTTTAAAAATAGGAATTTGATCTTTCCATTTATAGGCTTAGTTTTATTTTCATGTACAAATATTGAAAGTCCTTTTACTGATCCTGCAAATTCCAAGGCATCGCTGATTATCATTAACTCAAAGCAAGAGATAAGCACCGGCACCGAAATAATCGATACCGTAGGAAAATATCTTAGAATAGGATTATGTGCCTTTTTGTCGAATTTTGTTGATTCTATAAGAGTTACCGTTTCTGCTGGAAATACGGATACAAGTTTTAGAGTCGAAAAATTCAGTTCTGATCTGGATACGCATTGGTGCCCCGTCATGTTTAAAACTACCGGTAAACATAATGTAATGGCAAGAGCATATTTTCAAGATGGAAATTTCCGCGATTATTCAGGCATAATTACTATTGTCGGCAAAACACTTATACCTGCGATTCACCCTGCAATCGACACCGAAAAAGAAGGCGATGCCGCAACATTTATTGTTACCATTTTAGGTGATACTAATCCGACAATCCAATGGTTTCATGCTCAGCAGGCATTGCAGGGTAAAACAGGACCAGGCCTTATTTTAACAGACATTACAATTGCCGATTCGGGATTATACTCCTGTCGCATTATCGACAAATTTGGCGATTCTGCGTTTACAACCCCTGCACATCTTGCCGTTATCCCA
>JBBIGR010000069.1:0-1239 GCA_037447435.1 Fibrobacteria bacterium
CGCAGTTTGAGATTAATTTAAACTAAAATCGGACATTGACTCAAAAACGCGCCGGGCCCTTAGTGTGAAATTATTAAATTATCTATTCATAATTTTAATTAATTAGCAAAAACAGGTCCGATTTAGGAATAATTAATTTCCACAAAATAAATTACCGTAAATTCAAGGCTCTTTCAAAGAGGAATAATGAACCAACCTAAGTTTAAAGTCGATTCAAGATTGGCAGTTCTTTTAAGTGAAAATTATCGTTCATCTGAATATGCAATTAAAGAGCTTGTTGATAATTCTTGGGATGCAGATGCCGAAAATGTAGTTATTATCCTTCCAAAGCCCAATACTCCAGATCCAATAATAATTGAAGATGACGGGGTGGGAATGACTTCTATGGAGTTGCAAAGCGAATATCTAGTTGTTGCTAAAAACAGAATTAACACAAAAGGCCAACTAACCATTGGTAAAAAGCGCAAAGTCAAAGGGCGCAAAGGTATTGGTAAATTTGCAGGTCTTGTTTCGGCTGGAACAATGAAATTAGAAACTTGGGCAAGGGGTTCATTTACTTCAATAACATTAAATAAGGATAGCCTATTAGATGCTTCTCGAGATTTGGAAGAACTTGATTTAACGCCTTCCATCGAAAAGATCTCACCAGAGAAACATGGTACTCGAATAACGTTAACTGGGTTGAGTCAAAATCTTAAATTTCCGCTTCCAGAAAAGCTGCGTGAAATATTAATAAGAGACTATGGTAGAGAGGAATCATTCGTAATTTTGGTCGATGGGAAAAAGTTATCTCATGAGCATATCCAGGGTGAAACCAAAATTACTGAAAATAATCTTGAAGGAATTGGCCCGGTCGCTCTTGCCTTTACTGTTGCTGAAGCAAAAAAACCTTTTAAAAATGCAGGCATATCAATAAGGGTTCAAGGTAAAGTTGTAGGTAAGCCTGATTTTTTTGGGCTTGAAGAATCCGAAGATTTTCCCAAAGGTATTTTAGGAAAAATTTACGGCGAAGTTGAAGCGGATGGGCTTTTATCAGATGTTACTGCTGATTGGGGTGCAATTATTGAAAATAGCAAAGGGTATGATGTTTTAAAAAAATGGGTTGTTCAGGAGTTTGATAAAAATAAAGTGAAAATAAAATTTGACATTTAATTAAAAACAAATATATTAATTTAATAAAAAAATATAACAAATTTTTAATTTTATTTTCGACAATATATTAATTTAGGGGTTTTGGGG
>JBBIGR010000069.1:1249-14824 GCA_037447435.1 Fibrobacteria bacterium
AATGGGTTGTTGACGAAGTTCGAGAGGCAGCAAAGAATGTTTATGGGCAAGAAATTCAGCTAGCGCAAGCACGCCTTCAACGTAAAATAAACAACAGATTATCTGAACTCCCTGAATACAAGAGGGCTTTTGCTGAAAAAGCTTTACATCGTCTTCTACAAAAATATTATAATGAACCAGAAGAAAAACTTGAACCTATTGTCAATGTTATCCTCGAGGCTATTGAAAATGATGACTACTATTTCATAATTGCCAAAATCGACAAGGCTAAGCACGAAGATATTGAATCGTTTGCGAAGGCTTTAGAAGAATCAAGTTTATTTGAAATGTCAATAATGCAACAACAAATAAAATACAGACTTCATTTAATAAATGAAGTCGACGAAATAGTTAAGAATCCACAAACTTTAGAAAAACATGTTCATCAAGTCTTCGAAAATCGCCTTTGGATTTTAGGCCCTGAATATTCTCTTAAAGCATCGAATATCTCATTAAAAAGAATTACAGAAGAGTATTTATCTTCAAATTATATTGGAAATAAAGCGTCTAAGAGACCGGATTTACTTCTATCTAATGATTTGTTTGGGGAACATACTTTGATAGAATTTAAACGACCAAACCATACTCTAACGTTTGATGATTATACTCAAGCTATCAGTTATAGAAATGAATTGTTATCAAAATTACAGAATATAGAAATTATTATAATAGGTGGAAAAAGAAATAATGGGTTACAAACTGCATTTACTGAGACCAAGGTTAAATTTATGGCTTTTGAAGAAATTATTTCAAACGCAAGGGCACAATATGACTGGCTTATTAAGCAATTTACCCAAAATTAGAATCGTGCAAAAGCCTGGACAGAAATTAATGATAAACGTGAAAATGAAATGATTAATAATATTCGCAATTACAGCTTAAAGCATAGGTTTAATAGGGGGTTGTTCATAATCGGAGCAGCACACAGAAAATCAATTATAAATAAACTACAGAAAGATGCTGGGATAGAATATGTAAAATTGAATTGGAATTATAGTAATTATGACAATATATTATGAAGGGCAACCAACGTACTACATGGCAAGACTAGCTCGCATCACACACTCAAATGCTGAGGCAGTTTTGCCTTGCGGGAAACGTTACCCAAAACTCTCAATCTTCTCTTTACACTTCTTCCTTGTCAGCCTCTCCAGCTTTTTCACCTTATCACCCAAGTATTCCAATTCTTTCCGAGTAATTTTGTAACCCTTTTTATACCTGGCATCGATGTAAGCTTTTTTGAGAAGATCGAAGAGACGCTTTTCTTCAGGGGTAGAATTGGGAATGACTTTTAAGAAAGCAGGGTCGAGTGCATTGACCTGTTTGCCCAGTTTTTCCAGGTCATGAATCTTTGGTTTGTAATGCGTGTAAACAAGGAGCGTGGTAGAGTATAAAGCTTCTGTGGCTTGATGAAGTTCAAATGCTGCTTTTCGATTACGTCTTTTTAAAAGATTGCTGTTAAAATCGTCATAAAATTCTCTCGCGTTCTTAAACCAATATTTAAAATCTTCTTCGGCAACTTTCTTTCGTTCCTCAGAGCTTAATTTTCGCGGCTTGGCAAGCTTTGTTTCCCCGGAACCGAAAAGCATGATTCCTTGCTTGTAAATGTCGGCAAAGAAATACTCGCCATGTTCGATTTTGTTATTTAAAAAGTCGATATCATGGAGAATGATATTGACCCATGTTTTGCTCGCATGGGTTTTGGTAATTTGGGATTCGAATTTGTCTTCAGTTCCTCGCCTATAGGCGTCTCGGGGATCCTTGGGCACAACCAGAATATCGTAATCGCTTTTGTATTCGTAGATCGTATGCCCTTCGGTGTAAACATCCTCAACCCAATCGCCGCGTGCGTACGAGCCGAACAATATCACCATATGCGTGTCTATTGTTTCGCAAATAATCTTTGCAATTGCGCGCAGCTCCGAGCGTTTGTGGATTGGAAGATGGGAGAGGGTCTTTTTCATGGTTGTAAGAGTAAAATACAATATCAAATTGTGCGAATTTAAAACATTTATCGTTTTTAAATTTTTTGTGCAACCCCAACCGCACTGCAATGGATGCTCCTACCATTGGGTTATCCGTTACTTCGGATTGCCATTTGAAATGATTCCTGCCTCCTGCTATAGCTTCGAGGATGAAAGATCAAAACGATCTGCATTCATCACCTTATTCCAGGCTGCAACGAAATCATTCACGAACTTCGCCTGCGAATCATTTTGTGCGTAGACTTCCGAGAGTGCCCGCAGTTGTGAATTGGAACCAAAGACCAGATCGACACGGGTAGCGGTCCACTTGAGTTCTCCTGTTGCTCGGTCGCATCCTTCGAATACATCCCTCTCTTCTGTCGTGGGTTTCCATGTTATGCCCATGTCGAGCAGATTCACGAAGAAGTCGTTGGTGAGTGTTCCGGGGCGTTTCGTAAAAACCCCGTGCTTAGACTGGCCTAAATTGACATTTAATACCCGCATGCCGCCGATGAGAACGGTCATCTCGGGTGCGTTCAAGGTCAGCAGTTGCGCCCGGTCGATAAGGAGATTTTCGGAGGAAACCGAGTATTTTGCTTTGAGGTAATTACGAAAACCATCTGCAACCGGTTCGAGCACCGCAAATGATTCTGCGTCGGTTTGTTCCTCAAGTGCGTCCATCCGCCCTGGTAAGAACGGGACTTTTATTTCATGGCCAGCCTTCTTTGCCGCTTTTTCAATTGCAGCGCAACCGCCGAGGACAATCAGATCGGCAAGCGAAACCTTTTTGCCGCCTTTTTGCACTTTGTTAAACGCCACTTGAATTTTCTCTAGGGTTTGCAGCACTTTTTTAAGTTGAGACGGTTCGTTAACATCCCAATCCTTTTGAGGTGCCAAACGTATACGTGCTCCGTTCGCCCCGCCGCGTTTGTCGGACCCCCGGAAGGTGGCTGCGGAAGCCCATGCGGTTGAGACCAGTTCGGAAATTGATAGAC
Organism: Fibrobacteria bacterium; assembly: GCA_037447435.1. Taxonomy (GTDB): domain Bacteria; phylum Fibrobacterota; class Chitinivibrionia; order Chitinivibrionales; family FEN-1185; genus FEN-1185. The sequence goes on from JBBIGR010000069.1 coordinate 4,248, forward strand.
GCGACGACAGGATGTTTTCCTTAAGATTTGCAATATCCTGTTTTGTGATTACTTTGTGATTAATGGCAGGAATCGGGTCTTGCCAGATAAGTTGCTCTTTGGGGACATCGGTGCCAAGATAACGCGAAATCGGCCCCATGTCGCGATGTGTCAATTTAAACCATGCGCGGGCAAAGGCATCGGCGAATGCCCGGAGATCTTTGTGAAACCTGCGTGCGATAGGTTCATAGATCGGATCGAACCGCAGCGACAGATCGGCAGTGGTCATCATAGGAGGGTGCTGTTTAGAGGGGTTGTGGGCATCCGGGATCATATGTTCAGGCCGAACGTTTTTTGCATACCATTGCTTGGCACCGGCAGGACTTTTAACCTGCTCCCACTCGTACCCAAAGAGCATGTCGAAATAACCCATGTCCCATTTTGTCGGATTCGGCTTCCATGCTCCTTCAATGCCACTGCCGGTAGTGAATTCACCTTTACCGGTTCCGAAGGCATTTTTCCAGCCCAGTCCCATTTCTTCTATGGGAGCAGCCTCGGGCTCAGGACCTACGAGCTTCGGGTCTCCAGCTCCATGCGCCTTACCAAATGAATGTCCGCCGGCAATCAGAGCGACCGTTTCTTCGTCGTTCATGGCCATGCGGGCGAAAGTAACGCGCACATCGCGGCCCGATGCTAAAGGGTCGGGATTACCGTTTGGCCCTTCGGGGTTAACATAGATAAGTCCCATCTGTACGGCAGCCAGAGGATTTTCAAGTTCACGGTCGCCGCTATATCGTTTATCTCCGAGCCAGGTATTTTCTTTGCCCCAGTAAATGTCCTCCTCTGGTTCCCATATGTCTTCGCGACCGCCGCCATAGCCAAAGGTTTTAAAGCCCATGGACTCCAGAGCGCAGTTACCAGCAAGAATCATGAGATCTGCCCATGATATCTTCTTTCCGTATTTCTGTTTAATAGGCCAGAGCAGACGACGTGCCTTGTCAAGGTTTACGTTATCGGGCCAACTGTTGACAGGAGCCAAACGTTGGTTGCCGGTACCACCACCGCCACGACCATCGGCGGTACGATATGTTCCGGCACTATGCCATGCCATACGGATAAACAGACCGCCATAGTGACCCCAGTCTGCCGGCCACCAATCCTGAGAATCAGTCATTAGTTTATAAAGGTCTTCTTTCAAGGCAGGCATATCGAGCTTCTTAAATTCTTCGGCATAGTTGAAATCAGGTTCCATTGGATTGGATGCCTGTGTATGCTGATGAAGCACGCCCAAGTTCAATTGGTTTGGCCACCAAGTGCGATTTGAAGTGCCATGCCCGGTCAGGGCCTTGCCTATTGCGCCTGTGACCGGGCACCGGCTTTCCTTGTTTGAATTGCTTTCATTCATTATTGAAATCTCCTTCTTTTAAAAAAGGGGAAAAATGATTACCAATTCTCTGACAGAATTTCAAAATGAGCCTGCGGGTGGACGCACGCGGGGCAGGTTCCGGGAGCTTCAGTACCTTCATGAATATAGCCACAATTACGGCACCGCCACATCACTTTGTCGGCTTTCTTGAAAACAGTTTCAGCTTCCACATTTTTGAGTAATCCTGCGTACCGTTTCTCATGTTGTTTTTCGGCAATAGAAATCTTCTCGAAGACAACGGCAACAGCAGACAATCCCTCATCTCTTGCCTTCGCAGCAAATGCCGGATACAGACCCGTCCATTCTTCATGCTCACCACCTGCTGCTGCTTTAAGGTTCTCGGCAGTAGTTCCTATCGAACCAGCAGGAAAGGATGCCATGATTTCAACGATGCCGCCTTCGAGGAATGAAAAGAACCGTTTTGCATGTTCCTTCTCCTGATTGGCGGTCTCTTCAAAAATGTCTGCAATCTGTACAAACCCTTCTTTTCGAGCTGCCCCGGCAAAATACGTATAACGGTTTCTGGCCTGCGATTCCCCAGCAAATGCTTTGAGAAGATTCTTTTCGGTTTCGGTGCCTTTTAAGCTCGCCATGTTATCGCTCCTTCTTTTTTGGTGATTGGTTTTTATTCTTATTCTGACAGTTTTCACATATCCCATAAAATTGCAAATGGTGTCTCATGATTTTGAATTTGGTATGCTTGAGCGCCAGCTTGTCGATTTCGGTGAAACTTGGCAGTCCAAGATCCTGTACGCTACCACACTCTTCACAAACAAGATGATAATGCCCCGAAGTATCGCCATCAAAGCGATCTGAATTGCTGCCTATCGGCATTCGCTGAATTTTCCCTTGATCGGCAAGGAGATTAAGGTTTCGATATACGGTTCCAAGACTCAGATTAGGCATTTCCGGCTTGAGCCTTTGATAGACCCAATCCGCAGTCGGATGCGCCTTGGTTTCCTTGAGCACCTCAAGGATTCGTTCCCGCTGTTTGCTTCGCTTGAAGTTCATAGGCAATTCTATTGAAGTTTAATTTCGATAATAGTTACTATTACTAATATTGTTTTTTGCAATGGCCATGTCAAGTTTTGCCACAGAAGACACTTGAATGAAAGAGGGGGTTGCTTGTTCGGTCAACGCAACACTATTGTGACCGATTGAAGTACATTAACGCCGGAAATGATATAGGCCATGATAGTATTGGATCGGTCGATTGATCCACTCCGATTTGGGTATGACATCCCGGAGTTGAACATTTTCTGATTGATCTGCTTGGTACGAGTAGAGAGTCTCATGCAAAATATCTTTTGTAAACTGACCAGACGTTAGAAGACGAGGAAATTCATCAAGCATTAGTCCTTTGGTAACATACTTTAACTCAGAGACTCCGCATCTCATTTTGTCATTCGACCAAATCCTGAATCCAAATCTTTGCCAGAAGGCCCTTCGCTTTGCTGCCAGTGTTTGTTGAATCTTGTCAGAGTTGTTCTGGTCATCAACATTGGATATCTCGCCAGTGATATCAATCGAAACATGAGTGCTGTAAAAGGGCTTAAGAAACTGGATTCCTGTATTGACCGCACATGTAGCCATACCCTTTCCGTGAAAGAAGGGGTATTCTTCACAGTATTTATTGCCTTGTAGGTCAATCCTACAGGAATACTCGTTCATTGCGATTCGTAAGCTGGTTTGCACCAATCGCTTCGAATTATCCGGTCCCACGGCTGCAATTTCAACAGTTATGCTGACCAGAGGCTTTACCTCTACAACAACTGCTGCCCCATAATTACCGAATCGCTCCCATGTATAAAGGCCTCTTTCGAACCCCTTGGGATTGCAGGTATCAGTATTATTATCCATAGGAACCCCCCGACTTCTGCCTACGGCGATTAGATGGGACGTACATCTGTCGGGGATCAATACTATTGGGCACTGTGCCCCGTTTACGGGCGAAACAGGGACGATTTGAAGGAGTTGAAACAAAACAACTGTCTTGGGTGTCAAGGCCTTGGAGGCAAGCGAGGAACCGAATGAAGCGCGAAAGTTCTATTCAAATAGTCCGGTCTATCTCTTTATCCAAACATGAGTGATTTCCCCGAATACGTATTTGCGATAATGAGTTTCCTCTTTGTATGCATCGTTCACATAGTCTCTGGCTTCCTGCGTACAAAACTCATTTGGACTAGGGGTAGTAAGCTGCGTTAATTTGCATTCAAAAATCAACCGCGCTTCTTTGAATGACATATCCCCGGAAGGGGTTAAAACACTTGTCAACTTAACTTCTTTCATCTTCTTGCTATCTCGTCCTGATTTACTTCCCAGAAAGAGCATTTGTGCCCTATATTCATTCGGGAAGTAAGACAGCGTATATGTCCGCTCTTTTTCAATCAATTCGAGTGTATAACGGTCTGCTCGAATAATGCACCAGATGGTTGGCTTTTTGAAAAGAACCGCCAAGCCTCCTCCACTGCCTATCATGGAATTGTAATGGTTTTCCTTGCCCGCAGTAATCGCGTAGAAATCTTTTCCTACCAATTTAAAAACATTGTCGGATATCTCTTCGGGCGAAATTTGTTTGAACAATTGATCAAAGGTCATCTCTTTGATATTTGCAGGATTTGTCTCTTTCATTTTCTGCCCCCTTGCGCTTAACCCTAAAAGTGCTAGCCAAATATGCTTGCCGCCAAGTCCCAGATGTCTATTTTGGTGCAATTAGTCTGACACCTAAATCAAATGCTTTTTGCAAATTCTCAGTCGATATCTTTTCGACTCGATTAGATTTTTCTTCTATATCCGACATCAGGTAAACGTACTTTGAATAATCTTCAAACAGAACGGTATTTGTTAAAGTCAATAGTTCGCAACTTCCCAATGTGTGGCCCATCATTTCTGTAAAGAAAACTAAAGTATCCTTGAACCCTCTTTTGACATAAATATCATCATTCACATTCATCGTTGCAATTAAGGCTGTCTTAAAGTGTTTGGGTTTTGGCCCTGCACCCGTATGACCATAATCAAGATATTGAAAAAGCAATCTATCCGTAAATGAACGCATTTGACCTGATAGATTTCCATAATAAATTGGAGAACCAAGGACAATTACATCTGCCCCCTCAATACGTCGCAGTAAAGGCTTTAGATCATCATCTACCACGCAATGCCCAAAAGATTTACTGTCTTTCAATTTGCAAGCATAGCAACTGATACAGTCTTTGTAGCTTAGGTCAAAAAGATTCACAAATTCAGTTTCAGCACCTACTGATTTTGCGCCTTCAATAGTTTGGTGTAACATTTTTGCGGTATTGCCATGTTTTCTTGCACTACCACAAACAGCTATAAGCTTCACTTTTTCACCGCCTTCACAGTCAGGCGCAATGAACCATCAAATGAAGGGTGAAAAACATCCACGGTTAATCCTTCATTTGCGAAAATTTCACCGTATTCTTTTGTGTGTGATTTGTCGGTAATGATCGCAGTTCCATTCGGTTTCAAGACTCTCGTTATTTCCCGGCAGGCATTATCTCGTCCATCTTTAGTAGGGATGTTGTGGATACAAAGATTGGAGAGAACCACGTCAAATGTATCATTGGGAAAGGACATGCTTCGCACATCTTCATTTCTTACTTCAACTTTATCAAGGACTCCCTCAAGCTCTGCATTTCTCATGGTGTTTTGATACGCATTGCCGTGCATATCTTCAGAATTCCAAATATCAATGCCGGTGCTCTTTCCCACAGTCATCTTTTTAGCAGCACCAATCATCAAAAGTCCCCGTCCGGTGCCGATATCAAGGACTTTTTCATTTCCTTTCCAATCGATCATGGAAAGCATCTTGTCCCTGCGATGTAGTTTGCCGAACTTAACGTAAAAAAAATATGAACCACAAATAAGAACTATGAACAAACCGCAAAGCATAAGAACAGCGCATACAATCTTCAGGGCGAGACTAGGAAAAGTAATTAAAGCTATTCCTCCGCCAAAACAAACTACTCCCGCAAAACAGGCAATTGTGACACCGAGAGGTGAACCATCAAAACCATAATCCGCTTTGGATTTCAGTATGCTCTTTGTCATTATTTCCTCCTGCCAATAAAGTAGTACGTCGTAACTGTCGCATCTTGAATGAAGATCTAAGCATTATTACTTACCCTGCGCCTTGAATAAAAGTGGATTCACTTCACACCCTCGGTAACCACGGCCTTCTTTTTTGTCCTTTGCAGCAGGAACAACGGAACTATGCATAAGACCATAATTGTTGCTAATCTGTAAATATTGTTGTAGGTAAGCAACTGCGCCTGATTCATCACAATAGTCTCAATGGTTTTCAGGGCGAGGTTTTGCGCCTGTTCTAATCCTAACCCCTTACCTAAAAACCCCTGAACATAACCCTGATAACGATCCTGAAACAGAGGATTGTACTGGTTGACATTTTCAATGAGGATATTTCTGTACGTACTCGTTTGTATTTGCAGAACGGTTGCAAACAGCGCCACCCCTAATGTTCCACCCAATTGCCTTGCCAAATTATTAAGCCCGGTTCCTTGTCCTATTTCCTTACCTGTCAAATCCTGCAGCGCAAGCACACCGAAAGGAACAAACAAAAAGGATCGTCCTATTCCAAGAAGTATCATTGGCCAGAAAAAGTAAGAAGCTCCGGTTTCTAAAGTAGCGCCCGACATCATAAACATGCAGATTGCCATAAAAACAACGCCGGTCATGGCAAGGAGATGTCCCGGCACTCCCTTTTTATGCATTGCCCCAACCAAAGGCATGACAAAAACGGAGACAATGGTGCTTGGCACTAAAAGCATTCCCGTTTGTTGCGCCGTGAGGCGAAGCATGTTCTGGCAAAAGAGGGGAAATGCAAACATTGAACAATAGAGGATTAATCCAAAAAGCAGCATGATAATATTGCCAATAGTAAACGTACCGTGCCGAAATATAGAGAAATCCAGAATCGGATGATCTATGACCAGTTCGCGCCAAACAAAGCAGATTCCGCCAACTATTGCTGTGGCCGAAAGGACAATGATGTACGTTGCTTGAAACCATGCTTCCGCCTGTCCTCTTTCCAATACAGTTTGCAGAGAGCCAATGGTGATTGTTAAAAGCAGGATTCCCCACCAATCGACAGGTTGCCCTTTCCCTTCTTTTGGACTCTGCCTCATGAAGGTTGACACGAGAAATGCCGCCACGATACCCACCGGGATATTTATAAAGAATATCCATTGCCATGACATATGATCGACGATGTACCCACCGAGCGTAGGGCCGATTGCCGGGCCGATCATTACGCCCATTCCAAAAATCGCCGTAGCCATACCCCATTCTTTTTTGGGCCACGTATCCATGAGCATTGCTTGCCCTGTTGAGAGAAGACCGCCACCAGCCAAACCTTGCAAAAGGCGAAACACGACAAGCTCCACCAAGTTTGAGGCATTACCACAGAGAAAAGATGCTACGGTAAAAACGATAATTGACGTTAGAAAATATTGTTTCTTCCCGAATCGATTTCCGATCCACCCGCTTATTGGCAGAATGATAACATTTGCCAGCATGTAGATCGTTACTACCCACCCAACATCCGCCACGGTTGCACCGAGCGACCCCATTATGTTTGTCAATGCCACATTGACAACAGTAGAGTCGATGATTTCGAGCAGCACCCCAGCCACAATCGTAGCGGTGATGACCCATTTTCTTATGCCGGTTTCAGCCATATCATCCTTCTTCCGATTTTGCCGTTCGCTGACTTTTATCTGATGGAAACATCCGCATTCACACTCATACCCGGACGTAATACGGCTTTGGAATTATCATTCAAATTCAGGGCAATTCGAACCGGCATACGCTGAACGACTTTGACAAAGTTGCCGGTCGCGTTATCTGGTGGCAGCAAGGAGAACTTGGCCCCTGTTGCACCGCAAAATGACACCACATGTCCCGTTAAGCCAAGATCCGGGTAGGCATCTGTTTTGATATTTACATTTGCTCCAACATGGAGTTTGCGCACTTGTGTTTCTTTGAAATTTGCCGTAACGTACATATTATCAGTATTGACAATAGTAAGTAGGGGTGAGCCAGCTTGCACAAGTTGTCCGGTCTGGATGGCACGCTTTGATACGATTCCATTTACCGGCGCGATAACAGTAGTGTACGACAATTGCAGCCGCGCATAATCGACATCCGCTTGCCTTTGCCGTATTGTGGCTGCTGCTCCGTCCACCTGCTTCTCTGCCACCACCGCCATTTTTGCAACACCCGCCAACTGCGCATTTACTGTTTCCAATTGCACTTCAGCGGCATCCATTTCTGCTTTTGAGTCATCGACTTTTTGCTGCGTTGTTGCTTGATTATCCAAAAGCTGCTTGTACCGGTTATAATCTTCGGTTGCTTTACGTAGACGCACCTTTGCCGCGTTGATATTACTCTCTGCTGTTGGGATATTTGTTTTGGATGAGTTGGCGTTTTCCTGTGAAATGTTCGTATTCACACGGGCAGCTTCAAGGGCGGCTTCCGCCTGTTCGACCCTGATTCTATAATCACTATCGTCAATAATAACGAGAGTGTCTCCCGCATGAACATCCTGATTGTCGGTAAAGCGAATGCTCTTTACACACCCCCCTGCCCTGGCGGTTATCGGGTTGATGTCTGCGTCAATCTGCGCGTTGTCGGTGGATGTAAATTGATAAGAACGGTACAGGGCATGGATTCCTATAATGAGCCCAACTACCACGACCGCTCCCAGAATAATGGGCATGATAGTTTTGGCTTTCTTTTTCAGTTTCGCGGTTTGTTCCATTCGTGCCTCCTAAAAACATCTGGTGAATAGTTGACTTAATTTACTGATAGCTTTTCCAGCAAAACGCCCTTTGCCTTTTGTAATGCCAGTTCGGCAAATAGCTTGTCGGCAAGGGCACTTAAATATTGTCGCTGTGATTCCAAAAGCGATGATTCGGCATTCAGCAAATCGGATAGGGTTGCCGTCCCGGTTTTATACTCCGCCGATGTCGCATTGTACACTTCTTTTGCCAATTCCCGGTTCTCACTTTGGCTTTTTATCCTGCTGATACTGTATGTCAAGTGGTTTGTTTCATCTTGAATTTCTTTGTCTGCCGTTGAAACCAGCAGCGCTTTTGTGTTTTTGATTTTAGCCATCTCGATTCGACTCTGGGCTAACTGAGCTTTTTTACGGAGTCCGTCGAACAACGGGAGATCAAGCGAAAGATTAACGTATGAGGATCTGTACCAATCGGAGTTAATTTTTGCAAAATCGTTTCCATAGAAGTCTTCGCCATATTGCACGTTGAGCGAAAGCACCGGCATATATCCGGCCATCTGGTGATCAATGTCCAATACTTTTAGTCTTTCCTGAGTTTCAAGGATTTTCCAGTCGAATCGATTTTGAATCTCGACTGACTCGGTTTCTTGCCCAAAGAGGGGCGAGTCGGTGATACTGTCCTGAATGACAAGCCGCGAGCCATTTGGTATGCCAAGGAGCAACTTCAGATCGCTCAATTGCTGTTGGGTAATATTATCAAAATTTTCTACCTGAGTGGCGATATTTGTCTGATTCACTTTTATTCTATCCATATCACTTTTTTTCGTCACACCGCTCTGAAACTGAATTGCAGCAATTTTTAAAAGGCTCTGGTAATTTTCCAATTGCTTTTGCAAAAACTCAGTTTGTTTGGCGCTAAGCATTGCATTGAAATAGGCAAGTGCAATTTGCATGGCAATACTCTCTTTTGTTTTTTGGAGAGTTTGCCTTGATAATTGTTCAGATATTTTTGCGGCTTTTAAGCCCACGAAAAAGGTTTGGTCGAAAAGGAGTTGGTGAGCTTGGACAGACCCTGTTGCGTTATAGGTAACGCCCTCCACCATAGCTATAAGCGTCCCCGGCGTACCTCCAAGTGCTTCAGCAGGAATGACCGTTGTAGGAACAATAAGATTGTCGTTTATTCTCCCGGATGCTTTGATTTGTGGCAACCCGGTACTTAATATTTCTTTACTTCGCTGGCGCTGGCCATCGACATCAAGCTGAGCGTTGAGGATATTGGCGTTGCCTTTTAGGCCAAGTTTGACTGCTTGGGAAAGGCTCCTGATTTCGAGCCTGTCCTGCGCAGCTACTTGAAATACGACAAGTGCCCCCAGCAGCCCGAACGCAAATAGTTTCATCATAATGGCATCCCCTTACATTAAACCGAACATTCGGTCTATAATAGTGACAAAAAAAATCATGCTTTTATTTGATTGTAAAACCCATCCCAAATTTCAGTGATTTCTTTTCCCATTTCCTCTACTGTCCCATTGCTCATAATCAGCCGCATTCCGACACCATCTGTTGTGAAAACAAAAAGCTTGGCGATCTGATCATCCGTCATAACCGACTTAATCTCACCTTTTCCCCTTGCAATTCGGACAATTTCCGTCCACGCAACAAGTTCACGCTCCTGATGTTCAAGTGACTTCTTCCGAAAGGATGGAAAAATTCGTATCCCCTCTAATATCAAGAAGATGTAGTTCATATCACCTAACATATGCGTTTGATTTTTTTCAGCAGATAGGGCTTTATTCCCAACATCAAGAAGCATATCCCGGCCAAACTGGTAAAGGGAATCGTGGGAATAGCTTGAGAAATCCTGTTCCATAAAATTTGAATAATACTCATTGAGAATGGCTAAAAACAATGCTTCTTTACTATCGAAATAATGGTAGAAAGCACCTTTCGACATTTCGGTTGCTTTCACGATTTCGTTCATCGTGACACCCTTAAAACTGTTCTTGAGGAACAATCTCAGCGCGACATTAAGAATATGTTCTTTTGTGTTTTTCATAATAATACCGACCGTTTGGTATAATATAACTCAAAAAGCTGTTGGATGCAAGCATTTTAATGAGCTAGTCATTGACGATCTACATTCGATCATGATAAACTAAGAAATCCGCATATCGCATCGGTTACTTTCCATATAGAACCAATTTCAGCTTAACAAGAAAGAAAACCCTATGTTTAAAAACCAAAAAATCGCAACCAAAATTACGATAATGATGCTGGTATCCATCCTTGTCGTATCAACAGCCCTGTCGATTCAATCCATCTTCTCACTTAAAGGCCTGCCTATTCTTGCCCATTCGGCACCCCATTATCGTTTGATCCGGCATGGTACAG
>JBBIGR010000070.1:0-14488 GCA_037447435.1 Fibrobacteria bacterium
TTATGGCGCAACTTTCTTCTGATCTTAACTGTTTAAGTTGCCTCTCAAGATATCGGAAGGATGGCATGATACTATTTCAATTTGAATTAAATGAAAACGGAACAATGTCTAAAATAAATATTATGGGCAAAGATTCTGCTCTAACGGCATTTCTAGACGAAGTTAAGTCATTTTATCAAGACACATGTCACAGTTTTTCAGGATTATTAGGGAAACAGAAAAGAATATTTAGATTTGAATATTATTATTCAAAACAAAATTGTTCGCCAATATAAAAGAGATGGATTTTTATGATTTACTGGGAAGAAGAATAATAATAAATGGTAGTTGTTTTCAAAAATTCTTGATATCAAGAGTTATTCCAAATGGATTTTATATTAATAAAAATATTGAGACGGAAACCAGTAAAATATTTGTCAAATAAATATTTGCAGGCCGCGAAATGGCACGTCCTTATGCGCCAAATTGAAAAGACAAAAGGATATCAAATTTGTTGCCATAAGGCACACGATGTAATATATTATGACCATGAAGCCATTTCGGTGGAAAATTGAAAAGAATGAATGGTTAAGACTAAACAGAAAAATCTGTTTTGAAGACGTATCATTCTTTATTGAAAAAGGATACTTACTGGATATTATTGAAAATCCTAATCAAGAAAAGTACAAAGGACAAAATATCTACATTATTGAAATAAACAAATATGTTTTCATGGTACCGTTCAAAGAGGATAATGAAAGCATTGAATTAATAACTATAATACCAAGCAGAAAATTGACAAAGAAATATTTGGGAGGCTCAAATGTATAAATTATCAAAAGAAGAAAAGGCATTAATGGAATCGGTCGAAAGCGGCGAATGGAAAAGAGTTTCACATTTTGAAAAAGAAAAGAAAAAGGCTATTCTCTCCGCACGCGAAACACTGAAAAAAAATAAGAGAGTAAATATCAGAATATCCCAAGTCGATCTTGAGTATCTGCAAAAACGTGCATTTGAAGAAGGTATCCCCTACCAGACATTAATGTCCAGTGTTTTGCATAAATTTGCTCATGGAAGACTGAAAGCCGCCTAAAGCACCTTCGCAAGTCAGGTGCGCGTGCTTTAGGTGGCCCGCAGAAATAACATATAGATAAAGTCCCGTGTGCCAAGAGATCTGTGAACGGGATTTCTTTCCCGGATACAGTTTATTTATAATAGGAATTAACTTACCGCCCAAACAACTTTATTTGCCAACAGACTAATGAAAATTGGCAGAGAACCACGGAAAAGCTTTAAGATTTTGTTTTATATAGTCCGGAATATTAGCGCGAGCGTTATGGCCAGATAAAAACTTGAATGTACGTATCTAATGTGCTATATTATACGTATAAGGAGGTGGGAATTATGGAATCAAAATTAACTTTGAAATTAGACACCGGTGCAATAAATAGGGCAAAACGGTATATCGCTAATCATCGAGGTCGGAGTTTATCTAAATTAGTCGAAAATTATTTCAATTCCTTAACAAAGACGCAAAATGAAGGAAATTATAATAAAATTCCACCCATTGTTTCAGAATTAGCGGGAATAGCTAAAAAAGAAAAGACTAAAAATATTAAAGAAGAATACACCGAGTATTTAATTGAGAAATACAAATAATGGATAAAATATTTATTGATTCGGACATAATTCTCGATCTTGTCCAAGAACGGGAACACTTCTTAGATGCAATGCATTTGTTCACATTAATAGAAGAAAATAAAGTAAAAGGTTTTGTATCTCCGCTAATATTTTCAAATTTATTTTATATTTTAAGAAAACAGGAATCGAATAAATTTGCCTTGAATGTTTTAGTTAAACTAAAAGCTTTATTACACATTCTAACTATCGATGATAAAATCATAGAGCTGGCTTTATCATCCGGATTCAAAGATTTCGAAGATGCAATTCAATACTATTCGGCTTTAGAGGCGAATCTAGATTATTTAATAACAAGAAATAAAGAAGATTACAAGAAATCGGTACTTATTATTTGTAACGCAAAAGAATACCTTGCTATTAGATCCTCAAATATGTCTTAGATTAGTTCAAAACCGCTCAAATATAATCCCGCTAATAAAGTTTCGTTATTGCTTGCTAAATCTGCTTAACATATCTTAATTTATGCTGATGACATAAATTATGGAAAATGCGATATTTTGAAGAATGGCCTTTTTTACAGTCAGATTAGAAGGAAAAAATATGAATAAAATCATTATCTGCATTTTGCTTTGCGTTTGTATTTCCAATTCAAGCATTTTGGATAAATTTAATATCGGTTTAGCTTATCAATTTTATGTAAACCCCTTTTCGCCAATTCTTGAAAACCCACAGCATCAAGCAGGCATAATTTCAAAATATGAAATATCAAAAAACAATGCTTATCTTTGTTTGGAAACTGGAACCAATAGTTGGCTGATTTCAAATTACGATGAGGAATATAACCAAAGTCAATATATTGGTCCGGCATATCTGCAAGATGATTCACTTTATCTGCATAAATATCTTTATTATAAGGCAAATTTAAAGGGATTTTATCTAAATCCGTACCTCATGGTTTGTTACGGGAATCTATTTGTAACAGCAGGTGGGCAATTTGATATTAGCTATCATTCATATTCGTATTCTGATTCAGTAAAAACAATTTATAATAATTCGGATCAATTTTTAAATACAAATCGGTATGAAACACATGGAAACGGGAATTATTGGTATAATTTCGCAAGATTTCGTTATAGTATTGGATATAGAATAAATCGTTTTGAAATAAGTGTAGTTTCTTTTGGTATGTTAAGCCAGATTGGAATATCAGCAAGCTTATTTTTAAAACCAATGTCCTAAATATAAATGAAAGAAATGCCTTTCTAATAATAAGGGCTGTTCGAAGACCTTAGGTTAGCGGGTTCGGCGTATTTTCAATAAAAGTTCGTACTCCCCCATTATTACCTCATAATTACATTTTTAGTGCAATTTAATGAGCCGCAATGTTACAGTAAGATACTATGACGAATGCACTCGAATAATTCCGCCAATCGCTACTGAACCGCTCCCATAACAGAGGATAAAATGAAAAGTTTATTCAAAAATGTAACGGTATCTAAAAAACTGACACTGAGCTTCGGCGTTATTGTGATCGGCATTGCTGCTTTAATAATTATCGTGTTTTTAAGCAATGTAGCCACGGCAAAAAAAGCATTGCAAACCAAGAATGAAAGCATGTACTATGCTTTGCTTGCTAAAGATATAAAAATCCATTCTATTCAGGTCCAACAATTCCTTACCGACATTTCTGCAACCAGAGGTTTACCGGGGTTTGACGACGGCTTTAAACTAGCGGAGGAAAATGCGACAGGATTCAAGAAAAAACTGGAAGAATTTAAAACATTGTATACAAAAAAGAACAATGAAAAAGCCCTTGCAGAAATCGAGGCATTATCAAAATCCTTTGATGAATATTATGAAATAGGCAAAACAATGGCAAAAGAATACATTGCCAAAGGCCCGGAGGCGGGCAATGTTTATATGGGGAAATTTGATCCCTATGCGGACAAGCTCGGCGAGCAGGTGGAAAAGTTTGTAAAAGACCAAACCGACGAACTGGAAAGCAACATGGTTTCGATCGGTAAATCGTCCCGGATGTTGAACTTTATAATTATTATGGTCGGAATCCTCTTGATCGGAATTGCGGTGACCACGGGAGTATTGGTTACGCAAAGCATCATTAAACCCCTAAAGATCGTTCTGAAGTCCATAGGCCTTGTGGGCAACAGCGACCTGACATCAAAAACAAATATTGCTTCGTCCGATGAATTCGGCAAAATCGGCATATCGATCGATGCGACAATTGATAATCTGAACAATGTCATGTCCGTAATAAAAGACAATACCGATACGGTTTCTTTTTCCGCAACGAAGCTTTCCGAAATTTCAACGCAAATCGCCGATAACGCCGCGGCTACGACATCGCAGGCGGGTGCCGTTGCCTCGGCAACCCAACAGGCAACATCGAATGTCAATTTCATTTCCTCCGCTGCCGAGGAAATGTCGAACTCGGCAAATTCGGTGGCAACGGCCATAGAGGAAATGAGTTCCTCGCTCAATGAAGTCGCCAGAAGTTGCCAAAAAGAATTGAAAATCGTGTCCGAGGCGAATTCAAATGCCCATAGCAGCAAAGCCGTAATGGACAAGCTGGACATCTCTGCAAAAGCTATCGGCAAAGTGATAGAAACAATTAACAATATCGCAGACCAAACCAATTTGCTGGCCCTTAATGCGACCATCGAGGCCGCATCGGCCGGAGATGCGGGAAAAGGATTTGCCGTCGTGGCAAACGAAGTGAAAGATCTTGCAAAGCAAACAGCAAAAGCGACCGAGGAAATTGAAAAACAAATTCAGGACATGCAGGTAGATACGGTATCTGCGGTCAAGGCCATCGATCTGGTAACGAATATCATCGACGAAATAACCGTCATATCGCAAACAATCGTCAGCGCGGTAGAAGAACAGAGCGCGACCATTAATGAAATTGCTAAAAGCGTCGGAAACATGAATACCGGAGCGCAGGGCGTTGCCCGCAACGTTGCGCAATCCGCACAAGGCCTCGAAGAAATAGCCAAAAATATCGGCACCGTAAAAGTCGCAACAACGGAAACCGAAAGCGGCATCATGCAAGTTAAAGAAAACGCCAATTCCCTTGCAAAATTAGCGGAACAACTTAAAAGTATCGTTTCAAAATTCAAATTGTAGATAATTTATCACTTCCCTATTATCGAAAATTGAAAGTTACATTTTGACACGAAGATACTATTGCAATAGGTAAGCTTTGCATCACTTCTTTTGGAGTTGGTCTTTCAGTTGATTTATCTTTGTATCGATTTCTTTTTGTTTTTCAGAATTCTTTATTTGTTCTTTTCTTATAGGTTCTTCGAGAACTCGTTTTGAAACAACGGCCAACAGATATGAAATGTCGCTTTTTAATTTTGATAAATTTCTTGTGAGAAAAGAAACATTCTGTTGCTCATCCAAGAAATCCCGGTCTGTTTTGATTTCCTGTGCGAGTGACCTTTGGCGCGTATGCAGCAAATCGATACGCTCTTGTACATAGCTCAAAGATTGTTGGCTGCCGTATCGCTCCATGGACATTGCAATCGAATCGTTCGCGATGGACACTATGGCTATATGTTGCTTGATGATATCAATCGAATCCGCCGGCAAGGCCGTCGCACGTTCGATCCGGGTATTGGCGTCCAGAAGAATGTCTTTTGCTTTTCTATCATCCCCTTGTTTCATGAGCCCGTATCCGCAAAGTAAACTGCCTTCCGAATAATGCAACAAACCCGACGACAAGCGCAATGCGGTCCCTGCCGCGATGCAATCGGCGAGCCGGTTCGATTTAAGCGCGAGCCATCCCCAAAGCATTTGCGCGTCTTTATAGCAGAGGCTTTCTTTGGAAATGGATTTGACAAGCGAAACCGCTTTGGAAATACCACGCTCCTCTTGAATGATGTTTTCATAGAGCATAAATGCGAGAAAAAGACGCGACCGATCGACGATCTGTTTTTGTAATTTCGATTGGGCCGAATCGGCAATGCATCGTTGAAAATGAACTGCCGCATCCGTTGGTCTGTTTTGGGCAAGAAGAGCGATTGCCGCGGAATGCTGTGCAAAAAGATAATCGGGATGATTTTGAGGAATTGCTTTAAAAAGAACCACGGCTTTTGCATAATCATGTTGTTTCATTGCAGCCTGCCCGTAAATATATGCGGCAACGCTTTTAATGGAATCGGCCACTTGACCTTTGAACCTCTCGTTGAAATCGGATGCGACTGCGGAAAAATCGTTTGTACGATAATGAATATCCATAACGCTAAGATCCGAGAGCGAGCATGCACTGCTGTTGGGATATTCTGCTTTAGTTCGACTAAAAGAGCGCAGTGCCGCAGCATGCATATCAAGATGCTCCTCGCAACTCGCGGCAAAATAACTTACCCAATCGTTTTTGTAGAAGATGGGATACTGTGTCTTGATTTGCAATAACAGGAAAAAGGCGTCCCAGTATTTTTCGGCATAATACAATGCAAGCGCTTTGTTGTAGAGGTCACTAGGAGCATTGTAAAGCCGTTGCGCGCATTGTTTTGCAAACACTTCTTCGCGGTGTTCGCCGATTTCTATGCGAAAAAAGAATGTATGCGCAAGCAACTGTTCGATTTGCTGCGTGAGGCGAATACATTGATAACCGAACATAAAATCCCGTCCATTATTTGCCATAGGAACATTAAGCGAAATTGCAGCGCCGATATATTTAAGGCCTTCGCTCGTAAGGCAAACCATGCCTGCCGGATGCAGAATGTCGGCAAGAGATATCCCCAACCGAAAGCCGGATTCCCACAACGGTGAGGCATTTTGCTGAGAGGTAAATACGTCCTTGACCACAAAATCAATATTGCTTTCGATATTGTTGTCCCAAAAAAGCGAATACCAGGTCAGGCGCACATTACGGGAAAAGGTTTCGTTTTCGTTTGTTGCTTTCAGCATGGGCGGAAGAACATTCTGCGCCGCTATCCCGAACAGATGGGTTCCTAAAAGCGGATTCGTCATAACGCGATACGATGCCGCCGCATCGAGGCCGTAACCGCTTCTTGTTTCTCCAAAAGCATTTTGGAATGCGACCGTGGCGTTGATACCGACACTCAGTCCCTTCCAAAAATTGACCGCATAGGAAGCAATAAAAAAATGACTTTGAAATCCCGTTGTCGAAGAGTCGCCGGGATTAAGATAATCTTGTTTGACAATCGGCGATGAAGATTGCCCGACCCAGGAAAAGCCTATCGATTGGTCGAGCCCCACCGGATAGGTTACGGCCCCTTCCCAAATGCCGGCATTGCCCAAAATCGGCACCATGAAGGTCCCGCAAGCCGACGTATACTGTTCCTCAGTCAAAAATGCCGGATTAGACAATGCGGAATAGTGTGAAGAAATCTCCCGCCATCGCTGTGTCGAAAGAATTTCGCCGGTTAGCCCCTGTGCATAAATGCCGAATGTCAAAGCGCATAAAAATAATGCCGATACAATTACTCTTTGCCTTATTAAGCAAAAACAATAGCATACTCCGGATAAACGCCGAATTTGATTGTGTTTCATCGAGAAACACCGATTACTATTTTGTTAATTGTAACGCCGCCGTCGGGATCGTGAATTTCTACTATGCAAGGATACGTTCCCGACCCCACTACCCTATTCATGTTGTTTTTTCCGTCCCACCAAAAGTAAAAGGCCCTGTTGCGATACGGTATCGATGAATTGACAATGCAATTCCCCAACGCATCAAAAATCGCTGCCGTGGCGGTACAATTTTCAAATGGAGAATCGGTTGTTGCGGAGATGACCGTTCCCGTTAAAGAAGCAATACCGCTTATCGATTGCAAATTGGGTGGAATACGTGAAACGCCGGGGCAGAATGGGTTTGTCGAAATTGCGAATTTCCATCGGCTTTGCGGATAAACTATTTCCAGCGCGACTTTTCTGTTTAAATTTTGAATTTGCTGGTTTCCATACTCATCGGAGATATTTGCGGCAGGATCTATCCACATACTGTCGCCCGGCGACGGGTACATAACGGTAGATGGCGTAATTGCATTTACGATAAAGCGGCATACTCCATTCCGATTGTCCTGGTTTAAAAGAGTAAACGCATAGGTGTATCCATACCGTCTACTTGAGCAAATAAACGGTTTCTGAGAAGAAAATCGCACGTTTTCCGTAAAGGCAACCGTCAGCGTATCCGCCGAGCGTATTCCCGACGAAAATGAACCGAGATTATACCGTGCCGATGCAATAACGGGTGCGGCACCGTCTTCTGCAATAGACGTTATGGGATTGTTTGTTACGCCTTTGTAATTTAATGTACTTGTAAAGCTGCCGGATGTTTTTACCCCTTTGAGATCGCCGCTTACGCCAAGACCGGAAAGAGGAACCGTAAATACCGAATCGTTTTGCACCTTACTATTTGTTACATCTGCAGAAACAGTCTTGGAATCCAATTGACATGAAATGGATGTTATGTCCGACGGTGATGTTTTTTGCGAAAATATCAGAACGAGACTATCGATGATGCCGTCGGAATTTCCATCGCGATAATATGATGTTACCGTGGGAATTTTTACAGGATTTTTTACAATAATGGCAATGGAATCGGATTGCAATCCTGCTGATGATACGACCACAATCGCAGTTCCGCTAGCGGTAGCTCTTGTTATAACACCATTCCATGCTGCTACGGATTGTCCGGATGCGGTAACAATGGAATTATCTTTGCTGGTCCATGTTGCGATTGTCGCATAGCCAAGATAGGTGCCCAACGAATCTCTTACGATTGCATAAATATTGATTTTGGATTGTCCTACTTCCAATGATACGTTTTGAAACGGTGCATCGGATGTCGGATTAATTGCGGCTGTGTCGAGAATAATGTCAAGATGATGCGGTATCGGCGGCTGCACCGAGTCCGAAGTGATTATCACGACCGCGCTATCGCCTTTGTTAGATTCTTTATCCGCTGCAATCCACGAGTAATTTACGGTTCTGAGTCGCGATACCGATGGATTGAGGGACTTTGCTTTTGCCGTATAGGAAATGGTCCCGCCTTGTTTGATACTGAGCTTCGGAATTGTCCAGGTGATGATGTTCCCCGAAATAACCGGTGAAATACCGAGCTGCGGCCCGCTTGTAAAACCGACAAAAGAGAATGCCGCGGGAATCGTGTCGCGAATTACGATATTATACGCATCGCGGCCTGGAAGCGGTCCGTTCCCTGCAACGCGACGCCATATGTAGCCGTCCCATTCTTCCACAAGGACCGTTCTCACATTTTGCGCGGATGTCGCGCACGAGTGGGCGTTCCATGTGGTGACGGGTACATCCGGCTTGTCCGGATCGGTCCAGTCGTTTGTTACCGGGAAATAATAACCGCCATCGTCGTCGCTGGATTTCATGTCCCACGACCAGTCGTCGTTCCAAGCAACGTTTACCCAGTCGTTTCTGTTGATAAACCATACCAATCGCAACGGTACGAGACCGCCCCGGTGAATGCGCCCTGCAAGTCCGCGATATTCCTGCAGATGGTGATCTATGGTAGCCAGATTTATTTTCCGGTTCGCATTGGACGGGTCCGAAAACTGTACGATAATCCGCTGATTCCATTTGCCGATGGAATCCTGGCCCTCGCTGACTCGTTCATGAAAGATCGGCAGGCTATCGGAAAGACCTTCTACAATTGTCGACTGAAATACCCAGCCCGGTACATTTTGGGCACTTGCAAGACCCGTTACCAGCGAATCGTACAAATAATACGATACGCGGTAATTGCCGAAGTCGATATACGATTCCTGGGCATCGTGAAAAAGCCGGAAGCGCATGTTGTTTCTCGATGATACGCCGACATTGTCCGTTGTTTGCGAAAAAGAAAAATGCACGCCCGGTCTGCCGCCGTTTATCCATCCCGCATCCGAGGTGTTCTGGAATGTAATTGTAAACTGAACCGTAGAATCGGGCTTGAGCGTTGTTTTTGATGCGGTTTTTTTTATGATCAACGCTCGTTTCGCAATGTCCAGATAATTGCGTTCCATTACCGATGTAATGTTATTCGGATATTCGTCGGACGTCCATCCGCTTCCGTTTGCACAGGATATGGTTACTTTGTTTCGATACTGTTTTTGCGTCGCGGCTCTTACCAATATTTTTACAGTAACGGATCCTTTCGTCGGGCCAATGCCGCTTGCGGTTTTAAATCCTTTCAGTGAACCGATATTCCATGTAACGACATGTGAGGTGGAATTGTATACGCCGCCATTACTTGCGGATGCAAATACAAAATCATTATGCAACGTATCGACAATTGTAACGCCTTGGGCATCCTGCGAACCGTAGTTTCGATAATCCACGGTGTAGGTAACGGTGTCGTTTTCGAAGGCAAATGTTTTATCTATGGCCAAATACACTTTTGTATTTGCGGTCGGTTTTGTTGCGGACGGCGGTTGATAATTGCCCGAAAGCATAAGTAAACCCAATAACCTGAACCAGCCGTGATAATATTTGGGTACACTGGTGAGATATCCGTCACCGGTCGTTTCGACATCCCATTCGATTTCGCATTGCCTGTACATTTGGGCCATGAGATCGAAGTCTTGAGACGCAACCGCGGACACGGACCCGACGCCTTGTATCCAATTAAGGAAAAAAGTGGTCACGGCGGTCCCGTTCATTGTCCAGTCGGAATAAAGTACCGATGGTCCCCAGTACGAAGCGGAAGGATTTGCCCCGGAAACGCAGGAATTATTCCACGGCGCTTGCCTGTTGTCGGAAAGGAACTTAGCAAAGCGCAAACCCATGTCCCGTTCGAAGGTGTTATTTGTCCCATTGGTAATGCGATGAGTGGCCGGGTCCCAGGTATAGGCGGGATTGCCGTTCCATACGTAGTTCAGTATCGTTCGCCAGGCAAGTCTGAAATCTTCACCGTCATTAAACCGGTCAAACGTCGCTTCGTTATTGTCCGATACGCTCACCCACCCGGCATATGGAATATTTTTTGGGGAGCTCTGATATAGTTTGCCCATAAGCCAGTCTGTCGAGGCTTCGCCGCGTCTAAATTGAAATATGTTCCAGGCATATTCCGCTGTATTTTCTTTTGTCAGATAATCCGCGAATTCCCTGAAATAAGCGGGAGAATAATAATCGAAATGCTGGGGCGTCGGCCCGGCGCATTCTGCAACCCGCGGTAATCCGCTTTTTTGTTTGTCGGCTGCCCAGGCGGTGAGTTCTTTCCACGAATCCCCGCCTTTTATATATCCGTCGAGGCCGATGTCTCCGCTCAAATAATTCAAACCGTTGTTTACAAAAACCAACGTGTCCGTCAATCCTTTGAGAAATTCGTTCAAATCGTGTTTATAGGAGATCGGCGTGCCGTTTTTATCGTTTATCCCCATTAAATCACCCCATTGACAATAGGCATAATAAAGAGCGAGCGCCATATCGATATCGCCGTCCGTTGCGGAATTGTCTCCGGAATTATTTGTCCACCCCGGGAGCGTACTATACACGTAATTGGGCGATTTTTCACCCGTCAAATAACGCGTTACCTTATTCATGGCGAAATCATGTATCCAAAGCCATAATCCGTCGAACGTTTTTTTGTCTGCCATGGCTGCGGCCGCAAGCATTGCATAGCCGTCCCCTTCGCTGCAATCCGGATTCGACCGGAATTTGACGTATTTCGTACCGTTCAATACTTCGCCGGTGTAATAGGCCCTATTCATCATGATGCGGTATGCGTCGCGTATGGTCTGCTCCATTTCCGCATGCGATACTCCCGCAGGAGTATGTGTTGCAAGATTGCCGAGCGAAACGGTTGCGTTTTGATACGGTTGAAATTGGGGAAAAGGAAATGACGGATTTCCCGAGTTTATATATACGGAATCAAGGGGCGGCGGTGTTGCAGCACCTATAGCGGCAATGAGTACTAATACTATTATAGAGGATATTTTTAATTTCATAAGCTCATTAAGCATGCCGTGTTATCGCATTCAATGTCCAAACCGCGCGCCCGGATTTTTTTCCGGGAGTTCCCGGTTCAGGCATTTCGATTTTTCGCTTGTCGTAAAGTCCATTTTCCTCGGATTTCTGAACAGCGGATCGCAGAAAATGTTTGACGGCTGCAATTCTTTGTTATTGCATGAAATGCCGTTTGCAAAGAAACAGTTGGACGAAATCGCGACATTTAAATCTTTTGGAGCCACCTTTATGCCGTAATGTTGATTATAAGCGAATATATTGTCGGAGATTCCGATGCGGATCGGTTTGGCAATTGTGATTCCGTTGTTCAAGTTGTACGCTATGGTATTATGGTCGATGACAGGAAACACGTCGGCCTGCAATTCATACCCCACTACGCCCGATCCGCCATTGAACGCGATGATATTGTCGGTGATTTTCGGCAAGCCGCCAACGCATAAAACGCCGGTGCGGCTGTTATTGACTATGCGGCATTTCTCTATGCTGTTTCCAACACCTTTCGAATACACTCCGAAATTCCCGTTCCTGATTTCAAACCCGCATAAGGCGGATCTGCCGCTCACGGTCACCGCATATGTCCGCCGTGCCCCATCCAGGACCGCAGACAAGGGCGGTTCGCTCGCAAGCACAACGCCGTTTGATACAATCACATTCTCTTTGTAAACGCCGGGTTTCACCAGAACGGTGTCGCCCGGCTGGCCGGCGGTAATTGCGCTCATAATGTTCTGGAACCGTGATGAGGGCACGGTCACGCATTCCGCATGCGCCTCCAATGTCGTCATTATAAACAACATTGACATTGCCACAATCGCAAGGCGATTAAAACCGGATCGGTTTGTCATTTGGATGGCCCTTCCTGCAATTTTTTCAATTCGGCTTTCGCTTTGTTAATTTTATCCTGCACTTCATCCTGTTTCTTTTTTGCATTGTCGATTTCTTTCAGGTTTTCTTTTCCATTTCTGATCAAATCTACCCGTGCCCTCGTATAGTCGATGTCTTCCTTGAGCTTGGGCAGGCTCCTGCCGAAAAGGGACGCACGTTTGTAGCGGTCAAGAAACCCGGCATACTCATCGAGTTTTTCCTTCAATCGCTTCTGCGATCCATGCAGGCTGTCAATCTGCGACGATACGTTCCTTGATTCCCCTTTTCTCGAAAAGCTTGCGAACAGTTCCCCAAGGGAATCATAGTTCCGATGATTTATCTCGTATTCGTCTTTTTTAAATGATAAAGAATCGTCGGTCAATGGTACGTAGTTGTCAAGTTTCCTACGCGCATCATCGAGCAGGGAAATTGCTTCATCGTCGTGCTTGAAATGCAGGTGTCCGTAGGCCTTAATCAGCATACCCTCGGCCATGGGCACAACGTCGTCACTTTGTGAGGCAAGCTGCTGTCCGTAAGAAATGCAATCGTTCCATTGGCCTGCCTTTATTGCGGTCCAGGCGAGTCCGAGCAGCGCCTCTTCATAATACATGCTTTCTTTGGTGACCATCCGCAGCACCGAAACCGCCTTGGCAAGCGAGTCTTGCTCGTAGAATAAATATCCTGCAAGGAGATATGTCCTGTTGTTGATCTCAAAACCGGCCTTTGTTGCGGGCTGTGCGATAATTGCATTTACCAAAGAAGAAACAGTCATCGCAGGATCATTGTCCGAATTCATATGGACTACGGCCAAAGAATGCTGCGCATAGGGAAAATCAGGATGGTCGGCGGGAATTTTTAACAGGTACGGAATGGCTTCCTTGAATTTTCTTTGGTTTATGCAGGTTTGTCCCATAAGGTACTGCGCATGGCATTTAAGAGAATCCGGCATTTTTGCGCTTATACCTGTTCGAAGATTTATCTTCCGGTATTGCTCTTCCAACTCGGCGAATTTCCCTTGCCGGTAATATATCCGCATCGTTGCCAGCTGGGCATAAGGAAACAGTTTACTTGAAGGAAACAACAGTTTTGTCTCTTCGAAATTGTTTGCCGCTGCAGATCGTAAATCGAGTTCCTCAAGGCAAAGCCCCATATGATACGATACGTTGTCGTTGCGGAAAAAATCCGGGTAATCCGAAAATATCCGGGCAAAAACCTGATACGCCTCCCAATATTTTTTATTGGCGAACAATGTCATCGCCTTGTTATAAAGGTTACCGGGCATCAGGTTGAGCAATTCTTTCATTTTCTGTGCATGGATTTCTTCACGTTGCCTGCCCAAATCGCAACGGACATACACGGAATGCGCTGCGGCAAGACCGTCGGCAACGTCGTTTCTGTATTGATAGGTGAATTCCAGGTCGCGTCCATTGTTCAGTTGCGTTATTTTCATGCCTAAACCCACACCCCAGAAATCAAACCCGTTTTTAGAAAAGCCAAGATAGGGTTTGATCTCAAAAAGATGAAAAGGATAATATCCCGCCTCACATTGCAGATTCAGCCCGTTCGCCGGGCTCGCATTGTTGAAAACGGCCGCATCGGCCATGATGTCCGTGATATCAACCTGACAATCGAGACTGAACATTTCCTCAAGGTAGGTCGAATGGTACGCCGCTTTAATTTGCCGGCTTTCTTTTTCAACCGGGATGTTTTCGCTGCCGCTCCCGGCCATCACATAGTTCGCAGGGTTCTCATACATCAATCCTAAGAGATGATTGCCCCAAAGCGGATCGCTGAACAAGCGATAGCTTATACCCGCATCGCAGGATATTTCCGTAGAAGGGTTGCCGAAGTCGGTCTGATTAAGGGCTTTAAGGTTGATTCCAAGACTCAGGTCTTTCCAGACGACAGCCGCATACGATACCATGAAAAGGACATTGTTGTTCGAAGAGCTGTTGACGGAAACGAAATCCGCACTATTTGGAACGAATGATTCGTTTTCCACCGACTTCCCGTTTTCGGCGACCACCGTCGCGCCAAAAGATTG
>JBBIGR010000071.1:0-14449 GCA_037447435.1 Fibrobacteria bacterium
GTTTGAGATTAATTTAAACTAAAATCGGACATTGACTCAAAAACGCGCCGGTTTTATTGATAATTGTTGTTTATTTCTATAGATGATAAAATTTAAAAACTTCCACATTTTAAAGACCCAATGTGCAAAGGCAAAACGTAAAAGATTTTTTGGGATTTTAAAAAAGAAAAGGTACATTTGAATTTATGAAGTTTAATATGATAAAAAAAATATGGAAATGGATTGGAAACATTGAAAATAGAGCAATCATTACATTTTTAGTTATTACAATCGGGGCAGTTATTGGAATTTATGATGCTTGTTTTACCGAAAGAAAATCAAAATCTAAAACCCAATTACTTTCTGAAAAGAATCAGAAAGCAACAGCGATGGGAAATTCTGCTGCTGTAAATGCTTCCGAAGGTAGCCAAATAAATATTATTACAATTCAACCAACAAACAATATCAACAAGATCGATTCCGCAAACGCTCAATCTCAAAAAAAGGTGTTGGATAAATCGCAAATTCATTAAACAAAAGAATTCTTTAAACACAGGGAATTTTTATAAATTGTAACTTAATTAAGAAGATTACTTTTATGGAACGAAAACAATTTTATCATTTATTGCTTAAAATCCAAGGCTTGTTATTTTTTCTGGTGGGAGCTTCCTTTGGTCAAAGCAGCACGCATTCATATGTAAATGCAGATTCCATTGTCGGCGTTAAACAAAAGGCTGTGGCAACTGAGAATGGTATTGCTATAAATGCGATTAATTCCACTGTCAATATAAATTATAATTCTACTCCAAATCAGCAATCTATTAACCGTAAATTACAACAACAATATCAAAGCATAGATTTCCGGTTAAAAATTCTTGAAGATAATAATAAAGCTATTGAGCATGTTAAAAATGAGGCGAAACAACCACAAGTAACTCAGCAAATCATAAATGTATTGAAAAATATTGAAAAAGGAGAAGTCAGGCCTTTAATAAGAACAAAGTGTTGCGCAAACTCAAAACCAGAATCATCAATCTGCGCAATTGGCTTGTGAGCAGGCAGCTTTGCTTATAAATCGAAATGATAAGGCAGCAGCGGAAGCTTATAGCAGAGCTTTACGATATGAACCAGAAAATATTGAAAATTGGTGGAAATATGCAAATTTAATGCTGTATTCAGGAAATCTCAACGAAACTATGGCAGCATTTACAAAAATGAAACAAATTACTGAAGAATTGGTTGCTCGAGATAAAACCAATATGGATTGGCAATATGCCTTATCATTAAGTTATGAAGGAATCGGCTATGTATTAAAAGCTAAAGGCGAACTCAAAAGTGCTTTAAAAATGTTTATTGAAAGCATGGCAATTGGACAACGTATTGCTGCTCAGGGCCCAGTGACCTTATGGATAAGCACATTCGCATCAAGTCGGCTTCAAATTGGCGATATATTGCTCGCTCAAGGTGATTTTCTAATGGCATTTAAAACATTTGATACGGGTTATACT
This sequence comes from Fibrobacteria bacterium, assembly GCA_037447435.1. Taxonomy (GTDB): domain Bacteria; phylum Fibrobacterota; class Chitinivibrionia; order Chitinivibrionales; family FEN-1185; genus FEN-1185. The sequence continues at coordinate 1,488 of JBBIGR010000071.1, forward strand.
ATCGCAACAAACCTTGTTGCTCGGGATACATTAAATTCTGATTGGCAATGGTTACTTATATTGTATTCTGAGAGAATAGGAGATGCTTTATATACTGAATCATTGCAACAGCCCACCATATTTACTGACGCTTCGAATAATACCTATATAGGGACTAAATCTGCCATTTTTGGCCTAAGGAGCCAATCGTTAAAGTCTTTTAAATCTGGCCTAAAAGTTGCTGAAAAATTATCAGCAAGTGATATCTCAAAAATTGAATGGCAGCGTGAAGTGACGATTATCAATAGCAGAATTGCTAAAATACTTATTGATCAAGGTGATTTTAATGGAGCTCTACAGGCTTATCAACAGAATGAAAACCTTCGAAAGAAATTGGCGGCGCAAGATACTACCAACATTGAATGGCAACGAGATCTTTCAATCCATTATGGCAATCTTGGTAATGTCCAACGCATTTTAGGTGATTTTTCTAAAGCTTTAAAAAATACACGATTAAGTCTTATTATTGCAGAGCGACTCGCTTTGCATGACACTTCAAATGCCCAATTACAATTAGATCAAACAATTTGTTATTTTAATTTAAGTTTATTTATTAATCAAGGAGTTAGTAAGGAAGAAGCCATTTACGGTTTAAAAAAAGCAATTTTTATAACAAATATGTTTGAAGATAAAGGACAATTTACTGTAGAACAAAAAGCTTTTTCAATGAAACTCCGTGCGAAATTTACAGAGCTTATAGCCTGCAAATAAGTATTCCAATATTCCTTATTATATTTCACTAAATATTTCACTAAGTTCTTTTTGAGTTTTTATTTTACAGGCTTTTTTTGCAGCAAATAGCTCTAGCAAAGGAGTTTATATGCGCAAATTCCTTTCGCGACACACCCAACTCTTGAAGAATTTTTTTTTCCTATCTTACATCGCCCACATCCCCAAATATACCGTAATCAAATTCGAAATCGCATCCGAAAAGATATCTCTTGTAAGACTGGAGAATAATGTTTTGTCCTATTGATTGGGATTGTCGATGGGGAATAATTTGAGGCTGCATTCTTTGGAATTTATGCGCAAGCCTACCATAAAATCCATGAGGCTGTGATCGGCAAGGGAATATGGGCGAATAGTTTGAATGTCGGATAAGTTTTGGAGGGAAAAGGACTTGTTTTGTTAAATCGGTTGGGGTTTGGGGATGTCCTTCTATTTCATCGTGAATCGTTGCGCAGGAAGTTATTCAAATGAGGCGAAAGGAAAATTTAAGGTAAGAAGCCCCTTTTACGGGGCTCCTTTTTCATACCCTCATTCTGCTTTTACTGAATTATTCCGCTTGGAACTTTGGCGGCTGTACGGGTTCCGCAGAAATGGTCACAACACAGTCTTTTGAACGTGTTCTTCGGCTATGCACTTTTGTCATTATATCGTTGATGGCTTCATTGAGTTCGGAAATTACTTCGTTAAATTCCGGAACGGTTTCAGCCTGTGCATCGACATAATGGAGTATCTTGGTTATATGATACCCAACCTCATTGCATTGGGTTCGAGCGTCGGATATCGACGCTTCTTTGGCCTTGGCTGCTATTTTTGTTTGATATGATTTTTTATACGCATCCTGCGCATTGGCCAAAGATTTCACGATATCCCATATTCCAAGTTGGGTGATATATCCTTGGGCAATGGGGCTTTTAAATTTTTCCAGTATGGAAAGTATGGAACCCGATTTCTTTATAGCGCCGGAACTATCGGCCCGGTTTCCTTTGATCAAAGAAAGAAGATACTCTGCAGCGGTTTTAGTTTCGGGTCGCATTTCGATGCTGGATAAACCATCGAGAAAATTATACAGACTACGTAAAGCGATAGTACGGGTCTCATCTTTTTTCGCAAGATCTTCGGTACAATGTTTGTTCCTCATTGTTTTAAGGATCATCTCCAATTTGGAAGCCGAAGCCATCATTTTTACGTCCTCATTTTTCACAAAGACATCGTTTTGCACATTGGATAAGATTTGACAGAACCGTCCTGCGCAAGCCACGAATTCGCTTGGGGCAAGTAACGAAGACGAGAACTCCCTGATGAACTTATTCATACCCCGTCCCTTTGTATTAAATGTTTAAAAAAAACCGTTATATTATTATGCAATTGCCATACCATATTACATGAAAACTATTGTAGGTTTGAAAAACTTTCTCGATTTTGATAAAACTATCGGTAATGGGAAAAATTACGCCTATTATTGCGGTTTTAACGTATAGGAAATGAGAAATAATGATTTGTTAAGGCGTTTTTTTACTGAGGATAAGAAAACGCGTCCTGTTTTGCTCGTTTTCGGACTAAAAATCGTTAAAACGGTCGTCAAATGCCCATTTTTTTATCGGGGATGAGAAAAAGCGTCGTCTTTTTTACATTTTCGCGGAAAAAATCATCAAAAGCGTCGCAAAAAGACCATTTTTTTTCAAAAAATCGAATAATCAGGACACAAAGGATAATTTGAAACCGAAAAAGTAAAAATCTTGCTATAAAAAATGCATTTCGATCACCGATAAATCGGTGCGGCTGCAAAAAAACCTCCTGCTCTTGCATGAATTGCATTTTAATCATATAATAGAACATATTCGATTCGAACGGCTTTTTTTTTAAAACCCGATATCGATCTTGAAACCTTATTTTTAAGGGTTTATTCCATGAAATTCTTGTTACTGAAATATAAAAGATGTTCTATCATGATTGTCCTTGCAGGCGTTTTGTTTTGGCATAATGCAAAATGCGCCGACGATTACTCGCAATGGTCATACGCGGCAAAAGTGATGCTCAATACTTCTTCCGGCGGCGCGAATGTTGCTGGTAATCAAACCGGTTTTCCGGTTTTAATCAGATTAACAAGCGCAAATTTCAAATTCACACAGTCGTTCTCGGGCAAAGATATCCGCTTCACAAAATCCGATGGTATTACGCATATCCCGTATCAAATCGAGCGCTGGGACAATACGAAAAATCTTGCCGAAATCTGGGTCAAAACGGATGTAACGGGCAACAATAATTCCCAATGGATATATATGTTCTGGGGAAATGCCGCTGCTGCAGACAGTTCAAAAGGCAATGCCGTATTCGATACGGCAAACGGATTTGTGGGAGTCTGGCATTTAAGCGATGCTTCGGGTAATGCGACCGACGCAACGGCAAATAAATTCGTGGGTGCGCCCAGCGGTACCATTGCTTATTCGCAAAGCGGTGATGTTGCCTTTTCGAACAAACTGAACGGAGACAGTTCATATTTTGATGCAGGCACCAATACCAAATTGCAAATGAATGCTAAAAACAAAGTCACGGTTTCGGCATGGATAAATCGTAACGGCGCGAATAAATCGGGATCGGTATGGGAAGGAATTGCCGGAAAGTATAAATGGAGCGGATACAATGCAAGGGAATATCAGCTTTACAATCTTTCAAATATGGGCTTGGGATTTATTGTAAGCAGCGATGGCACGAGTGCGACGGAAACCCAATGCAATTCGAATTTTTTGCCTGCCAACGGCGACTGGAATTACGTGACGGGAACAATGGACGCTGCCGATATGTTTATCTATGTCAACGGCATCCAGGCAAACAGCATTGCTAAAACAACTGTTTACGGATCCACAACGGCGCATTTTAAAGTCGGGCGGATGGAGGATGACGGCGCAGGTCAAAGACAATATTTTAACGGCCTTGTCGATGAAGTGCGACTTGAAAACGTCGCACGCTCGGCCGACTGGATAAAACTCTGCTATCAAAGCCAGGTATCCTCATCATCATGGCTTACGCTGTCAACAACGACCGATACGATGCCGGTCATTACATCGAGTCCGTCGGACCAAAGTATTTCCGCAAATCAGACCGTTTCATTTACCGTCAATGCAACCGGCGGAAATCTTGTCTATTTCTGGCAACGAAGCTCAAACGGCACGACCTGGAACAATGCATCGGGCACAAATACGTCGCCGGTCTATTCTTTTTCCGCAACGCTGTCCGACACCGGCACTAAATTCCGCTGTTTTGTCATGAACGGGAAAGGAAAAGACACTTCCGCTACGGCAACTCTCAAATTTTTAAGGAACGAAGCTCCGGTCATAACGTCAATGACGCCTTCGGCAGCAACAACGATTAACGAAGGGGACATTCTCACTTTGTCCATTTCGGCTACGGGAAATCCCGCACCTCAGTATGTTTGGAAAAAGAACGGAACGGCATTATCGGGAAACGGCGCGAATACGAATATCTATTCCAAAACCGCAACGGTTTCGGACTCCGGGACCTATGCGGTGACCGTGCAGAATTCCGTCGATACCGTGCAAAGTGCAGACGTAAAAATAGTGATTAAGCCGAATGTCGTAAGGCCCGCAAACCCGATTAAACTTCAGGCACATGCCTTTTCTTCGAATCAAATCCGATTGACTTGGAATACTATATCCTCATCAAACCCGGAACGCATAATCATTTGGTATCGTAAGAACGTTGCGATCGATACGGTAGCCGATGTGACTGCATGGAACCTCGATTCATTGGTTCCCGCATCGCTTGCCGATACGGTACTCATATCCGACAAGTTTTCCGAAAAAACGCGGTATTATTTCGGCGCGCAGATATTCAAAAGCGGTTTGTGGACGCAGATTACGACCGCATCGAGCGCAAATGATTCGACGCCCGATGCTGTCGCACGGATCGATTCAAATACGGTACATCTTGCCAAACCGATATTCGATACGCTATCGAATCAGATAAAATTATCATGGCGTGTAAATAGGGTAGTGGGAAATAATCTTGATATCGGCATTTCCTATTCAAAAAATGCAATGCCGACATCGGATACGAGCGCACAGCAAATTATACAAGTTAAGGATTCCGTCGGTTCTGCGGTTTTGAAACTTTGGGAAGATATTTCCTTCAATACGACCTATTATATCGCGTTATGGCTACGAAACAGCGTCAACGGTAAATGGACTGCGCCCACGAAATATTCAAGCGACAGCGTGAAAACTCCTCCGTACACTTGGCAATCGGTACTTTATTTTACAAAGGCAAAAGACACGGTGTATGCGTTCAACCGGTCCATACGATTGCTCAACGAATACGGCGATGTGAGCTATACGACGAATAAGCTTATAGCCGTTTTGGCACCGTCATCGATAACCGCAACGTTTTCGGTTATAAGTTCGGGTGTGGAATTTGCGACAAAAGACCGCGGCGCGCCGTTTTACATCGGTTTTAAGGCCGATTCCTTACCTGCGGGAAAATCGATAAAGAATATACGTATATATCAAGATAGCCTGGGCTTTATGAAAGTCATGCGCGATTCGATATTTTACGATATGGTAAACGGTTACGTTTCGGTTCGGACAAACAATCTTGATTTTCCTTTGTTTGCGATGATAGACAATACCAAACCAGCGCATACGATTTTGTCCCACGGGTTGGATGCGCCGGTGATTGCAGGCGTATCGGTGGTTGACACGGTCATCATACGCGACAATATCGCAAATTTGTCGTGGTCGTACTTTTTCGGTCGCGGGGGAGAGAATTTCGACACCGCATATTCGTCGCAAAACAAACTTAAGAACAATGTATTGTCCGATACTTCCGCGACATTGACATTGACCATTCCGTCGAGCTACGTGACGCAAGATAACGGCGTGCGCGCCATTTTAACGACCACCGACGGCGTCTTTTGCGATACTACGGTATTGTCGCGTTCGGTGTATCGCGACGGTTCGGATATAGCATTTACCGAAGAGAACAAATGGACTCCTTTGGGAATAACCGCCGATCTCGACACGCCCGATGCACGCAAGGTGCTGCGCGATTTGCCCGGCGATAATGTGTCGTGGAAATACGATAACACTAAATTCAGGGTGTTTCGCTGTATGTCCGATTCCGCAAGCAGCGGATTCAAATGGCTGGAATACGGAGATTCCATACGCAATCTGTTTGATTTTGTTCGCGGAAATATCGTATGGGTAAAATCGGATTCCAAACGTACCGTGCATTACGGATCAGCCAAATCGCCGTCGCTCAAAGCAAATTACAGCCTTAAAATTGCGCCGAAATCGTTTGCGGATTTTTCCATGCCGTTTAAGTTCGATGTAACGGTGGGCGATATCGTTGCGGCAAGCATGCCGCAAAGCCCGGACCTCGACAGTTTGGCTTTTTACGAATGGAGAAAAATTGATAAGAGTTCGCAATATAAATCCACGCTCGTGTATTTGAGTATTTCCGGTGATAATCTGGTGAAAAACCGGGCATATCCCATTGCGGTTGCGGCTGGCGGATATACGGTTTACAATCCGACGCAAGACACGGTAACGCTTGCGGTTCCGCCGATTCCCGTTGCCATGTCTTTGCTTGGAAAGCTGCAGAAAAAAGCAAGCGACCCGAGCGGCTGGTCGATAACCGTTGTCGCAAACGGGGAAGACGGTACCGAAATAAATCGCGTATATTGCGGCTATACAAAAGCGAAAACGTCGCAGGTCACTTATTATCCGCTTGCACCCGGTTTCGGCGATGCGAATGTGGCGATTACGACGCAGGGATCGGACCGATTGTACGGCAATGCAATAACGCATACCGTGATAAAGGGAGGATATTCTTATTTATTGGTATTCGGTAACAATGGAAATTCGGCAAAATCGATACGGTATCATCTTGAGAATTCGACGGGATTGGACAAAGGATTAAATGCCGTACTGTATGATGCGAATACCGGTTCCTATGCTCCTACGCAAGGTTTGGTCCGTGTCGGGCCGAATTCGAAAGAATATCGTTGGTTATTGGTAGGGGACGCGTCGTATTTATCTAAGGCAAGAATCCTTGCGACTAAAAGCGAGCTTACGTTTATAGGTACGTATCCCAATCCCTTCAAATCCGCATTCAGAATACTCTTTAATCTTCCGATAAGCGGTGTCAATACGGTGAAATTTACCATGTACGATCTGCGCGGCAGGACCGTATGGACGCGCTCCATTTCCGCAAATGCAGTATTCGGACAATCGGAAATTACCTGGAAAGGCGAGAATAAAACCGATACTAAACTTGGTGCAGGATTGTATTTCCTGCGAATGACCGCATTCGATATGCGGAACAATCAAATCGGGACATTCGACAAAAAGTTGACCTGCATCCCTTAATGCGATGGTTTTCGGGGATTTTCTTTATCGAAGCTTAGAAAATGATTTCGTCTATTACGTTATAGAGAATTCCGATAAATAAATAGGTCTCGAAATGTTCGACTTGTAAAATTATCACGTTATCTTGATCGATGACCTCAGTATCGGGTGTTGCGGTTTTTCGAAAATCGAAAACCGGCAGGACTTTTCCGCCAAATTCAATGGAACCGCATTTCTGAAATTCATCTTTTTTAAAATCATTCCAAAGAATTTCGGCGGTCCGGCGTAATTCGACGACCTTGATTATTTTAAAAAACAGACGGTTGTTTTCTATTTGCAGCCAGGTGTATTTGTTGACAAGTTGGCAATTGGCGGCTTTCAATTGCGATTTTATTTCATCGGACGACGGCGGTGTTTTAAAGAGGTGAGACGTTTCTACGTTCGGCATCAATTACTCCCTGTTGAAAAGTGGCTTTTTAATGATACCAATAATAATTATATGTTTCAATGTTTTTTTTAGAATTATAATATTGTTTTAGTTGTCGATTCCAGTATAGTATAATATGATTACTATTTATCGCATTTGACGTTCATTGGGAGAGATTCAATGGCTTTTTTCACCCTGTCGTATCTTGTCGTTAGCGTTATTTTAGCAATGCTTGCGGTGTTTATAATTTTCCGGGATTCCAAAAGCAATTTTAACCGGGTGATTTTTTTCTATCTTGCGTCAATAGCGTTTGCGTGTTTCTGCCAATTCGGATTCAATTGTGCGACCAATGTCGCAGACGGCGCATTCTGGTTAAAAGCTTCGAGCATAATTCCCATTATTCCCGCCCTGTACATTCATTTTATTTATCTCCATGTTAAAAAGCACAAGGACTATTCATATCATTATGCGGTGTATTTGCCGGCTTTGTTTTTTATTGCAGTAAGTTTTGCATCCAACGCAATAACCGGAACCGCCTTTATGAAGCCGAACGGGACATTGGGACAAAGTCATCATCTTACCATTATCAATGCCGCATTTTACTTGTGGTCTCTCGGTATTGTCGCGATATCGTGCATATGGACGATACGATTTTTCCGCACGCCTTCCGATTCTAAGAACGAAACCGGGATAAAACGATTTTTATTCGTTTTGGCGATATTATCCATATTGACAATTGTTGCACGGATGTTGTCCCAATTGTATTTCCATAGCAATTCGCCGTTTTTGGAATTGTTTTTTATCGTGGCAATCGCGGTTTATCAAACCTACGGCGTTTTAAGTCATAAAATGACAATGCCTTCGCTTGAAAATGCTTCGGAAGAAATTCTGCGGCTCATGCCGGAAGCGCTTTTTATCCTGTCGACACGAAATGAAATCGTGAAAGTGAATCATGCGGCATTAAAACTGTTAAGCTTGAAAACCGACGATGTGATGTACATGAATATCGAGCATTTTTTCAAATCATCGGAATCCGGAGAAGTACTTTCAAAAAAGGAAGTGGCCGGCCTTCCGTATATCGAGGAAAAGGAAGCCATGGTCCGAAAACCCGACGGTTCCGTATTTCCCGTAATCGTATCGAAAACGCTTATTCATGATAGTCGGGACAATGAAATAGGAAGCATTCTCGTGGCGCGCGATCTGACAATGCGTAAAAAATTCGAATCCGAAATCGCAAACGTTCAAAAATTCAAGACGGTCGGCACATTGGCAGCGGGAATCGCACATGATTTGAATAATTATATGACCAGTATCATGCTCAATATCTCAATGGCCAAATTGACAAAAGATGAGCCGGATCATTTCGATAATGCCATTAAAACCGCGGAAAAGGCCACTTTTTTGGCGTCGGATTTAGCAGGACAATTATTATCGTATGTTAAAGAACGCGAACCAATAAAAAAGCCCATCAATTTGCCCGAGTTCATAAAGCATTCAATAGATTTAGGTATGAAAGGGTCTTCTCTTACCTATGATTTATTCGTGGAGCCCGACCTTTCGCCGGTTTGCATCGACGCCGGTCAGATGTCACAGGTTTTCATGAACATAATCCTCAACGCGCGTCAGGCAATGCCGCGCGGCGGGAAAATTTCAATTGTCTGTAAAAATGTCGTTACATCCATGGACAGCGGGGCAGATAACAAAAACGGCAGCTTTGTTTCCATAAGCATTCAAGATTTCGGCCAAGGCATTTCCAAGGAAAATTTGCCGAAAATATTCGAGCCGTTTTTTACAACCAAAGAATCCGGTTCCGGATTGGGCCTTGCCATATGCAAATCGATCATTCAGAAACACGGCGGCACCATCGATGTATCATCCCGGGAAAATATGGGCACAACGGTGACGATTTTGCTTCCTGTATGCGAGCAGCCCATCGAGCCGTCTATTGTCAATAATCACGAAATCAAACAAGGCAGCGGTAGAATTTTGGTAATGGACGACGAACAAATGGTACGCGATTCCTGCAGCGAAATATTGGACATGTACGGCTACGAAGTCGAACTGGCAAAAGACGGGGGAGAAGCGATACAAAAATATTTGTATGCGATGCAGAATAAGACGCCGTTTAATTTCGTGATTTTGGATTTGACCGTATGTAACGGTTTGAATGCGAAAGATGCGATAAAACGGCTTAAGGAATTGGACCCAAGTATAAAAGCGATAGTGAGTTCCGGATATCGTGAAGATCCGGTAATTTCCAATTATAAAGATTATGGATTCGTCGGCGTCTTGCCCAAGCCGTATTCGATAAAAGAATTCATGCAGGTATTTTCAATTACCAATCCCCAGAAATGGAATTAACGTACAGACGCAGTAATACTGCGCGTACGGATAAAATTGGGATTCATATAATTTCGGAATCAATATTATATTCATTGTAGAGACGCAGTATACCTGCGTCTCCAATTTAAATCCCCATTCATCCATTGTATTTCCATTTCAGAAATTTCATACATAATTGGATAATTGTAGAGACGTAGGATTTAATTGTAGAGACGTAGCGCGCTACGTCTCTACTGATATTTAATTCTGATATTTAATTCCGGATTTCCATAATATAGGAAATTAAAATTCCCAAAATTGAGAAAATAGAATCTAATTAGGCGTTAATTAATTTAATACTAATGATTACCAATTTTAACCCTCACTCCTTAACCCCCATTCCCCTTTTCCCCTCTCCCACTAATGGGGAGAGGGGCCAGAGGTGAGGGATATTATTTAATTAGGCACGATGTTTGCATTTCTGGTAAGCTACAATGATATACAACAATTTTTAGGAGGTTTTATGAAAGTGCTTCAGATGCTCGCAATTGCCGTTCTTGTTATTGCCGGTTCTTCTTCTGCTAAACTTCAGCATGGTTGGAAGGGTGCCGTGCATCTTTCGGCAGTGCCTTTTATCGCCGCGACCGGGATTTATTCGGACGTGCAAATTTTAAATACCGCGGATAGGGACTTTACAAAAGCAGGTGCCATAACAAATCTAGCACTTTTGGGCATTCAGGCGAGTTTGGGAGCAACAATACTATTTGGCGACGATCAGTCGCCGACAATCCGAATGATTCATCATTTTGTCGGAGCTGCGGTCATTGCATCGGCAATTTGGATCAGCGTGCAAGGCGCGCGTGATCCGGGCGTTGCAAATCTTACGAATAATATCTCATATACGCATACGGCCCTGGCAACGGCACCGCTGCTGCTTTTTACGTTTTAATTAGATACGCCCGTAGAGACGCCCAAATTGGGCGTCTGGAAAATGCGGCAATTTCGGGTATCAGACGATTAATCGCCCATATCGTAGAGACGCCCAAATTGGGCGTCTCTACAGGCGTCTTTACGTTATTGATTGGGTTTTACATGTTTGTTCAGGATTTCGGATAAATCCCCAGTCGTAAAAGGCTTACAGATACTTGCGGTAAAACCGTATTTTTCGGGCCTGGACATTATAGGGTCGTCCGCATAGCCGCTTGTCACAAAAACCGGTATTTCCGAATCGAGTTTACGAATTTCCGTTATAGTTTCTTTACCGCCCAAGCCGCCGGGAATCGTCAGGTCTAAAATCATTCCGGCCATTTTTCGGTTGCCTTTGATTTCGGCTGTCAAAAAGTCTATCGTGTCTTTACCGTTAACTCTACATACTACACTATATCCGAATGTTTCCAGCATTTGACCCATAGCGTCACGAATCACCTCTTCATCGTCCATGATTAAAAACCTGCCTCTGCCATGGTGCATTTTTGCCGCGATCTGTGCGGGGGATGGCGCGTCGTCTTTTACTGCGGGAAGATAAATATGGAAAGTGCATCCTTTGCCGGGCTCCGATTCGACTTCGATGCAACCTCCATGACGTTTGACGATGGAATAACAGGTTGTAAGACCGAGCCCGTGTCCGGTCGCTTTTGTCGTATAAAACGGATCGAATATACGCGGCAGAATTTCTTTGGGAATGCCGATGCCGTAATCTTTTATCGATATCCCGACATAATCGCCATCCTTTAACGAGGGAATCTTTGTGCCCTCGGACGGTATGGTAATATTCCGGGCGGTCAATTCGAGTGCGCCGCCGTCGGACATCGCCTGCTTTGCGTTGATGACGATATTATCGATAACTTGACTTATTTGATTTTTATCGAAATTGCATTTCCAGAGATTGTCCGGCAGGTCGAATTTGGATAAAACGTTCGATCCGCTCAAGGCAAAATGGACTGTTTCCCGTATGAACGGAATGAGGTTTTCGATTTTCATAATCGGGGCGCCGCCCTTTGCGAAGGTCAATAATTGACGCGTCAGACCGCGGGCCCTGTCGATGGTATGCAATGCTTTGGTGAGATTGAGAACGGCTTTGTGGTCTTTAATTTCTTCCAAGGCCAAATCGATGTAGCCGAATATGCCGCCCATCAAATTGTTGAAATCGTGGGCTATTCCACCGGCCAAAAGCCCTAGGGAATCAAGTTTTTGCGCTTTAAGCAACTCGTTTTCAGTGCGTTTACGTTCCGTAATATCGCGCGCAAAACCGTTGATATACTCTTTATCGCCATAGATACAGTACGTTGATGCGATTTCTACCGGAAACTCGGATCCGTCTTTGCGACGATGAATGGATTCCGACGTGTACTTTTTTTTCGAGCGAATGGTTTCCCAAACTTCAGCCCATTTTTCCTTGCCGGCAAGGGGATTGATATCAAAAACATGCATTTGCAGTAATTCTTCCAGCGTATAGCCCAATATGGAACATCCGCTGGAATTTACATACACGAAACGGCCGTCGGCATCCATCCAATACACGCTGTCGGAAGCGACTTCTATGGCGGCTTTGAACAATTCCAATTGTTCTTCAGCGTGTTTTTGATCGGTAATGTCATGCAGAATGGAAAATAGGAGCGTATTTCCATTCAGTTTAATGGGATTAGAAAAGACTTCAACGTCCCGTAATGTTCCATCGGCCAGCCGATGTTTAAAAATGAATCTGCTTTGCTTTTCCGAAGAACCCTTTTTCAAATTTTGCTTAATATCTTCTTTGGGCAAGATATTGATATCCGCAATATTTTTACTGCACAATTCGGAATGGTTCCAACCGTAAAATGCGCAGGCTGCATTATTGACATCTTTAATATCGCCGGTATGAGGATCGATCAACAGCATGACCGATAAATTGTCATTAAAAAGTGTTTGGAATTGAGTTGTATTTTCCAGCATATTGTTCCCTGATATGCGGATAGGCCAAGCGGGACTCTTGAAAAAACGATCGGATTATTATAAGCCTTACTAAACAATCTTTTTTAATATAATAATAGTATCCCGCCGTTTCTGAGATCATGTCCGTTTTCCCGGTTTAATTAAACTAAATT
>JBBIGR010000072.1:0-13859 GCA_037447435.1 Fibrobacteria bacterium
GGACCTTTATCCGAAACGTTCAAATGTCGCTTTGCAAATATTATAACTCTAAACATAACCTGTTTGGGCTACCCATAGAAACGCGCGATGCCCCAAAAATATAAATGGATTTTTATAGTGTTGCTCATTTTGGGTGACCAAAATATATTCGCAAAAAACATGACAGATTCTAATTATTCTACTTTGCTTGATTCAACAATTTTTAATAACAAATCTTATGTCGATGATAATAATTGGCTTTTAAAAAATGTTGACCTTAGATCATATAATTCAAAATTTGGCAAAAAAGGTTATTACCAAAAAATCGTTCGGTTAAATTTCAATATTAATTTTATTCCTATTACTCTTGAAATAGGAATGATCGATAGCAATAAGAGCGATGTTTTTTTTAAATATGGTTATGGCAAAACTATAAAGTATAAGCAGTTTCCTTATGTGGCTTCAGAGAAAAAGATTATTTCATTTTTCGGAATTAAAAATGAAACTAGTAGGCAACTTGCTAACAGTATTATACAGGCAGCATCTAATCTGAAACCAGTACCCTCCAATCCCGGAAGTTGTCCGAATCATGTAATTGAATATCGCGCAGATTCCTATTCTGAAGACACTTATTTTAGGTATAAAATATGGTGTAATATTATTGATAAAGAATCATTAGCCATTATAACAAATTGTTATTTGCTTATTTCCGGATTACTTGAGGAAAAGAATATTGAGTTGATGTTCTTAATGCCATGGGAAGAAATGATTGTTAATTGGAATAGCGGAAAAATAAAAAGGTTTTTAACTAAAAAATAATTGTGCTTTTGTCGTTTAAATTTTGAACCAGTTATGCGGCCATTTTATAGTTAAAATATTCTTTAGGAGTCATCATGCCAAGCGCCGAGTGCGGCGCGAAAGTATTATACTCCTCGACCCATTTTCCGATTTGTTCTTTGACAGTTTCAAAATCATCAAGGCAATTCGCGTAAACGTAATCCCGTTTGAATGTGCCGTTAAATGATTCGCACATTCCGTTCGATTGCGGTGAATACGTCGGCGTATGACAGTTTTTTACATTCCACAAAACCAGGTTCTCTTGCAGTTTGTTCTCAATATATTCAGGCCCATTGTCATGCAAGAACTCGACTTTGTGCCCATTTGGAAGCTCACCGCCAAAACGGGCCATTATCGCTTCCTGAAGCATTTGCTCAATGTCGCAGGCTTGAATATGACGGTCAAAACGCCATGCAATAATGCTTCGGTCGCAGCAGTCCAATACATACGTAAACCGACCCTTGTCGCGATTCCAGGGTTGCTCCTTACCAACGGATTTTGGCGTAGCCGTTGCCTCGGGCCCGTTTATCTATAGAATGACCACGCCGCAATTCAGCAAATCCCATCTCATGATACTGGCAAAATAAAATTCCTTCCCAATAACGCTCATCATATAATAATGAACAATATTGTGGAAAATAGCGACTATAATTTTTAGTCATTTCCCCAAAACGATTGAAATCAGGGGGATAATCAGGGAAATATTTTTATCATTATTATATATAATTTTTGCAAAAAACAATTTATTTTTGTAAATGATACGGTATAAACAGTCTTGTACCCCGATATTTTCGATATGTATAAAAGACATTTACGGTGCTTAAGCGATAAAATGAGCTTTTTTTCTAATTCTTTATTCATAAAGCATTGGTAAGAACGGTCATCGATTTTATTTGAGTTGTTGAAAGGGTATGTATGAACTGCAGAAAATACGGATTTCTTGTTTTTTCGGCCTTACTCGCCTGCCTAAGCTTTGCCCATGGCGTTTATGCGCAACGCGTAAACCTCAACTACAATGCCCCTTACGGGTCTTCGAGTGCCGAAAGCGGAAACGATGCCTATAAAGGCATCGACGGAAGCGGAACAACCCGATGGGGAACCGATTGGTCGAACCTTTCCAACAGAGACTCCGCATGGTTTTTTGTCAAGTTCAGCGCCGCAAAATATATCGATTCGGTCGTCATTAAATGGGCTTCGGGGGCATCTGCGTTGCATTATAAAATACAGGTGTCCAATACCCAATCGTATACCGACGCCTCGTGGACGACCGTTGCCGACATTACCAACGGAACCGATTCCGAAGTACGCAGCATCACCTTTCCTCCCGTTTCCGCGCAATATCTTCGAGTCAGATGCTATTCAAGATTGGGTTCCTACGGATATTCTTTCTGGGAATTCGAATCGTATGAAGCAATTTCCCCGACCATTTCGACGCAGCCGAAATCAAAAGCGTTTGCCATCGACAGTGCCGCGACCTTTTCCGTGGCAGCTACCGGCACTGCACCGCTTTCGTATCATTGGTTTAAAAACGGCGTGGCGCGTCCTGCAGACATATCGTCGACATTAACAATTGCAAAAGTCGCTATCGGAGACACGGGCACATATACGGTACAGGTTTCCAATGCAAAGGCAACGGTCAATTCCAGCGCGGCGGTACTGACGGTAATGCCGAAGATACTGACCCAACCCCTTGCGCAGAATATTTCAGTCGGCTCCGCACTCACCTTAACCGTGAGTGCGACCGGCAGCATTCCTCTTACGTATCAATGGAAAAAAGGGGGCGTCGCGCTCAGTGGAAACGGTGCCGCTACCGCGACCTATTCCAAGGTTACCGTGGCGGCCGATTCGGGGCTTTATACGGTAGATGTGGGAAATTCGGGCGATACGGTGACAAGCATTCCCGTCGCCGTTTCTTTCGCAGTCGTTAAGCCTTCGAACGTGGTTATTTCGCCCAACCCCGGAAGTGTCGCCGCAGGGGCGGCGTTTACCTTTACCGCAACGGCGAGCGGGACGCCGCCGTTTACGTATCAATGGCAAAAAGACGGAGTCAATATCGGGACGAATATTGCCACATATTCCATTGGGGCTGCCGCGACAACCGATAACGGAAACTATACCGTTACCGTGGGCAATGGGGCGGGAAATACGCAATCGAATCCGGTGACGCTTACCGTCACCGTGCCGTTCAAAGCCTCTTTCAAGGTTTCCGCAAATCAAGGCCTCGTTCCGCTTAAAGTCTTCTTTGTCGATTCGTCGACCGGGGCTATCGGCAAACGGGTTTGGAATTACGGAGACAATTCCGCGACCGATACGGGCAAATCGCCTTCTCACACGTATTCGACCGAGGGATCGTTCAACGCGAAACTATCGATTTACGACACGGCGGGCGTTTTCAGGGACAGCGCCGTCGTTCAGATCAAAACGTACAAAGACAATCCGGTTTTGTTGAGCGGAAAATATATCGGCAATAACAAAGTCGAAATCTCCTACGACAATTACAATGCCGTGCAAACCGCGGCGCCGGCCCCCTATGCCGACAGTATGCAACTTTGGTATCGGCCGAGTACGATTCCGCTTTCCGCAACCGGGGCGACAAAAGCGAACACATTCCCGATAACGTCTTTAAAAACCCGGGGAAACGGCGCCACGGTCAAGGATACGCTAACGCTTGCGACGCCGCTTGCCGATACGGTGTACGGATTTTCCACAGTGATTCATTGGACGACCGGTTGGGGAAATTT
Organism: Fibrobacteria bacterium; assembly: GCA_037447435.1. Taxonomy (GTDB): domain Bacteria; phylum Fibrobacterota; class Chitinivibrionia; order Chitinivibrionales; family FEN-1185; genus FEN-1185. The sequence continues at coordinate 3,558 of JBBIGR010000072.1, forward strand.
CTCTGCCGTCAATGGTTGCCTGGTTACCGTAACCGATACGACGGTACCCCAGAACAAATGCGCCATAGCCGGGAAATATCTCGGCGCAGATTCCGTTGCCGTCATTATTTCCAACATGAAAACCATCGATACCGCGGTCGTGGATACGTTCGGCATTTGGTTCGGGACCACGACATCGGATTCGGTGCCTATTTTCGGTAGTTCGACTGCAAGCAGGTGGTTCGATTTGAAACAACGGTATTCCAAAATCGCAAGCACCGGCCAGGACAGCATAATTATTACCAATACGCAATTTAACACCGGCGTCGTTAAAACGGTTTGGTGCGCTATAGAATTAAAAACTAAAAACGACAAAGTCAGCAATTTTGTCAAGTCATCATACACCGTCGGTTTAGACCGGCCCATAAACCCTATTGTCTTAAATGGACAAGTGAAAAGTTCTTCAAAAATTTCATTGACCTGGAATCACCTCGACAGCGTGGCGACCGGGATCAAGGCGATACGGATTTTATATACCGCCGTGGCGCCGATACCTCAAAATATCGCTATTCTCGATACAACGCCCTATCAATTCATCAATCCTTCGGTTTCCGATACGGCCGTTTTAGTATCCGGTTTGCAGGAAAACACCTGGTATTATTTCGGTATGCAAATTAAAAAGAACGGTTTATGGTCCGTTGTCACTCCGAGCGCAAGCGCCAAAGATTCAACGACAAGCAGTGCACAGGAATTGGATTCGAATACCATCCATATCACGCATCTGTATTTTGACACAATTAAAAACCAAATCAAAGTTGCCTGGACGGTGACTCCGATACCGGGTGCCGATTTGGAAGTGGGGATTTCGTACAATCAAGGCAGATATCCTACCGATCCGATGAGCGTCGCGCAAACCGGGATTGGGGTGAAATTTGCCGCCGACAGCGCCGTTGTCGAGCTCAAGGAACCAATTTCTTTTTCAAAGAATTATTATATTGCTTTGTGGGAACGGCGCACCGATACCGACGGCAAATGGACCACGCCGACCGACTTTTCCAGAGGGGTTGTTACGACCCCGGATTTCACTTGGCAAACAGTGCGTTATTTCACAAAAAGCCAGAACAACCAGGCGGACACCGCTTTTGCGTTCAACAAAACCATTCGGATCATGACCACCCAGGTAAATGCCGGTAGCGATCAGTTGGTAAGCGATGTCGTAAAGATATATAATCCCGACATATCTCAATTAGCGGGGTTCGTTCCCGTAAGCATTGCTTTTTCATTCGGGAATCCGCAGTTTTCTTCGCCGATTTACGTCGGGTTACAATACGGTCCTTTGAACGGCAATTCGCCGTCGGATTTGCATATGTATCGCTTCCATGACAGCGTGTGGGTTATGGATAAAAACGTGTTTCTTGATCCGATGACGAATTACGTATCGGTAAAAACCAACGATTTGGTTTCGCCGTTCATGGTAATGCTCGATACGCAGCATGTTTCGGTTTCCGCCGCCGCATTTGATACGGTCTGCGATGAAAACCCCGCTTCCGATTTGGAAAACACGTTTGCCGTGAATGACAATTGCGGCAATGTGATTTGCTCGTTTAAATTTGCAAAAGGAAGCGATGATTTTCCCGCGAAACCGCAGTTTGCGGACACTATTTCCAATTCTCACGGCGGAATTATTAAAGTTACCATCCCGCACTTTTCGGTGACTTCCGATAATGGACTGCGGGCGTGGTTTTCGGCTTTTGACGGTGTGAATACGACGCTTGTCGATGTGTCGCGTCAGGTTCGGCGGACAAGGTCCGATTTCATTAAATCCGATCCATTAAAATGGTTGCCGATTCGCGCGACCGCGTTGCTCGACAGTCAACAATTGAGCTTTGCCTTAAAGCAAGCTGCGTCGCCGGGTTTGCCGTGGGCGTACGATCCGACCGCGCTTCGATGTTTTAAATGGTATCCAAGCACCGATGCGACGGGTAAGAAAAATAATTGGCTGGAATATTCCGATGCGACGGCGCCGTTGTTTAAATTTACACCCGGTAATTTGGTTTGGGTAAAGACGAAAGATGAAATCGACATCGATTTCGGTAAGGCAAAGACGCTGCCGCTGGCGACATCGGTTGCCGTCACCCTGCCGCCCGACTCAAGCTGGACCGATTTCGCGGTACCGTTTCGGTTCAATATTAAAATCGGCGATGTCCTTGATTCGACCGCGGTAAACGGCGTGAACACGGATTTGTTGGAATTTTATTCATGGGAAAAAGCAAGCGACACATCGAAATATCAAACCACTCCTTTATATTTACCCCCGTTTTCACATCCCGGATCCACGCTCAACGACAAAACCGCGCTGCTTGGATGCTCCGACCGTCAGGGGTATTCGATTCGCAATACCGGAAAACAGCCCGTTGTCTTACGGCTGCCGCCGATTCCGCAGGCGATGTCGCATTATATAAAAGGCGCCTTACCGAAAAGTAAAGGCAATTCGGGATGGGCTTTCAAAGTATGCGGATCGTTGTCCGACGGCGATTCGCTTGCACCGGTATATTGCGGGAAAAATCCGTTGCTCAAAGAGACAGTCCGTTATTTTGCCCAGTCGCCCACGTTTATGCAAACCTATATTTGCGTCGAGAATCCGCAGACGAATTCGTTGTACGGCCATGCGTTGGCAGGCGGGGCTTCCGATGACGGCTGCGCGTTCAAATTAGCATTCGTAAATAAATCGGACCGTGCCCAAACCGTATCGTACCGGCTGGCGGGAGAGGGAGTTCTCACGAGCAATACGCTGGCGAAACTGTACGATGAATCGAACGGAACGTTCTTTGATGCGGCGGAGATTGTCGCATTGGCTCCCAAAGAAACCAAATACCGTTGGCTGTTTGTCGGGAATCAGGCTTATTTGGCAAAAGCGCCGCTTCTGACGACCGTACAACTCGGTTTATACGGCGTATATCCGAACCCGTTTTCCTCGGCCCTGAAAATAAAATTCAGCGTACCGAGATCGGGCGTTTCGTTTTTGAAATTCACGGTTTGCGATTTACGAGGAAGAATAGTCTGGGATTATAGGGCTTCTGCGAATGAGCATGCCGGACAATCCGAAATTTATTGGAATGCGCAGTCTAAAACCGGCAATAAACTCGGGGCCGGGATATATGTTCTGCGTATGGTCGGTTTTGGGCCGAACAATAATCAAATCGGCAGCTTTGAAAAGAAATTAACCTATGTTCCTTAAAAAGGATTGATGCTACGGCATAGCCGATCCGTTTTCCGGTATTTTCAAAATTCGGTAAAATCGATTTTAACCGATTGAATATTATAGTTATTTTCCTTCCCGCATTATATACTATAAGTATTAAAGCATAACGATTCCTGTAAAGATCATACAAAGGGGTTCCGAAATGAAATCATGGAATCCGATCAATTTTATTTATGCGGGTTTATACGCTTTTGTCGCCTTCGTACTTTTCGCTTCATCCGCTCATGCAGGGGCGCCGGTAATACCTTCGCCCGGCACCGTTACCTTGACTCCGATTCCTTCCGGATCCACCACGCATAAAGGCGATTCGATCGCTACGATATTATCGCCCATAGTTTCCGACGGCACCTTGTTTGATAATTTCGAAGACAACAATACGACATCGCAATGGGGCGGTTCCTGGTTTACCTTTACCGATGCTCCGGGAGGGCTCTCTACAATTACGCCGTTTACGCAACCGGCTGCCCCGGGTTATAATTCGGCTTATTGTGCAAAGATCAATATTGCCCTGCATGTCGGCACCTTGACGTACAATCCCTTTGTCGGGATCGGCGTCGACCTTAAATCCGATAAGACGGCCTGCGATTTGACAAAGGCAACCGGTTTTAGGTATTGGTATAAAGGCGGCGCGCACATTTTCAAGGTGGAAACATCCGATATCGTCACAAGCGTAGCAACCTATTATTCGGTGGCCGTTCCGTCGTCGCCGGTATGGAAACAGGCGGTTTTTACCTGGGATTCGCTCAAATCAACAACGTTTTCGACCGGTGTCGTGACCGTCATTCCCGCCGCGAGTAAACTTCTTGCCCAAAAATTCAGTTGGGTCATCCAAGGGGCCGACGGTCTCGTCGATTCGCTGTTTATCGACAATGTCGAAGCGACCGGTTTTTCGGACCGCGGCATGGCCGTTACCGGTTGCGATACGGCAAACGGCAAATGGCAGTATACAAAAGATAATGGCGCGACATGGCCGGTAATTTCCGCACCGTCGGACGCGGCCGCATTGCTGCTTGCCGCATCGTCTCGGATCAGATTCATGCCGGCTCTTTCCAGCTTCGCGGGAAGCTCGTCGATCCGATTCCGCGCTTGGAACCAGACCGATGGGAAAACCGCAGGCAGTATCGTTTCTGTAGTACCGTCGGGCGGCGTTTCCGCTTATAGCAGCGCAACGGATACCGGCGCGGTACAGGTCGGTACCGCACCGCATATTACCTCGATTACTCCGGCAACGACGACGACGGTTTATGAAGGAGGAAATCTTTCTCTCACCGTTCTGGCCACGGGTAATCCCGCCCCCCAATATACGTGGATGAAAAACGGCGCAGCGCTTGTCGGCAATGGGGCCAATACCGGCACCTATTCCAAAATAGCAACGCTTTCGGACTCCGGCACTTATTCGGTAAGCGCTCAAAATACGATGGGAACGGTCCAAAGCGCGGCGGTAAAGATACTGGTTGTTTCGCAGCCGGTGAAAGCGGCATTTTCAACGTCGGCGCTTGTAGGAAAAATCCCGTTTGCCGTCCAGTTCCGCGATTCGTCGACCGGGATTTTTGCAAAACGGAACTGGGCTTTCGGCGACGGCGGGACCGATACTTCGAAAAATCCGTCGCATACGTATTCGACCGAAGGAGTATTTACCGTTTCGCTCAGGCTTACGGATAATACGGGCAAATTACTGGATTCTGCGGTAACCGTTGTCAAAGCGTACAAAACAAATCCGGTCGTCATGCACGGGACATACGCTACCCAGACGTCGGCATCCCTGACGCTGGGGAACTTTTCCGTGCTTCCCGGCGGAACATCGTCTCCCTTTGCCGACAGCATTGCGCTTTTCGCAAAGGCTCATGCCATCCCGACGACCGCAACCGGGCTCGTTGCCGTGAAGACGTATTCCCTGGCGTTTTTAAAAACAAAAGGAGACACGTTTACCGATGTCGTTTCGCTTCCCGGCCCCCTTTCGGATAGCGTGTACGGCTTTGTCGCGAGCGTTCATTGGAACGACGGATGGAGTACATTTACATCCGTTAACGGATGTCTGGTATACATGCGCGATACTGCGACGCCGGCCAATAACCTTGTGCTTTCGGGCGCGTATTTCCCAAAAGACACGGTTCATCTCATACTCGACAATATTTCCTCGTTAGACACGCTCAAGACCGATACGTTGCTTGTGTGGTACAGCCTGATCGACAGCGTGGCGAATTTCAACGATAAGAACGTCGTCCGCGGATTTGCGACAAAGGATATAGTCAGGGGCGCAGTCAAGAATCAATATGTATTGCCGATTCAGAATACCGCCTTTAACACGGAACAGAAAACCGTGTATTTTTCGGTGGTTGTACTCGGAAAAAACGACAGGCAAAGTCCGATCAAAAAATGTAAATTCCCCCTCGGTACCGTTCGTCCGCAAAACCCGATACGACTTCTGGCCAAAGCATTGACCTCCAATCAAATCCGCTTGACCGGAGCGGATAATTATATGGTACCGCACCTTAAAACCGGTCGATACCGTCTTTGACGTCGTTGCCTTGAAACTCGATTCATTGGTTCCTTTTTCGTTGAACGACACGACCATCGTATCCGACAAGTTCAGTGAAAAAACGCGGTATTATTTCGGTGCGCAGATATATAAGAACGGCATGTGGACGCAGATCACGGCTTTATCGAGTTCGAATGATTCGACGCCCGAGGCTGCCGTGACGATCGATTCCAATACGGTACATCTTGCAAAGCCGGTATTCGATACGATCGCCAATCAGATAAAATTATCATGGTATGTAAACAAAGTGGTCGGAAGAAATCTCGATATCGGCATTTCTTATTCAAAAAAGGCCATGCCGACATCGGATACGAGTGCGCAGCAAATTTTACAAGTGAAGGATTCCGTAGGTACGGCGGTTTTAAAACTCAGGGAAGACCTTTCATTCAACACGACTTATTATATCGCATTGTGGTTACGGAATAGTATCGACGGCAAATGGACTGCGCCGACAAAATACTCAAGCGATAGCGTGAAAACCCCTTCATACACCTGGCAATCGGTGATTTACTTTTCAAAAGCGATAGATACGGTTTTTGCGTTCAACCGGACCATACGGTTGCTAAACGAAAACGGCGATGTGAGCAATACGGTGAATAAGCTTTATGCAACTTCTGCGCCGTCGAATATAGCTACGACGTTTTCGAATACAAGCGTCGGCGTGGAGTTTGCGACAAAAGACCGCGGTACGCCGTTTTTTATCGGGTTTAAGACCGATTCGATACCGGCGGGAAAGTGCATACGGGACATACTCATATATAAAGACAGTCTCGGGTATATGAAACTCGTACGCGATTCGACGGTTTACGATTCCGTCAACCATTACGTTTCGGTGAGAACCAATAACCTCGATTACCCCTTATTCGCCATGATAGACAATTCGTTGCCCACCCACGAAGTACTTTCGCACGGTCTGGAGACGCCCGTGGTTGCGGGTACCTGGGTTATCGATACGGTGAAAATACGGGACAACATTGCAAATCTGTCGTGGTCATACTTTTTCGGTCGCGGCGGAGAGGATTATGATACGGCATATTCGTCCCATAATAAACTGAAGAACAATATCTTGTCCGACACCGTTGCGATATTGACTTTGGCCATCCCGTCGAGCTATGTGACGCAGGACAACGGGGTGCGCGCTATTTTAGTGATCAGCGACGGCAAATCGTTCGATACCACGGTATTGTCGCGGTCGGTATATCGCGACGGTTCCGATATTGCATTTACCGAAGAAAATAAGTGGGTTCCTTTGGGGGTAAGCGCCGACCTGGACACTCCCGATGCCCGCAGGGTACTGCGTGACTTGCCCGGCGATAATATGCCGTGGAAATACGACAATACGAAATTCAGGGTGTTCCGCTGCATGCCTGATGCCGGTGACAACGGTTTCAAATGGCTCGAGTACCAAGATTCCATACGCAGCATGTTCGATTTTGTCCGCGGAAATATCGTATGGGTAAAATCGGCCGCGAAACGTACGGTCCATTACGGATCTGCCCAAACGCCGTCGCTCAAAGCAAGTTACAGCCTGAAAATAGCGCCGAAATCGTTTGCGGATTTTTCCATACCGTATAAATTCGATATAACCATCGGCGATATCCTTACGGCAAGCATGCTGCAAGGCCCCGACCTCGACAGTTTGGCCTTTTACGAATGGAAAAAAGACGAGATCAGTTTGTCATATAAAGCAACCCTGGTATTTTTAAATGTTTCCGGAGATAGCCGTGTCAGGAACCGGGCATATCCTGTAGCCTTTGCAGCCGGGTATACGGTTTACAATCCGACGAAAGACACGGTGTCGCTGACGATTCCGCCCCTGCCGGTGGCTATGTCGCAACAGACCCGTTTACAGAAGCGGACAAATGACCAAAGCGGATGGTCGGTCGCCGTTGTCGCGAATCGGGCCGACGGGTCCGAGATCAATCGGGTGTATTGCGGTTATTCGCAGGCAAAGAACCCGACAATTACGTATTATCCGCTGGCTCCGGGTTTCGGCGATGAAAATATCGGCATACTTTCGCAGGAATCCGATCGATTGTTCGGCAATGCGATTGCGCATACGGCAATAAACGGCGGTCATTCGTATCAGCTGGTATTCGGCAACGGATCGAATGAAGCTAAAACTATTCGATATCATCTTGAGTATTCGGCCGGAATGGACAAGGGTTTTATTGCCGGGACATATAATACGAGTACCGAAACGTATGATACTGCTTTGCAGGGAGAGGCAGCGATAAAAATCGCGCCCAATGCGAAAGAATATCGATGGTTGTTCGTCGGAGATGCTTCGTATTTATCCAAGGCAAAAATTCTTGCGGCAAAAAGCGAGTTTTCGCTTGTGGGAACGTATCCGAACCCGTTTAAATCCGTGCTCAGGATCAAATACAATATGCCGCGGTTCGGCGTGACGGCCGTAAAATTTACCGCTTGCGACTTACGCGGAAGAATAGTGTGGAATCATCGGGTTTCCCTGCATTCGTTTGCAGGCCAATCGGAAATTGTTTGGAATCCTAACTCGAAATCCAATGCAAAGCTTGGGGCCGGTATTTATGTGCTTCGAATGACCGGCCTGGATGAGCATAATAATCAGATCGCTACGTTCGATAAAAAAGTAACCTATATGCCGTAGATTTGTTCGCTAAATTGCTTTTCGGCTTGCTATTGCCCGGATTTTCTTTAAATCCGGCCTTAAATTTTCCGGAATTTTTATTATTTAAAACCCACCGATTATATATTTTTTCATCGAATAATAATAAATGAAAAAGTATTTCTTTTGATATATTCGGGGGGAAAGAAATGAGACCGTTTTGGGCTGGAAAAATTGTTTTATTTTATATTTTCGCATTTTTTGTAATGGTTTGTATTCCGCATACCATTCTAGCCGCTTCCATAGATCTGCAAATAATTGCCAGTAACGATGATGCCCATGATGATGTTTTACCGAATGCATCTATAATTAATAATGTCGGGTTGGATCTCGGTACCGGCCAAGCCAGCGGTTTGGCGCAAACCGTGGGTTTTCGTTTCGAGAATGTTCCCATTCCGCCGGAAGCGACAATTACGAATGCGTACATACAATTCACGGTAGATCCGGACGCGCCGTCACAAAATGGGGCCTGTTCCCTGTTTGTAAAAACCGAAATCCCGGTTGTGGGTTATGTCAACAATTTCCCTTCTCCGGCACCCTATGGAGTGGCGCGGGATTCGGTCATTGCCTGGAGGAAAACGGGAAAAGATTCGGTGCAATGGATCATCGCAAATTCCTGGACAGCCAATGCAAGCGGCGCAGACCAAAAAACCCCGAATCTTGCGGTCCTGGTCCAATCTCTTGTCAATTCGAATATGTGGGCCAGAGGCAATAACATTTCCTTTATTATTACCAAGCAAGGTACGACGAGCTCGGCTCGCCGGGTCGTCGCCTGGGACCGGAATTCTTCAACTACCGGTACTGCCAACCTGCATGTCGATTATACGGCCCCCAATGTCCGTCCGAACCTTGCTTTAAATAAAACCGCGACTTCCTCGATACTCGAAAACTCGTCGTTTCCCGCGTCAAGCGCCGTTGACGGGACGGTGAGCACGCGATGGGCAAGTCTTTGGACCACACCCGATTCGGCAAAATGCGATTCTGCCTGGATATATGTCGATTTGGGCAATCAATACAGCGTAGACTCGGTATTTCTCGTTTGGGAACAGGCCGCTGCAGGCAGTTATTATGTACAGGTTGCGAATACTGCGTCCAATACCGATGCCGGATGGACAACGGTCGCATCCGTTCCCCATGACACGTTTTGGAGCTGCAAATCGATAACTTTTGCTCCCGCGAACGCGCGATTCGTTCGTATTCGTTGTCTGAGCCGCCTCGTTGTCGCCTCGGGGAGAAAGTACGGCTATTCATTGCGGGAATTTGAAGTGTACGGCCAATGCGTTGCGCCGTCAATTTCGACACAGCCGGTGGGTAATACGATACAAACGGGCCAGAGCGCCCGGTTTTCTCTTGCCGCAAGCGGCAACGGCACGCTTTCCTATCAATGGCAGACTTCGAAACCGACGCCGGATACGGTGTGGGTCAATTTTCTTGGCGCGGGTGCGACTGCGCCTGCGTGCACGGTCAAAACAACCGATACCGCAACCTATAAAAACAAGCAATTGCTCCGCTGCAAAATAAACAATTTTTGCAATATTCCCGTGATGTCATCGGTTTGCACCCTTTCCATATGTACGGCGCCGTCGCTCGGCAGTTGGGTGACGAATAAAAAAGTCGTTGTGGGCACTGCCGTGAGCCTTACGGCAAACGCGACCGGGGACGGCTTGGTATATACGTGGCTGAAACAAAAGCCCAGCGCTTCGACATTCGACACGATCGTTCAGCCTTCGAGCGCGACCTATTCGATTACCCCCGTATATGCCGATTCCGGATCGCTTGTAAAATGCGCCGTAAACGGCGCCTGCGGCAATACCGTGACAACGCCGAATTGCAGTTTGATCGTCTACGCACCTGTAAAGGCGAAAATGCTTGCGT
>JBBIGR010000073.1:0-12493 GCA_037447435.1 Fibrobacteria bacterium
TAACTCTAAACACAACATATTGGGGCTACCCACAGAAACGCGCGATGCCCCAAAAAAAGATGAGGTTGTACAATGAGAAAGATATTTATTGCACCGATATTTTTGATTGCATTGATTTCCTCGAATTCTGCATTTCTTACCAATACGGGACCGGAGCAAAAAAGAGTGTTCGGGAAATCTATTGATGCTTCCGATATCATGGCCCCCCAAAAACTGCCAAGGATTGGTAAATGGATGTTTCAGGAAAATGGGGAGCGGGCAGACTGGCTGGGCGTGAAATGGAAGTGGAAAAAACTTTTCGAGCCGATCAATATCGTATTTATCGATACAATTTCCAAGGACTTTAATGATGCGATATCGAGACTCAACGATAACCTGAAAAAAGCGGGTTTCTCCGAGAAAAGTCATCATTCAAGCGGCTATATCGGATTTCTCTGCGATAGGTTTTATAATCAAATTCCAGCCCAAAAATATCGTGCATTCGCTGATGATTCTCCTGATCGTCCAAATAATCATGGACGAATTTTCGGCCCATGTCTCTACAAAGGAGCGTATGTTTTTATTGGCGCTTTCAGTAGGGAGGAAATTAATCCCTCGGCGAAGATAGAGCATCAATACGGCTCTTTTTCTCAAGCACGCGACAAATTATCCCAAAGTTTGGTTACGTGCGGCACTTATAAAATCGAGGGACGTGTCAATCTTGACAATGCTATTAAAAACAGCGATGATGCCACAACCGGCGATCACGACGGAGAGGCAACGGTTTTAAAACTTCGTTGACAATTCATCGTGTTCACGGTACCATTTTTTTGACGTCTGAACCGGCCACCTGTCCTCTCTTGCTACGCTTCGAGGGAGATATGGCCCGTTTACAAAGCCATAGCCTTTGGCCGCGTCTTTATTGCACACTCAACCGGTTTTCAACCGACCAGACTCCATCGGTTTGCTTTGCAATCCTGCCGGCTTCATTGTGTTGGGCCCACGTGTCCACTTTTCCCGTCAGAGTTACCTTACCATCTTTGACATTTATTATAATTTTCTGAAGTATGGGCCATGTCACCCAATTTGACGTCAGCCTGTCGTAAATGCGACCACTGAGCACCTCATCGGAATATTGGGGTAATCGGTCCACAACAATGTAATCTAAAACATCTTTTACTCCTATTATTTCGCCTGCGTCTCTTTCAATTCTGGTTTTTTCATATTCTGAGTTGACATTCCCTTTAAGGGTTACGATTCCATCGATTACGTAATAACTGATTCGATCTCCGATTAAGGGATAATCCGAGGAAATGGATTCTTTAATGTCCATAAAAATGCCGATGTCGTCCCGCCAAATTCCTTTTACTTGTATCAAATTGTTGACCCATTGTACACCAACGATTTCGAGAGCATCTCGCTCGGCTAATTGTTTTTGAAAAAATGACGGTACAGTGCCTGTCAAGGTGACAATTCCATGTAGGACCTGTACGTGAATATCCTTGGGATTATCGAAACGGGAATCAAGTCCGAATTGGTTTCCTATTGCAACAAGCAATTCGGGATCCGAAAGTTCCGGTGGATTTCTGCGAACGCCTCCGGCTTTCGATTTTGATATTTTAAGGTCATTCTTGACTCCAGCGACATTGAAAATGCGCAAGGCATCTTGCTGTGCACGTTCTTTTTCAAAGGTGTTTCCAACCTCGCCGCTGAGAGAAACAAGTCCGTTTTTTACGCTCACGTCGATTGGTAATTCTGACAGATAGACATCATGAGCAAATTTAAGGAGAACATCCTCCCTGATATCTGGGTCCGATCTTTTTGTAGCAAATGAAATTTCAATATGGTTTTCGATCGATTTTACTCCTCGGACTTCTGAAGCAAGGAGATATACCTGTTCCTGTTCTGCGCTGGTTCCTACCACACCGCTCAGAAAAACAATTCCATTTTCAACGCGAACACCTATGTTTTCAGATCGGATTATGGAACTACTGATGATTCTTCGTTTTATATCCTGTCGGATTTCGGCATCGAGTCTGTAAACCGGTTTTACCGTGAGCTTGTTTATCACGCCGAGCACGCCTCTTATTTTTTTTGCCTCAAGATCGGCAAATTGCAGTTCGGCCAGGGTTCTTACCGTTCCGTCTAGTTCGACTATACCGTCAATTGATTTAACCGTAATGTCGGCCGATCGAACCCGGGGGTCTTCGAAAAAAGCTCCACGGACCCGCTCGACTATGATTTCATCGGGCGTCGCTGCCGATACTATTAAAGGAATGCCAAACACGAGGAAAGTCATTCCAATGAACGATACCAACATTTTTCGAAATCGTGATGTTTCCATTTTGATTTCTCCTTAAAAAAAATAGTACAATTTTTTTCGTTATCATTACTCAGCGTTTTCAGTGATTGTAAGGATAATATCGCCATTGGTTTTCCGAATTTGGGACTCCAAGAACATCCGGAGCGGATACGCGAAATTTCTCCCACTCATAGTTCGCTCCTTTTACCAATAACCGGTTGTCGACGAGTCGTACGCCGATTGTGCGAAAAGCTATTTCCGCAGCCTCGGTGGATTGGGACCACGAATCCACTTGACCGGTGAGTGTTACGGTTCCGTTTCGTACTGCAACTATAATTTTTTCGGCCAAAGGCCAAGTGGCCCAATTACGTGCCAGGCGTTGTTCGACCCGTTCTTTTATCGCATTATCGATATCGCGAGGTTGCCAACTTATTGTGATATTGTCTACAATGTTTTGGACACCCAATACTCCTGATACGTCCTTTTCCGCTTGGGATTTTTCATAAGCCGTATTGACGTTGCCCAAAATGGTAACAGTCCCGCTGTTGACATACATAGTAATGTCGTCCCCTGTTAAGGCATAATCTGAACGAACCGCAAAGGTGACATCTTCATAGAGCCCCAAATCGTCCCGCTGTATTCCTTTAACGGCAATAAGATTACTTATCCAGGCCGTGCCAATAACCTCCATCGCGTCCTGTTGGGCCAGAACTTTCTGTCGCATGGTCGGCACGGTTCCTTGAAGGGTCACATGTCCGTTCTTGGCCTTGACACGTAATACCCAGGGCTTTTCAACACGTAAATCCATGGTTAGTTCTTCCTCAACGGATTTCGCAAGAGTTGAATCATCGGGAACTGTTGCTTTTGTTTTGACGGTGCTATATTCCCACCAGGCAACCTTAAGCATGTTTTTGACCTCAGTGACATTGGATATCATCTGAACATCTTTTTCGACTCGTTCTTTTTCAAATGCGTTTCCCACATCCCCCGTCAGTGTTACAACGCCGTTTTCAACCAACGAATTTATGGATAGTCCGGTCAAAAAGACGTCACGTCTCAATTTTGCATCAACATCGGACTTGATTTCTAAATCGGAACGTTTGGATTTATTAATAACAATGATATTGTTATCGACCGATACTACTCCGCGGACTTCGCCGGCCAAAAGCGATGCTTCTTGCTTTTCAGAAAAAGACGGAACCGATCCTGAAAGGACAACCATGCCTTTGTCTACATTAACGGCAACGGACTGAGACGAAATCACTGCGCTGTTAATAATTCTTCGCCTGATAGATTGCCTGATTTCTACATCCGGGCCGATGACAACAACGGAAAGCAAATTTACGACACCGAGTACCCCTTTGATTTTTTTTGTTTCCAATTCGGCATACTGCTTTTGGACAAGATTGCTGAGCTTTCCCGTCAGCGTTACAATGCCCTGGGCAGTAGACACATTTATGTCGGAGCTTGCGATATGGGCATCTTCGGAAAGCGCGTCATTGACCCAGAGAGTAATCGATGCGTCGTCGGGTTGATTATTGGCAGAAAAAGAATTTATGCAAAACGTAATTACGATCATTCCTAGGGCTGTCGCGATCTTTAGATCCATAAATGATCCTCCTTGTCCGTATGAGGCTGCAAAATATGCAGGCAAATTCTTATAAGTGCCGCAATATCGAAAAAATTCGTTTTAAATGGAAAATGCCAAATAAAATAGAGTCGATCCCCGCTTGACTGATAAAAGCACTGAGTCGCCTTTTTTGAGGTTCTTGGTGATTTCGTCAAGCTGTTTCAATGATTGTATACTCTGAAAATCTTTGTCCTTGACCTTTATTTGTTCGATGATATCTCCCTCCTTAAGTTCGGCCTGCGAATCGCCAAACATGGATGGGGTCTCTAGAACAACAACTCCGTTATCACGATCGGAGATGTTATATTTGTTTCTAAGGTCCGGTGTTATATTGGAAAGGGAAAGGCCTAACCGCTGGTTGGTTTCTTTTTTATTTTCTTCCTGACTGTTTTTATCCCCTTTTGTACCGTTGAGTTTTGAAATCATTTTTTCGGAACGTTCCTCAACTGTTAATTGAAGGGTCAATTCCTTACCATTACGCAGGATAACGACCGGCACTTTGGAACCGGGTGGTATAAGTGCCACGAGGTTTCTCAGCTCATTTGCATTTTCGGTGTTTTTTCCCTGAATGGACAAAACGACGTCACCCCGCTTGATTCCAGCATTGTCGGCAGGCTGACCTTTGTAAACCTCACCAATGAGGACCCCTTTGCGTGAACCGAGGTTAAGGGCTTCCCGCATGGCTTTATTAAGGTCCTGTATTGATACGCCTATCCATCCGCGCGTAACTTTTCCGGTTTTTATCAGGTCTTGCATGACGGAGTAAGCCATGGACATGGGGACGGCGAATCCTATTCCCATAAATCCCCCGGTTTGCGTATAAATCATTGTGTTGATGCCGATGACTTGACCGTCAACATTGACAAGAGCTCCACCGGAATTGCCCGGATTGATTGCTGCGTCCGTTTGAATGTAATTCTGATATAAGTTTGCGTTACCTACCTGGCGGTGAAGTGCAGACACGATTCCCAAG
Organism: Fibrobacteria bacterium; assembly: GCA_037447435.1. Classification (GTDB taxonomy): domain Bacteria; phylum Fibrobacterota; class Chitinivibrionia; order Chitinivibrionales; family FEN-1185; genus FEN-1185. The sequence continues at coordinate 4,885 of JBBIGR010000073.1, forward strand.
GTTACCGTTGAAGTGAAACTGAATGGATTGCCAATGGCAAGTGCCCAGTCGCCTGGTCGTAACTTCGTATCGTCGCCAAGCATCGCAACAGGAAGCTTTTCAACTTTTTCCTTGATTTTAATGACTGCAACGTCCGACAGGGAATCGATTCCGACGATTTTTGCATCGAAAGAACGTTCGTCCGCAAGTTTCACTTGTATTTCACTGGCCCCCGCAACGACATGGTAATTTGTCAATATATAACCGTCTGCCGATACGATCACGCCCGACCCCAGCCCTTGTTCGCGGTATGGATGTTTTTTTGGTAATTTAGGCTTGGCGTTACCGTGAAAATTGGGGTTTCCAAAGAAGAAATCAAAAGGACTGTCGAAACTGCTGTCGCTGAAAAAATTAAAAAAAGGATTTACCGATTCGGACACCGTATCAATTTTAGTAAGAATAACCGAAACTACTGAAGGTGTTACTTTCGCGGCAATGTCGGCAAAAATTGTTCTGAAAGACCCGCTACCTTCAGGAAGTTGTTGCATAGGTTGTTGGACAACGGCCAATTGCACAGGTTGTGGATTAGGTGAATTGGAAGAGCACAGTAATGTCGAAGACATTAAGCAAACGATAATAAGACTTTTTCTTGCAGAATAAAACAGAATGTTTTGTTTCATGGCTTCACTCTTTCAATTAAAGGTCATTCATGCGGATTTATTTTAATCAGTGACGCAATAAATATGCCATTGCCTTAAAAAAAGAGATAAAGTCCTTGTGAGGATAAGGGATATTCATCCAATGAGAATTTTAGCAGTATGAGGAAAGATTTTTCCCGATTTTAATAATGATTTTCTAAAAGTCGGAAAATCGAACTTATCTAATTTTAATTGAACGCATGAGAATGACACAAGGGCTCGGGTCGTTTATCAAATTTCCAAGTGTTCCGCGGAATTTTATTCCAACCCTCCTGAAGAATTAAGCACGAATTTTTCTACATCACCGGTGAATTGCCGTAATGAGGGAATGTGGGTGTAAAGTTGATGTCCCGACGGATATGCCTTCATCTGGATACGCTGCATAAACGAGCTATCAGAAGCCAAATGCTCGAAACCGTAGCGCTGTGATTCGCATGGGGTGACAAGGTCAAACAATCCCATTGCTGCAAATACTCTTAACTTTTTATTGACGCTCATTGCTTCTCGCAGCGAGGAGGACCGATCGACATAGCCTTGCGTAGAAGGCTCGGACCATTGCCATTGTCGATTGACATCCTCGGACAAGAAAACGTATTCAAGTGAAGTAGAAAATGCAAGATCTTTTCGCAAATAATTGTTTGTCAAATCTGTCAAAGGGGCTGCCACGACAAAAAAAGAGGGGTCACGGTATTCGTGCGGATCAACCGGGGGTGCGTTTATTGCCGTTTCCCTTGCGTCAAGTATTCCGATGCTTTGGTGTTGCCGTGCAAGCAACTGCCGGACAAAACCAAAGGGCGAGACACGCAAGCCGTGTTCAAGGACATAGGATTCGGGAAGTCCGGTAAAAACAGACAGGGAATCCGCAACGGTTTTGCGCTGCTCCTCAGTCAGTGCAGATCCTTTTGAAAGTCCTATAAGATATTTGCTCTCAGCCCATTTTCGTGCAGCTCCAAGTGTATGGTCCAAATCGGATTTTTCAAAGGCGGGTAATTGTTTGTGAAACCACGCTGCGGAGGCGTAGGAAGGAAGAGCAAGGACAAATGCCAGGTCATTGCCCGGATCAAAGGAAATAAATTGAAAATTGAGAACCGATGAAACAAGGATGATTCCGTTTACCGACTTGCTCATGTTGCTCTGCAAATATTGGCTCAGGCCCGCTGCCCTAAACGTTCCGTAACTTTCGCCTATAAGAAACAGGGGAGAAGTCCAGCGCTGGTTCATGGTAAGAAAGAGCCTGATGAAATCAGCCATTATTCTGATATCGCTATTCACTGAATAGAATCGGTGCGCGTCGACGCCAAGGGCGCTTCTGCTATATCCGGTACCTACAGGATCAACGAAAACCAAGTCGGTAAACGGAAGCCAAGTATAGTCGTTATTCACCAACGTGTCTGTACCGGGAAGGCCAATGCCATTTTCCCCAAAAAGTGCGCGCTTAGGTCCTATTGCGGCTAAATGTAGCCACATAGAAGAAGCGCCGGGTCCGCCATTAAAAGCGAATGCAATGGGTCTTCGGTTGACTTTTGCCTCAGGCTGTTTGAAGTAAGCGGTAAAGAAGATGTTTGCAATGGGATTGCCCGCCGAGTCCACTATTTTCATGAGACCTGCAGTGGCTGTGTACCGGACTTGCTTCCCGTTGATAGTTATTACGTGATTTGTGGTTACGAGAGTTTCCGCAGGTTGTAGACAGTGATTAGACGAGGGGGCATGACCTTGTTTGAGTGAATCAGGTACTGGTTTTGAGTCTGTCTTCTTTGCGGGCAAGGCATTGGAAACAAGGATCGCAACTACTATTAAGCAAATAATTCCAGCCAACGATTTCCGCGGTATTCCCATTTTTTTCACTTGTCTTCTCGATTCATTTATCCTGTGTGAGCTGGCTGCATTTTTCACAATAGGTTTTTTAGATGTACGAATAAAGCAGCCCGTTCCATTTTTATAATGAAAATGATGGACTATTTCCCTAAAGCCTTCCATTCATCGCGTCTGTTTTTTGAACGACAGTTGTCGTCCGCCACCGGACAATTTGGAACTGCCGGCCTTTCTTTCCCATAGGATGTGACTTCAATCCTGCTATCCTGTATTCCATATTTGACAAGAAAATTCTTGGCTTCCCTGGCACGTCTTTCTCCAAGCCCCATATTGTATTCATCGGAGCCGATTTCATCGGCATTGCCTTCAATTAAAATACGGACCGAGGCATTATCCTGAAGAAAAGAAGCGATTTTACCAAGGGTAGTAATCGCTTGCTCCGACAAGTCGTATTTGTCAAAAGCGAAATAAATGGGAACGAAAATTCCTTTCATTTTTGCGTTGAGGTCTACAATGATAAAAGAGTCGTTCGGTGCTAGGGTAGGGGCTGCTTCTTGGGCTTTTTGGGCAGGGGCTTGAATCGTTGGCGTTGTTTGAGATTCTGTTTTCAGGACTTTTTTACTGCATCCGGATGAAACAATTAAAACTGCGCACAAAAGTGTGCAAACAGTACCGATTTTGTAAAACATTCCGCCTCCTTGAAAAAGTGTTTTAATGATTTTCAATACATTAGCACAGTTTTAAGTTCAATCAAACCGAGGTGTATTGTTTTTTGACAAGAGTAATTGAAAAGTGCATTTCTCAGAACCATTATTTTAGCAAAATCCGTGCCCGGATCTGGTTAATGCGTGGTTCACTTTGGCTGGAGATCCAAAATTGGGGTCTATCGGAATAGTAACCATTGCTTTTATGACAATTCCTTGTTAAAACTGCCATGCGCCATCATTTACTTTGACTAGGTTTTTTACTTCAATAGCCCCGCTATTATATGCGCATTTGTCGACTTCGCTCCAACCGATTCTCGTGTCAACGATACCGTTCAATGTAGCGATTCCCCCTTTTACAGAGACCGTAATATTGTCCTTTTCAACATAAGGACTCAATGACAATCCGTTCTCGATGTTGTTTTTGATCTGTTCGTCACTGAGATGCGGTGAGGGCGAAATCCAGTCATAGGTCGAGTAGTAAGGCCAGTCGTAATAGTAAATTGGGACCTCCGGCTCCAATTTTAAATGATTCCGGACAGCTACAACTCCTTTGGTACGGGAAGCAACATCCTGTGCTTCGGCTTTTTGATCGTTTGACTCGACAGTCCCCGAAAGGTCGGCGATGCGATTATTAACAGATGCTACAATAGTGTTTGGGCCTAATAATGGGTCCCAAGCCAGGGCTTCTGTCAATTGTTTCTTCATTTCCAAATCTGTAAGCTGTTCTTTCGGTCTTACTTTAATAAAATTATCGACCCGCCCGACGCCGACTATATTTTTTGCATCCAGTTCAGCGGAAGTTTTTGCTTTTAAATTTCCAACGCTACCGCCAAGAAGGACAACACCGCCCTCTACGCTCACATCCGGGTTAAAGGCGGAAATTCTCGGATCCAGATGAATTGCAGCAATCACCGCCTGTTTTATGTCGTCATCGGAAACTTTTGCATATTTTAACTTTCGACGTAAGGACTCTCCAACACCAGGTTCGATTTTGATGTTCTTATTGTCAACGGAGGTCACGCCATTTACCCAGGCATCCTCGAATGCCCGTGATTTGCCGATCGCGCTTCTTACGGTTCCGGCCAATGTGACTTTGCCGTTTTTGACCGAGGGGGAAATAAAATCGCCATTGATCCATATATCCCATTGAAGGCGGGCTTTGACATCGGCATCAATTTCCGCATCGGTGCGATGGGCCAGATAATTTATGGTGACTTCGTTACGGACTTCCTTGGTTCCCTTGACACTCTCGGCAATGCGGCCTGCCAATTGCGATTCTGCATGCGACCCAACCTTACCGGTTAATGTTGCAATTGCATCCTTAACGGAAACTGCAATCTGATAGGCTTCAGTAGCAGGGTCATGCAACAACGACGAAAGGATGTCTTTTCGGATATCTTCGTCTGAACGCGAAATCGGAATAATTGTAATCATATCAATTACCCCACATACTCCTCGCACGCTTTCGGCGATCTTAACTGCCCGCTGTTTCGCAAGAATATTGTCGAGATTTCCGGCAAGCGTCACTATGCCTTGGTTTGTACTGACATCCACATTTTCTGGGAATACGCCCTTTTCAAGATAGAATTCCCTTTCAACGGCAGCAGTGATCATGTTGTCCGTACTTTTCTTTTCCGGCGTCGCCGCTTTAAGCGACGTCACGGCGATAAAAAGTATTGCTATATAAGTAATCGGAATGGCAAAACGCATGTCGACCGCCTTTGTAGATTTGTTTTTGTTCGGGATTTGCGAACCTACGAGGAAGCAAATAGGGTCACTCTTTTTTCTTGGAAACAACCGCTACAGCTTTGTGGAATTCCTGTTCCAAATCTTTTACATCCTTGACTGCACCGGATTCTACTTTTGATGCTAATTTTTTCAAATCATTAATTGCAGCATCGATTTCAGTCCTGGCTAAATGACTTGTTTGGGACGCTTTAAGCTTAAAAAATGCGGCTCCCTTTTTTATTTCCAATGCCGCACTTTTGCGATCACCTTCAATCATTTTTGATTTTGCTTTGTCAAAATGATAATTGTAAGCATTTTCGAAAACCAGGCTCCCTTCAATTTCCAAAGGGACCATTTGGTATTTATTGTTAATAACATTTAACGCATTTGTTATTGCCACATTTAACTTACTCGTGTCCTTGATTCGTCCGTCCGATATCCCTGCGGTCAATTCCTCGAGTTGTTTGGAAGCTAAAGCCAAACGGTCCTTCTGATATTTTAAAAATGAATTTCCCAAATTTAATTCTGCCGCCGCTTTGGCATTTTCTCCAGATTGAAGGTATTCCTTTGCAAGAGCAAAATGATAATTGGGGGCATCCATATATACAGTCCAGTCTGATTCATCAATAGGAAACGCGTCGGATTTTGCGTTGAGGTATGTCTCATGGTTTTTTTGTTCTGCGCCATAAACGGAAAAACTGAGAAAGTAAAAACATGCCGTTGCAATGAGAATGAATTTGATATTGCCCATAAATACTCCTTTATAAAATGATTGTACTGATGGAAATGCAAATTAAAAAAATTAAAAAAACGGATTTTACATTTGATTTTAAATCAATAATTAGCAATAACCACGCCAGACGCTTTTCCATGTTGATGCGTAGTGCAAGTATTGATACATTCGGGGAGTGCTTCTTATCTTTGGAAATGTATTTCTTAAAAATAAGAAAAAATACGGCTTTTGGTTTAAGGTAAATAAGGTAAGCAATAATTCCGTAGAACTTATATATGAAGGACACGACAAAACACTCGGAAAAACCGCATGTAAGTCCTTTGTAGAGTTGAGCCACCCCCAACAGGAGTCGGAGGCTATAAAATTACTTCGGCTCTTTGAGTCGAAGATTACATATGCGACATCCACAGAAGGCTCACGATTTTATCGGGAGCCTTCTGTGAAGTAACCTATCGCCTTTACAATTTAGCTGCTTTGTCCTCGACAATTCTGTCGATAGTTTCCTCATCAATGTTTTCCTTTATCTCCTGGTCAAAAGATCTGTCCAGCGCGATGCCTTTATTTAGAGAGTCGGTTGCATCGAGAATGAAAATTGGCGTCGGATTGTCCAAAAACCCAAGCACGCTTGCAGTATCAAAAGAAAACGTTTTACTTGGTGCAACTTCCTTTACAGAAGCTTTTGAAACCCATCCAATATCTCCTTTTAAGTTACGCACTTTGTACAAATCACCTTTGGTTTCCAAAACAAGTAGCCGATCGTTTGTCCCTACCACAAAGGCAGGGGGCCTTTCTGTGCCCGTTGTCGGAGTGTTTGAAAAAACAGCGATGTCGTTTTTAAGCGGTATGACATATCGGTCTTTTGGTGCGACACTCCAGGCATTCGTCATGCTCAACAGCATAATTGTCAAACTATAAAAAAGTGTACGCATAATTTACCGCCTTTCAAGAAATATCATAAATCCTTTTCCATAAAATTACGGGATATGGTGGGAAATTATTTTATCCACATACTTGATAAAGGTGTACCAGGTGCTTACAAAGTTGTCTGTTGTGATGGTAAGTCACTTTCAATAAACTTATCTATAAACCGTGAGACTTCAATTTGGCTTAAAAGATTATATTTTGCCAGCGATGCTGCTATGCCGATTTTTACGGTAACCGCTTCAGGTGGTAAGGATCGGTATACGTCTTCATCGGTTTTATCATCGCCCATTGCAATTATGAAATCAAATTTCCGGTTTGAAATAAACTTTAATGCGGCAATTCCTTTGTCGTAGCCCGTTCTTTTTACTTCTATGACCATATTTTCTTCGAGTACATGCAATTTGTTTTCATGCGCCACAAGCGTTCGTAATTCCTCTTTCAGTTCTTTGGCTTTTATTGCTCCGAATTCCGGTAATGCCACGCCAATGAAGAAAATTTTTCTTCAATAAAAGAGCCATTACAACGGTCCGAGTATCGCTGTAAAACAGGAAAAAAATTTGTTTTCCACCCCTGATCCGTATCAATTGCGCATTGCCATTCTCCACCCGGGGATTTTTGAAACGCTCCATGTTCCGCAATCAAATGCATATTGAGGGTTCCGAACCATTCGTCAAGAAAATTTTTATTTCTGCCGCTTATGAGCACGATGGTGTTTTTGGAATACTCTGAAAGAGATTTTAATTGTTTCAATGTTTGAGGGCCCGGTGTTGCCAATTCAGGAATGGATGAAAACGGAACGAGCGTTCCGTCGTAATCAAGGAATATCGCCCTTTGTTCCGCTTTTGCAAATTTTGCGAGTATTTCGGACTCGATCGCAGATGTTATTAAATTAACTTTCCTTAGTTCCTGTTCCCGTTTTATGTCTTCAAGGCTTTCGAGTATGTCTTTAGCCCAGGTAAAGACAGTATAATTTTTAATTCTTTTCTGCATTCGAGCCAACAGAATATTTCGGTTGCGAAGCGGCATTA
>JBBIGR010000074.1:0-5204 GCA_037447435.1 Fibrobacteria bacterium
TTACGTTCTCCCATTTTGCCTCCGGAAACTGTAAACATATTTCCGGACTAGACCCGTATCCGCCCCCTCATCAAGTGTTTCCCTCGCGCCATTCAGCGCAATTTCGCCTTCGACGCAATTCCTCTTTTAACTTGAAAGCAACTCAATTTCTCCAGGTCGCTCCTATCCAAGGATGCCAGTTATCGGCAGCTTGCGTAACACCGATATAAACTCCCGCGTCAAGGCATAAATTTTTGTTGGGTTGATATGTGAACCATGTGTCAAGCGTGCCAACCCAATGAGAATTTTCTTCTGTGCTCAGGCTGCTGAAGAATTCTCCGTGATGGGAGATTTCACCGAAGATACCGTGTCCGACGCTGACTGAGTTAGCGAATTCAGTGCGGTAGGCGCTTCCAACATCGTTTTTGACAACATTGAGCGTGGTTTGAAAACCTAAATCCCAATTCGGTACATCGAAAGCAAAGGGAATTCCCAAACCGCCCTCAGAATTATTCTTGCCGATAAAATGCGAATTAGGGTTATCCCGATTTTCCATTCTTGGAAAGTAACGGCAACAACAGTATCGGTTTTCTGCTCTCGGCAAACACTTTTGGGGCAACGCTCCCTTCCCAGAGCGCCGACATGCCTGCTTTGCCGTGCGTTGCCATAACGATCATGGCGACAGCCGATTCTTCCGCGTCAATGGAGATCCGGTGTCCGGGGTCGCCGCGAAGGACATTTATTTCGGATACAAAGCCTTTGTCGCGCAAAACCGATGCTTGAAGCTCGAGGAAATGTGCCGTTTCCTCCGCTTCGATGTTAAGCATTTCGGATGTTGTGCCCGGTAGAAGACGGCCAACCTGGAACCATTTTCCCGGTATCGTTTCAAAAGTGGGTACTACGGAAATCAAACGAATAATTGCTCCGCAGCATCGTGCGAATTGAGCGGCCGAATCCAGAATTTCGTCATGCTCGTGATGACCTCCAAGCGGCAAGAGAATTTTACCGCATGCGAACCCGGGATAAGGACTTTTTTCCGCATGCACGACAAGAACGGGGATCGTGCCGCGGGCAATGACCTGCTGGGCAATGCTGCCAGAGACAAATCGTCGCGTTCCATCGTCACCATGGGTGCACATTATGACAAGATCGGAATGAATCTCGGTCATACTATGGTCTACGATGCTCCGGGCCACATGGCTTACCTCTTCGGTATGGACGTGACAATCGATGCACGTTCCAGGCGGAAACGACGATGCGATCTTTGCAAGATAGTCGGCCGCGTCTTTCTCATCATGCAAATGCGATTGGTCGTGAACCGTTTTAGGACGGCCCTTTTCAATGAGATGAACAAGCGAAACTTTCGCATCGAAACACTTTGCAAAATATACGGCTGCCGGAAGCGCGGCTTCGGCCATTTCCGACCCGTCCAGCGGGACGAATATATGGTTAAACATGGGGATTTATCCCTTCACCGTAAGGAATATCAGGTAACAATTCAACAGAATTACAATTCCCGTAATCAGGGTCATCATTATCGTGGTTATCGTTCGATTCGTAAGCGAGCCCATGAGGGATTTATTTGCCGTAAATAACAGAAGCGGAACAAGGGCGAACGGTAGCCCGAAGCTGAGTACAACTTGACTAATAACAAGCGTGCGCGTAGGATCGAGTCCGATTGCGAGCACAAAAAGCGATGGAGCGGTTGTCACGATCCGCCGTACCCACACGGGAATTTTGCGCCGCACAAAGCCCTGCATGATGACCTGCCCCGCACTGGTACCGACGGTTGACGACGAAAGGCCGGAGGCAAGCAGCGACAGCGCAAAAATGAAACTCGATGCTTTTCCCAAAAGCGGCTGTAGGGTCTTATGCGCATCCTCTATCGACGCGACGGCAGTATAGCCGTGGCTATGAAACGTAGACGCTGCCATGATCAGCATCGCCATATTGACCAAACCCGCAATGGTCATCGCGATTGTCACATCCGCGAGTTCAAACCTAAATAACCGCTTCTTTCTTGCAGGATCTTTTACCACGATCCTTCCCTGGGTAAGAGCGGAATGCAGGAATATCGCATGCGGCATCACAGTCGCACCCAAAATTCCGGCAGCGAGCAGCACGCTTTCACGACCCGAAAATCGCGGAGTGACCGAATTGATTAAAATCAACTTGACATTCGGTGCGTCAAGCACCGTTTCGATCAGGTAACAACCCGCGATCATGCCTACCATGGTTACAATCACCGCTTCCAACGGGCGAAAACCGAACCGTTCCAATCCAAGAATTAAAAATGTCGCGATGGCCGCCAGAATACCGCCCCATAAAAGCGGAATACCGAAAAGCAAATTAAAGCCGACGGCGGCGCCGATGAATTCCGCCAAATCGGTTGCCATGGCGACCGCTTCCATAATGACCCACATGACTATTGCCGGTTTTCCGCCGAATCGATCCCTGCAAAGTTCGGCAAGATTTTTTCCCGTTGCAATGCCGAGTTTTGCAGACAACGTTTGGATGAGCATCGCCATGAGATTGCTCGCGACGACAACCCATAAAAGCATGTAGCCGAATTCGGAACCCGATTGGATATTCGTTGCGAAATTGCCCGGATCTATATATGCAACGCTTGCAATAAACGCCGGACCTAAAAACGGAAGAATACGTCGCAAACTCAGCTTATTGCTTCCGTCAAGTGTTCGCCCCGCCGCTTCCAAGGTATGCGCGTCTGCGGTGGATTTTGCGGTTGAAAAATTCGCCATTTTTTTCCCATGGGGTTGTCAAAAAGAAAATCAAAGTTCGTTTGGGCAATAAATTATCATTACATTTTCATATCGCCCATCGAATCTCCCGATGCTAAGTTTGATAATATATATATTTTTGTATTGACTTTAACATGCAAAAGACAAATATCATTTTATGCGTGTTTGCCGTTTTTGACCCCTATATCGGTTGAATGCTTTTCCGGTACCAATATAGCGATTTTTGCGATAATCCAAGCGACTCCGTAGATGATTCCCAACACGACGACATCGGTGGGGCCGACGGGGAAATCCCATTTATAAGCGATCCAAAAACCTATGAAGGACGTAACTCCTCCTAAAAGCGAGGCAATTACAAGAAATTGCCGCATGGTGCGCGCAAAAAGATGTGCGATAAGTGCCGGTATCAATAAAAATCCGAAGGAAATGAGCGGCCCAACGCTTAATACCGCCAATGATACGGTGAGTCCAAGCAACAAATATAAAATAATGTCCCAAAATACGACGTTTTTTCGCAAAGTAATTGCCATGGCCCGGTCAAATGAAACCAGAAATAATTCTTTATGAAAAAACGCAAACACAGCCAATACGACTCCGAGAACAATTCCCGTAAGCGTAAGATCAAAATTGGAAATAGTGATGACCTCGCCTTTCATTAGATCAAGCCAACCAAGTTCGGCATAGCGGTTCTTGGAAAGTATCAGAATACTTAAAGCCGCAGAAACAACATAGGCGGTTCCCAATCTGCCCTCCGGAAGGCCTCGGCCGCGGCGTTCCAGGAAAGCAAGAACTAAAATGGCGACAAGCGTAAAGACTATCGAACCGATAAAAGCGATCATATGTTCACTTTGTGCACTATGTGAAACCTGCTTTAATCCCAACCAAACCGGGATGGATAAAGCGGCCGCGACACCCGTCGATGAAATCTGCGGCAAAGCTACCCCCATAAAAACCAACCGTCGCAACACAAGAAATACCCCGACAAGAGGACAGGTAAAACCAACCAGAATGCTGGTGTAAACCGAATTACGGAGCAAAAAATCAGGCGATAAAATTTGTAATAATGTTTCCATTCCTAGCCAACCTCCATTTCAAAAACCGATTTCAACCGTTCGGGTAAAAGCATTTCGGCAACCGACCCGTATAATACTTTCCCTTGATGCAACCAGATTACATGTTGGGCATGGTCGCGGACTATAGGAAGATCATGGGTAACCAAAAGGACCGTGATTTCTTTTTCCCGGTGGATTTTCGATATAAATTCCAGAACCGCATGCGTTGCGGCCGCATCGACGCCCGCTGTCGGTTCGTCAAGCACCAGAACGTCCGGTCGAGTGACCAGAGCACGGGCAATGAGCACTCTCTGTTTTTGACCGCCCGAGAGGTCGGCGAATCGTTCTGCGGCAAAGCCTTCCGCCCCGGCCGCATTTAAACATTCATGAGTAAATGCCCGTTCCTTGCCGGAAACGAATAGTCCCGGCTTAACCCGCCTGTAAGTACCCATGACCGCAACGTCGAATCCGGTAAAGGGATAAAGCGGATCCAAATTCGTGGTTTGCGGCACATAACCGAAAATGAGCGGGGTATCGTTCCCCGCCGCAAAATGGATTTGCCCGGCCACCGGCGGAATCAATCCGAGAACGGTTTTAAGCATAGTTGATTTACCGGAACCGTTTGTCCCGAGAATCGCGGTGAAACTCCCTTGAGTGATTGAAAGGGAGATGTTTTTCAGTAATGGCTCGCCACGATAGCCGATGCTCAGATTATCGAAAGTAATAATTGCCGGGTTCATTTCGTAAAAGCTCCTTCGTCCTTTGGAGGGGTAACGGTCTTGACATCAACCATAATTGCGTTTAATTTATTCCGGATCGCCTGTGGAATATCCTGCTGATAGCGTCCATTGAGGTTTATTGCGAGGAATTTTTCCATGGCCGCATACATTGCCATGCGGTTTTCCAGTCCTTTATATCCATGCCCTTCGTCGGGTGCTACCATATATTCAACTTTTCTGCCGAGATCGCGCAAAGCAGCCACGATACGATCGGACTCGGCTTTCTTTACACGGGGGTCATTTGCCCCCTGCACGACAAAAAGCGGAACTTTGATGTTTTTTGCTGAAAAAAGAGGTGATTGCGTTTCCAGCATTTTTCGTTCCGACGGATTGTCTTTATCTCCGACACGGATTGCAAACGTCTTCTTCATCGGCTCCCAATAGGGCGGGATGGAATTTAAAAGCGTAATGATATTCGACGGCCCCACGATGTCGAAACCCGCGGCGTACAAATCGGGAGTGAACGCCAGTCCGGCCAGCGTGGCATAACCGCCGTACGACCCTCCGGCTATTGCAATCTTTTTGGGATCGGCGATTCCTTGCTTAATAAGATAATCGACGCCGTCGGAGATATCATGCTGCATTGCGCCGGTGCCCACTGTTTGTTTCCTGCATTAAGAAATGTTTTCCCATAG
>JBBIGR010000074.1:5214-12308 GCA_037447435.1 Fibrobacteria bacterium
CCGGTCGACCCCCAGTAATTGGGTTGAAGAACCGCATATCCCCGATTTGCAAGGAATTGCACAACGGGATTATATCCCCATTCGTCACGCACCCACGGCCCGCCATGAATATAAAGCACCGCGGGAAGATTTTTTGCCGCAAGCCCTTTGGGGACCGATAAATATGCCGGAACGACCAATCCGTCACGAGCCGTATAACGTATGGGTTTCATGGAAACGAGGTCGGTTGAAGGCAGGTCCGGCCTGGATGCATAAAGAAATCCGGCCTTGCGCGTTTTCCTGTCGAAAATATAAACGGAACCCGGATTAACATCACTTGTCAATGCTACGATCCATGTTTGTTCGTCAAGAGTCGTCGAAACGATATGAATCTCTCCGTGAGGAAGCATCTTTTTGACTCGATTATAATCCTCGGCGAATTGCTTCTGCTTCGGATAAATTCTTAAGGTGTCACCGAGGTAAAATGTCGCCAGTAATTCGTTGGTAACATCGGAGAAAAATGCATTTTCAAGATCAACCTGGTTTTGAGGGTCCTTTTCAACAAAAGCGGTCGTCCCGGTTTTCAGGTCGAATAATTCAAGTTGACTGAGGTCAATTTCTTTGCCTTTATTGGTTTCAAGATAGAAACCGTTGCCGTCGGGCGTGAAGCGCAACGGACTAACGGATTCATCGGCATTCACCGAGTAAATCGAGTGTAATGTATCTCCGTCAATCCTCAGAATTTCCGTTCCTCCGTCGCTTGTCTGACGTATGCCGAGCCGCAGGTTCCCTTTGAGATCGGTAACCCATTCGGCAACGTTCTCAAGGTTTTTCCGAAGCAGCGTGCGCTCCCCCGTCGTCAGATTGAGACGGTACACATCATGAAGCGCAGGATCACGGTCGTTGAGGCCGATAATTATCTCATTCGGCGTGTTACGCGGGACATCGTATATCGCCGCTCTTACTTTTCCCAGAGGCGTCAGGTCTTTCGCCGGTGGAACCGGAGTTCCAACAATGCGCGGATCCACTTCGTAAATCCGGAAATTCTCATCTCCGCCTTTGTCTTGGGCATAAAGCACGTATTTGCCGTCCCGCGACCAAAAATAACCCGTGATCGGCCGAAGGGTATCGGCGGTCAAAGGCCGCGCCTTATCGAATTTCTCCGATCGCCCCCTAATCCAGATGTTGCGGACATTTTTAAACGGCCTTAAAAACGTAATGAATTTACCGTCGGGTGAAATTTGGGCGCCTGAAATATCCGGATCTCCGAAAAAGACACTCCTGTCAATCAGCGGCGGCATCCGGGCAAAAGCGGTTGTAAAGAAAATGACGCACAAAACAAGGCTCGTAAGAATTGATTTCATTTAAACTCCTTCCGTCGCTATTGCCGACGGATATCTATGGTGAAATTATTACGCAATCGGTTCCATGGTCTACGCAAAGTGCCGATAAGATAAATGCTATCGGACAAAAAGAATTATGGACTCAGGGCACGACAAACATTTTCCGCACCTGTTTTATCATTCCTTTCGTCACTGCATCCAGGTATCCGATACGGGCAAAATAGACCCCTGGGGAAACGGCCCTTCCGCTATTGTTGCATAATCGCCAATCAAACTCATTTGCCGATTCATCAATTGATTGCGGCCGGTTGTTTTGTCCTTTTACCTCATGAGCGATAAGTATGCCGTCTACGGAATAAATCCACAATTCGAGCAGACTTTTGCCTTTAAAAACAATTCTTGAATCACGCCTGAGATGGGCAGGATTGGGAAAGACCGCCACGGCATCAACGGAATCCAGCCAAGATGCGGAAGAATGAAAGATTGCATAGATTCCCGGACTGCCGACAGTCGCTTCCGCACGCAGGGATTTATTGATATAGGATATTGAGGCCTCGGTTTTTATCCAGGCGGACCCGGACCATACGTACAATCCCTGCGACGCGATTGCCGGCGTATCATTTGCCGGACAAGTGACGACAAGCCCGATCGACGCAGAAGCGGACCAAATCGACGGATAAGAAATGTCGAAAAGACCGCTCTGTGGTAAAAGTTGGTTGCGGGAACCGGCTGCGATCAGGGAATTGCTCGTGTCTGCGGTTATCGCAAGGCTGCAACGCAAGTTCGCCATCGCCTTCAAGGTCACCGCGGCAGTGTCCAAAGGTTCCGCCAACCTTATGGTATCCTGGGATCCGGCCGCATAGGTAATCGGACAAGTTTGGAACGAAATCGTCGCGTTGCGGCTTGACGATATGTCGCCGTTGGAGACGATGAAAAGCGCGTCCTTGAGGGATTTCCATGAAGGAATTTCCAATGAAGCAATGGTGTTGTTTGCAAATGCAAAATGAACGACGGAATCCTTTCCGCCGGATCGTTCCAGAATGCAGGAAACCGACCAGATCGGATACGTGACGGCGGCGGACGGCGGATCACCTTGAAAGGTGACTTCCAAGGTGTCACCCTGAATCTGGGACGGTTTAAAGGCAAAGACCTGCATTGCATACGGATGGACCTGTTTGGTTATTTTTTGAGTCGCATCCGGGGTGTCAAAGGTGAAATTCCATTCCGGAAGCAATGGAGCATCTTGTATGAAAACGCCGGCAACCGCTCTTGCTCCCGTGAAATAGCTCTGAGTATGAAAATCGTTGAGGATGTCAACCCAGTTTTTTCCGACAGCCGAGGATTCCGAACGCAGAATCTTATAAAAATCAGCCAGGGTATCGTAATTGCTGAAAAAGACATGCCGTATAAAATCATTATCCGGGGCCGGGCTGAACAACTCATGCAGAAATTTTGTCATCAGTGAATTCGTGTAAATCGCCATGCTTTCATCGGTGGGATCGAGCATGGTAATGGTGGGATCGTCGAAGTAGTCGGGCGTATACTGGATGTAATCATACACATATTGGAAGGCCAGGCCTTCCATCATGACTGCCGTTCCTTCGGTCCAGCTTAACGGAAAAGAATCGGGTGCGGCGTCAAGCTGATAAACCGAATGTGCCATTGCGAATTGGATAGTGTGAAAAAACTCGTGAGGACAGGTGACCCGTGCGCCGTTGTAGGGTATCGTATCATATCCGGTTGCGGCCCAGTCCGGGCCCGACCAATTATTATTTATCTCTATATGGCTTGAGATTCCATGCGCTCCAACCTGCTCGCCGGGAAAGGTTTCTCCGTAAAAGCCTTGGCCCAGCGAAGCGATGACAACCTTGAGTCTGTCGGAGGCGTGCGTTGCGTCCTTATATGGAATGGGTTGGATATATTGGAACCGGTCGATCTCCATGGACCATGCGCTGTCCAGGTCCCATGCGACTTCGTCGACATAGTCCGGAATGCCGTTGGGGTGGCCGTTCTTTATTCGCCAATTGCCCCCTGCGCCGAATCCGTAATTGTCCGCAGGACTTATCTTGTCTTCGCCTTTGGTCGTGTAATAAATCTCGAAGTGTCCGCTCGGCGAAACATAGAAAGCATCCTGGGAGGGAATTTGGGTCGCTTGTTGATACAATTGTTTGAAATCGGGGCTGAGACCGTTCCAGACCTTGGCGAGCAAGAATAAATCGCTTTCATTGAGTCCGTTTTGATTGGTTGCGGGAGAATGGTGGATTCTTCGTTCCAGATAAGGCTTGAGCCTTTCTTCCAAAGCCTGAATGCTTTTCGAAGAGATGACTGCCTGGGCGGAATGTATTGAACGAGACAATAAAGAGTTTACCTTTGCGTTGCCGGCCCCAACCATGACGGATAACAGTATGAGCGCCAACCGAAGATATTGTTTTGTCAATCTGCAACCTTTAAAAGAAAAATATTGTCTTTTCGCAAATTCTTTCAGGATGTTATAGGCCGACCCAAATCAATAATTGAGTCGGCCTGCGCGAATCGCTTACTTCCCTTTGACCGATGCCTTGACCGTATTGACAATGTAATCCATCATGTCGATATAGGTGTCGGTGTTCGCGACGCCTCCGGGCATAATGGGTAACGTGACAAGTGCGGCCCCGGTTTTCTCCGCTATTAATCGCGGGACCTTTTCAGGAAATTGAGGTTCCCGCACGACAAGAGGCACGCCGTCGGCCTTCATCATTTTAATCAGATCTTCAATATGATGCGGCGTCGGATCAATGCCGGGCTTAAGTTCTATGGTCGCAACATACCGCAAGCCGAAACGGTCGGCAAAATACGGCCAATGCTCGTGGTACGATACGAATTGCACGTCTTTAAGCGGTTTTAATTTTTCTTTCCATTCGGCTATTTTCGCATCGAGCTTAGACAGATATGCATCGCGGTTCCCGGTAAAATAGGCCTCATCCTTCGGATCGAATGTCACAAGCGCTTCGCAAATTTCGTTGACCGCAGTTTTTGCAAGCACCGGATCGAGCATGTAGTGGGGATTTCCATAGGGATGGACATCGCCTGCGGAATGGTCGATGGAATTAGGCACGTCTTTGGGAACTATGTTTCTTGCGCAGTCAACATATCCGGCGTGTCCGATTTGTATACGCGGATTTTTACTTGCTTCCAAAAGAGCGGGGAGAAACGCATGCTCGCAATCGAACCCCACGACAATGACCAGGTCCGCCTTGTTTAATATGGGCACAAAGCTTGGCTTCATCGGAACGCCATGCGTATCTTCAATGCCGGTGGCGAGGCTTCGGACATCTACATGATCTTTTCCGATTTCCCGCGCCAAATCGGCCAGGTCCGTGAGCGTTGTCACTACATGAATTTTTGCAGCGTGGACAGGTACTATCAACGCCGCTACGGCGAAGATTGCGGTAATAAAAAAATTATGGCGAAACATATTCATTTTCATGGATAAATCCTTTTGTTAAGTTACCGTTGTTGCCAACCATGGGAATGCGAACCGATAATCCAGGCCCATTGCAATTGCAATGCATCGCTATTTGCCAGACCGAGCACATGATTGCTTTCCGTATGGGTATATTGCAAACGTAATTGGTTCCAATGGCTCAGCGCCCAGGTGACATACGGCGCATATTGAATAGTAATATCCTGAGCATTTTGATTGTTTTCAACCCAACCGTACAAAAATCCCGCAGACCACTCTCGGCTGAATTTCCATGTCGCATAGGAATAAAGGCCCCATGCGCCTACGGTTGTATCAAGGGGTTTGCTCTCCGCAGTGATGCTGTCCCGGTAACCGTTATCGCTGAAAAGCACTTCGCTGCCCCATGTCAAGCTCTGGAACTGATTGTTGCGCAAGGGCACCCATTTGAGGGAAAAATCCGCCCCCGCCAGCACGCGCTTCTTTTCAGTCAAGGTACTTCCGTCCGGTTGCGGCAGCATGCCGTTGCGGTCTTCGGTTTTAGGATTCAAAAGGCCCGATATCCCCATTTCCGCCTGCCAATCGAACGGCAAATCAATATAGGTGGAAAGCCTGCTCCAGTAATTCAGCTCATTAAATTGCCGAATATCCCCAGGGTTATTGGGCGGAATGTCGCCGCCGAATTGGTCGCCGGCGCCAATCGTAAAGCTTACGTATTGCGGGATTGGTAAAAGCCAGTTAAGCTGAAAACCGTCGGTCCTTGATTCTCCGCCGATATATTGATCGAGAACAAGCGGCCGATTAATTACCGGAAGCTCATGGTCATGAATATATCCCAGTCGGCCGAATTCACCGAAAAATCGTCCTGCCTTGAGTTCGAGGTTTAAAGGCAGCGATGTCGTTTGCATTGCAGCTTCTTCAATACCCATGCTTGCTTCTCCGGTGACAGGGTCAGCTGCGGCATTGATGACTGCATAACCTTTTGCAAAAGGATCAATGGACGCTGCGACGTTAAGCTCCACCGATCGGGCGTTCACATCGATTCCGCCGGGACGATCACTGCCGGTTTCCGTCATTCCTTTTGACTGATAAGAGGTGACTACCTCGCCGACGAGTCCGATGGACGGATTAAATTCATTCGGGCGCGTCTGCTTCTGGGCTTCGGAAATAGAATTGACTTTTTCACTCAATTCCCGGATTTGGTCCTCTAAATGCTCCATTGCCGTTGTGTTTGGATTTGCATCCGTAGTAATTTTGCTTTCCTTCAATTCCTTCATCTGCTGTTGCAAAATCCCGATCTGATGCTTGAGCGAGTCCAGAGGCGGCTCATTTTTCTGGGCATAGGTGCTGGAGATTGCAGCGGCAACGACCAGGCAAAGCCATATAGGTAAAAATGTTTTCATTATGTCTCCTTTTGCCATATGTTAAGTTTTAGATTCCGCAAAGAAATCTCTCAAATAGATAAGCGACACCCGGAACCTTCGCTTATAGAGCGTGTTTTTACAGCGCGGTTATCTTGGACATTGAAGCGACGAATTAAAAAGCGACCGCTAATGCCGGAGGAGCGCGAGAATGGGAAGCATGAGGTTTGCGAGATGAAATAATTTCAGGAAGCCGGACGGATTTAACATACGACCTGACGACAATCAGAACAAATGAAGCCATTAAGGTCGTGATAATTGGCAAATGTGAAATTAAACAAACTGTACAGTCGCTATGTTCCGTGCCGTCATTATGATGGTGCGCAGGTGCAACCACACCGAGAAGAACGGCCACATAGAGGGCCAAACAAAAGCCTATGGCTTTTTTGGCATAATGGCCTTGGTTTAGCATATGCGGCATATCCTGCAGATAATATCAAGATATAATAATGAATAGAAACTACGTTTTAGCGGGATGATTATTATAATTTTTTTTAATCCGCAGAAAACATTGCCGTTCCAAAGAAACGAAACAAAGCCGCTGCGGAAAAAGAGAATTACTGTTCCTCCGGTCGTCGCAAAACCGAGCAAACAGTTTTTTACCGACCGAATCTCAAAATAAAACCTTCGCATTTCTTCCCATATTACATTTCCAAATATTATTTTTGTTTTCACTTTGCGGCTGTTGTCCTGTACCATTAGCTCATTTGGTACCCCTACTAAAGTAGGGATTGGGCTGTGGCTCTTGCTCCCAGGGAGCAAATGATTATACACCAACTTCGCTTAAAAGTTTTGACAATATGCACCATTAGCTCAGTTGGTACCCCTACTAAAGTAGGGATTGGGCTTTGGCTCTTGCTCCCCAAGGGAGCAAATGATTATACACCAACTTCGCTTTAAAAGTTTTGGCTA
>JBBIGR010000075.1:0-12052 GCA_037447435.1 Fibrobacteria bacterium
AAAATACTAAAACACAATATATTGGGGTTACCCATTAAATCACGCGATGCGGCAAGACATTAATACCAAATCCAATTATAAGCTTTTTTGAAATAGTCATAACCGATTCCTTTTTTTAAATTACACTTTGAATTGTCCGACGATTTTTTGCAGACCGATTGCCAATTTTGCAAGTTCTTGGCTACTTTGTTTGATGTTTTGCACTCCCGTAGCGGTATCACTTGCGGCCTTGCTTACACCAAGGATATTGCTTGAAACTTCGGAAAGGCCACGGGCCGATTCCCCTACATTGCGAGAAATTTCGGTAGCGGCGCTGCTTGCACCGCCGACGTTCTTGGCAATTTCGTTGATTGTTGCGCTTTGCTCCTCTACCGCGCTTACAATCGTATGCGATATTTCATTTATTTCTTCGATGATTTTTGTAATATCTTCTATAGCCTTTACCACAGTTGTCGTATTGTTTTGCATATCTTCGATTTGGCTGCTTATTTGTTCCGTTGCCTGCGCGGTTTGTTTGGCAAGTTCTTTTACCTCGTTTGCGACAACGGCAAATCCTTTTCCCGCCTCACCCGCACTTGCCGCTTCGATTGTAGCGTTAAGCGCCAGTAAATTCGTTTGATCGGCGATGTCGTTGATGACTTCTATCACTTTGCCGATTTCCTTGGAAGAAACCCCGAGGCGTTCCATTTCTTCACGGGTCGATTTTGCCTGATTATTCGCATTTGTGGCTATTTGAGATTCTTTTATACAGTTTTTCGCCACTTCGTTGAGTGATGAGCTCATTTCTTCTATTGCGGTAGCCACCGTATTGACACCGGAAGACATTTGCTCGGCAGCGGCGGAAATATTATTCACATTTGCGACAGATTGTTCGGTCGCGGAAGAAACAGTATTTGACTGAGAAGTCATTTCCTCGGCGCTTGCCGCGATTTCATTTGATACAGCAGACAATTCTTCGGAGGCAGAGGCAACATTTGTTGAACTGCTTGAAATTTCTTTAAATTTGTCTTTTAAATTTTCCGCCATATTGTTCAGCGAATTAGCAAGCTGTCCCATTTCATCTTTTTGCTCAATGTCAAGTTTCTGGGTCAAATCCCCATTGGCCATAGCATTGGCAAAACCAACACCCAATGATAGCGGTTTGATGATACTGCGTGTGATGATAATGCCGAGAAGCAAACTTAACAAACCAGATATTGTACTTATAATAATGAAAATCAGTTTTGAAAGTGACGCATTCGCTTTTGCCTGTTTAAATCTGAAATCGATTCTTTCCTGATTATATTTGACAAGCTCGTCCCCCGACGCATCGGTTAGTTTTGCGTATTTTCCCAAAACGTCTTTTACATAGAGAGCCGCAGCCTCGGTTTGATTACCAGACGTTGCCAAATCAATTACTTTATTGTTTAGCACTTTTGCATCAGCGATGAGCGTTTTGAAATTATTGATTTTCGCTTTACCCTCATCGTTGACTTCGAGTTTATCCAGGCGTTCTATGGAAGCCTCGTAGTCGCTTCGGCTGTTTTCGATTTGAGTTTTATATTGTTTATTCTGCTCTTGATCCTTTGTTAGAGCTAAACCGCCGATCGCCAGGAATATATTGTCGATACACCCCGTGATATCGTAAGAATTTTTGATTTTTGGAACATTGACTGTTGCGATGCGGTCGAGCTGTCCGGTTGTATTTGTTAATAGTATATAACCAACAATTGTTTGAATGAGAAGTAAGACAAAAAGGATTATGAATGCAATAGTGAGACGTGTGCCAATTTTAATATTTCCGATCGAGGATCCTTTACCCATAAAGCCACCTCTCCTCTAAACTGTTGATCAAAATGTATTGACTCATTCTTCTATCTTCAATAATTCGGCAACTTTCAGAATAACCAATAACTCCTTATCTAACTTTGCAACACCGCTGAAAAATTCTCCTTCCACTTCGCCGATATTTGCCGGAGGAGACTCTATTTCTTTTTCGTCTATAGTTACCATATCTCCAATATCGTCGACGTAGAGGGCAACCAGATCGCGGGCGGTATCTTCAAGAGTCGGATCTTCGCTCCGTTTTTGAGAAAGCTCTTCAGAAGTTTTAAGAACAATGCAGCGGCCATCTTTTCTATCATCATCCTTATCAACCAGTCCAATCCGAACACCGAGGTCTATCACCGTAACAATTTGTCCACGCAAGTTCAGAAGTCCGCGGACAAATTTCGGTGCGCGGTCTACGGGAGTAATTTCGATATTTCGATTGATTTCCCGGATTAGACGAATATCGATTCCAAAAAGATTCTCACCTATATAAAACGATGCGAATTGCTTTGATGCCATGTTAAGGTCTCCTTTGTTTACTCAGCAATCCACCTGCGTCATCGGTGATTGCTATTGCCGAGATTGATATCTACGCAAAAAACGTAGATAATTTATTTTTAGTCGCTAAACATTTCGGGTTCGGCCGATTTAAACACTGTTTTCATGTCAACGACGAGAGTCAATGCGGAATTTATCATTGCGGAACCTAAAATCCCGTTCCCTCGTATATTGCTCGTATCGAGCAGAGCATCCGTTTTTACCACGTCTTTAACTTGATTTGCTATAATACCCATGATGTGATTGCTGCCCTTAGGGACAATGACGAAAGTATAATTCGAGGTTTCGGTTGCCGCGGAAACAGGCAAATAATCCGACAATTTCAAAAGCCGCATCGATCGATCTTCATATTTAAGGAAATCCTTTCCTCCGATATTGACAATACGGGAAGTTTCCACTTTTTCCACACGTGCCACCATTGACAAATCGACGCCGAAATTGCCATTTTCACCAGCCTCGAACAGCAACAATTCCCGTAACTTTTTATTGCTGTCCTTAAGGAATTTTTCCTTTTCCGTTTCAATGTCTTTTTCCAAATCATTGAATTTGAGGTTCGAAAGTTGGGCAAGCCCGTTGGTGTCGAGAATCATGGCAACGGAGCCGTCTCCCATAATGGTTGATCCGGCATAGCATTGACTTGACTTTAAATATCCGGACAACGGCTTTACAACAATTTCCTCGCTGTCGTACACTTCTTCAACAACCAAACCATAATGCTGATCTTGGTATTTTAGGACAACGATTTTGACCGCATTGGAAACGTTGCCACGTCGGTCGGGTCCTTTTCCGCGCCTATCATCACCAGGAATAACGCCTGCCGGAATTTTTTGTTCGTTTGATTGGCTTTCCTGGGGCTTGTCTTCTGCAAGTCCCCTTCGATCCGACCACCGTTTACGCTTGTCGACCATTCGAATGTTGCTTTCCGGATGAATAAACGTGGGAACCATGTCCAAAGCTATTTCCAACCTTACAAGCGGCAGTAACTTCCCCCTGAGGCGCATAACTTCGCAGTTTTTAAGCCGGTCGATGCGCTTGGTGACATCTTTTGCTCGGATACGGACAAGTTCATCGATACCTACTTGCGGAATAGCAAAACGTCTGCCGCCTGCCGACACGATTAGTGAGGATATAATCGCGAGGGTCAACGGCAATTTCATCGTGATGATGGTGCCTTTTCCCGGTTCGCTTTCTATGTCGACCGTACCGCCTAAACGTTCTATATTTGTTTTTACGACATCCATACCGACGCCTCGTCCCGAAACGTCGGACACGACGGCTGCTGTGGAAAATCCCGGGAGCATTATAATATTATCAATTTCACGATCGGTCATTTTTGCAAGATCGTCTACCGTAAACAGCCCTTTTTCAATCGCTTTTTCTTTGACTCGGTTTCTGTTTACACCTGCGCCGTCATCCTCTATTTGAATATGTACTTTCCCACCTTCATGAAATGCGCGTAATACTACTTCGCCTTGAACCGGTTTCCCGGCTTTTTTCCTATCTTCTTGGCTCTCGACGCCGTGATCGACACTGTTTCGTATCAAATGGGTGAGGGGATCGGACAATTGTTCAACTATCGATTTATCAAGTTCAACATCCTGTCCAACAAGAGTCAAATTTATTTCTTTTCCGAGTTTTTTTGCCAAATCCCGGACCAAGCGTGGAAATTTCGCAAAAACGACCGAAATTGGTTGCAGCCGTGTTTGCATGATGCTTTCCTGGAGCAAACTTGTTACCATATCGATATTCTGCATGATACTATTCAGGCCCGGAACGTCCATAAGACGCATTGAAAGGCTTTGAGCAACGGTTTCCTTGAGCCGGGCGATTTCCTTGTCGGCGGTTTGATTGACAATTTCGTGTCCCTGGCGCGACGCCTCCTGCATATTTCTTGTCGATTGCATGAACTGCTGAGTCACATTTTTCAACAACGATTCGGTTTCTACGGCTTCGGACAATTTTCGATTGACACTTTGCATAAGCTGATTTCGAGAAAGAACGAGCTCTCCTGCCAGATTCATTAAATTATTGAGTAAACCGACCTTTACACGTAAGGCATCCTCAATTTTATTATCTGCTTTTATCTGCGTTTTTGCCGCGGTCGAAGTTCCCTGTTCCTGCGATGAACTTATTTTTTGTGCCGCACTTTGCGCTGTTTGTTTTGCAGCAGCTTCCGATTTGATTTTGTCTCGTGTTTCCGTTAAGTCAATTGTAAATATTTGTTCTTCCGGAATTCCCGTGCCAGCGCTTACCAAATCGGGTTCCAATACCGTTGAATATACGACTGAATACATAATTTCTTTATTGGAACTTCCCAATATTCCCGAAATGTTATCGAAATCGAAAGAAACATCCATGACTTCACCGAATTTTTCCCAAGTTTCCAGTAACACGGACGGTGCAACATCCTTATTTGACAAATCCGTACGCGAATTAAGCGTTATTTGGTAAAGATGCTTACCGTTCTTAACGGTTTCTATCATTTGTGTTTCTTGGATATCGGGATGCTTTTGATGTATGGAAGTCTCTATATTATTTTCAGATGTTTTTTTATCGAAATCCTTAGTTTTTGTTTTTGCCTGCACCTGTTGATCTAAAAAAGGATTTAAGCCAGCAATTTCTGCCTCAATAGGAATAGACTCTGCATTTGCGACATCATCGAGTAGCGTTCTCAGCTTATCCACCCCCTTTAAAAGAGCATCGGTTACTTCCGGAGTGATAGCTAAATTTTTATCACGAATTTTTGCCATTACATTTTCCATTGCATGCGACAGTTTTGTGATATGTTCAATACCAAAAAAGCCAAAACCGCCTTTAATACTATGCACAGCCCTGAAAACACGATTTATAAGCTCGCCTGAAATTGCGTCACCTTTTTGTTCCAGCTCCAAAAGATCAGGTTCAATCGCAGACAAGTGTTCACGCGATTCAACAATAAGCTCATTGAGCATTTCCTGGTCTTGCATATTCATACAGCCGCCCTTTCACGGATTTCAATTACTTTTGTCAACTTAAACAATTTGAAGAACCGATATAAATCGGGACTTGCATCAATTGAAAATGCGCTGCCTTTGGTTTTACATTCCTTAAATAAACCGACACAAAGTGCCACACCGGGTGAATCGATGAGTTTGACTGCACTGAGGTCCAAAACAACAGGTTGGCCGATTATGCTTCTTGCCTCTTCCAAAAATTGTTTTTCCAAATCGAAAACAATTTTACCCACCATGTCTTTTTCAACGGTAATCCTGAATTCGTTTTCATTTTTCATCATATAATTTTCTCCGTCTATCATACAGTATTTCATTTATAATTTTAATTTTTCCTTAACAATTTCCGGAGTAAACGGCTTAACTATATAATTATTCGCTCCTTCTTTAAGGGCCTCGACTACTTTACCTTTCTCGGATTCGGAAGTACACATCACCACCATAACATTTTTTAATGTCGCATCTGCCCGAATTGCCTTTAAACATGTAAACCCATCCATGACCGGCATATTCCAATCGAGCATTACAATATCAATTGGCATATTGTTACGTAATGTTGCAAGCCCTACTTCTCCATTTTCCGCCTCTAATACATCATTTACATTAAGTCCGGCAAGAAGCGTTTTTATAATTCGTCGCATTGTGTTTGAATCATCCACAACAAGAATTTTCATAAATAAATCCCTTTCATTTTTCTGTTTTAAGTGATACTTCCATTGCAAAGATTCCAATCATACTTGTAAATGGAACAACAATACACGGTGTTCCCGTTGGTGTAATAACAGAATGGTTTTTTCCGACCACAACGTTCGGCAATGAAATTGTCAGATTATATCCTGTAAGATTTTGTTTTGCATGACCGGCGATAATATTTACAATTTCACCGATTCCATCGGTAATTTCCGGTCCAATTATTTTAATTTCCATTCCAATCATTGCTGAAACAGACTTTAAAGCAACAATTTTGGGAAAACTGAGCGATATTGCCCCCTGAGCGCCTCCGGAAAGACCTATAATTCCCGAAACATCATGGGTTGGCTCGCCATTTACTTTTAAGGATGGTTTTCCCGGTTGAACATCAATTTTCATCATTGTCTTAAATGTTTCGATCGTCGATGATATAAATGGATTTACATATGCAACATCCATAAACACTCCCGTTTTTTTTCAAAACTTTTTTCACTTACTCTTCCAATAATTCCTTTTGTGAATTATATCATTATTGTTTTAAGGAAGTGTTATAAAAAATAAATTTCATTTTTTTGAAAACGGGGTCCGGAGGGGATAAATATGACGAGGGCAAAAAGGAACGGTAAATAAATAGGCACTTAATACTTTGTTCAAATGCGCGGGGTGGCGGCTCCGCCCCTCTATTTCGCGAGTGTATTGTCTATTTTGAAATAATCGTTTTTGCCGTTTGCACCCGTGAATCGGTTGATAACTTCAAGAGATAGGTTCCGGCGCTTCCTGTTGGTAATGGAATGCTGAATAAGCCGGCCTCTGTG
Organism: Fibrobacteria bacterium; assembly: GCA_037447435.1. GTDB lineage: Bacteria > Fibrobacterota > Chitinivibrionia > Chitinivibrionales > FEN-1185 > FEN-1185. The sequence goes on from JBBIGR010000075.1 coordinate 6,863, forward strand.
CTTTGCCCATGTACCAGTTTTTTTATTAAAGCACCTTTCAAGTCATACAAGCCGAGATCAATAAACGGAAGCTTAGTGCCCGACGGTACGGAATAAAAAATCTCATTTATTCCGGTAGCCCTATTGTTTTTAACAAGCATATTTCCGTTTTGAAAATATTGGAAATTATAGGAACTTTGTGCGAATGTCTGGTTGTGCGTGACATACCGTGACATTGAATCAAGTATCCACGAGGTGATTGATGCAGCTCTGCATATGTCCCATGCCATAACCCCGCCGTAACCATTGTCGATCGCCCATCTGCACTTTGCAAGAATGTCATTCGGATCCGTAATTTCATTGTCAGTGCCCCATCCGAAACCTACACCCACTTTCGTTTTAGCGACAGAACCTATCTGGTTAGAGATTAATCCGGACATTGATGTTACCGGATCATAATATGTCATGGAGTTTGCCTGATCTTCCCATTGGCTAGCGGCTCGCGAACCATTCGGATACCAATCAAACACAACAGCCGCAGTGGATAATTTACCCGCAGCATGCAACGATTCCGCCATCTCTTTGTGAAAGGCTCCAAACATTGCAACTTTTGTTGCATTTCCGTCGAAGTTGCCTGACTCTTCACCCTCTTCCCAATCCATGTCTGCGCCATCGTAGCCGCCTGACCTGACCTAGGCCATAATGCTTTTTACAAGTTTGGTTATACCGGCCGGCGTTGAACACGCATTCGAAAAAGCTGTGCTGTTTCCCGCACCGCCAACACACAAAAGCGCTTTACAATTATTATTGTGGCAGCCGGATACAAACGATGAACTTCCACCGGTTGCAGTCCCCGAACCAGAAACCGATGTTCCAAAATCTACAATGTGAGTAAAAGCTTTGTAATGAGCAGTCGTCAGCGTACCGGTAAATCTGTATCCGGTTGCCCATCCTTCATATTTTCCTTTATATTGGGCCTGGGTTAGAGAACTCATGACCAGGATCGTAAGGATGGGCCATAAATATTTCTTCATAAATTCTCCCTCAATGAAAATAATAAAGAGCTATTAAGCGCTTAACATCTATTGTCCTAGATTTTAGATTCGGAGAATTTCTTATTTCGCAAAAACTTGCCTATACCAATATACTAAAAAAATGCCGGAAAAGAGGGATTCTTGAAAAGGAATGCGGCAGGCACATTTTTTCAAACCAAGATCTTTATGTCCTTCCTTTTACGGTCAAATAAAAAAGACCCATGTAAACATTTTAAAAAAACTTCCAAGAAATATGGACAAGGCAAAAATTGGCAGTCTCATCTGCCCACAAAAATAAAAAAAGCTCCCATATCTGTATAGATATGGGAGCTTGAATTTAATCTGGCGGCGACCTACTCTCCCACACAGTCTCCCATGCAGTACCATTGGCGCAGTGAAGCTTAACTTCCGTGTTCGGTATGGGAACGGGTGTGACCTCCACGCAAAAACCACCAGAAATTTATTTTAGATAAATCTCTGACTATATATCCTGATATTGAAGCACATATTTCATCGAAATGTGATTAATAAAGCACTAAGACACACGGATTATTAGTATCACTCGACTGAGGGCATTACTACCCGTACATCTGTGACCTATCGACCTTGTAGTCTTCAAGGATCCTTGAGGGGGGTTAAACCCCACGTGATATCTAATCTTGAGGCTGGCTTCCCACTTAGATGCTTTCAGCGGTTATCCATTCCGTACATAGCTACCCAGCCATGCCCCTGGCGGGACAACTGGTGCACTAGAGGTACGTCCGTTCCGGTCCTCTCGTACTAAGAACAGCTCCTCTCAAATATCAAACGCCCACAGTGGATAGGGACCGAACTGTCTCACGACGTTCTGAACCCAGCTCACGTACCGCTTTAATTGGCGAACAGCCAAACCCTTGGGACCTTCTCCAGCCCCAGGATGCGATGAGCCGACATCGAGGTGCCAAACCTCGCCGTCGATATGAACTCTCGGGCGAGATCAGCCTGTTATCCCCAGAGTACCTTTTATCCATTGAGCGACGGCAGTTCCATTTCCAACCGCCGGATCACTAAGCCCTACTTTCGTATCTGCTCGACTTGTCAGTCTCACAGTTAAGCTCCCTTATGCCTTTACACTCGTCGCGTGATTACCGACCACGCTGAGGGAACCTTAGGATGCCTCCGTTACAATTTTGGAGGCGACCGCCCCAGTCAAACTGGCCCCCTGGCACTTTCCCTACCCCAGATAATGGGGCGAGGTTAGAATTTCAATTGAATAAGGGTGGTATTTCAAGGTTGGCTCCATGTAAACTGGCGTCTACACTTCAAAGCCTCCCACCTATCCTGCACATACGCAACCAAAACACAATGCCAAGTTGCAGTAAAGGTTCATGGGGTCTTTCCGTCCAGCTGCGGGTAACCAGCATCTTCACTGATGCTACAATTTCGCCGAGTCCCTTGCAGAGACAGCTCCCAAGTCGTTACACGATTCGTGCAGGTCGGAACTTACCCGACAAGGAATTTCGCTACCTTAGGACCGTTATAGTTACGGCCGCCGTTTACCGGGGCTTCGAATCAGCGCTTCGCTAGGAAACCTAGCTGACGCCTCCTGTTAACCTTCCGGCACCGGGCACGTGTCACACCCTATACTTCAACTTAAAGTTTTAGCAGAGTGCTGTGTTTTTGGTAAACAGTCGCTTGGGACATTTTACTGTGGCCTACTTACGTAGGCACCCCTTCTCCCGAAGTTACGGGGTTAATTTGCCGAGTTCCTTTGCAAGAGTTATCTCGAGCACCTGAGGCTATTCGCCTCATCTACCTGTGTCGGATTGTGGTACGGACAATTGTCAACTGAAGCTTAGAGGTTTTTCTTGGCAGCCGAGCATAAACAGGTTCCTTTGTCCTAAGACGCCGTTCCCCATCATACTTCAGAGTTAAAGAGACCCGGATTTGCCAAAGTCTCACTCCTATATACTTGGACCCACACAACCAACGGTGGGCCTGTTTAACTTCCTGCGTCACCCCATCGCATTGACAATCGGTACAGGAATTTTATACCTGTTTGCCATCGCCTACGCCTATTCGGCCTCGACTTAGGTTCCGACTTACCCTGGGAGGATTAGCCTTGCCCAGGAAACCTTAGATTTACGGTGTGAAGGTTTTTCACCTTCATTTGCGCTACTCATCCCAGCATCCTCATTTCTGATACCTCCAGCATCCCTTACAGGACACCTTCGACGGCTTACAGAACGCTCCCCTACCAATCATCCAGACGAATCTGGACTAATTCCATAGCTTCGGTAAAATGTTTGAGTCCCGTCCATTTTCGGCGCGCTCTCGCTTGACTAGTGAGCTGTTACGCTTTCTTTAAATGATGGCTGCTTCTAAGCCAACATCCTAGCTGTCAGAGCAAAAACACATCCTTAGTCACTTAACATTTATTTAGGGACCTTAGCTGATGGTCAGGGTTGTTTCCCTCTCGGGCACGAAGCTTATCCCTCGCACCCTGTCTCCCATACAATTTTTAATGGCATTCGGAGTTTGATTGGGTTTGGTAGTCTGGTAAGACCCCTAGTCCATTCAGTGCTCTACCTCCATTAAAGTCCGTATGAGGCTATACCTAGATATATTTCGGGGAGAACGAGCTATCACCCAGTTTGTTTAGCCTTTCACCCCTAGCCACAACTCATCCAATAGATTTTCACCTCTAATTAGTTCGGACCTCCATCCCATGTTACTGGGACTTCATCCTGGTCATGGCTAGATCACTTAGGATTCGCGTCTACCTCATGCAACTTAGTCGCCTTGTTAAGACTCGCTTTCGCTGCGCCTCCGTGCCTGTGGCACTTAAGCTTGCTGCACAAGAGTAACTCGCTGGGCCATTAAGCAAAAGGTACGCCGTTACTCCTTACGGAGCTTCGACCGCTTGTAAGCATATGATTTCAGGTTCTATTTCACTCCCCTCTCGGGGTTCTTTTCACCTTTCCCTCACGGTACTGGTACACTATCGGTCATTGGTGTGTATTTAGCCTTAGGAGATGGTCCTCCCGGATTTCCACGGAATTTCGCGTGCTCCGCGGTACTCGGGGACATCAAAAGGAAGGCATATTTTTTTTGTCTACAGGGCTTTCACCTTCTATGGCCTGTCTTTCCAGAACAGTTCCACTAAAAACATGCTTTGTAACTTCCCGACCGCTCGTTACTGCGATCAATCAACGCCCCACAACCCCGTTCTGCCAACGCGCAACGGCTTTAACAGCAGAAACAGTTTAGGCTCTTACCCGTTCGCTCACCACTACTTGGGTAATCATTATTATTTTCTTTTCCTGAGATTACTGAGATGTTTCAGTTCACCTCGTTGCCGTCCTTGACCTATGTATTCAGTCAAAGATGCTCTATAAAGAGCAGGTTGTCCAATTCGGAAATCTCCGGATCACAGTGTGTTTGCCACTCCCCGAAGCTTATCGCAGCTTACCACGTCCTTCGTCGCCAACCAATGCCAAGGCATCCATCATATGCTTTCATTCACTTAGTACAATTAATTACATCTCGACGAAATAATGTGCTTCAATATCAGGATATATGTCAAAGAGCATTTATCAAAATCAATCGCAACACTTATATACAAATGAAAATTTGGATATAAACATTAACGATCGACTATTAATTTCTTGGAGCTAACAGGAGTTGAACCTGCGACATCCTGCTTGCAAAGCAGGCGCTCTCCCAACTGAGCTATAGCCCCGTGTTACAAACACTTTAACCCTGAAAAATGGGTCTGGATAGAGTTGAACTATCGACCCCTGCCTTATCAGAGCAGTGCTCTAACCAACTGAGCTACAGACCCAGGGCAAAGCATTATGAAGAAACTAAAAAAGGAATGCCCTTTAAAAGCCTCGATGTGTGTGACCGGTCTCGTTGTCAATCATTAGTCGTAGATTCTCACCTTGATTCTGTTGGGGCAAAAAATCTTTTGCCCTTAGGAGATACAAGATTTGAATCATACTCCATAGAAAGGAGGTGATCCAGCCGCACCTTCCGATACAGCTACCTTGTTACGACTTAGCCCCAATCAATGGACTTACCTTAGGCGTTTTCCTCCTTGCGGTTGGATAAACGACTTTGGGTACTTCCATCTTTCATGGCTTGACGGGCGGTGTGTACAAGGCCCGGGAACGTATTCACCGCGGCATGCTGATCC
>JBBIGR010000076.1:0-11699 GCA_037447435.1 Fibrobacteria bacterium
CAGTTTGAGATTAATTTAAACTAAAATCGGACATTGACTCAAAAACGCGCCGGTTGCCATTTACTATGACAAAGGAACCGACCACATATTTACGTTCGCCTCAAGGATTGCCCAAGCTACCAGAAAAGCCGGCAAAGAATGTAGCGTTTGTGGAGAAATGGCCGATGATGCCTCAAATTTCGAACGATTCATGAAAATTGGGATAAACCATTTCAGTGTTTTACCATACCGGATACCTGCATTAAAAAACAAAGCAAAAGCATTGTAGGGACAAATGTCTCATAATCATAATGTTAAAGATATCAATCACTTGCGTAAGCCACTTTAAAAAAAGGAACCCGCTGAACGAAATAGGTTTGTGTGGGTTTTTATCTATAACACAAAAATTCAAATACTTATAGTAAATTAGACTTCCGGCATGATCATTGCTTTCGCATATACTGTCATATCCGACAGAGGTGCCAGGTAGGTCGCAGCGAAAATTGACAAACAAAACAGAAGGTCCGTATGTCCGGAAATAGTACTAACCTATGGCAAACTTTCGGCAAAACAGGTTTCAACGCTGTATTGTCAGCAACAAGCATAATGCAAGAAAAACAGCCGGTTGTGCTCCAAAAAAGCTGTCACGCTTTTTACATTTCATATGAAATCAATGCTTATACCGATCAAGCGCAGAGGATGTTTAAAACATATGAAAGCAAAGAACTATGAGTCTTCGAATCAAGCTTCCTCTTTTTACCGCGTTGTTCGTTTTGCTCGCATCAATGGCGATATTATGGGTTTCGGTGCAGCAAACCGTTAAAAGAGGGGAAAGGAACATTGCAGATATACGGTCTTTCGAAACATCCCGCATTAAAAATCTTCTTAAAGAACATGTGAACTTGATTTATTCACTTGTCAAGGCTCAACATGAAAATTCTCATGCGCTTAAGGATGCAATGCCGATTGCCGAGAAAATAAAAAACATCACTTTCGATAACGGACGAGGGTATTTCTGGATTGTCGATACTCTTGATATGCCGAATTTTCTTCTTCATCCATTTCTCGACAGTCTTTCCGGGCGCGACAGCAATAAAGTACTATCCCTTGTTAAGACTGTTAATTCGGCTATCCGGCCAAGCGGTGAAGGATTTATCACACTTGTTTGGCCAAAGATCGGCAGGAAAGGTTTTTCAGACTCTTTATTATCAAAAGTCTGTTATGCAAAAAGGTATAAGCCACTTGGATGGGTAATAGCTTCCGGACGATATACCGATGACATAGACTCCGTCATCAATCACCGGGTTTCCCGGACAAAAATTGAAATCACCGATATCATCCGGGAGCGGTTTGTTTTTACGGCGATCGTGCTTGTATTTTGCATGCTTGCGATCGTTATTTTTACCGGTATTATTACCCGCCCCATTAATAAATTTGTGTCGTTGACCGAAGATATTACGTCCGAGCGCAAAGGATATTCCGAGCGCATCGCGATAAGCTCACGTGATGAGATCGGAAGGCTCGCAAGAAGCTTCAACCTCATGCTCGGCCATATAGAGTTGACCATGAAGAAACTCAAAGAGAACGCCCAGGAATACCGCGAGCTTGTCGAGAATGCCAATAGCGCGATCATCCGGATAAATAGGGACGGCAAGATTCTTTTTTTCAATGAATATGCCCAGCAACTTTTCGGATATAGTATGGAAGAAATTCATGGGAAAAACGTTTCCGATCTGTTGATAATTACGAGAGACGGATCTCCCGCCGATTCGAATTCAATTCTTAGCGAGGTACTTCATTCTCCTGAAAAGAATCTCTATAGCGAAGAATCGGTATCTACAAAAGACGGAGAAAAAAAATGGGTTGCCTGGACAAACAGACCCATCTACGACGAAAAAGGAGTTCTGAATGAAATTTTATGCGTGGGAAGCGACATTTCGGCCCGAAAAAGCGCAGAGAAACTTGCTCTTCTCCAGCAGCAACGACTAATTCAAACCGATAAAATGGCAACGCTCGGTGTTCTTGTTTCAGGCATTGCCCATGAAATCAATAATCCAAATAATTTTATCATCTTAAACGGTGAAAATCTTGCGGAAATATGGAAAGACATTTTGCCGATTCTTGACAACCATTATGAAAAAAATCCGCTTTATAAAATGGGCGGACTTCCATATATTGAAATGCGGAAGGAGCTTCCCGGACTTTTACACGGCATTAATGAGGGAGCACGAAGGATAAAACGTATTGTGCAAAACCTTAAAGATTTTGCGAGGCAGGAACCGGGTGACATAAACCAGTGGATACAAATGCGACAGGTCGTTGATGCGGCAACGGTGATCATCGGCAACCTTATCAAAAAGGCGACGAATAAATTTGAAATCATTCAAAATGGCAAAGTCCCGGATGTTAAAGGCAATTTCCAGCGGTTGGAGCAGGTCGTCATAAACCTGGTCACCAATGCATGCGAAGCGACCAAATCCATTGATGCCCCAATAAGCGTTGCAATTGAATATGATAACGAACGGAAGCAGGTTATTGCTTCGGTACGTGATCAGGGGCAGGGAATACCCGTTGAAAACATGAAATACATCATGGACCCATTTTTCACGACAAAGCGTGATAAAGGCGGCACAGGACTTGGTCTCGCCATATCATATTCTATCGTTAAGGACCACGGAGGCGATCTCCGCGTTGAGTCTACACCCGGCAAGGGGACGACTGCCATTATCATTCTCCCTGCTTTTGGAAAGGGCAAATCATGAACGAGATATCAAAAATTTCATTGCCTGTTTTTTTGGTTGATGACGAACTTGATTTTCTTCAGAGCGCGTCGGTGACTCTGCGTATGAGCGGGTTCGACGTCATTACCTGCGGAAACAGCAGTCAAGTACTTTCTGAGTTATCAAAGCAGAATATCGGTGTCATCATGCTCGATATTTTAATGCCCGGGGTAAAAGGAACGGAATTGCTTCCTGAAATCAAGAAAGCATTTCCGCACATTCCTATCATCATGCTCACGGCACTCAACAGTGTCGAAACGGCCGTCGAATGCATGCGCTTGGGTGCTTTTGATTATTTGTTAAAACCGGTGGAAAAAAACCGTCTTGTTTCGAGCGTACGCAAGGCCATGGATTTGGTTGACATACGAAATGAAAATGCCCGGCTAAAGGAATCGCTTCTTACGAAAAGATTAAAACGACCGGATCTATTTGAAGAATTTGTTACCCAAGATGCCGCCATGACGACGATTTTTCAATACATCGAGGCAATTGCCCCTACGTCAATGCCGGTGCTGATCATTGGCGAAACCGGGGTGGGAAAGGAAATGATTGCTAAAATCATCCATAATACAAGCGGAAGAACCGGAGAATTTGTAACCGTAAACATTGCCGGCCTCGATGAGGCAATGGTAAGCGATACTTTGTTCGGCCATGAAAAAGGGGCTTTTACCGGTGCTGATTCCCGGCGCGATGGTCTGGTTGCCAAGGCTTTCGCCGGCACGCTGTTTCTTGACGAAATAGGAGACTTGGCCCGTGAAATGCAGGTCAAGTTGCTCCGGTTACTGGAAGACAAAACCTATTATCCGGTTGGTTCGGACTCAATGAAGCATACGAATGCACGCGTCGTAGTGGCGACAAACAAGGATCTTGGATTCATGCGTAAGGAAGGGAATTTCAGAAACGATTTGTATTATCGGTTGCAAAGTCACCAGGTGGATATTCCCCCGCTTCGCAATAGACCGAAGGACATTCCGTTTTTGGCCGAACATTTTTGTCGAATGGCATCCGACGAACTTAAAAAGGAAAAGCCCGGCATTTCGAAAGATCTTCGCGCGTTACTGTGTTCCTACGATTTTCCAGGAAATGTCAGGGAATTGAAAAATATGATTTTCGATGCAGTAAGTATGGAAAACACGAACACATTGTCTTCTTCGTACGTCAATGGGCTTTTGGCAAGAAACGGGCACGTGCAAATTCAGGCATCGAATATGGTTTTGTCTCAATATACATCAGTCAAGGATTGGGCGGACTCGCCGCAGATGCCTTTTTTAAAAGAAGCGGAAAACATGTTGATTGATGAAGCCCTTAAACGGGCAAATAATAACCAGACTATAGCCGCCCAACTCCTTGGGATGACAAGATCGGCTTTGAATAAGAGGCTCAGTCGAGGACGCAAATAACCGGGCGGAAAAAATTTTGATTCCTCCTCACAAATGCTTCGGCGGACACGTTTTGGGCGGATGAATGTCGTTGCGAGGAGACTATACACTCGCTAATTTGCCCTACATAAGATCATAGATTATTGCTAATCCAAATATCCCACATCGCGACATTTGTCCCTTTCCCGTTATTCCTTATATATCAATGCTTTACCTCGTAGGGTTGCTTAATAATGAAAAATGTCGATTTTGAAAGAACCTTTTCAAAATATGTAACGTTATGTAATTCAAAGAATTACAAGTGAAACTTTTTGTGGCATGAAAATTGGATACTATAAAATGCAAAATATAAAAGTTTCTACACATTTTGCGTAGACTAAGGTATTGAGGTCTAACGAGTGTATGATAATCACAGCTAAAATTATCTAATTGCAAGCAACGGATTAGCAATAAAATGAAAACAAAAAAGGTTATGCAATGAAAAACTCTATTCATTTAAGCGCCGTTCTTTTCCTTATCGGGATTTGTTTAATTTTGTCAGCTGGTTGTGTGAAAAATGCAAGAAAGGGAAATGTTTTAATGTCCGGTTCCACCACCGGGTCTGCGGTTGAAAAAAAAATGACATATGGTCCTGTTTATTTTGATTACAATAAAACTGTTTTAACTCCTGAATCAATGTCGTGTTTGTACAATCTCGGCGCATTTCTTATTAACAATCCCGGTTACCGCTTGATTATTGAAGGTTATGCCGACGATAAGGACTCCCAATACGATAAATATCTCTCTGAGGAACGTGCAAAGGGCGTTTACAATTGGCTCGTTCTCTATGGTGCATATCACATCGACGCCAAACGTGTCGAAATACGGACATACGGAAGTGAGAAGCCTGCGTTAAAAAACTGCGGTACCGACACGTCTTGTCATGCCAAAAACAGACGTGTGGAACTGGAAGTAATCAAATGATCCGGTGTAAAGGGGCCATTGTTTATCGGAAATTTTGAAAAGGAACTGCAATGCAAGGGAAAAAAATAATTCTTGTAGAAGATGAAGTTGATCTTCTGAGGTCGGTCACGCTTACGCTGAGACGGGTAGGATATGATGTGGTCTCTGTAGACAATGGCGCAGATGCATTGGCGCTAATACTGCTTGCAGAAAGCAAGAACGAACCGCTTGACCTCCTTGTGACAGACCTGCATCTTCCAAATATTTCCGGCCTTGAGCTTATAGAGAAAATCAGAAAACGCCATATAAAAATCGCCGTTGCCGCAATTACTGCGTTTGGAAACAGTCAGACCAGGGCGGCCCTGAAAGAATTGGGCTGCGTATTCTGCCTGGATAAACCATTTAACATTAAAGAATTATTGAATCATGTCTCCGGTGCAATTAATATCACGCAACCAATGGCTGCCGGGTCAGACCGCTTAATAGCGAATAAGAGGGACATAAAATAAATAATGCTACCATTTTTATTAAGGAGGGTTGTATGAAAGTCATGAAAGTTTTAGGGTTGGCAGCGGTATTCGGGCTGAGTCTATTTGTTTCAAATTGTGCCAAAAAAATCACAAAAGTCCAGGTGATGCCACAGACAAAAGAGGAAGTTCCTACTTTGACCACAAACCCTCAGCTTACTGCACCTAATGACAGTTTTGCTCTTTCGGAAGCCGACAGCATGCTTAAAAAAGTATTGAAACCTGTATATTTCGATTTTAACAAATCGGATATTCTCCCTGATGGAATTGCTGAATTGGAAAAAATTGGTCGTATTATGATGACGCGAAAAGAAATATCGCTTCTTTTGGAAGGCAATTGCGATGAACGCGGAAGCGAAGAATACAATATGGGGCTGGGGCAACACAGGTCGCAATCGGTGAAAGCATGGCTTGTATCTTATGGCATTGCCGACAAACGACTTGAAACGACATCCTATGGAAAAGAAAGGCCGGCTTTTTCAAATTGCCAGGATGAAGCCTGTCATGCGAAAAACAGGCGCGTCGAATTCAAGGTGCTTGCCGGCTCGATATTATCGCATGGTCAAGTTTCGCGGTGAGGATTACAGGGATTAAATGCGCTTATGTAAACAAGGAAAAATCAATGCTTAAAAGCGTTAAGGATCAGTTGGGTTTAAGAATTTTTCTAGTGGATGGGGATTGTGGATCTTTGACCGATGTTATTTGCGATGATCGGAACTGGAACCTGTGGCTTTTTATTATCAAGCCATATTCGCGGATACCGCCTTACTATGCGGGAATCAAACCGGCAGAAATTTTGAAATTAACGTCTGCTGGAATATTTATCGGGCTTTTGCTCGATGAAATAGAAGCCAGGACTGAAATCGACAAAAAATTAATTGCCGAGAAATCGATGGTGTATTCATTGCCGTTTTTAGGTGAAAATGGAATCATGTCGATACCTTTGCAAGAGGATTTGGGAAGAAACACAAACACGACCCCAAATCCGAAACAAATTGACGGTTCTTCAAGCATCGGGGATATTTCAAAAAAAAACATTAAAAACCTTTTGGGAATGGAAGTGTTCTGTACTGATGGACAAGCAGGGACCATTGATGATTTTCTGTTCGACGACCAGCTTTGGATAATTCATTTTGTGGTTATTGCCTTACAGGGAAATGATACAAGGAAAGTCATGGTTTCGACAAATTGGATTAAAAAAATCGAAGACCGTAAAGAAAAAATATTGCTGAATTTGTCCTTAATGCAACTGCAAAAACAAAACCAGTTTCTAAGGGAAAAATATTTCGATAAGAAATATGAAGATGTTATTAACAGTTTGGTTTTATTTAAAAAAGAGGAACCAAGAATTTAAAAACGGAAATTGCGATTTTGAAGCGATTATTAAAATAGACGCCATAAAACACCCGATAGTAACATGCATAAAATTTGTTTAAGTGAAAACTTTTTGTTTGGTATTTTGGCATGAAAAATGCTGTGTTATTTGAAAGGGTAATAGTATGACCAAAATCATTGAAATAATTCAAGCAGTCATTTTTCCACTGTTATTGACGTCACTTCTCGCTTGGGGCGGATTCCCGGCTTCGCATTTATTGAAATACAGTTCATTTTCCATCGGATTATTATGTTTGATATCAATACTCTCCCTGCTAATCATAAGGATTATAAAAAAGATTTGGAAGGGTTCGGCCAACCAATGTTTCGGAGGTCGGCGTTGCTAGAACACGACTTTTTGTTGTGTCCAATTTGGGCATGCTCATAAAATGATTGCTTTTTGGTTAAAAAAGTGTGGAAAATTTACAAGTAATTCCTGAACGGCACGGCATCAAAACTTTTCTGATAATACTAGGAATTGTATTATTATTGCCTTTAGGTGTTTATTTCGGCGGTCAAATCGTCTTTGATTCCTATTTCGGTTTCTGGGGGGCCAAACTTGTTAAACTAGAAAAACAAGGACTGCTCTCTAAGGAATTCGGAGCAGCTTGGGATGATGTGATTGCCGAAAATGCGATGGAAACGCAGGCACGCCAAATTACCAACAAAGAATTGGAATTAAAGCACGATAGTATTCTCAAGATTAATGGTATTGCGAAAAATGATTATGCGTCTCTTTCCATCATAGCCAAACTTAATGCGGTGAATCGGTATGCAAACACTATTAAAATAACTGATTGTCAAGATCGCTTGATAGCTGCTATCCGTACGAATCACAACCGTGCCAACACAAACGATTTTCCACCGGTGCTTATAGCAGCTCTTATTGCTTCTGAAGATAGAAATTTTCACGACAACAAATTAGGAATAGAATACGACAGTTTTATTCGTGCTACGCTTCGATCCCTTTGGGATAGCATAATCCATTTTCGTTTGGTTGCACCTCGTGGAACGTCCACAATTACGCAACAGGTTGCGAAACTCTTTCTTTCCCGGCTAGATGTTTCAGGTCGTCGACAGAGTAACCATTCATTAGATCGTAAATTCCATGAAATGCGCCTTGCTTCGGCAATCAGACTACTTTATTCCGATGATGAAATCATTGAAGTATACGTGAATCACTGTATTACCAGCGATTACGGGTTGATGGGCATCAAAGATATTGCGTGGGGTCTTTTTGGTAAAGAACTGTCTCAATTGACAGATGCAGAAAGCGTCTATATTGCGAGAATGGTAAAATGGGGTAGAAATGTTCCTCAAAAAATACGAAGGCAATGTAACATCGATATGCCGCGGATCTCCAAGGCAATGCACTGGGACATCAAAAAACAGCGGGATGTACTCTTTGCCATCGATAACTTGACGTTTAGAAAGCCGAGTTGGGTGAATACTAATTATGGACCGTTGGTTGATCTTGCGAATGAATATTGGCTTTTGATACTAAGGCGAAAAGGCGTTTCGGAGTCGCATATTGCAGAAATGGATCTTATAAATCCGAATTCACTGATCCGGAAAAAAGGCACCTGCACGATCAAATTGAATGTCGACCTTCCTTTACAAAAAGAGATAGAACGCATGGTCGATAGGAGGGGCTACGGCAAAGATACCACCATCATTACCGATGTGCGCATCGGGTCCTCGGGAAAAAATATTTTTTCTTTTAAACGTCGACCGGATACGCTGTATACTATTTCGGTACTTGACAATCCCTCCGAATTCAGTGAGCAAGGCTCTTCTTATAAAGTAAAATTATTGGCTGGGGATACCCTGATTACCAATGTACGATACAAAAAACTTGGTCTTGGGAGATACCACAGAAGTTGCTATTACTACACCCATCGCAGTACTACCGGAAGGGGCCAATACTTTGCATATGCGGCAATCGATTCAAAGTCCGGCAAATTACTTGCCTATTATTCCCGAGACAAACTCGGTTCGCGTCTTACTTGTCTTTTAAAAAACCATCTTCCAAACGGATCTTCGACTGCAAAGCCGATTTTCAATGCGCTCAATTTTGATTGGGGGACATTTAAACCCTTTGACACCTGGAACGATAGCCTTGAAGTGACCGACAACGTGCCGTGGAAACGAACGTTTGAAAAGCAGAACGGTAAAACGATCGGGGTGATCTTTGCAAACAGCGCAGTCCGTAACGTCGGTTACGAGGTCCATAATCACCTCTTCGTTTTTGAAGGATGCAAGTTCATTTTCGATCAACTTGCTGCTTCGAACAATATCCTCGGCGTTGAAAATGTGTATCGACTCAATCGCACCTTACTTGACTCCAGTGGTCAACTGAATCCGGATGCCATGGATATGGCACAGTTTTTATACCGTATAGGCGATTATCAGCGCATTGTTAACGATTACCGCATGGCAACGGTTACAGGCGTGCGTGTGTACAAAGAATTGGCAAGAATTGCAGGCGTCAATATTGATTCGGTAAACTCCGGTGCGAGTCGTATTCCCGTGTCGGACAGTATGTATTCGGTTGGGCTCGGTACCCTTGAACTTACCTTATACGAACAACTGCATCTTTACAACATGCTCTACAATAACGATTTAATCGAACGACCAGCCGGCCATCCCTCTCTTGTGATTGAATCGGTGTTGTTGGATGGTGATACCGTAGTTGTTGACGATACTTTGCGTCATGTTCATCCGTTTGCCGATCTTAACAATGCACGTCCGACATTACTCGGCATGCATAAACGGCTGGTTTCGAATCCGGCGGATGGGCTTGAAGGATTCGATGTTTCCGATAGTGCTTTACCACTTTTTTATTCAAAAGATGAAGAATTTGACAAGAATAAACTTACCGTAAACCAACCAGTTTCAAATTTCGCAAAAAGCGGAACTACCGATGATGTCATCAGGCCGTTTAATGTAGGTAATGAAAGCGGTAAACGAACTAATTACGGATTGTGGAATGCTGTGCTGCGGCTCGATTTTGCCAAATTGTCAACTGATTCTTCGGACAATGGAGTACGTGATGTCACTTTGGCCTGCATTGGAGAGTGCAACCAGAAATTAACCGGTGATCGTGACGGCAAGACTTTGCATAAATTTGTGAGCATCGGTTTGCTCAAAAAAGCCGGTGTTCCGTGCAATGACGGTTTTTTTCATCGGTATGAGGCTTACCTTAAAAGTATACCACGAGACAGCAATAAGACTTGCGGTAACGAGGTTGGAAAAATTACAGAGGCTCAAGAGTAAATGCCATGATCACGACAAGTATCTTCCCATTATGGAAGATGAATGCTATCGAATGTCAAAAATGATCACAAAGTTTTTGGATTCCTCAAGAATTGAAACAGGCCCGGCAATACTTATGCGGCCGATAAATACTGCCACATAAAAAAGGTCAATGCCAGAACGCCGAATCCAATCCATAAAATTGTATTTAGAACGCAAATCCGATAATACCCTTGAATGTTATAAATAAACCCAGCGCTATAAGTATCAATCCGCTTATACTATTGACGAAATAAGGGAACTTACCTATGCTCCGGAACCGTTTCCTGAAAAACTGTGATGCATAACCGGCAACGAGCATCGGAACGCTGAATCCTGCAGAATAAATAAAAAGGAGCAGAATGCCGGTTGTAACTTTCCCCTGGGCTGCAACCATAGCCAGGACGCCTGACAACATAGGGCCAATGCACGGTATCCAAATGATTCCCAATGTAAGGCCCAGAATAAATCCACCGAACCGTCCATGCGATTTTTGGGCGAATTGCGAAAAAAAACCAAGGTGTTTGAATAAATTGATATTAAATAATAAAAGTATTCCGAATAGAGCTATCAAGGCTCCGGCAATTTTTTCGATATAAATCATTTTTGTGCCAATAGCTGAACCAAATAGAGATGACAGCACTCCCATAAGAACAAAGGTTATTGATAAACCTAAAACAATCAGTACCGGGCGGGATTTGTGATCATCACTTGTACCGGTCACAACAATCGGAATCACAGGAAGAACGCATGGGGATAAAACGCTGGCAATTCCGGCCGAAAACACCAAAGCAATATTTATTGTATCCGTCATAACCGACTCCGTTTTTTATTTTTCAGAACCATTCAGTGCGGATAATATTGTTTTTTCATCCTGAATTCCGGGAGTAAACCTTTTCAGTTCTTTCCCGTTTTTGTCGAGTATTATCAGGGAAGGCAGCCCCCGAATGCCGTATTGGGAAAACGCATATTGGTCTGCTTGGTCGGTTGTCTTGACATATTTTATTATTGCCAGCGATGCAAGCTTGTCTTTCATCCCATCGAGAATCGCAAGCTGCATTTGGCAGGGATGGCCGTTCGGGTTCATGAAAAACAAGAGTTCTTTATCGGGTCCTTTTTTTGATTGATTTGCAGAAGCCGCATCACCTGCTGATTTTTTGTGAACGCCTGTAGCGCTGTCATGCGGCATTTGGGTCACGGCTTTATGGGGTGTTTGTGAAACCGGGTTAATACATTGATGAGAAGAGTCGTCTGTTTTTTGACCGGCACCTATAGCAAGGGTACTCAAAGAAAGAACAATTGAAAAGGCCGGGGAAAATTTTGAAATTGCCATACAGTACTCCTTTTATGTTAAAAACGGGAAAAGTTGTTTGGGGCATCGCGCGTTTCTGTGGGTAGCCCCAATATGTTGTGTTTAGAGTTAT
>JBBIGR010000077.1:0-9537 GCA_037447435.1 Fibrobacteria bacterium
ATTATGACTCTAAACACAACCTGTTGGGGCTACCCACAGAAACGCGCGATGCCCCAAATTGATAACAACCCTGCCGGGCCATTTATTGCCGGGCCCGGCCATAGATGCTTCAGGTGCTCCTAATACGTTTTGCACCAACCCCCCCGACATTGTGGCTGCCGCAGCAGTAGCTGCGGTTGATGCTTTTAAGAAGCCACGCCTCGAAATCTTCATACTGCCTCCCCAAACAGATAAAAGTTTATCTTCTTAATGCTTTTTTATTTTACAAGCGATACATATTTATTGTAAAAGGCCTTTGCAGCAGCATCGGCAAATGTATTATCGCCGTTGATTGAAACATCCATTTTGATATAATACTTATTGATTTGAGCAAATACGGAATAATAAAAGTCCGTTTTTGTGACAAATACCGTTGCAAGGGAATTTGCTCCCAGCGCGGTGGCATTAGCCTGGTTTGTGGTGTAATAATCGCTGAAATTCTTTTTTGCCGCCTGAATTGTTGCAAAATCAATGACCAGTAATTTTGCTTGATGATCGCCATTATTCAAAACTTGTTGGCTAAAGTACTTTGCCCCATTATTATTCAGCTTCACCATTTCTCCATTGACAGCCAAATTTAAACTGTCGGAAGGATCTGACATGAAATCGGATTGAGACCATCCGGGAAAAGCCAAAGTATCAAGTTTCAAGCTCGAAATCGGTGTCGTGGTAACGGCTTCGACCGGAGCATTCGTGCTACTATCTCCGCAAAAACAATATAAGGTGATAAACGCAGCAGCTCCGACCAAACCGATAATACCCTTTTTCATCACGTAACTCCTTGATTTTTAGATTGTATTTAATCGTTTTAAAAGCACCGAAATACCCAAAAAAAATTGTTTACCAGATATTCAATAATATAATCAATAAAAAATTATAAAACATAAATAAATTTTTCAATTTAAGGAGACTGAGGATTTGATATACAATGCATCTTGTTTACCAAATTTACTGAAAAACAAGATTTTTTAATAGTAGAATGTGTAATTCGAAGATGCAGGAAGGCGGCATGAGTTTTTTTTAATTATGTAAAAAAAACACATAAACCGATTCGCTATCTACCGGATTGTTCTTCAATAATGCTTTTTCGCAAGTCGTAGAGAAGCCATGTTCCGGCATGAATACTGTCTTTTTTATCGTTAACCAATTTAAAAAACTGGTTAATGCCATAGGGCTCATTACCGTTCGCATGAACCAGCACAATGGATCCATTTGACGGTTTTTCCTTTTTTGCAAGCCATGCATCGGTACCAATAGGAATGAGACCGTATCCGATAATTTTTGAAAAAACCATACTATCCGACACAAGCCCCGGAAATCGGAAAAATACCGACGGCGTTATACCATGCTCTATCATTTTTTTTTCCGTCCGCAATACTTCCGATTCAATATCGGTACCTTTTTCCAAAATAAAATTTTGTTTGAGCGGGATATCCTTGGCCATTCGGTGATTATAAGAATGATTGATCCAGGTAATGGAAAAATATCCTTTTTTTTCAAGGTCCATCAGCCATTGCAGGTCCCCTTCATGGTTTTCCATCCATTTCCCGGTAACTGCCAAGGCAATTGGAATTGGCTTCTGTCTCTCCCCGAAGGTTTCTATCAGCTTTTTAAAAAGCGATCTGTCAAGGTGCTTCCCCGATGGACATAAGTCCGCCGTCAGCTCTATTCCTTTTTGCATCGAATAACCGTGTCGTAAACCGGCATCCTGAAGGGATAGCCGGTTTTTCAGCGCGCTATCGAGCGCCTGCATATATGCCGAAGTTTTACGCGCCGTATGCAAATAGGACAAAGGGTAATCCTTGCCGGCCACGACGGACCGGAAAACGATGCGCGTCTTCATATCGTTGGGGTCTACAATAAGCATTTTCGATATCGAATCCATCGTAAACGACCGAAGTCCTATGTACAATGTCGTATCCGACGATAATGAACATGCGCTAAATTCGGTTCGATAATTCTTTACCTGTTCTGCGGCAGGGGAAAATGGAACGAGCAGCAGAATGAAAAGAAAATTGCAAACGATTTTTATCATACGATAAAAATATTTCCTGTTTTTCGTTTAAAGGAACAAAACCGGGGACCGGAATTTGATCTACGGATTGCGATGCGTCTTGACTCCGTACTATTGTATTTTAAAAACGCCTGTTTTAACCGTACTCTTTTAAAGGAACGTAACCATTGAACCGTATCGCACTTTTCGATATAGATAAAACTTTGATCGCACGTTCAAAAGCTCATTTCCTGGCATTTTTGTCGTCCATGAAATCAGCGTACAATCTTGATATCGAATTAAATGTATTTACCCATCATGGATTAACCGACCAACAAATTATTCATGCCATCCTTACGGATGCCGGATGGAACACCCGGGATATTGAGGCGCGAATCGCCAAATGTATGGATGTCATGATTAAAGATTTTGAACACTTCAACCGAACCGATACCGTAACAGTATGCCCGGGCATCCCTGTTTTGCTCGAATCGCTTTCACAAAGCAATGTCGCTTGCGGCCTTGTTACCGGAAACCTTGAGAAAATTGCCTGGTCCAAATTAAAAAAAGCGGGTATCGATTCCTTTTTTTCATTCGGCGGTTTCGGATCGGATCATCCCGACAGACGACACCTTGCCGCGCTGGCGCTTTCACGCTGCAAACAACTGTACCATCTTGACAAAGAAACAAAGTTTTTTTTATTTGGCGATACTCCAAATGATATCGAGGCAGCACATTCGATCGGCGCAACGGCAGTCGGGGTTGCAACCGGCCACCCGTCTTTGGAGGCATTGCAAAGTGCCGGTGCCGATTATGTTTTTAAGGATTTAAGCGATACGCAAAAAGTGTTGGGGGTCATATTTGGCAAATAAATCGGTTTCATTCGTCCCTTTGGGAAAAACCGGGTTATCGGTTTGCCGGAGCGGTTTTGGCGCATTGCCTATTCAACGGATTAGCCGTTCCGAAGCCGTCGAATTATTGAACATCGCATTTGACAATGGCATGAATTTTTTCGACACCGCCCGGATGTATTCCGACAGCGAGGAAAAGCTTGGCTTGGCGTTCGATGGAAAAAGGCAACAGGTCGTTATCGCGACAAAATCCCTTGCAACGACAAAATCGGAACTTTTGAAGGACATTGAAACCAGCCTTAAAAACCTCCGGACGGATTACCTGGATCTTTTGCAATTGCACAACCCCTCGGTTCTCCCCGACCCTTCGGATCCCGACAGTTCGTTTGCAGGATTATGCGAAGCCCAAAAAAAAGGAATGATCCGGTTCAAGGGGTTTACCAATCATAGTATAGAAACAGCGATCCAAGCTGCGGAATCAGGCCTGTACGACACGATACAATTCCCGCTTAACCCGTTATCGTCTGACAATGACATTGCCCTCATAGACTTATGCAAAAAGGTTTCTTGCGGGATAATTGCCATGAAACCGCTATCGGGCGGGCTCATTACAAAAGCCGAAACTTCATTCGCTTTTTTGCGGCAATTCGCCGACGTAGTCCCGATTTGGGGCATCCAGCGCGTGAACGAATTACGGGAAATTCTCGGCTTTGAAAAAAATCCGCCGCTTTTAAATGCCGATTTGCAAAAGACCATCGACCGCGACAAGGCCGAACTTTCGGGCATGTTCTGCAGAGGCTGCGGTTATTGCATGCCCTGTCCGCAAGGCATACAAATCAATTGGGCGGCCCGGATGTTTTTACTTTTAAGAAGGGCGCCGTACCGTCCGTTTTTGTCCGAAGATTGGCAAAACAAAATGAGGTTGATCAAATCGTGTACGCACTGCAACCAATGCGGTTTCCGCTGCCCTTACGGACTCGACACGCCGTCATTGCTCGAGAGTAACCTGGCCGATTACGAACGGTTTTATGAGGCGCATAAAGGAGAATAATGGATTCGGAACTTGTGTATTCCACGCTGCACGGCAGGATGTGCCCCTCCTGCAACAACCCGTTGGACGACTGTAACTGCAAAACGATAAAACCCGTGATTAAAAACGACGGTTTTGTGAGAATTTCACGTGAGACCAAGGGGCGGAAAGGAAAAACGATGACTGTTATATCGGGCCTTCCCCTCTCACAGGAACGTTTGACGTCACTGGCAAAGCAATTCAAACAACAATGCGGCACCGGCGGAACCGTCAAAGACGATTGTATCGAAATCCAAGGCGATCATCGCGACAAATTGTTTGATTCTATTGCAAAGCTCGGGTTCAAGGTAAAAAAATCAGGCGGATAAAACGGTACCGATAACGTCTTTTATTTTGTCAATATCAAAAGGCTTTGTCAATGCGGCCGAAAACCCGTGATCCGAAAATCGCGCAACCACAGGATCGTCGTGATAGCCGCTTGCAATAATGATTTTCAAGGTATTGTCCTTTTTCCGCAACATCACACCTAAATCCTTGCCGTTCAATCCGCCCGGCATGGTAAGGTCCAAAATGCAAAACGCGAAGGAGTTTCCCTTGTTTGTAAATTCGTTATAAACCCGGATGGCGTCGATTCCGTTACCCGCGGACAAGGTAGAAAACCCTATCCATTGCAATATTTTCTCCAAAGATTCCAAAACGACCGGATCGTCGTCGACGACCAGGACGGTTCCGCAATAAGAGACTGTCTGTTGTAATTGGGTTGTTTCCGGCGCAATTGCATGTTTTACATACGGTAAATAAATGAAAAATGAAGTTTCCAGCCCCGGTTTCGACGTAACGGTGATGTGACCTTTATGCTTTTTTATGATGCTGTAAACGGTCGCCAGGCCAAGACCGTTTCCGTTTTGTTTCGTAGTAAAATACGGCTCAAAGATCCTGTCGATGTCCGGTTTTGCAATACCGGTCCCGGTGTCCGAAAAAACGATTTCTATATATTCGCCTTCATTTAGCGGCAAGTTGTCCTTCGGACCGATATATCGGCGTTTTCCATGAATGGTGATCGTGCCGCCGTTCTGCATGGCCTGCACCGCATTGATGGTCAGATTCTGAAACACTTGCGAAATTTGTCCTTTGTCCGCTACAATTCGATCAACATCATCGGAAAGGAAAAATGCGCAGGTGCAACCGGAACCGTGCAGGGCAAATTCGACGGTCTCGGTGATGAGGGGTCGCACATCGACCGTTTCTTTCACCGGCTCTCCGCCTTTCGCAAACGTCAAAAGTTGCTTGGTGAGTTTTGCCGCCTGAACCGACGCCTGCAATCCGTGATCCGCGGTTTCGAGCAGGTCTCTATCTGCCGACGTATTCCGTTTAATGAGCGAAAAAGCTGCCATAATCCCGGTCAGCAAATTATTAAAGTCATGGGCAAGACCTCCGGCCAAAATCCCGAGCGACTCGATTTGTCTGGATTTTGCCAATTCCTGTTCCATTTTGCGTTCGCCGGTAATGTCGCGGACGACCAAAAGTCGCCCCAAAGAATTGTCGGATTCCTTGACCATAGATTGCGACAATAAAATAGTCCGTTCACCTTGTTCGGTCGATAGCGTCAGGGAGGCATCGCTGTAGGTCTCGTCGAATTTATACCCGGGTATTTTATTTAAAAGCAAGCTCCACGAAAAAACGCTTGCGGCATATTTTCTCGTTTCATCTATTTTTCCCGGAGTTATCATGAATAAGTCAAAAGCCGCTTTATTTGCCTGAATGGCATCTCCGTTTGAATTTAAAAGCACAACCGCATCGCGCATGTTCGAAAAAAGCTGATGGGAAACTTGCTGTATTTGGTCCACGTCAATAGACATGAATTTGTGTTTGGTGACGGCTCTGAAAAGAACCAAGGCAAACACGACGAAAGAAACCGAAGTAAATTGCGCGGGAAAAAAAACATGGAAGGCGACCGGCAGCAGTATGACGAAAAAAGCATAAAACGCGCCGGCAGTAACGGTGCCGACCAAAAGGAAAAAAAACTCCCTTTTTCTTCTATGGTCGGTGGTTGTCAAACAATACTTTATCGCGATAAAAAATGCCTGTACTTCAGGGAAAGTGATGCAGGTGAAAAAAAGAAGCAAAAACAATTTGCTCGGAACATACCCGGCATTTCCGCTGCCTGGAAACGGGTCTGCAATCGACGCTCCAAAAAAGAGCATTGCAATACCGTAACAAGACGCAACGACTCCCCATAAATAAAAACTGATATCGTGCTTTTTCGAAGACATCGCATAAACGACGTTTAAAAAGAGAAAGCCGTTAAATGTCGCGAAAAACGCGATTGCCCGTAACGTGACGTTGAGAAGGTTTCTGTGACCGACGTTTTGCCTGAGAAAATATTCCAATAATGTCAAGGCGAATAAATCGAGAAACAATAGGATAAAGGCGCGATTAACGCCGCCTCTTTTCCGTTGTCCGGCGACATAGCCAATGATAAAGAGGATGATCAAACTCGAAAAAAGCGGCAGTAATCGGCAGAATGAATACATGTTTGTCATACGCATAGTAGTATTAAGTCTTTAGCTTTATATTTGTTTGTGATTATATACTTTTTGCACGGTTAAGGGTGAAAAAAAATGATCGCGCGGCATTCGATACAATTTATTTTGCCAGCTTTGTTTCGTGATTTATTTTGCTGCTTAACCCGAAAAAAGAAAGGGATCGGCAATATGCTTAAACCATCTTCGTGCATGCTCTTTTCCGGCGGCCATGTGGGTGCGGAGTCGTATTTCGGCGAATGTGCGGAACGCTGGGGCGTTACGGAAACCACGTTCTCATTCGAAGGACATTATATCAAACGCGAAAAAAATGTTGTTATGCTCAGCGACGACGAACTCAAACACGGTGATATTAGTATGGATATCGTATCGCTGCATATGCATCGCCACTACCATCAGGCGGAACAGATCCGCCGCGTTTGCCAAGCAACGTTCCATATGGTAAGCAAAGGCTCCCAGATTTTCGCCATCGGCATCATCCAGGACGACAACACGGTAAAAGGCGGCACCGGTTGGGGGGTAGAGCTTGGAAAGTTTTTCAATAGGAACGTTCATGTGTTCGATAAGGAAAAGAAAAGCTGGTTCACCTGGAAACACGGGGAATGGCTCATGGATTCACCCGTAATTCACGAAACCACGTTTTGCGGAACCGGCACGCGCGAATTGACGGAAGATGGCAGGAAAGCGATAGAAGACCTCTTCGCCAGGTCGTTCGGCCCCGCATAGCCCTCACCTATTTATTGAACCGCGGTCGAGGTACTCTGCCACGGTTCAATGTTCCCGACGATATATTTCTTTTCATTATATTCGACAGTCTGACCGACTTTACAACCAAGCATAGCGGTTCCTGCAGCCGACGTATACGAAAGAATATTTTTCGAAGGATCCGAATCCCACGGCCCGAGAATCGTGATGACGATTTCACCGCCCGTCTCATTCCGCAGAAATACTCTCGAGCCGATGGCGATTTTAGAATTCTCTGCGGGCAACGATTCGATGGTCCGCGTGATTTTCAGTTCGTCGTGCAGCGATTTTGCCCTCGACGAAAGCAATTCCTGTTTTGCCCGGGCGGCATGGTATTCGAAATTCTCTCGCAAGTCGCCGTATTCTCTGGTTCTCTGTATTTCCAAACTGTTGTGCGGGATATCGACCTTGACCAGTTTTTGCAGTTCTTCACGCTTTTCCTCGATTTTGGCGCTTGTCACATAAATCAATTCCGTTTTCTTGCCTTGCAATCCGGGATGATAGTGGAAAATCTCCTCGCGAATCCTATCTTTACGATAATCTTCCAATCCATTGTCTTTTGAGAGCGATTCAAGAACCCGAGAAGCGTCTTGGACGGAAATGCCGACCACGGCCCTATCGGCAGCCTCCCCGAGATCAAATAGTTTCCGCAAGGCCGAGCCGTTACCCTTGAAAACCTTATGATCCAATATCCTTAAAAGCGACAATACGAAGGAGGCATTTGCTCTTGACAACAATTCCGGCCTTGAAGGCATTTCCTTGCACAACCACAAATATAGTCGCGGCATCGACGTAGGGTCGTCGATGGCCTGGCTTATTATTCTCTCACGGATATCGGCATTTTCTTCGGATCGCAACGAATCGTAGATGAACTCGATACATTGGGAATCGGGTTCCGTCCTGATCTGTTTTTCAAATACGGCCGCCCAATCCTTTCGAAGCTCCTTTACATAACCCAACGCGTTTTTCCGCGATATCCGGTCTTTGATTTCCGAGATGATCTCGACGATCGAGGGCCGTAATAAAATTTCCTTATAGTCAAAGGAAAATCCGGAAAGAGAGGATTTGGCAATTTGCTCCATTTCCAAATAAATTTCCAAACTAAGAGATCCCTGCACATCTTTTTGCGAATTGGCAAAATCGATGATTTCCTTGACCATAACGATTTGCAGGTCTTTGAATTTGTTGCCATGTTGTTGCAAGAGCGCGAGTTTTTCAAACGGGTCTGCTTTATCAAATTGCGACTTGATCGCCAGAACGGTTGCATCGGCCGAATTGTTGAAACTGATATCGGGTTTGGTACCGGAGCCGATTAACAGGCGCGGGTCTTTTTTGGCTTTAGACCACCATGAATTCCATGCTTTGTCCTGGACAATCCCCGCTAGCATATCCCGTAATTCATTCAACGGAAGGGGCCGGTTAACGCTTGTAAATAAATAATTCAGCAATTCCCCGGGTTGGGATTCGGCCATAGTTATAAGCGATTGCGGATCCGAAACTTTTTTGTAAAGAAAATGCGTTTGAGACAGCGAAACGCATAAGCGTTGGATTTCATCGATTTTAAACGACATTTGCTCTTTATTGAAAATGACTCTGATGACCTGGATCGACAAATTGACTTCCCTAACGCGACCGACCCCTTTCGAAGGCATATACACGATCCTGCCTTCATCGAACCTGAGCCAGGCTTCAAAGAGCTTCAGCGTATCTAATCCTTCTCCTGTCGCGACATTGAGCTTCTTATACAACTCGTCAAAATGCGGACTGGAACCGTACATTAGTTTTAAATGACCGATCAAGCCGTTCCGGGCCACCGAACAGTCGGGCCAAAACAAAAGCAGTTTTTGCAATAAAGCGTTTTCCGAAGCGACGTCTTCCCGCGAGCGCAGGCAATCGACATGCAATTGCAACAATGCGCCAGCCCGATCCGCTTCTTTCCTTTTAATAAAAAGCCGATAGGCAGGCAAATAGTATTCGACGTCCGAAGGGAATTTTTCCAATTGCTCCATGCAAAGGGATTCAACTGCATCAAATTCGCCCTTATCGATCAAATCCTGGTATTGGGCAAAAGATTTTGTCGTACCAGCTGCGGTAACATTTATTATCCAATTGTCCCAATGTAAACTAGTCGGCATTTGTAGGTGTACCCGTTCTTATGGAAGCATGGTGTTACTCGATCAGGTGCTCTCTGAATCTAATGTCGGTTGCAAAGAGCCCCGATAAGTATTGATTGAAATAAAAATACTTTACCCCCCTCTGCATATGGCTCCGTTTTATCGGAACCGGTCTAGTCCGGAAATATGTTTACAGTTTCCGGAGGCAAAATGGGAGAACGTA
>JBBIGR010000078.1:0-9356 GCA_037447435.1 Fibrobacteria bacterium
TGGGATAACGGCAAGATGTGCAGGGGTTGTAAACGCAGAATCGCCAAATTTGTCGGTTATACGACATTTGTAATTGCCGGTATCGGAAATGGAAACTTGTGCAATGCCAAAGGTCGAAGTGGTTTTACCCGCTATAATCGTTTCACTGTGATACCATTGAAAAGTCATCGTGGTATCACCTTGCACTGATACGCCAAAGGTGACCATATCACCTTCATTGATTGTCGCCGCTGCAGGTATAATAAGCGGAACCAGTTTTTTACCTACTATGGTTATTTTCCCCGTATAATCATGGGAATTTCCGCCTTGGATAAATGCCCTTGCCATGACATTATGGACCCCGATTGTTTTGAAAGTTATACTGCACCATTGCGTGTCGGTATCGGATTTAAAATTTTTAGTTTTAAAAATCGTATCAGGATTTCCCGCGTCCTTTGCAATTGTTATCTCTATAGAATCAACTAAATTAAACAGATACGGGCACACGCCGACTTTCAAAGTTTTGCCGACCGTATCGGTTACCTCTGTTCCCGTACTCACGAGCAAGTTCGAATCGACGATATATAGATACGCCTTTGCATTTCCGGGATCGGTAAAAGGGCTTGCTATATTCGTGCATGATAAAAAACAGCCCCCCACTATCCCGATAATAACAAATAAAACATTCTTCTTTTTAACCATTTAAAATCTCCTATCCGATTTATTCTTCTTTAAAAGAAACTTTTAACCATATACAAAATAAATCGACCGAGAGTCGAATAGTGTGACGCAGATCACAAAATCTAAAAAAATTTTTTAGCTACCTGTTGCCTTAAAAAATTTAAAATCCGAACCGGTATTTAGCCGATGCCCAAGATCATTGAATTAGTTTTGATACGTAACCGGTTTTCTTATCCCAGGACTGCATAGTATGAAGCTCGGAATATGCGGGAATATTTCTCTTGAGCCTTTGGCCGTGAGCGTTGATACAGTTTTGCCACAAAGCGATATCATTGTCGGAAAAACGGACAGTCATACGAAGGAATTGATCGAGACACCCGGCGAGTTCGCGTTTCTTGACGCCTGCATATTGGCGCTGGATTGGCGACCGTTGCTTCCGTTGCTTTACAATTTTGGATATGGAGACGACGTTTTACCGGTCCAAAGGGAAATCGAGGAAGCGTTCGACACCGTCGGCAAGGCGCTGAGGAAATTCCGGATAAAAACTCCGGCAAAAGTGCTTGTTTTTTCCCCAATTTCCGATTGCCTTCATCCCATGGGATTTCTTAGCCGGTTTCAGAAGGACTCGCCGTTTGATTTGTTCATGGAATGCCAACGAATGTTTGTATCCCTGTGCAGATCGATACCCGATGCATATATTCTTGACGCAGATGAAATGTCCAGGCTTATCGGATTTGCAAACACCTACGACGAAGAACAGTCCGCAAAGACGCAAATGCCATTTTCCCCCCAAATGCTTTCCTGTATCGCAACCAGAATCGCCGACATGCTAAAACAGTTCGACGCCTCGCCTATCAAGTGCCTTGTTTTGGATTGCGACAACACGTTGTGGGGAGGTATTGCGGGGGAAAGCGGTGCTTTAGGAATAACTCTGAGCGACAGCGGCGAAGGAAAAGCCTACAAGGATCTTCAAAAAGAAATCGTCAAATTATACAAGCAGGGAATCATTCTTGCAATCAACAGTAAAAACAATACCTGCGATGCGTTGGAAATTTTCGAGCAACATCCGCATATGATGATCCGGCCCCCGATGATTTCCTGTTTTCGCATCAATTGGGACGACAAGCCCAAAAACATGCTCCAAATTGCCGAAGAGCTCAATATCGGATTGGATGCCATACTGTTTATCGACGACAGTCCTGCCGAACGGGCCTTGATGCAAAGCGCTTTGCCGCAGGTTTGCACATTCGCCTTGCCCGCATCGCCGTTTGCGTATGCAAACGCGCTGAAGTCCTTCACTCGGATTTGGCCGACCCAATTGACAATAGAAGACAGAAACAAATCCCTATCGTATGCGACCCAAAGAAACCGTGTTTCGGCACAGGCCCTTGCAAAAAACGTCGAAGAGTTTCTGGTCAACTCTAACATCCGAGTTTCCATTCAGCAAGCAGAGGACGCGGTTTTTCCCCGCATAGCCCAATTATTCGCAAAAACCAATCAATTTAATTTGACCACAAAGCGATACAGCGAATCTCAATTGCGGGAAATTGCGCACCATGCCGGTAATAGGCTTATTTACATGAGAATGCAAGACAATTATGGAGATTACGGCATTATCGGCTGTGCGTGCATAATGGGCGACAACATCGATTCATTCATTTTAAGCTGCAGGGCATTTGGTAAACACGCGGAAACGGCACTGTTATCCCATTGCATTCGTTTGATTAATGCAACCCAAAGAAAACCCGTTTACGGTTTGTATATTTCCACTATAAAAAACGGCATGACAAAAGACTTTTACAAAAACCATGGGTTCGTTTTGCAACAAACCGCTGAAAATGTGCAACGGTGGCGACTTGACGAATCTTTCGATATACCCAAAACGCCCCATTGGATTTCGACAAAGTAAGACTACGGACACCAAAGCCCCTGCCTTCGGACCAAGGTTCGAATTGATCGCTATTGCCCCGGGATGGCTTTTAATATCTCATCGGTTGAAGGCATCCCCCGTTGCGCAAAAACGATTTTTCCCTGTTTGTCTATGGCATATACGGTGCGTTTTACCACAGGCCAGCCGTCGCAACCGTATTTTTTTGCGGTATTTAAACTTTCGTCGACAAGCAATGAAAATTGATACCCTTGTGCCTTTACAAACTTTTTATGCGAATCGATGCTTGCCGGGTTCACCCCGAAAACCTTTGTATCCTTTGCTTCGAATTTGTCGTAATCATCCCGAATTGCACAGAGTTGTCTTGTGCAGCCCGGCGTCTCATCGCCGGGGTAAAATACCAGAACGACGTTATTTTTTTCCGCAAAATCGCTTAATTTTACGGTATCGCCGTTTGAGGCAACAAGTTTGAAATCCGGTGCCTGACTCCCGATTTTAAGCAACATACTGTCTCCTCCCGCAAACAAAACCGTTGCAACAAGTCCCACGACAAGTCCGCCAATCGAAAGATATCTTTTCATGTTTTTCCTTTCCAATTCTTATCTCAATCAAGAATTTAAGCCTTTTTGTAAACCGGTTCAAACACCTCTTTTGCAAAGGTCTTGAATTTTGTCTCCCCGTTCGGCTTAAGAGGGTCAATTTGCGTCGGCATTATCCTTCCCTTCCCTAACGCCGCAGATAGTTCGACAAAGGCTTGGGCGAGGTTTGCACTCACTCCCATGGAAGTCATTGCTTTGATGGCTTCAGTATCGGGAAATTGCACATAGGTTAGCCCCGGAATGCCGATCGCCTCGCCTATTTGCTTCGTCGCTTCTTTATAGGATATCCTTTCGCTGAATAAATCGACGATCACGTGCCCCTTCAATGAAGCATCTGTCAACAACTCCGCCGCTTTCTTGGCTATATCATGGCTTGCCACCATTGCTATCGGAGCATCCGGCGGCGTTGAATTGCCGTTTATTCCTTGGGTTTTTATAAGTGAAGCATTCATGAGCGTATTCTCCATAAAATACCCGGCACGAAGAAACGCGATTGTTGTTTCGTTCAATTTTTCCAATTTCGCTTCAACATCATGAAGCCCAACAACAGGCCCCGTGCCTGCATCCAATTCTGCTCCCAGACTCGATAAAAACACGACTTTTTCAACCCCATTTTTCCGTACAGCCTCTATTGCAGCATCTCCCATAATGTTGTAATATTTTCTCACATCGGGCGAATCCATTTTTGGAGGAATCAATAAATACACCGATTCGCACCCTGCAAACGCTTTTGTCAAAAACGAGGAATCGGCTTGATCGCCCACGGCGACCTCCGCTCCTTTATCCCTCAGAGCAGAAAGTTTTTCCAAAGATCTTCCCACGGCGCGTATTTTGACATTTTTATCAAGAAGCAATCGCGCCAGTTTTTCACCAGTCTTGCCAGTTGCCCCGGTAATAGCTATCATGTGATTTCTCCTTTTATATGCGGTTTCACTTTTGCGAACTATCGACTATACCTATGATATTACCCTCGGTATCGGTAATGCGCGCGTACGATCCGTTCGGTATCGGCTGTTTCGGCGTCACCACCGTTCCGCCCGACTTTTTTACTTTTAATATAGTGTCGTCTATAGATTGCACATTAATGACGACAATGGGATATTGAGCGTCCTTACTTTTTTGGAACAACCCCCCATTGATTGCCCCCTTTTCCGACACCATGCGGTTCTCATCCGTTTCAGCCGCATAGGCCATCACGTAATTCATGTCCTGTAAATCATTCATTTTCCAGCCGAACATTTTTTCATAAAAATTCATCGCCCTTTTTTTATCTTCAAACGGTAACTCAAAATGAACGACCTTATCCATACGGCACCTCTCACAGTTGTAAACGGTTTTTTACGGATTCCTTTAGTTCCGAAAGCTTTACATAATGCCCCCGTTCTTCCCTGATTATTTTATCGATGATCGGCCATTGACTTTTATGAAGTATTTCCTTCAATTCCGTATAAAACAGCACCGAATCGAGCTCGATTTGAGCGGCAAAATCAAGTACCTCGACCTGCGTCGACATGCGCCGGGCAGCCTTGATTCCGGCACCGCTTTTGGTAAACACTTGATTATCCGTAAAGGCCTTCAAATATTCCAAATATTCACCGGGATATTCCTCGTGTGTAACATCAAAAGTCAACTCCATCGTTTTGACAGATGAGGTTAATCCGTTAAATATGTCCCTGTGTCTCGCATCTTCATCGGCAAGATACAAAAAAAGGCTTTTCACCGGTCCGCCGACCATCGATTTGGCAACTTCACGATAAAAAAACTCCCCGTTTTCCTCAATCGATATTGCCATATCGATTATTTCGTTCGCGCTGAAAAACATGGTTGGGTAATTTTCTATTTTGAATGGTTTAAAGCACCCTGCATAAGACCCGACGCCGCATCCAATGTTTTCTTTGTGTCCATCAAAACATTATCCAGATCTTTGCCGAAATGCTCACCATTGCCATTAATTGCCCATTCCTCTAAAGCAACAGCGGTTTGTTCCAGTTTTTCGGCTGCCGCTTTCACCGTTGTATCAACGACATGACCGGTTTTTTGAGCAAGTCCTTCATGCCAACGCCGAACGATTTTCCATCCCACGAATAATACCCCGGCAAATGATGCAAGCCGGAAAATGCTTGTCATAAGTCTCATGAATTTCCTCATAAACGCCTCCGGTGAAAGGTTCAAGGTTGTTTGGATTTAGGGGCTTCGCGTTTAATCTTTTCAAAAGCGCTTTGTACCCTCGCAAAAGCCGCGTCTAAAGCAATTTTTGAGTCCTTTAGTTTTTCATTGAGTCCTTTTCTGGCCTTTTCATAGAACGCTCTATGATACCACGCCGATCCTGCTAAAGCAGCAAGACTTATGGCACCAACCGCCCCCGCTCCGGATATGAGCAATTTTTTTTGCATTTTATTGATCTTCATACCAACCTCGCTTTATTGATTTTTTTTTCGACAACTCCACGAGCGCGCCGATTCCACCATATATTACGTATAAGAGATGCGCAATAACCATACCAGCCTCGCAGTTTTGCATTGCAGGCTATTTAATTGGAAACCTTCAATAAATTCCTACCGATGAGCCGTTGATTTTCAATTCCTTCCCGATAATGCGAATTTGCCTTCCCATTATCAAGAATTACTATATTATCTTTCAGGCACTGTCCGCATGCACCGGCCCTGTTTTTGACACAAGCGACATTTATTCGCACAATAGAGGGGAACAACGATCATGAAAAGAAGACTTACGGTTTGTATAGACGGTACCTGGAATACGCCTTTTCAGGAACAATACGGTGAGGCGGAACCAACAAATGTCGTACGTATCCACAATGCAATTGCGGACATTGATTCTGCCGATATAGTGCAATACAAATATTATCATACCGGCGTCGGGGCCGATCTTAATTTTCTAAAACGATTTTTAGGCGGAATGGCAGGAGTCGGGCTCGATCTGATAATTAAAAGTGCTTATCATTGGCTTTGCAAACTGTATCAAGACGGTGACGATATTTATTTATTCGGATTCAGTCGCGGAGCGTTTTCAGTGCGCAGTCTTTGCGGATTGATAAACAAATGCGGGTTGCTTGCGCCGGAAGTCCTCAGTTGGCCCGCAGTTGATGATGTTTACAAAGCATACCGCGACAAATCGGGCCTGCACAATTTGAAGCCTTCCAAACATATGCGTACCGCACCCATTCATTTTATCGGCGTTTGGGACACGGTCGGCGCATTGGGAATTCCGGACGATTTGCCTGTTTTGAATTGGTTGTTCGACCGAAAGAAAAATTACCGGTTCCATCATACCGAACTGGGAAATAGCAACCAGGTTACCTATGCCCGTCATGCCCTTTCTTTGGATGATGATCGTTGCAGTTTTATGCCGACATTATGGAGCAACATTACTAAACATGACGTGGATTCGGGACGCGTTAAACAGGTCTGGTTTCCCGGCGAGCACGGCGATGTCGGCGGCGGAAGACGCGAACACGGATTATCGGATGGAGCTCTCTCTTGGATGATTCAGGAGGCATCATCTTGCGGTCTTGCGTTTCAAAGCGCCATGCTCGATCAAATAAAGCCAAATTTTCGGGATACTGCCCATCGTGCTTGCGTGGGCATGTATAAACATCTGAGAACACAACCGAGACCGGTTCCCCTTATATCGCCAGAAACAACTAACGTTCATCAAATCGCCACAGACAGGCAAAAAAACCCTCCGATATCCCAGGCTCCTTATAGATCGACCGTTATTTTGGCGCCGGGGCAATCAATAAATGTTACTATTTACGCCTGCGAACATTGGAATGCCTCGGGGATTTTTTTACATGAAGGTACATATGTTTTCTCTGCCAGGGGCGAGTGGAAAGATGCATGGTTCAAGCTTGGTCCGAAAGGAGCAAAATCAAAGGGCATTACCTTTTGGGCAAAAGTTTTTTACGGTATGGCCGACATTCTTGTTGCTGTCAATTACGGCTTTGTTACAATCGTGCTCGGAAACCCCAGAGCGGATATGTGGGGGCTGTTGAAACGGGTACGGGATATTCCATGGTTCGGCCTTGTCGGGGCTATTGCAAATTGCAAGAACCCTGGTACCGACGGCACGCCGGCTACGCATGAACTGTTCTTTATTGGCGAAAAGCACAAATTAAAAGTGGAAAAACCTGGATATTTATATTGTTTTGCAAATGACGGCTGGGCAATGTATGGAAATAATAAGGGAAAAGTACATCTGACCGTAGAGAAAATATAATGACAAAACCGAAGAGACAGGAATTGAATCGTTAATCCACTTATTCCATTGGCACAGCCCTGTTTCCGGATATATTTTTTCCAGATTCGGAGAGGTGCCAGAGTGGTCGATCGGGGCGGTCTCGAAAGATGGCAAGATTTTTATTTTCTATCGTTTTAAGGGCACATTTTTCGGAAATCGTCAAGAAACCGTCAAGATTTAATGTGGCAGAAAGCATCTCTAAAGTTAAAGATTAGATCTGTAATTTCTTTAAAAAATATTCAGCGGCAATATTAAAAAAATAAGCAGAAAATTTCAAGTCAGTTTACCATATCCTCTATTACGAGGTTTAATAAATTCCAGTAAAATTATTCTTTGTTTTTCATTCTGATGAGATAAAGAAATACCGGTTTTGCCTCTGTTGGATTTGAACAAAACACAATGAATAATTGGGTGGAGAATGACAATTGTAAATTTGCAAAGCAATTTTTTTTCACCCAATTTAAAGGGAATCCACGACCCTATGAAGTTTTCCCTGTTGAGCTTTTCTTTAAACGCCAGGGTTACATCAATCTGAGTCAATATTCCAAACCCTTCCTTTTTTAGCTCTTCGGTGACTCTGCCAATAAACTCTTCGAATGTTCCAGTAACAATTTTGTTATAGTCAGAAGTGGCTATTTTTGAATTTTTATCCTTACAACCGTGTCCATCACTGTCCGGCTCCATATTTGCCATACAGAGCGAGTCCCCTGGCAAATCCTATTAATAATGCTTTAATAAGGATTTTAAAAACCTCCATGCTAAAGGTGCTAGTATAATGCGAACTCACAGCCTAGGTAAAATACTTTTAAAGTTTTTTTTGGCAAATTCACGGTTGTCTAGAATCCAAAACCAAAACAAAATACTCTACCATGGTTCCAGAATCCCCCAATATTTCTGAAAGTGGCCTTCACCAAACGTCACACTCAACTCTAAAGGAGGTTGTCTAATATTTTCTTTTGTCCAGCAATTTTCATCATTTTCTTTAATCTTCATTTTTAAATCCTGACCAAAGTTTTTTGCAGCAGATTAGGACTTGATCTGTTGCGATCTATAAATTCATTTCATTATAAAAACCATCTTTTGCCGATTAAAATCACCTGCACTGAAAATGACCAAATACGACCCAGCGGCAAGAGCTCCTCTTTGCATATTCAATGAATAATATCCTGCACCTTGCTCCATATTTACAGGTTCTAATTGCAGTTTTCCATTAAGGCTATATAACCGTAAAGAAACATGTTCTGTCTTTGGCAAAGCATACCGAATTGCGCCCATGCGGCCGGTAATAGCAAAGCTAAACGTCTTAGGAATTGCTAATGGTCTCGCAATGTTGGTAATGAGTTTTACTGTAAATGAAATTTTTATGCTCCAATCTCCCCAGCCAACAGCATTATGTGCCTTGACACGAAACCAATAGGCCCCGCTATTCTGCAGGTTGCGTACGAACTTGGTTGTATCGGTGACTGCGCTATCAATTGTGGGAGTCGTAAATATCGAATCCGATGCATACTCTACCCAATAATGATCAACGTTCGGTGATGCTTTCGACCATAAAAACATTACGCTATCTGTGGCTATCGTTGCCGCATTAACAGGAAATAACGTCAATACTTTGGATGGGCTTGGTGGGATTGTTGTAAAAGTCCAAATGTCTGACCATGCACTTGTACTAGCCGAATTAGTAGCATTTACACGCCAATAATAGAGCATATTTTTAAAGAGTGGAGCGGTTACACTATCTGATGTATCCGTGAGCCCTGACTTGTTTTCTGTAAAAACTGAATTAAAAGTTGAATCCGTCGAGGCTTGGATTTTATAAGTATCGGCGCCTATCGAACTAAACCATTTCAGCCTAAGCAATGTTGCTTGATTAGAGCTTTTATCCGTAGGTGAAGCTAAGTGCATAATATTGCCCCATTCGGCACCTGATTATTGTTTGATCCGGCACCCTG
>JBBIGR010000079.1:0-9110 GCA_037447435.1 Fibrobacteria bacterium
CATCTTAAAAGATAACTTTCTTCCGTAACGGGGGCCTTTATCTATAATATCAAGTATTTTCCAATCCGGATCTTGAAGGGGAATTAGAATAGAAGGTATTCATTATGTTCGAAATTTCAACAGAAACAAGTTTTTCCGCAGCGCATCATCTCAATTGCTACGAGGGGCTTTGCGAAAAAGTCCATGGTCACAATTGGGGAGTGCGGGCCGTAGTTCGATGCGAAACGCTGAATAAAATCGGCATCGGAATCGATTTCAAGGTACTTAAGAGTAAATTGGGGGCAATCATCAGGGAGCTCGACCATGCCGATTTGAATTCCATTTTCGAGCCGATGGGCCAAAACCCCTCGTCGGAAAATTGCGCGAAATACATTTTTGAAAAAATGGAAAAAGCTTTGGCCGAAGAGAATTGCAACGTAGTCCGGATCGAAGTCACCGAAACGCCCGGTAATACTGCGGCATATTTCAAATAGGGCCTCCATGCTTACTGTTTGTGAACTGTTCAAAAGTATTCAAGGGGAATCCACCTTCGCGGGCGAAGTATGCTCGTTTGTAAGGCTTACGGGTTGCAATCTTTCCTGTTCATATTGCGATACCGAATATGCAAAAAGCGGCGGCACCCCGATGTCCCTCGACGACATACTCGCGTGGGTAGAAGCGCAACAGTGCCGGCTTGTGGAAATTACCGGCGGCGAACCTTTGTTGCAAAAGGAAGTCGTCAGCCTCGTTGCCCGGCTTTGCGACGATACGTATACCGTCCTTATCGAAACAAACGGATCCCAGGATATATCCGCATTGCCGGATTCCTGCGTTAAAATTGTTGATGTTAAATGTCCCGGCAGCGGCGTCGAATCGTCTTTTTTCATGCCGAACCTCGCTGCGATAACGCAAAACGACGAAATCAAATTCGTCATTTCGGACAGGCCGGATTTCGAATGGGCCTGCGATTTTGTTTCGCGCTATAGATTGACAAATCGTTGCACGGTGCTGTTTTCGCCGAATTCTTCAAAATTGGCACCCAAAGATTTGGCCGAATGGATCGTGCAAAAAAATCCCGGCGTTCGTTTGGGCTTGCAAATCCATAAATTCATTTGGGAAAATGAGCGGGGGCGATAGGAACCATTCATTTTCTAGTTTAATTTTGCAGGAAGTATCTTTTCCATATGCAAAAATTGCGCGATTATCTAAATGCCAATTTTGAATCCTGGGCTCTTGAAATTCGTATACATGCGACAAAACGGATGTATCAAAGAAATATTTCGTCTAATGATTTACATCACGTCCTAAATCATGGATTAATAATTGAAGAGTATGAGACCGATTATCCTTTTCCAAGCGTATTATTAAATGGAAAATCGGAAGTAGGCAGGCCGATACATATTGTGGTGGGTGTTGATTCCGACGAACAACGCTTATACATAATCACAGTGTATGAACCGGATATTGGAAAATGGTTGAATGATTTTTCAAGGAGATCAGAATGAAATGTGCGATTTGTAAAAATGGTTTAACAAAAGATGGTCACATTACAGTTACTCTTGAAAATGAAGAAACCACCCTCGTATTTAGAGACGTTCCAGCACAAATTTGTGATAATTGCGGAGAAGAATATGTTTCCGATGAAACGAACGCAAGGCTTTTAACTCTTGCTCAGGATGCTTCGCATAGAGGTGTTTCTCTTGAATTATTGAAGTTTGCAGCATGAAGATTCCGAGGTTCTTCATTTATGCATAAAAAAGCCATACTTCTTCTCTCGGGCGGGCTCGATTCCGCAACGTGCTGCGCAATCGCAAAAGACCAAGGCTATTTGCTTTACGCCCTCAGTTTTGACTACGGCCAACGGCACAGCGTAGAACTCGATGCCGCCAAACGGGTTGCCGATCATTTTTCGGTTTTGGAACATAAGATCATCAGGATAGACGGTTCCGTCATGGCGACAAGTTCGCTCACGTCGGCCGTTGCGGTTCCTAAAAATCGCGATTTGGATTCAAGCCGGTCCGAAATTCCCAATACCTATGTCCCTGCGCGGAACACGGTGTTTCTTGCGTATGCGCTTGCGTATGCGGAAATCCTCGGGGTATCGGATATTTTTATCGGTGTGAACGCACTCGATTATTCCGGCTATCCCGATTGCCGGCCGGAGTATATCGCGGCTTTTGAAACAATGGCCAATTTGGCGACCAAGTCGGGCGTTCAGGGAAAAAAGCTTACCATTCATGCCCCGTTGATTAATTTGACAAAAGCTCAAATTATCAGCCGGGGCGTTTCGCTCGGTTTCGACTACGGCATAACCCATTCCTGTTACGATCCCTCGGCCGACGGTTTTGCTTGCGGAGAATGCGACAGTTGCCGGTTACGGAAAAAAGGGTTTGCTGAGGCAGGAGTTAAAGACCCAACCCGCTACGCACCGGGCAACTGAACCAACCGGTTTCAATTCAATATCTTCTCGTACGTATCTTCGCCGGTTTTGGCGTCTTTTCCGAATAACTCAATGTAAAGCACTTTGGGCAGAAAATTTTTCTCGACGGTGTTTACGAAAATTTTATTCAGCAATGAAAACCGATTATTGATCATGGTCTCCGCGGCGACCTGTGAGTTTATAATAGATACTTTTATCGGTCTACTGGGCAACGGTATCAGGGTAAACCAGGCGAATTTCCTGTTGGGACTAAGGGTGGTTTTGAAGCCGAAAGCCTTTTGCTTTTCCAGTAAAGACAATTCTTCCCGCGTTTTGCCCGTAGGATCTTTTTGCCACATTACCCAATAGGCATGTATCGGTTGTTTTTCATTCAACAAGCTGTCGGCCCCCAGATTGGCTTCGTAATACAAACGATTGCTGTTGGTGCTGCGTTCCATCACAAACAGTTGATGCGAAGTTTGAGCGGAAACAATCTGAGAGCTTATAAAAAGCGCAAGGGAAAAAAATAATGAAAATTTCATAGAACGGAATAGTGTCTACTTTGCGGAAAAGGCGAAACCGTTACGCGTTTTGTTTTTTCCAAAATTTACGGAGATCGCCGGAAACGATCATCCAAATAATGGAAGGAAAATGCCGGCTTAGGAAAAAGGTGATTTTATTCATGAACCCGGGAACAATTGTAAATTTTCGTTTTTCAATACCATTAAGCAACGCCTGGGCTATTTGCCGCGGTTCCATGACCTTGATGTTGCCGGCCAAAGCCTTTGTTTCAGGCGGCTTGATCTTGTTTTCTTCAGCAAGTTGAGGCGTATCGGTGTCGGGCGGAAAAAGAACGCTGACCGATACATTGTATCGAAGCAGGTCCTGACGCAAGCACTCGGACAATCCGGTGACTGCAAATTTGGGAGGACAATACGCGCTATAGCCGAAAACTCCCATGTAACCGCAAACCGAAGAAACATTGGCAATGTGACCGTGGTTCTGTTTCATAAAAAAAGGCACAAAAGCCCGGACCATATTGACGGTTCCCATATAATCGATATTCATTATGTCATCCCAAACCTTGTCCGGTATGGAATGTAAATATCCCGGCCAGGTTATTCCGGCGCAATTGACCAAGATATCGATTCCGCCGAGTTGTTCGACAATGGCCGCGCCCGCTTTTAAAACCGCGTCCCGATTTGCAATGTCAAGTTCGAAACGGATCGTTTTTTGGGATTGACTTTGTGCGCATGCGGCAATTTCTTTCCGGGCATTCTCCAGCTTTTCCGCATCCCGCGCGACAATGCAGACATGTGCGCCTTGTTTCGCAAAAAGCATGGCGCTGGCTTTGCCGATTCCGCTGGATCCGCCGGTGATAACGACTCTTTTATCGGAAAAAAAACCCATAGCCAATCCTTCTCGACAGTTATTATATGAAAGGTTACAAAGCTTTTTGATACACGCGGAATTTTTTCAGCAAATGGGCGCCGTACCGCTTCAATTCGCCCATCATGTCGTTGTTTTCTTCCATCACGACATGCGTGTCGACGCTGGTCATGCCGGCCTGTTTTGCCGATTTTATGGTCGTCATTGACAAAAACACATCAAGCCCTTGTTTCTGATAGTCGGGGTGCACGGCACCGAGCATGGTGTTGATGGTCGTGGCTTTTTTAATGGCCTTCAGAATATGAAACACGCCAAACGGAAACAAACGGCCTTTCGCTTTTTGAATGCCCTTGTACATGTTGGGCATCGCGATCATCATCGCGACCACCTTGTCGTCCTTCAATGCGATTTTTACGAAACGATGGTCCAAAAGCGGCAAATACCGTTTTGCAAGGTCGTGCATTTCGCTTTCGGTCATGGCGATGAACCCGTAAATGTCTCCGAACGATTCATTGACCAATCGTAAAACGGGAACGACGTAGGGCTTGAGTTGGGCATGAGACGTAAACTCGATGAATTTAATGGTCTTCTTTTTCATGACCCGGTCGTAAATCCGGTCGTAAATTTCGGGCAGGGAGTTTGATAAAGGATAACG
The DNA here is from genome assembly GCA_037447435.1 of Fibrobacteria bacterium. Classification (GTDB taxonomy): domain Bacteria; phylum Fibrobacterota; class Chitinivibrionia; order Chitinivibrionales; family FEN-1185; genus FEN-1185. Next base: position 4,443 of record JBBIGR010000079.1, read on the forward strand.
GTAAATCACGCAGTCGAGTTCTTTTACATAACCGTGACTTTCGAGGAATTTCGGCATGAATTCAAAATTGGTCGCACTGTCCACCACCGGCTCATGCTCAAATCCTTCGATTAAAAAACCCTGCATCTCCCGATCGGAAAAAGTAAACGGCCCGATAATTTTATCCATACCGAGCGATTTTCCCCATTGCTCTATATCGCCGATGAGGGCATCGAAAACTTCTTTGTCTTCAAAACATTCCATGAAGCTGAAACGGGCGTTTTTTAATTTGAACATTTCGTTGTGTTTTCGATTTACGACGCCCATAATTCGCCCGACAACCGTGCCGTCTTTTTCAGCGAGCACGAGCCTATAGTCGCAATTCGAAAACGACGGATTCTTTTTCGGGTCGAAGAATTTCATGTCGTCGCTGTAAATCGGAGGCATCCATTGCGAATGGTTCGCATGAATTTTTTCGGGCAGATAAACGAACGACTTGAGGTCTTTTTGGGTGGTTACCTCACGAAGCGAAATAGCCATTTACAGTGCCACCTTGTCAAAAGGTAAAACGAAAACAATAAACAACACGTGTGAAGCGGGTTCGTGCCGCATTAAATGATACCGAGTTTTTTTCCGACGATGTTAAATTTATCAAGAGCGATATCGATTTGGTCGAATGTTTGCGTTGCCATGAGGCTCACACGCAGCAGCGATTGGCCGGGTTCGACCGCCGGGCTGACAACGGGATTGACAAAGACGCCCTCGTCTTGCAGCATCCGGCACATTTTGAAACAGGTCAGGTCTTCGCCGACAAACACCGGCAATATGGGCGTCTGCGATACTCCCAGGTTATACCCCAAGGAGGAAAGACCGGTCGACATTCGGCGCGCGTTGTCCCAAAGCTGCTGTATCCGTTCGGGTTCCGATTCAAGAATGTCAAGAGCGGCCATGACGGCGCCGACATTCGCCGGCGCTATGCTTGCGCTGAAAATGAGCGCGCGGGAATGGTGTTTCAAATAATTAATGGTCACCGCATCACCGGCGATAAAGCCGCCGACGGTAGCCAAGGATTTCGAAAACGTACCCATGATCAAATCCACCCGGTCCGAAACCCCGAAATGCGCGCAGGTTCCTTTTCCTTGTTCGCCAAGCACACCCAGCCCATGAGCTTCGTCGACCATTACCGAGGCATTGTATTTTTCAGCCAGGTCGCAAATGGCCGGGAGGGGCGCAATGTCGCCTTCCATGGAAAAAACGCCGTCGACGACGATTAATTTGCCTTTGTCTATATTGCAATTCGATAAAACTTGTTCAAGGCTTTCCAAGTCATTGTGCTTGAATTTGGAAACGCGTCCAAAACCCAAACGGGCGCCGTCGATAATACTGGCATGGTCTAATTTATCGAGAATGATATATTCGTCGCGCTTGGTCATGGCGGAAATCGTTCCGAGGTTTGCCTGCATTCCGGTTGCGTACAATAACGCGGCGTCCTTATTGACAAATTTTGCAAGGCGCTCCTCGCATTCGATATGAATGTCTAAGGTGCCGTTTAAAAACCGGGACCCGCCGCAGCCGGTGCCGTATTTTTGAATTGCCTTGATTGCGCCTTCTTTTACCTTCGGATGGCTGGTTAGACCAAGATAGCTATTTGATCCGAACATCAGGACCTTTTTACCCTCAAGAATAACTTCGGCATCCTGATCGGATTCAATAGGTCTGAAGTATGGGTACAAATTCAATGCCTGCACTTGTTCGGGATCTTTATACTCAACTGCTTTTTCTAAAAGCGGGTTTGCTGTTTTATTCATTTCCTTCGCACTCCTTCAATCAGACAAAAAAATGGGGAAAGCTAACACAATCAAAATATAAGTAACATAAAATTAATAAGGAAATTTTTAAAATGATGTTTCTTTTATAATGTATTGAACAAAATTTGTTGAGTATTGGATTTTTCTTTTGCCATTAATTAGTGAATTGCGGTTCACTTATGACGCCATGGGCTTTGAAATATACCCGAGCAACACTAAAAGTAACATCCAGCAATTTGCGAATACGATGGTATAGAAAAAGAAAGCATTCGGTATGCAAAATACCGTTGCAATTATCATCATGATGATATGTGTCGACGGCCCGATGCAATTCCACGCCACAACGGTCTTAATTTTCACCGGAGGCCTGATTTTTGTTTTTGCTTTTGATTTATTTGCAGATTGCAATTTCATATAGCCTAAATACAAGGTAATAAGAAGGATAGTCATCCGATTGCCATTCGTGCTTTTTAAGAAATCCAATTCTTTTTGAAATTCTTCGAGTTCGTTATCGATTGTCCTGAGAGGATTTTTTTGCCGGTCCAAAAAGCCGTTTCGATAAAAATCCGAAAAAACCGCATGAAAAATAGTGCTGGCTGCCGCAGCGACCACAAGCAGCCAGGCATTGAATGGCAAGCTCACCAAATGGAGATTCGTTGCTTTTGTCAATCCTATCCCGAGACCGACGAATACCGACACGCCGGTAATGTAATCGATGACGCCGTCTATGATGCGGCCGGTCGGGGTTCCGTTTTTTTTCAAACGCGCAAGCATGCCGTCGCTGCAATCAAGAACGTTCGACAGCCCGTATAATAGACCGCCGATACAAAGCGATTGCACCGACCCGAAGGAAAGCAGAAATCCCGAACAAATACCGATGAGCAACGCACAAAGACTCAACTGATTCGGCGTGATGGGAAACGGATAGACGATTTTAACGACAATATAGCCCAGGGGCCTAAAGAGAATCAGGTCTATAATTTCTTCGGCATAAGGATTTTTTAAACAGCGCGAATATTCTGCTAACACGATACCGCTTTCTTCGCTAAGCATCACTGCATTATGAAAATGTCAAGGGCCTTCCATAACAGGAATAAAGATATCCCGCATAAAAAAATTCCGAGCCCGTGGATAACGTTTGCAATCATATCTATTTTTAGCCGTTCCCGATTTTTGACCAGAAAGTATGAAAAAAGAACAAACCAAATAATGGTCCCGATCGCAACCGCACCCGCATACGAAAGGCTGTAAAAAACCTGATTTATTTTCGTTGGAGCTTCACTGTTTTCAGCATCGTCGCGAACGGGTGTCAGAGGCACTTTCGGTGCCGAAATGCTTGGGATAACTTTGGCTTTATTGGGAATTGCGGATGCATATTTATTGACCGAATCAATGTTGTTGACCAATATTTTATCAAGGCCTCCGACGTTGAGACCCCAGGATGCGACAAATGATATAACGATGAACGATGACGTGAGCCAGCCGAAAAACAACGATGGATTTGAAGCATTCAATAGCATGCCGGTAAAAAAACCGTGTTTTTTTGCCAGTTTTTTAAACCGCTTAGGCCCGGAATTTTCATCGTCGAGATGATCAAAATCGAAACGGGCTCGAACGATTTTGACACCCACAAAAAATAAGAAGGCGGCCCCTGCCAAAAGAATGTAAGGAACCACTTTGGCATATAATCCGAGAACTTGCGTTGCCCCGTGTACGGCTATAAAGCATACCAGAAAATCTATGATTGCCGCTCCCAAAGCTGCAGCGATACAATATTTTAATTGCCCTCGCAAAGCATGTGAGGTAACAAGTATGCTTATCGGACCGGCAATCGGCATGGAGAAAATAAAGCCCACAGCGCAACCGACGGCAGAAATGGTAACTAAACTTTCAATCATGAGTACTTAATCGGAAAAATTGATTATTAAAATTGTTTAGGATGATACAAAAAACCCTTTTTTATATTGAGCCGTAACGTTTTATTCGTTTTAAAGAGCTCTTTTGGGGAGAACAAAAAGATACATGGAAATAAGGAGCTTTTACAAGATTTGCTATAGGATTTTTTTTACCCGGCGTGTGATTATCCTTGCAGGGATTCAAATTGCCGGAAAAATCCCGATTAAAGCGAATATTGTTTACTCACAGAAAAGAAGCTATATTCAAAAGAGCGTACGAGGAAGTGGTTTTTATTCATAAGGAGGATGCATGAATTGTTTAAAACGGTTGACTATCATTGCTGCTGCGGCCGTGTGCTGTATGGCTTTCGGGGCAGGCGCAAAATCGCTTTTGGAAAAACCAATCTATTTTGTTAACCCGGAAAACGGAAAAATAGATAGTTCAAAATACTGGAAGTTATACATCGGAACGTATCAAACCGTCACCTTGGTGCGTAAATTCCCCGGAGAAGATTCTCTTCCTGTTAATGTCGACCTGAACCTGACGGTGTTGTCCAGCGGCTATATCGAGGGATACGGGTATACCCGCAAAGGACGCGTCGATTGCATGGCCAATTTCGTCGTGGACACCGGTTCCGCCTCGGTCAAATTGCCGGTCGATTCCATTGACTATATCTATGCTGCCGGCGAAATGGTGAAACCGCGCAATGGGAAACAATGCGCCCTTGCGCTGGACGTCGAAGGAAATAAGCTGCCGGGAATTAAGAAAATGCTTTTGACCAAATATAAGCTTGTGGTCGATTATGAAGAACGAAACCTTAAGCCGCTCGGCGATGTGACCATTACGGCCTTTGCTTTTTCAAAGGCCGCCCTTGCCGCAGCGCAAAAAGCCGATAAAGAAACCGCGCCGGCGTCAAAATAAAATTATTGTAAGGGTCAAGTCCTAAAAAATGTTTACAGTTTTTTGTTTTTAATTGTGTGTATTG
>JBBIGR010000080.1:0-3719 GCA_037447435.1 Fibrobacteria bacterium
ATAATTTAGTTTAATTAAACCGGGAAAACGGACATGATCTCAGAAACGGCGGGCAACATCCGGACTTTCACGACCTGCGGCCATAACATATTGCGTTAAATCATTCGTACCGATACTCACAAAATCAGATACTTTTAAAAGGCGGTTTATTGCCAAAACTGCGGCAGGTGTTTTCTATCATCGATCCAATTTTTAATTGTTTTTTAAGGCGTATATCGTTTTTTTTGCAACAATCATTAAGTATAGTTCGAACTGCGACGACTTCCTCTTCAAGGGTAATCACTGAGTTTGTGCAACTCCTTAACAACTTCGGATATTGCTTGTGTAATTCTTTTCAATTCATACGGAACATTTTTTCTGGAAATATTGTACGATGATATATCTCTTGTAAGGATATCACTGTAAATAAAGGCTTTCCCAATAGCAATACCTTGCGAAAGGGATATTCCCCGCATTTCGACCGTTTGTTGGAGTTCCATAGTTTGAGGTTGAATGCCTTTATAATCCGTTGAAGCCATATGTATTTTTCCTTTTATCAATTTTCCGTTCTCTTGGAATTCATTCACGTAAATTTCACCGACGGTCTCGGTTATGGATCAATTTCGTTTTCCAATATTTTTAGAATTTGTATTTATCCAATTTTTGTTCCATCATTTCCGATATACTCCCCGGTTTCGTTCCGGCTAAAAGGAATGTATAGACGATAGGATTTTAAGAAAAATATTTGCCGCAGGGGCTTTGTCCGGAATGCAGCCTCAAGACATTCGCCCTGCAAAGCCGCAAAGGAAACACAACGGATGGAAGCGAAGTGAATCATTGTCCCTAAAGCGACAAATGTCCCATTGCTCTTTCAATTTTTCCTTTCTAACGGAAACCGGACTCGGGAGCCTGATTTTCCGGTAAGAAAACACTCATTTCGTACGACTCATTAGTACCTTATCTGAATTATACATTCGGAGTACTTTGTATACGCGTTTCGCGTATATAATCTATAAAATAAACTTATCCCATGCGGCATGTCCCCAAAGCGATAACGAAGAGGGATGCATGGGGTTAGAATACCGTTGTCAAGAACGGCAATGGAGTCTGCCATAGGCGCTCTGCAAAAGTTTCATGATTGAACATCACAGATGGCACTTTAAGCAAATACTTCGGCGCGAAAATTGCTGCCTATTAACGTATTCCCTTTCGAGCATGAAGACTTACTAAGGCGGTTTTCAAAGAATGAACTCAATAACAGATTGGCTGGAAATCGAACCTAATACAATATGGGTGAGAAGATATCCAATTCGTCTTTTCTTTATGGATGTTCATTCTCGCACTACGATTATCAGGTTATCAGATACTACACTTCTTATTCATTCACCTTGCGAGATGGATATTGATACGATTTCATTTATAAGGAGTCTAGGAGAGGTGTCGTGCATTGTTGCACCAGGGTCATTTCATTTCTCCTTTGTTGAATCCGCTCACCAAGCATTCCCGGACGCCGAAATATGGATTTGTCCCGGTGTCGAAATGAAGAATCCGAGAATCCATTTCGATTGGTTTTTAGCCGATCGGCCAGACCCCCGCTGGGCAAGAGACTTCGACCAGGTACTAATTCGAGGTAACAGGATTATTACTGAGGTCGCTTTTTTCCACAAGAGAAGCAACACGCTTATTTTGGTTGATTTGATAGAGTATCTGACAGAGTCTACATTAGGAGTGGGATGGCGATTAAAATTTTGGTGGAAGTTTTTCCGTATGTGGAATCGCCCAAAACCCGCGCCCGAATATCAGATAGGCTGGAAAGATAAAAATGCCGCAGCAATGTCGTTGAAACGAATTTTATCTTGGAATTTCAATCGTATTATAATTGCACATGGCGATCTGATTCTTGCTAACGCAAAATACGTCGCACATGAAGCATGGGACCCGGTGTTTTCCATCAATAAAAATGTTTTGAATCAGACACGAGAATTTGGATGACATTGTTTCGTCTGCAGGAAATTGAGAATAATTAGCGGCGACTTAACTTGACAACCCAAAGGTAACAAATCATGGAACCTATAATCAAACAGGATACGGTTAGCGGATCCAAACCGGAAACAAAGCTTGATACGCAGGACGATCTGAAATCTCTTCCCCTGCCGGAAATAGAAAAAAAGCTGGAATCAACGCCGGATGGTCTTTCTCAAGCTGACGCGCAGAAACGCTTGACACAATACGGGCCAAACGAAATTGAGGAGAGTAAAACAAATGCTTTCCTGAAATTCCTCTCATATTTCTGGGGCCCGATTCCATGGATGATTGAAGCTGCCCCTGCGGCACGCGAGCTGGTTCCTGGCGACGTCATCCGCCTGCGCCTTGGTGATATCGAATGGGATTGATACACTTACTTTTTCAGAATCCGCTCCTGTTTGCCGCGGTCGCCGTGGCGCTTTTGTATTCCATCATCGCCCACGAAGTGGCACACGGATGGGTCGCTCATTTATTAGGAGATGATACCGCATTACTCAATGGACGCCTGACGCTCAATCCCCTACCGCATCTTGACCTTATAGGAACATTATTGCTGTTTTTCGTGGGATTCGGCTGGGCAAAACCCGTACCTGTAAATTACAGAGCTCTCGAAGGTTCCAGGTTTGGACTGATTGCCGTGGCCTTGGCGGGCTGCGCTACAAACATTCTTATTGCATTCGTGGGAATGACTGTTATGCAATTTACCAACACTATGCCCACCCTGTCAAGCATTCTTTCAACGGTCGCGCGGATAAACATCATCCTGGGAGCATTCAATTTGATCCCCATTCCACCGCTTGACGGATCGAGAGTTCTAATGCGCTTCCTTCCGCCGGCTGGGCGGGAATTACTGGCGCGCATAGAGCCGTTTGGGTTCTATATTTTGGCCATTTTCCTTTTCACCGGGTTTCTTAACCCTGTAATCTTATTTATGCAGAATGTCATTTATGGCCTGATCTCGTTGGTAATTGGTATAACGAGATGAGGCATCCAACAGTTTATTGCCATGCTGATGGAAACCCTTAGGGAAATAAAGAAAAAGAACGTCCTGTATGGTGCTTCGTACCGGCGGCGTATGTGGTTGACAATAAGGGGCACATTTGTTTTGTCTATTACAATGCGGACATTAAGGTGCGAGTCACCCGGACGATTTGCTGAAGGCGGCAGAGAAGGCGATTGGAAGGTGATCTGATTGACTCATAAGGATGAATCACTGGTATTGATTACCGTACTGATATTGACATCAGCAGCAGTGATGTCGATTTATTTTCACAATAAGGAATGGAAAGAAGAAACGGAACACAAGCAAAGCTTATTTCGACTCTCGTTCAGAGGCATCTACGTAATCTCACTGTGCATTGTGTTTGTAGTCATTCTGATTCTTGAACTGTTCAGACATTAACCCATCTGCTTACTTCGACAAGCTCAGTAAAAGTCGCAGGTGGCGGCCCATGCTTTGCTTTAATCTCTTATTCCGCCACTGCTGCCTGAGCGCGGAGCAAATCGTGAAGCGTAAGAATGCCGACCGGTGAAGCCTTGTCGCCATCACCATCGACCATAATCATGAATCCATGAGACGTGTTGATGAAATTATCAGCCGCTTGCTTGACCGTTGAGTTCACGCTAATGATGCATGCCTTGACCACCATAGGCGCTTCGCCAATCGAATGCAAATACTCCGGATCAATCGACTCCACAAATACCGGCTTGACATT
>JBBIGR010000080.1:3819-8823 GCA_037447435.1 Fibrobacteria bacterium
CAATCGAATGCAAATACTCCGGATCAATCGACTCCACAAATACCGGCTTGACATTCATAATATGAGATACCGGCAGGTTCTGCCAGCTTTGCAGATCTCGCGGCGGCTTGATTTTAATGAGTTCATGACCGTCCTGCAACAGCAATTCATCATAGAAATTGTGTTTTACTTTTGCAAATCTCGACACAAGCTGGCTGATAACCGCACTGAGCATGAGGCCCGGAACGATCTCAAACTGATGGGTCATTTCGAACACGATAAGGGTCGAGGTAAGCGGAGCCCTGATGACTGCACCAAGGCATGCACTCATTCCGACCGTGGAGAGAATAACCGTGTCTGACGACGACAGGGGAATCCATAAACCAATAATGCCCGATATAAAAGCACCGCTCATTCCGCCGATGAAAAGCGTTGGAGAAAAGATGCCACCGCAGCCGCCAAATCCATAGCTGACAATCGTTGCGATAAGTTTCCCAATAACGAGTATCCCGGCAATCCACCAGACCGTTCCATTGATAAGAGAGTTGGAGAGATCGCCATAACCAAGTCCGAAAATACCGATTTTACCGGTAATAAAAAAAACAGTGATTCCGATTATCCACGTAATGAAACCACCGACCATAGGGTTGAGCCAGACAGGGACAAAAAATTGCTTTCGGGCCCGTTGTCGCAACCGGAGTGTGTTTTTTTGGAATATCACCCCTAACCCGGACGAAACAAACGCGACCACAGGAATAAGGAAATAATGCACCCAGGAACCCATTTCAACATGAGGTAGAGCAAACGCAGGTTGATTTCCAAGAAATGCGTGCACGGTCAGTGCCCCGATGAGTGAGGCGATAACAACGCGTCCGAGGTAACGCGTGTTAAGATCGTTGATGAGTTCTTCTATACTGAACGTGATTGCCGCAAGTGGCGTATTAAATGCAGCGGCAAGTCCTGCGGAGGCGCCGATGGCTGTTGCTGCCCGGCGTTGCCGCTTGGGTGAACCGGTAAACCCGGATAAAAACGAGGCTATTCCGCTTCCGATAAATACCGTGGGACCTTCTCTGCCTAGGCTTGCTCCTCCGCCGATACTGACGATTCCGGTAAAAAATTTTACGATAACGGTTTTGAAGGGAATATAGCCAAGTTCTTTCCAATAGGCGGCCTTTACTTGTGGTATACCGCTCCCGGCCGCCACGGGAACTTGTTTGAGAACCAGTGAAACAAGGAAAGAAGTCGCCATTGTAAATACAAAACTCAGTATGACAAACAGGTGAGGCGGCATTGTTGAAGCTTTAATGTAAAAAACTTTGTACAGCAGATTCATGAGCGTCATGAAAAGAACCGCTCCGCAAGCTGCCGCAAGGCTCAATAGAACGGTTTGAATCACAACCCTGGCATTTTCGGGCAATTTTTCAAAAAGGTGAACTTGTTTTTTTAAATCTGTAAAATTCATGATTAGCGGCGTTTAACTGGGGGCTTGTTTCCTATAGTTTCAGGGTCAACGGGAGGCGGGCTCAATGCCTCTTTGACATGCTGCGGATCCGGAACTTCAAGTTCCAGAATTTCAGTTTCAATTTTACTTAATTTTCCTTGATATCGTTTCTTTGTTTTATCGGGAAGAGATTCGATCTCGTTTTGAATTTCTTTCATGAACGCCTCACGAGTTGCTTGTTTCATTCTACGCAATATCCGTTGTAGCTCCAAAACCCCGGCTACATTCACCCCTTTTACAACGGTCAAGTATTGCACATAGGCAAGAATATCGAGGTCCTTCATTGAATAAAGCCTGCGGTTGCCGCTGCTGCGCATTGGCGCAACAATTCCCCGCTCTTCATAGAAACGTAACATGCGAGGCTTGATTCCAAGTATTCCTGCTGCAGTGCTGATAGGAAGAATTGGCTTATCAGGGTCGATATTTGGTAATGTTGGCATTAGGCTTATATAACTCCTTGGACATTTGTGATAATAAAATAGTACAATCCTAACAATTAATCAAGGCTTTAATTACCATGGAATTGTTAACTTTATTGCATTTATATTGAGACTTAATTAATATTACAAATAGCGGCAGGGAGTGGTGGCAACGCAATCATATTCTCGGGACAGGTATGGTCTGATGTTGTTCCTGCCGCTTTTATTAAAAACTTTTTCTTCAGTAGATTTTCAGTTCCGCTAGGATTTTCATGGCTATAGCAATAGCAATTGTCTTTGTCATTGGCTACATTTTTATAGCATCTGAGCATTTCATTAAAATCAACAAAGCCGCTTCGGCCTTGTTGACCGGAGTGTTGTGTTGGACCGTATATGTTCTCGGTGCTCATGATCGTCATGAAATCAGTATTCAACTCATGGAACAGGTTGCAGACATCGCAGGGATCCTTTTTTTTCTCATGGGCGCAATGACCATCGTGGAAATCATCGACGCACACGGCGGGTTCTATACTGTGACCGAAATTTTATCAAAAGGAAACAAACGGCGTTTATTATGGCTTACGGCAATCAGTTGTTTCCTACTTTCGTCAATATTGGATAACTTGACAACAACAATCGTGATGGTAACCCTTTTGTCGAAAATACTCCCGAAACGTGAAGACCTTCTCATGTTTACCGGCATGGTAATTATTGCCGCTAATGCCGGTGGCGCATGGTCGCCTATTGGTGATGTCACAACCACAATGCTTTGGATAGGCGGGCAAATAACCAGTTTGGCAATTATCAAGGTCCTGATTATTCCCAGCCTGGTTTGCTTGGCTGTTCCTCTTCTATGGGCGTCGCTGTGTTTGAAGGATGGAAAAGAACCTATTGCACTGCCTAAAACAAAAACGGTTTCACCCAATGACAAGCGCATCGGTACCCAGGTTTTGGCCCTGGGCATTGGGGTATTGTTGTTTGTACCGCTTTTCAAATCAATCACGCATCTCCCACCCTTTATAGGAATAATATTCGGTCTCGGCATCCTCTGGATCGTAACCGAACTCATGCATCGAAAGGGCGACGAAGAAAAAAGACATGCCCGGTCGGTTTCCCGTGCGATGCAACGGATCGATATGCCCAGCATCATGTTTTTCCTCGGAATTCTTCTGAGCATTTCAGCATTGCAGGCAGCTGGAATTCTTCATACTCTTGCTCTTTGGTTGAACCATGCTATCGGCAATACGAATGTCATCGTTTTTGCCATAGGGATTCTTTCGGCAATAGTCGACAATGTTCCCCTTGTCGCAGGAGCAATCAAAATGTATCCGCTTACGCAATTTGGGGTAGATAACACCTTCTGGTCGTTTTTATCGTATTGCACGGGCACCGGCGGCAGTGCACTCATCATTGGATCCGCCGCCGGCGTAGCAGCTATGGAAATGGCAAAAATAGATTTTGTCTGGTATTTGAAAAAAATCACCCCCCTTGCGCTTTTAGGATATTGTGCTGGGGCAGTAGTTTTTATATTTCAAGGAAAAATTCTTTTACACTACTAATTAAATCGACATAGCATCCTCATGAAAATTTTTTTTGCCAATTTGTTACGCATGAACCATGTTAATTAAAAAGGTCTGCCATGCTACCAATCCTAGCCCCCAGATTTAAACGCACAGTCGTCGTATCGTACCGGTTACCCTATAAATCAGTTGTCAAGAACGGGCAAAAATCCTCGGTGCTCAATTCCGGCGGCCTCGTTTCCGCAATGGCCGCATTATCGGAAAAGATGGTCCCCAGCGATGGTTCGGAGATTTACAAAAACATCGTTTGGGTGGGAAAAAGTGATGAGAAATTCGAAGACACGCCTGTTGATAAACCTGGTTTTTTTTCAGGACTTTTTAAAAAATACATTTTAAATATCGACGGTACTCCGCTCAGTGCGGAAACGAATGTTCCTGCTTCAAACACAAAATTCCAAATGGTCCCGATAGTAATCGATGGTGTTACCAATGAGAAATACTATGGCGGATTTTGCAACAATTGCATTTGGCCGTTGTTTCACTATTTTCCATCGCTTGTTGTGCATGATGAAAGTTATTTCGAAAGTTATATCACCGCCAATACTCTTTTTGCCGAAAAGCTCAAAAGTATCATTCGGCCCGGCGATTTTATTTGGATTCACGACTATCAACTTTTCCTTCTTCCTGCACTGATCCGTAAATCCTTCCCGGCGGCAAACATCGGTTTTTTTCTTCACATACCCTTCCCCGCTTTTGAAGTTTTCAGGATATTGCCGAGGCGGTGGCGGGAAGCACTCCTTACCGGTATGCTTGGTTCAGACGTTATCGGGTTCCACACCTATGATTATTGTCAATACTTTTTGCGGACTGTTTCCCGTTTACTGGGGAATGAAATTACCATGAACACCGTTACGGTGGACGACCGCGTGGCACGTGTTGATGCTTACCCAATAGGAATAGATTATGAGAAATATAATAATGCCGCTATAAATTCAAAACCGGTTGAGGTCGAAAAACAAAAGATACGGGAAACGCTGCAAGGCAAAAAGCTTATTTTCTCGGTTGACAGGCTTGATTATACAAAGGGTCTCCTGCAACGTCTTGAAGCCTTTGAATATTTTTTGGAAACGTATTCCGACTGGAATGAGAAAATCGTATTCAACATGGTTGTGATTCCTTCGCGCGATACCATAACACAATATCAGAGTATGAAACGCGAAATCGAGGCAGCGGTAGGCAGGATTAACGGCAGATTCAGTACCATGGCCTGGCGCCCTATTATTTACCAGTACAAATCCCTTACGTTTGATGAACTTGTCGCATTATACGACATCAGTCTTGTTGGTCTCATTACACCCATTCGGGATGGAATGAATCTGGAGGCGAAAGAATATATCGCCTGCCAGGTCACTGAAAAAGGTGTTTTGATACTCAGCGAAATGGCTGGAGCAGCTGCCGAGCTCAGCGAGGCGATACTCATTAACCCAACCGACAAAAGAGAAGTCGCCGAAGCTATTAACAAGGCGCTTTTAATGCCGCTTCGCAACCGAAATATTCTGTTGGCTCGAATGCAGAAAAGAATTAA
>JBBIGR010000081.1:0-8131 GCA_037447435.1 Fibrobacteria bacterium
TTCACTTCCTTCGATATGAACAGGCCCATAGCCTCGTTGCCTATTGTCATTTTTCAATTTGCAATGAGTCCGTATAAAGACTGGCAGTATCTTGCGTGGGTAGGAGCTCTTCTTATCACGGTCACAGTGCTGTTTTTTAGCATATTTGCCCGATATTTATTGTTTGCCCGGAGGGGAAAATGACCGAAAGTCCTGTTGGTGAGCCAATTAAGGTGTCTGTACAAAAGCTTAATTTCTTTTACAAAGATACGCATGCCCTAAGAGATATATCCATTGATTTTCCCGATCGCCGCGTCACGGCTCTTATAGGACCCTCGGGATGCGGAAAATCCACGCTTCTTAGGGTCCTTAACCGAATGTACGATCTTTATCCGGATCAGCGGGCAGAAGGGCAGGTCATCGTAGATGGTCAAAATACCATCAGTCAAAATGTGAGCGTCTCAATACTTCGCGCCAAAATCGGAATGGTGTTTCAACGGCCCACACCATTTCCTATGTCAATTTACGAAAACATAGCGTTTCCCATACGTTTGTATAACAGACATTCCCGCAGGGTTTTGAACGAGCTCGTTGAAAAAGCGCTTGTAAAAGCAGCCCTTTGGAACGAAGTCAAAGACATTCTTCACCGGAGCGGCTTGAGCTTGTCGGGTGGTCAACAGCAGCGGCTTTGCATTGCCCGAACGATCGCCATACAACCTGAAATAGTATTGCTCGATGAACCTGCCTCTGCCCTTGACCCGGTTTCCATGGGGCAAATCGATCAGCTCATTGATGATTTGCGCAAAGAATATTGTGTCATCCTTGTCACTCACAATTTGCAGCAAGCAGCACGTGTCAGTGATTATACCGGGTTCCTTTATCTGGGGAAACTTATCGAATTCGATGCAACCCATAATCTTTTTACATCGCCAAAATCGAAACAGACGGAAGATTATGTCACCGGCCGTTTTGGATGACTTTTTTTTGAATTAAATTGAACAATTTTTAAAAAGGAAATATGCAATGGAATTACTTGCAGGAAAAGAATCGGAGCAAATTCGGCAAATGACAATTAAAATGTTGACGCTTGCCGAGGAGGCCGTCCGCAATGCGATCCGGGCATTTCTCCATCTTGACTCAAAAATGGGTCAGGAGGTAGTCGGCAACGACGGTGCAATAAATACGCTTGAAATGGAAATAGATAAAGCAGTGTTTGAATGCATGGCGCTCAAAGCACCGGTTGCAAACGATTTAAGATTATTGTTTTCCATGCAAAAGATAAACAAAGACCTCGAAAGGATTGGCGATCATGCTGTCAATATTGCCCAAGCTGCCATTAATTGCGCCGGTTTCGGTAAATCGGTGGTTGTTCCAGACATCGAGGTCATGGCCTCAATTACTCAAGGAATGCTTTCCGATGCATTGACGTGTTTTGTGGATACCAATACTCAGATGGCGCTAAAAGTTTTGGAACAGGATGACCAGGTTGATGAACTCAACCGTTCAATGACCAGAGAGGTGATAAACCTGGCAAAAAAGGACATTGCATCAATAGAGTCAACACTTGAACTGCTTCGCGTCAGTAAAAACCTGGAACGGATTGCCGATCTTTCCACCAATATTGCAGAGGATGTCATTTTTCAAGCACAGGCATTGGATATCAAGCATCACCACGGCGAAAACCTCTTTTAGAACACTTGAGTTGTAGTGAAAAATAACGGCGTTCCATCAGGTGTTTTTTCCAGGCTGAAATGTTTTATTAGATGCTATAACGGTATACATGACAGGAATTACAAACAATGTCAATATTAAGGCAAAAAACAAACCGCCGACAACGACAATTCCCAAAGGCATGCGACTTTCCGCACCTGACCCTAATCCTAAAGCAATAGGCATTGCTCCGAATATTGTCGCTAGTGACGTCATAAGGATTGGACGCAGCCTGGCCGCAGCTGCTTCAAAGGCCGCTTCAGCTTTTTGTAAACCTGCTTTACGCTTTTGATTTGCAAACTCAACAATCAAGATACCGTTTTTAGTCACCAAACCGACGAGCATTATCATTCCTATTTCGGAAAAAACATTCAAGGTCATGCCAAAAGACCATAATGAAAACAAGGCGCCGGCTATTGCCAATGGCACCGTAAGCATAATGATGAAAGGCTCGCGAAAACTTTCAAATTGTGCAGCAAGAATAAGATAAATAAGCAAGAGGGCAAGTACCAATGCAAAGGAAGTATTTGAACTGCTTTCTGCAAAGTCCCGGGAGGGTCCGGTAAGGTCTGTATGAAATGAACCATCCAGTACTTCCTTGGCTATTTTTCGCATGGTTGCAATGCCTTCCCCAAGAGTTCTACCTTGAGCTAATGTGGCGGAAACGGTCGCCGATTTGTAGCGATTGTAATGATATAATGTCGGCGGGCTGCTGCTCTCTTGCATTTTAACCAGGTTATCCAATTGTATCAAGGCCCCATTATCGCTTCTGACATATAACGATGGAATATCAGCGGGTTTATCACGCTTCTGGCGTTCAACCTGCCCGATCACCATGTATTGTTTTCCACCACGCAAATAGTATCCATATCGTCTTCCACTTAGGGCATAATCCAATGTATTCGAAACATTAATTGCATTCACTCCCAGATCGGTTGCTTTCATTCTGTCGATTGTCAGGTCCAACTCTGGTTTGTTAAATTTTAAATCAACATCAATATTCCCGAATACCGGATCATTTCGTGCCTTATCCAAAAAAATCGGCAACGCTTTTTGCAGCTTGCTAAAATCCAGGTTTTGCATGACAAATTGTACCGGTAACTGCCTTCCTGCCGCCAGCGAAGTGGAAATTGTAGGTTCCTGATTTGGTATGATTCGCCCTGCTGGAAAGCGTAAAAACATTTTTGTAAGTTTATCATAGACTTGTTGCTGAGTAGTTTTGCGGTCTTTGGGTTCGACCAGGAATGCCTGGACCACTCCGGTGTTCGTATTTCCTCCACCCAACCCGGTACCGGCAAAAACCAATCGTGCTTCAGGGATGCTGTCCATTTCAAGTTGTGCAATGCGGTCTACCAATCTTTGGGAATAATCAAAACTTGTGCCTTCCGGCAAGGTTATTGAAGCACGGACAAGACTATGGTCTTCGAGAGGGGCCAATTCCGATTTCAATATTTTTGAAAATCCTAAAATTATTACTATACATATGGCAAGAATGGAAAATGAAATCCATTTACGTTTCATAAAAAGCCCAAGTGTTTTTCGGTACAAATTATCCATTCCAACAAAGAACGGTTCGGTTGCCGTATAAAAACGTGAATGCTTCTGATTGATTTTTCCAAGTTTAAGATTCAGAACAGGTGTTAAGGTCAGCGAAACGAATGCTGAAATTAGTACTGCTCCCGCAAGTACGATACCGAATTCGCGGAACAGTCGGCCGGTAAACCCTTGTAAAAAAATTACGGGAATAAAAACGACCGCCAAAGTCATTGACGTTGCAATGACAACAAAGAAAATCTCACGAGTACCTTGAACAGCCGCATCCCAAACATTCATTCCTTTTTCAATTTTCTTATAAATATTTTCGGTTACGACAATGCCGTCGTCCACCACGAGACCTGTTGCCAATACAATTGCAAGAAGGGTAAGCACATTGATTGAAAAACCGAAGATATACATTATGAAGAATGCACCGATCAGCGATACCGGAATATCTATCAAGGGTCTTAGGGCAAGAATCCAATTGCGAAAAAATAGGAACACTATCATTATCACTAAAAACAATGCAATACCGATGGTCATTTTAACGTCGTTGACCGATTGACGTACGAATTTTGATTTGTCATATCCGACAAACAATTTTAATCCGGCAGGAAGGTTTTTTTGTATTTCATCAAATCTTTTATAGAACTCATCTGCAATATCAATGGTGTTTGCGCCCGGCAATGGTATAAGAGCAAGCGCGATTCCTTGGGTCCCATTGAGTTTAATTTCAGTTTCAGGATTTTCAGGTCCTAATGCGGCTTCGCCGACATCGCTGAACCGCACGATTTGATCGTTTGTTTGTTTAATGATAAGATTGTTAAAATCTTCTTCGGTAACAAGTCTGCCGAAAGTTTTTACGATAAGTTCAGTCGATTTCCCCGTCAATTTTCCTCCGGGTAAATCCACGTTTTCTTTGTTAAGAGCATTGTTGATGTCTTCAGGAGTAAGACTATAAGCAGCCATCTTCTCCGGGTTTATCCACAACCTCATTGCCGGACGTCTTTGACCAAAAAGAACGACGGAACTTACGCCTGGAATCGTTTGCAGTTTTTCCTGCAGGATATTTTCGGCATAATCACTGAGTTCAAGTGCATTCATCGTGGTACTCAGAACGGACAGCGTTATAATCGGATCGCTGTTGGCGTCAGCTTTACTTACAATAGGAGGCGCATCGATGTCCTGCGGAAGGCTGCGGGCAGCGGCTGTAGTTTTATCGCGGACATCGTTTGCGGCTTTTTCCAAATCCGCTCCGACATTGAATTCCGCCGTGATATTGCTGCTTCCGGTTTGAGAAGAGGATGAAATCGACTTTATGCCTTCAATGCCGTTAATGGCTTTTTCCAGCGGTTCGGTTATCTGCGATTCAATGATGTCGGAATTTGCTCCAGTGTATTTGGTCTGAACATTGATGACCGGTGGGTCTATGGCAGGGTAAAGGCGGACTCCTAAAAAATTAAGGCCGACAATTCCAAACAACACTATAACCAAGCTCATTACAATTGAGGCTACAGGGCGATGCAGAGAAAATTCGGATAATGTCATAATACCCCACTGCTTTGCAATAATTCAACCGTATTTGACAAAACTACGCTTTATACTAAATAAAGCAACAAATATACCAACAAATATTTAGTTGAAAACGGTGTTTGCTTTTACAGATTGAATCCCACAGCGAGCGCATTGTAGTTGCTCACTTGGGTGTGCATCCGGTTATAATCGCGGTCCTGCTACGGGGCTTTCAGTTTAAGTATGGACGTATAGAATTCATTTGGGCTTTAGAAAAGTTAGCTTTCCATCAGGGACAATTGTCGCTTTTGAGACAAATATCCTTCAATAATAATATCAGGCTTGAAAAAAAAATTAAAAATCATCAATTCCTTGCCGATGGTCAGGTTTTCATTTACTGGCATAGAAATTGATTACTTGGTTATTTACAAATAAAATTATAGCATATTGTTTCGGTTTTTGGAACATACGGAAATAAAAGGCAAAAATAAAATGCAGATTCGAAAAGGTGTTTTCCTTTTTGGAATGATCATATGTATATTGTCAATGGCGAATGCAGAAACAGTTGTTGGCCTTGTTGAAGAAGTTATGCATGGAGATATGATTATGGTCTCAATGCCCGGGAAGGAAATAAAAACGCATCTTTACGGTGTGGTATGTCCTGAGGGCAAAGCCCCTTTCGGAAAAGAAGCATGCTTTTTTACGACAAAAAAAGCCCTCGGCAAGAAAGTTCGTATCGAAATAATAAAAAGTTCCAATAATTTTGTTGAGGGCGTAGTTTATTTGGATTCCGATACCTCCCTCAATTCACAATTAGTAGAGACCGGATTGGCTAAGTGGGACTCAAAGAATGCGCCGCATGAACGTGTTTTGGTTTTAATGCAAAGAATTGCACAGGTTGAAAAACGGGGGATTTGGAAATCCGTAAAACCGATCTCAAAAAAATAATATTCAAATGATGTGTTTTTTCCGTAATCCTATGGTCCACAATGTTCCGAAAACTATAAAAAGCCCAATGCATAAAACCTGGTTATGACTCAACCCCCCAAATCTTTCTTGAGGGCTATAAACTCGGGTCAAATCAATCACAAACCGTACGACAGCGTATCCAGTCCCTATCAAATAAAAAGATGCCCCTTTGAATTTGAAACGTCTTTCGGACAATAACACAAGAGCCATAAGCAGTAGTCCCCCAATCGACTCATAAAGCTGGGATGGTTGCAAGCTGCATGCATTCATTGAATATTGATAAACGCCGGCCGGACTGTCCGTAGGAAAACTCACCCCATGCAGCGCAGGTGCCCCATAACAACACCCGTTCAAAAAACAGCCGATGCGAGTGAGGAAAATGCCGAGTCCAAGACTCGGTGCCAGGGCATCGGCATAGGGAAGGAACTGCAACTTTTTTATCTTGAAATAAACAAATGCGGCAATGATAGCTCCGATAAATCCGCCGTACATGACAAGGCCGCCTATGCCGATGTTTCCATTCTGAAAAGGATTGAATATGCTTAATAGATTGCCCTGGAATTCTTCCGGATGTAAAAGCACAAAGTATAAACGGGCACCAACAAGGGCAGAAATGATCACCCAAAAGGCGACATCGGACACAACTCCCGGGCTTAAATTGTTTTGTTTGGCCCGCCATGTGCCAAGCCAAATACCCGCGACAAACGATAATGCCAGCATCACTCCATAGGAGTGAATAGGAAACCCGAAAATAGTAAAAAGAATTGGATGCATATTCCCCTGTTCAAAGGAAATTACCGGCCGGCAAATAAAATATCAACCACAATTAGAATAAGCCAGGTAACGGATATGTACATTGTCAAAGACTTCAAATACTGCTTCCACTTACCACGTTTCATAAAATTTCTCCAAGGAGTTCGTATTAAAATCGAATTACATACAAGAGGTTTTATTGATAGATAAATGAGCATTATTCAAAAGTACCGTTCTGTGTCGTAATTCTTTTTCGAGTTTAGTTGCTTTTTTCTGTAGTAAAAAAATTACAAAAACAGCAACCATGATAAGTATTGACTCAATAACTGTAATTCTTTTTAAATTAAAATCCTCTGGAGGATTCTTATTATTATTCAGCCATTTTTCAAGAGATTTGTAGTAAGGAGAATTAACTGCGTTTTCCAATGTTGCCAATTGTTTATCAATTTCATCCAGCAGTTTCTTGTTTTTGTAATCGGAAGTGGCAAAATAGTCGCCGGTAGCATGGAAAAAAAGACCCGTCGGCACAACGTTTTTCAAATGATTTCCCGAATGTTCATAGAAACGGCTGAGCAAAACAGCATCCGCTTTCCCGTTTTCAACGAATGAAGCGGCCTTGTCATAATCAGATAACGGGATTATGACGGGTTTAATGTTGATTTGCAAACATTTAATGTAAAACACTTGCTGTTCAACGGAGTTATTAACCACGGCAATCCGTTTTTTGTTGAGATCATCCATAAAATTGATGTCGGCACCGTTTCGTTTATAAATATTGATCCAATCGGGAAGTACCTGTAACTTGTTTAAGTAGTACTTTTTTGCGCGTTCGTCAGAATTCACTACGTCTGGAAGAATATCTATTTTACCGCTGTCAAGCAATTGTATGCACTCTTCCAGGCTGCTCTTTTTATATTCGACATTCCATCCGGCGTTTTTGGCGATTTCATTTATGATGTCGACGAAAATGCCCTGTGGGTTTCCATCTGCATCAGTGAACATTTTCGGTTTGTCGTCATAAATTCCTATTGTAACTTTTTTCATTCCGGCCGTTACAGTTGAAAAAAATCCAGCTATAGCCAAAAGTATTACGGCAAAAATTGGAAGCGGTTTTATTAATGGCCTTATTGCAATACGCAGTATTTTCGTTTGCGACATGATTTAACCTTGAATAGTCTATTTTTGGGATTTGAAAAACCATATAATCAAAAGAACAACACCTGCTGCAATAATTATTCCCGGTAAATAAAACGGCATGATTACTTTCCCTTATTGGTTAAGGTCGATACAGGATTTTCTCTTCAAAAACAATTGCAACAAATAAGCCAAAAGCCCTTAGTGAATGCTAAGGCCTTATCTTGAAATAAGATAGATAATAAAATTGGCAGTAAATGATTTGTAAAAGTGAGAAATTTGTCCTTGTAGTGTCAAAATTCCCTATTGTTTTTAGATCGTACGTAATTCAGCTTGCCTCCAATGGTCTGTAAGCTGAATTGGCAATCATTCAAGCTTCTTTATGCTGGGCTAAACTTGTCAACTATCCTACTTCGGCATTTTAATTGCTTTTAAAAAACATTTTGAACTGTTGCTTAAATGAATTTTGTAAATGTATTAAAAAAAGGCCGCATCGCGTGATTTAATGGGTAACCCCAATATATTGTGTTTTAGTATT
>JBBIGR010000082.1:0-8050 GCA_037447435.1 Fibrobacteria bacterium
TTAACCCAACATCTCACGACACGAGCTGACGACAGCCATGCAGCACCTGTGCACGCGTCCCGAAGGAGGACCGGTGTTTCCACCGGCTTTCACGTGCATGTCAAGCCCAGGTAAGGTTCTTCGCGTTGCATCGAATTAAACCACATGCTCCACCGCTTGTGCGGGCCCCCGTCAATTCCTTTGAGTTTCACCCTTGCGAGCGTACTCCCCAGGCGGGACACTTAACGCGTTAGCTACGACACCGAAAGGATTGACTCCTCCAGCATCTAGTGTCCATCGTTTACGGCTAGGACTACCAGGGTATCTAATCCTGTTTGCTCCCCTAGCTTTCGAGCCTCAGCGTCAGTATTGGGCCAGGAGACCGCCTTCGCAGCTGGTGTTCTTCCAGATATCTACGCATTCCACCGCTACACCTGGAATTCCATCTCCCTCTCCCATACTCAAGAAAAACAGTATTAGAAGCAGATTACGGGTTAAGCCCGTATATTAAACTTCTAACTTATCCTTCCGCCTACGCTCCCTTTACGCCCAGTGATTCCGAACAACGCTTGCCCCCTACGTATTACCGCGGCTGCTGGCACGTAGTTAGCCGGGGCTTCCTCAAGTGGTACCGTCAGATTCAGAGGTATTATTCTCTAAACTTTTCTTCCCACTCAACAGAGCTTTACAATCCGAAGACCTTCATCACTCACGCGGCGTTGCTGCGTCAGACTTTCGTCCATTGCGCAAAATTCCCTACTGCTGCCTCCCGTAGGAGTCTGGGCCGTATCTCAGTCCCAATGTGGCCGTACACCCTCTCAGGCCGGCTACCCATCAAAGCCTTGGTAGGCTGTTACCCTGCCAACTAGCTAATGGGGCGCAAGTCCATCTCTAAACGATAACTTCCAAGGAGAGGTCATCTTTAATCACAACTTCATGAGAAATCGTGGCCATATCCGGTATTAGCCTCGCGTTGGCAAGGTTATTCCAGATTTAGAGGAAGGTTACTTACGTGTTACTCACCCGTTTGCCGCTCTACTCATCCTTGCGGACTTTCTCGCACGACTTGCATGTATTAAGCACGCCGCCAGCGTTCGTTCTGAGCCAGGATCAAACTCTCCATAGTTTTATTATGAATAGTTATTTCCTAAACTTAATAAGTAAAATCAAAAAAATGTAATCAGAGAACCCGATCACACACATCCAAACTTTCAAAGAGCATTGTTCGTTTTTAGCGAACCCATCCATATTTCAGGACAGTCTTTTCAATATACAACGTTTTAAAAACGTTGTCAATATTTCAATTTTTAATTTTTCCCTGTAACTTCAGGCGCATGTTGCTTTTATTTTCAGGGAATTTTAAAGAACTCGTTGTCGAGATTTTAAATATACTCGGTATTTAAAACCAAGTCAATATTTTTTTCTTTTTATTTTTTTTCCCCTGACTACGTCAGGTTTCTTCAGTTTTCAGGGAATTTTAAAGAACTCGTTGTCGAGAGTTTAAATATACTCGGTATTTAAAACCGAGTCAATATTTTCTTTTTATTTTTTTTCCCTGACTACGTCAGGTTTCTTCAGTTTCAGGGATTTTTAAAGAGCTCAATTTTCAGAAGCGCATTAAATATACGGTATAAAAAATGACCTGTCAAATTATTTTTTACTTTTTTTTAATTTTTATTTTTTTACTGCTTTTATCTTGCTAAAAAAAATGCTTGTTTTCATAGGCAAAATAGTTTTTTTATCATCCCTAAAAAAAAAATAGCTAAAAAAGCTTTTTATTTCTTCTTATCATTTAATTTAACGTCAAAAAACCAACCATCTTATTTCAGCATATATTTAAAAATCCTCTATTCAAATTTCAATTCAATCACGACACCCTGCAGTTCATTTGATATTAGTATTCGTTAAAAATCAGCTGCTTTTTCCACGATGGAATGATTTATCATAGAAAACTCGCTCGATGGTACAATAATCCTTTTTTTATCCGCACGCCAACCAACCTTCTGACTTTATTTTTATTTTTTGTTTTATTTTGCTAGCAATGTATTTTCATAAATGGATTTTGGAAATTAAATTTGAAAAAAAGGAGTACCCTTATGGTCGATAAAGAACTGCTTGATATTCTTTGCTGCCCGGAAACAAAACAGGACGTTAAAATTGCAGACAAGGATGTTATCGCAAAAATCAACGCAAAGATCAAGGAAAACGCTCTGAAAAATCGCGGGGGCGAAATTATAAAGGAACCTATTGATTCGGGACTTGTCAGGGAAGATAAAAAATTTCTTTATCCTATCCGCGAGGATATTCCGATAATGCTTATCGACGAAGCCATCCCCTTCGACGAATTCAAATAAAATTATTCGTTCGTATATAAAGACAAAAGGCGCATTCATGCGCCTTTTGTCTTTATATACCGATCACCTGCTTTTCCTTTTCTTACCGAATTTTCCCCTTGTAAATTTCTGCATGCAAAAAAGCAGTACAAGCAAAACTCCGAGCAGCACAGCCTTACCATAAACGCCGGACCAAACAGACGTCTCTACTTTATACATATGCCCGGACAGTATGACCGGGGGCAGCGAATCACCGCAAACATCCGAAGCAAAAACCCCGATTTGATACATCCCCGCAGAGTCATGCGTGATGCTGTCCCACGGAATGATCCACTCTATTACTATATTGCTTGAAGAATCCTTGATTGTCCGGCCGATTCCCGCCTTGTTATCGGCAGCGCTATTTGTCGTTATTTTATTGTATGGCGACAATTGATGCGGGAAAAAAGAAAATTGCCATAATGAACATGGAGGCGGTTTGGCAGTTTTAAAATAGCCGGTGACCCCTTCGCGAGTGTTTATAACATCCCATTGCCATGTCGAATCCTTTCCCAATTTCTGTGCATTGGCGATTTGCCAGTCTAAAAGAAACCCATCGAGTTGAATCTGGCGTCCGGTTTGATTTACCTGACGAACCTGTACGGCAAAAACCGAGGTAACGCCAAATAAAAGAACGCCTATTAAGAAAATCCTTGTTTTTTTTAACGTGCGCATCTGAATCCGATACTCACTTCACCGTAATTTGGTTCAAACCAATGGCGATTTTTAACCCGAAGTTGTTTTGCATCACTGTACCAACCGCCGCCGCGAATCGTTCGATATTGCCCAACTTCCGGCCCATTAGGATCCTGGTTATCCGAGCCGCTATAATAATCGGGACTGTAATGATCGTTTACCCATTCCCAAACGTTTCCGGTCATATCGAACAACCCAAAGGAATTTGCCGGATAAGACCCCACTTTTGCCGGTCGATTGGCTGGCGGCATCGGACAACGTGCGGGAGACGGCGTTTGTTCACCCCAGGAATACGCCGCCCCTTTTCCGCCTGAAGCCGCATATTCCCATTGCGCTTCCGTCGGGAGCTTTTTCCCCTTTGATTCGCAAAATTGTCGTGCTTGGTACCAGGTGACGCAAACGACGGGATACTGCGGATTCCGAAGCGATTGCGGGACTTTTACATTTTGGAAACCGCTGTTGGTCCAGATAAAACACGCGCCGTCATCATAATGAGCGGGGGAACATTTGCCGGCGCGAACGCAGGAATCGTATTGCGCAAATGTTACTTCGGTCTTGTCTAATGCAAAAGCGGAAACCGAAACGGTATGGGCCGGCGTTTCATTTTCATTCCCTGAATTTCCGCCCATCACAAAAGAAGCGGCAGGAATAGTGGCTGTTTGCGAAAAAGCCGAAACGACAAAACAGAACGCGAAAAAAAAAGTTTTTACTTTCCGCATTATTAATTCGATCCGGACTCAATCGCAAAAACTGCAACACCGAACACGACAAAAATTCCTGTCAATATAATAAGCAATGTTTTGTCCAATCCTTGCTTTTGCTCAACAGGTATTTCTTTAGTTTTAGGTTGCAGTGGAGGTTGCGCCAGGATCGAGGGCAGCGGTTGCAGCGCGAATGCCAATGAATCGGTTTTTCCGTCAACTGCATTATAAGAAGTCTCTATTGCGCCGTATTGGTCCTTTTCAAGACGAATCGAATGGCTTCCGGGTTTTACTTTCGAATTTTCGTAAGGAGTTACCCCGGCGTCCCTGCCATCGAACAGAACGCGAGCAGCGGCGGGCGTTGTCGAAACAAAAATCGAGGCAGGCTTTACAAGCACAATATCGAGATGCTGACTCGAATCGGGCATCACTTCAATGGTGATTTTTTTGCCATAATATCCTTTTCGCTTTGCAATTATAAAATGAGTACCGGGCATCAGGCTGTCCAAAACACAAGGACTCTTCGGTTTCTCAATGCTGTCGAGGGCAATTTCGGCACTGTCGGGCACCGTCGTCACGGAAATTTTTCCATAATGAACAGCCGATGCAAAAACCTTCTTTGCAGACGTGTCTTGCATTGCTTTGGCCAGAATAACCGCATTGCTTTTTTTTTGTTCGGCAAATAACGCCCCTGCCATGACCACCGAAATCAACATTGCAATCGAAACCGTTCTATTCATGGGATAGTTTTCCTTTATAAAAAATGGTTCAAATTTAAAAATACGTGTCGTCATACGGCATATTAAAAAAAAAGCAAAAAAGGAATTTTTAACCTGCTGGCTTAACACAAAAATGTTTAACATGATACTGGTAGTGAAATATCAATGCATTATAGTATTTTAGTCTGCTATGATTTTTTCTCCTCGCTTCAAATCAATCTCAGTAAGCATATTGTTTGCCGTAACGGCCTCGTTTTGTGCCATTGGGGCCCAAACTAAAGACACCTTAGCCGCGATTCCGATAAAAAAAGAAATAAAATCCGATTCATTGGTATCCAAAATCCAAAAACAACCCGAGAAAACAGGAACCGCAAAAGACACGTTGAAAAAAGCCGACAAACCGCAAGGGATTGTGGATACGGTGTATTACAGTGCCGAGGGCGGATACATCGATTACGACGTTGAAAACAAGAAAATGAATCTCATCCACAATGCCTCGATCAGGTACCAGGACATAACGCTAAACGCCGACACCATCACCTATCTCATCGAAGACGGGCTCATGATTGCCTCGGGAAAGCCGCAACTTATCGAAAAGAAAGACACCACCGTCGGCGAATCCATGATTTACAATATAAAAACGAAACGCGGCAGGGTCAAGTACGCAAGCGCACATATGGACGAGGCATACTTCAACGGGACGAAAATCGTCAAGACCGAAGACAACGCGCTCTATATTGACGAAGGGGATTATACGACCTGCGCCAAAATCGATACGCCCGACTATTTCTTCTATGGTCAAAACATAAAAGTCATTCCCAACAAGGAAATCATAGGCAGACCCGTGATCTTCGCATTGGGCGCGGCACCGGTCGCCGCGCTTCCCTATTTTATATTTCCGCTCGACCGCGACAGGCAAAGCGGTATCCTGACGCCGTCGTGGGGAGGGCATCCTGAATCCGGCGGATATCTCGACAACTTGGGATATTACTGGGTGCCGAACGATTACCTGGACGTTACGGCGTGGGCACGCGTTTCGGAGTTTCGGGACTTTGTTTTAAACGGTTCGTCCCGTTATAAGGCGAAATACCTGCTCGACGGTTCCATCGCCGCCCGGTACGCTTATCAAGGCGATGTTTTTGCCCGCAGCGACCAATGGTCCATCGATTACAACCATAGTCAAATGTTAACACCCGACGGAAATTTTACTTTGTCGGGCAGGGGAAGTCTCGTGGGCACGCAATCGTTTTACCGGACATTTACCGAAGATTCGACGGAATTGCTCAACCAAACCATCAATGCGAATCTTTCTCTGTCTAAGCGATTTACAGACATTAATGCAAGTCTGAGTGCAAATTGGAACAGGAATCAGAACCTTACCACAAACCAGATATCCGAGGATTTACCGTCGCTTAATTTCAGTCTTCCTTCCCGTGATCTGTTCCCGTTTACGCCGTCAGAAAATTCTCCCGGCGGAGAGAAAGAAGAGCCGGCCTGGTATAATAAAATCAATTATTCGTACAGCGCATCGGCCCTTCGCAAAACAAACTCGTCCCCGGCCGACACATCGCAGAATTTCGCAAAAATGGGGGCAACCCAATCGTTCGGGATTTCGGCCCCGCAACAACTTTTCAAGTGGATAACGATGTCGCCGAGTTTCAATGCCCAATTATCAACATTCGACTCTTACAAATACGATCAGGCTTACGATACGAATAATGTTACTAATTTTACATACGATACTCTTACCATGGCGGAAAAGGCAACACGCCCCGTTGATTCCGTCCGGGTTGTCGACACGATTTTTACGCAAAACTTTCAAACGAATAAAATCGATACCGCGTTTAAAGTCATCAAAGACACCTCTGTCACTAAAATACCCCTGTACCATGCGTACAACAAACCCGCCAATGATTTTTCCTGGAATGCCGGCGTCAGCCTCAGCACGATACTATATGGCATGTTCCCAATTAAAATTTTTAATTTCACCGGACTCCGCCATGTGTTCACTCCGTCAATAAGCTATACGTATACGCCGACGCACGATCTTCAAAAAAGGATATTTTACCCAGTTGCCCCGTTTGCGGCGCAAAAGGACAAGCAAAGCCAATCCGTCGGCATTAACCTTTCAAACGAATTCCAGGGAAAAGCGCTTGCCCAACCTGTTGTTGCGGGCGAAAAGCCGGTTGAAAATAAATTCCAAATATTAACCGCAGGGCTTTCCACAGCATACGATTTTGAGGCTCCCAAACGGAAATTCAGCGATCTTTCCTTAAATGCCAACACCGCATATCAAATTATCAGCGTACGTTATAATTCAGACTTTTGGTTTTACGATCAAAATGATGCCCTTAGATTTCCGATATTGCGGAATTACACAGTAACCATTTCACCTAATAATTCTCTGGGCGTAAGCGGCAACTTTTGGGAAGGAGATAAAGTCGTGCTGGACAGCTTGCAGCCTAAAGACGATTTACGATACAACAATGCAGGTCCGCAAAAATGGTCGGCAGGCATAAGCCCGTCCTATACGTTTACTCAGTCCCGCGATTTACCCACCGCCCCGTTCGTAACCACGAAAAATTATTCCTTAAGCACTTCCGCGAGTTGCAATTTCACCCGAAACTGGTCCATGTCCTGGAGCAGTACGTATAACTTCGTCACCAATCAGTTCGTGGACCACGATATCCATTTCCATTATGAGCAGGACTGCTGGGAACTTCGCTTCGACTGGCGTCCGTCCGGCTACAATCCTGGGTATTATTTCCTTGTCAACATCAAGAAAATACCGGAAATCAAGTGGGAAAACAGGGGATAGCAAATACAAAATATATTTTTTTAGCTGAAGCTGAAACAGCCCGCTATTTGCGGGTGCGGGAAAAGGGTGTGTGATCGATTCTGTATCATGCAGCTTCAAGATTAATATTTAGCAATAACAAACAGGCAAGATTCTTCGTCACCAACCATTTCGTGGACCACGGCATTCATTGCCATTCCACTCATGACAGCTGGGAACTCCGCTTCGACTGGCGTCCGTCGGGCAAACCGGGGATAATACCGCATTTTAGACACGACCATTTTACGATGTATCGCATTTTGGTCTTGCTCTCTCTTTATTTTTTTGCTATATTTTGGTTATATGAAGCGACTATATGAATTCCTATTGAAACAGCACTTTGAAAAAGAAAACAAAATGGCCTTTCTGGCTGGTCCGCGCCAGGTTGGAAAAACAACCACAGCCCGGTCATTGTTTGAAGGCGGATTATATCTAAATTGGGACAATCAAGAGCATCGTGAAATCATTTTAAAAGGCCCGCGCGAAATCTTCAATCGTGCAGGAGGAGAAATCCTTGGCCAAAAGAAAAAGCAGGTGATTTTCGATGAAATCCACAAATACCCTCTGTGGAAAAATTTTTTAAAAGGCCTTTTCGATACCTATTCATCGCAAATCAATATTTTTGTTACCGGTAGTGCGCGTCTGGATATATACAAACACGGCGGCGACAGTTTAATGGGACGATATTTTTTAGGGGCATCGCGCGTTTCTGTGGGTAGCCCCAACAGGTTGTGTTTAGAGTCATAA
>JBBIGR010000083.1:0-7356 GCA_037447435.1 Fibrobacteria bacterium
GCAAATCGGTGAAGAATATCATGCAGGGCGGCATAGCCGATATGTACTGGAATGGCAACTCAAATGAAGGCAAATCGATTGCCGCGGGTGTTTATTTAATGAGAATGATTACCATAAGCCAAAATAATGGCGTCATAACAACATTCGAAAAAAAGCTCACCTTTATCCCTTAAAAGCCCAATCCTCTGAAAAATCGTATACTTCGTATTCTATTAGAACACGATACTTGGCCCTTATTGGTAAAAAAATATGAAAATTAATTTAATTTACGTATATTGTTTTTTAATGGAAAATTCAGCGCATCAATAAAATGAATACGTTCTAACCACAATTAATCGATTTTAGGAGGTCCTATGAAAGTTTCGCATGGAATAGCATTGGCTGTTATGCTTTTGTTTGCGCAAAAAGCCGTTTTTAGTCAAAGCGGTGATTTTACAGTATCGGGTACCGTTACGTCGGGCGGACAGCCCCTCGAAGGCGCAACCGTTTCTTATATGAGTCTTGGAAAGCGGTTGTCCTGGGATATATCCGGAACAACAGGTGCATTTGGACCGACGACAGGGGTCATTTCAGCTCATAGATCTCCAGGGTCGGTTGCGATGCTTTCCCATGGCCTTGTTTCAATTGAAGTATTTGATGTTTTGGGAACCAAAGTAACTTCCTTCTCGACAGTGCTGGATAAAGGTAAATATTCGATTGAAGCGGTTTCTTCAAAATTACCCAAGTCCATGTACATGTTGAAAATCACCGGTAACGGCGCAGTAACGTATCAAACGTTTGTCAATACTGGAAAAAGCTCGGTCCTTTCTTTGGGTAATGCCGGAGTAAACGCGGGCAATATGTTGGCAGCCAAAAAGCTTGCCGTTGTCGACACCGTCCGGATCGGAAAAACAGGGTATACCCCTGTCAAGATGCCGATTCAGTCGTATACCGATAATATCGGTACCGTTGCATTGACAAAAATCGATATTGAAGCCCAGGTTACCGCCCTCATGGCAACAATGTCAAATACGGAAATCGTGGGCCAGCTTATTCAGATCGATTGCCCGTCGAGCGGCGATATTACCGGTAAAGCTCTTGGAACGGTGTTCGGCGGCGGGACCGACGGTCCAAATGGCGGCACCGGAAGCGCATCGCAATGGGCGTCTTTTAACGATAATTTCAGGAACATAGGTTCCGGTCTTAAGAGCCCGATACTTACCGAATGGGATGTTGTGCATGGATTTGGAAAATGCAATGGCGCCACAGTTATACCTCATAATATCGGCCTCGGATGCACTTGGGACACAACCATAGTGCAAAAGGCTTATCGCGTCGGCGGTATCGAAAGCAGGGGGTGTGGAATTCTTTTAGGATACGGACCTTGTATTGCCGTTCCGCAAGATGATCGCTGGGGAAGAGTTTACGAAGGATTTTCACAATCGCCCGATCTTACCAAGGCAATGGCAAGAGCCGCGGTTTTGGGATATCAGACTACAGACCTGTCCAACCCCTTGGCAATTGCCGCATGCGTAAAGCATTTCGCAGGAGACGGCGGGTCCACAAACGGATTGAATCCCGGAGCGACCACCGGTACCGAATCGGCGCTTGAAGCAATTCATTTGCCGGGTTATATCGCAGCCGTGAAGGCCGGAACAGGATCGGTAATGGCATCCTATTCCACTTGGAACGGTACGAACTGCACTCAAAACAAGGCCCTGCTCACCGATTGGTTGAAAACAGGTCAAGGCTTTGACGGCTATATCAATTCCGACTGGAGTGCCACCTATCAATTTGGAAACGACACAAAAACAGCCTTTCAGGCAGGACTTGATGTACCGATGTTGGGAGCAAATGCGGACAATCAAAATCCTTCGGTCGGATCCGTTGCCTCTGGAATGTTAAATAATGGCGGAACCGATCAGGCACGTATAAAAGACGCTTGTGCGCGAGTGTTACGTTTGAAATATAAAATGGATCTCTTTCATCAGCCTTTGTCAACCAATTCGGCTATTACCGCACTTGTCGGCAGCCAGGCACATCGTGACATTGCGCGAGAAGCGGTTCGTAAATCACTTGTTCTTCTTAAGACGACCACAGGCCTGCTCCCGCTTTCAAAAACCGCGAAAATTACCCTTGTTGGTCCCCATGCACAGGATGTAGGTATGCAATGCGGCGGATGGACTCTCGGTTGGCAGGGACAGCCCGGTAATGTAAACGGTGGAACAACAATTCGTCAGGGGTTTGAAAGTATCGGCGGCGCAGGAAATATTTCCTACAGCGCCGACGGAAACAGTATTTCCGGCGACATAGCTGTTGTTTGCATCGGTGAACAGCCGTATGCCGAAACCGCTGGAGATATTGTTGATGGAACCGTTCCTCACACCTTGGCAATTCCCGAAGCAAATCTTGTATCAAATGCCAAAAATTCGGGAAAACCCGTTGTTTGCGTCATGATCACCGGGCGTGCGATGGACATTAGCGCCATTAAAGATAATTGCAGTGCAATTATCGCAGCATGGCTTCCCGGAACCGAAGGCAACGGCATTGCGGAGGTATTGTATGGAAATTACGAATTCAGCGGAAAACTTTCCAGAGCATGGCCGACGAGCATCAGCCAGGAGCCTCTCACGTTCGGAGACGCTTCAAAGACGCCATTGTTTCCTATTGGATTCGGTCTTAAGTCCGATGGAACACAGCTTCCTGCAGGACTTTACAAATAACATCGTTGTAAACGCGATGGTTTAGGTTAAAAGAAAGAGCGGGCTTTTACAGTAGTAAAAGCCCGCTCTTTTTATGACCATCTTAGTATCTATTCATTATTGCTTCATTATGCGCTTTGCAATCGTGTAGCCTTCGGCCTCTACTTTGACAATATACACGCCCGCCGACACCGAACGGCCGAACCCGTTCAGCCCGTTCCAGATTAAGGCATGGTTACCTTTTTCCTGCAACCCGTTCATGAGTGAAGAAATTACGGTTCCTTTACCATTACAAATTAAGACCTTCGCAACGCAGGCTTTTGTCAGATTGAAGCTGATCCGGGTCGAAGAGGTAAAAGGCTGGGGAAATGTTTGAAGGTTTGCAAAAGCATATTGTTCCGGGATTTTCCCGTTTTCGATACCATCCGGGTATGGTTGCCAGGTGAACGAAGCAACCGAATTTGCGGTCAAGGTGAAGGGAAACGATTTGCCGTTCCAAACAACGTCGAATGCAATGGCAGAACCGGAATTATTGTACGTAACAAGACTTCTCGAACTATCGGCATTGATACATGCGACATTCGGCAGGCTTGAATTTGTGGACGAAGAGGCTATTCTCACTGCATCCATTCTCATGACTTTAGACATTTGCGCCACGATATAGTATGAAGAATTATAGGAGTAGCTTGTTGCGTTGTTTATTGTCACGCCGCCGTAGCAAATGCCGCAGCCGCCGTTGTCGGTATGGGGGCCCAGGCTTGCGTTGGTTGCCAAATTCCATTCCAAAGCCACTTTACTCCAATTGCTTAACGATCCTATCATGATGCTTTGCATATGTTTTGAGAGCTGGGCGGCAAAATCGTTGCTGCAGGTGCAGTATTCCGTGAAATAAACGTTTTTATGGGTAGCATTGTACACCGTCGTCATTGCAGTAATCGGGCCTCCGTAAAAATGAAAAGCAGATCCGTCGACATAGGCGCTGTTATTGCAAACAAAGATCGGATAATCCGTAACATCGCAATTGTGGTCGTATGCAATGATTTTTGTCGTAATGCCTGCGGCTTTAAAAGCAGGCCCAAGGTTATTGTTGATAAAATCGGTTTGTTCCTGCATTGTCATTTGCATCGAAGGAGTATTATCCGCGCTTTGCGGTTCGTTTTGCGTCGTGATTGCCCAAATGTTTATGCCGTTAGCCTTCATACCCTGAATGTACTTGACAAAGTAGTTTGCATATGCGGCATAGTATGCTGTTGCGAGATGACCGCCTTTGAATGCTTTGATGGTTTTCATCCAGGTCGGCGCGGTCCAGGGGCTTCCCAAAATTTTGATATTGGGATTTATTGCAACTACTTTTTTTAGAATCGGAATAAGATATAACGAATCAACCCCTTTGAAACTAAAATTAGTCAGATTCGGATCAGTGCCCGATACTTCATCGTACGTATAGGTACCGTTTCCCAGGTCCGAGGCACCGATAGTAACGCGGATTACCGACATTCCAATACCTTTAGATACATTGAAAAGATCGTTCAGTAAACTGTCTTGCTGTTTTTCGGCCAGTCCGCTGATTACCTCCGCACTACCTTCTGTCAGGCAATGTCCGAACCCGTCAATGGATTGGTATTTTGTGCTTTCGTTCAAGGTGATCTTGTTTGAATTGGTGCTTGCCCCAAAATTTATCGTTGCTTGTTTTTGCATCAGCTTGCTTTTGTCGCTTGAGGTGACCCATGCATTTACGGCTTGAGCTTGGATTGCAGTAGAAAAATTTATCGCGATGAACCCGGTAACAATGAATAGAAGTTTTAAAGTCAATCGTTTTTGATTCAGAACTTTTATAAAAAACATTTTTTTTGTCCCCCCTCTGCTTACGAATTTAATAATTACGCCTCATTAGGCCGTCTCACTTGGTTCCTTGTCTTTTTTTTGTTTAACAACATTGATAATTAATATACCATAAAAAAAAGAAAAAAGTTGAATGAAATTATAAAACAATAAAATATTATAAAACAATGAAAATAAGGTAAATGTAAATTAAATTATTGTTAAAATTAAAATAATTAATAAAAAAAATAAAACATCATCAATAGAGAAAGACAATGATATATTCCATATAAAAATCGTGAAGAGAACCTCGAACATCCGGCAACAGAGGCGGTTTTTTTTGCATCCATAATCATAGTTATTAACCCGATTATTATCCGGACTTTTATTCGCTTCTCCACTGCAATTTCACCCCTGTTTGTTTTATAAAATTTTATTGGTATTGAAAAAAAAACTTTCCGGTTGTACAATTATAGTATTACCTCTGCAATAATTGAGTGCTAGCGAGAACGGATTCATTTTACCATTGGTCCGATCATCATGGTACGATGTAAAAAAAATGTAATATGTCAACATGTCGTCGCTGCAACGATTCTGCTTATAGCGCTCCTCCAAGATATTTCCCTGGCCAGTACCGAAATCGCCAATGGGTGCAACACATGGGCTTCGAGCGAATACAATTCCAATTGGGCTGCCTATGGCCATGACAATAATACGGGTACGCGCTGGGAAAGCAATCATAATGACGGTGAATGGCTGATACTTGATTTCGGAGCGAATAAATACATCGATTCGATGGAAATTGAATGGGAAGTGGCCAAGCCCGGACACTGTATTATTTCCGGATCTACCGATCAAGTGAATTATTATTCGATTAAAGATACCACGGCATATGACGGAACGACCGACCATCAGAAATGGAAATTCAAATTTCCGTGGTCGCCCAGCTATCATTATATCAAAATAACCGGTGTGACAAGAGCGACTACTTACGGCACATCAATATGGGAATGCAGGGTTTGGTCGGACGCTGCGGGAAATAAGACAAAAGCGAATAATGCAACAAGCCTGAATGCCGGCGGAAGCTGGACAGGCGGTTTCCCTCCTTATGCCAAAGATGGGGCAGTGTGGAACTCTACGGTAAATTCGTCGCCGAGTCCGACTATCGGAGATGATGCATATTGGAATTCTTTAACCTATTCCAATACTTCCGGAACAAATACCATTGCGGCAACAGCCGGTAAATACCTTAACATTTACGGCGGCGGCATCGATATGTCGAGCGCAAGTGTCGATTTGACCATTTCTGCAAGTATGTATCTTGGCGATAATCAGACTTGGAATATTGCATCGGGTCGGACACTTACCATGAGCGGTATTTTAGGCGGCGGGAATACGCTTACCAAATCAGGTACCGGCACCTTAACGCTTACCGGCACCAATACCTACTCCGGTACTACGACGGTTTCTGCCGGAACTCTGAACATCAATAACGGATCCGCAATCGGAACCGGGACATTGACCATTTCCGGCGGTACGATTAATAATACCAGCGGCAACGGCATCGTCATAAGCAATTCAAATCCGCAGAATTGGAACGGGGATTTCACCTTTACGGGTTCGGACAACCTTAACCTTGGCACCGGCACCGTATCGCTTTCGGCAAACAGAATCGTGACCGTGTCCGCAAATACGCTCACGGCGGCCGGCGTCATTTCCGGCGCCTACACATTGACAAAAGCGGGTACGGGTACATTGCAACTCTCGGCCGCCAATAGCTACAGCGGCGCAACTACCATCAGCGGAGGCATACTCGCGGCAAACACAATAAATAACGGCGCTATAGCAAGCAGCATCGGCGCATCGGCAAGCGGGGCGGCGAACCTTGTACTTGACGGCGGGACCTTGCAATATACCGGAGCGACGACGTCGACCGACCGGCTTTTTATTTTGAATACGACCGGCGGCACTATCGATGCCTCGGGAACGGGCCCATTGTCTTTTACCAGTAATAATTCTATTTCCATAAACGGGTCGGGGGCGCGGACCTTGACTCTGACCGGGACCAATACCGGATCCAATACCTTAGGCTTGATTCTTGGCGATAACGGCGGAGCGACAGCACTTGTAAAGAACGGCACCGGGACCTGGGTACTTTCTAATGCCAATACCTACACCGGGACAACCACGATAAGCGCAGGAAAACTCATTGTCAACGGATCCGCCTCTACCGGAGCGGTGAGTGTCGCTGCCGGTACGACCCTCGGCGGTACCGGTACTGTTGCGGGCGCCCTTACCGTGAGTAATACGGGTACGATACAGCCAACGACAAGCGGAACTGCGGGCAAACTCACTCTGTCGAGCGCGACAAGCCCGGTGTTTAACTCCACGTCCACTTTGAAATTAAGGATCACTTCGGCCACAAACAACGACACGCTGAATTTGTCGAACGCAAGCGCGGTATTTACCGCCACCAATGTCGCATTGGTCATAGACCCGACCGGACTGAGCGACCCGGCAAACGGGATCACTATCGTCCAGGTGGCAAAAGGATCGGGCGGCATCAGCGGGACATTCGCTTCGGTAACCTGTTCCAACGGCGCTCCGTTGGTCGTGCATTATAATACGACAACGATCACGGTCGATATCGTTACCAACGACGATTATTCCGATTGGAATTATTCCAGGAAAATCAGGTTGAATACTTATTCCACGGGCGCGAACGTCCAGACCAATCAGGACAGTTTTCCCGTCCTTATACGGTTGAACGGCGGCAATTTCAACTTTGCCCAGGCGCAGGACAGCGGCCAGGACATCCGTTTTTCTAAGTCCAACGGCACCCATATGCCGTATG
>JBBIGR010000084.1:0-7328 GCA_037447435.1 Fibrobacteria bacterium
ACGCAAGCATTTTCGCCTTTACAGGTGCGTAGACGATCAAACTGCAATTCGGCGTCGTCGCTTTCCCGCATCCGTTTGAAACGAGGCATTTGAATAACGAACCAGAATCCTCATACGCCGGAGAAAAGGAATAAACCGACGATGTAGCGGAACCTAATGAATCAAAGTTGTTAGCCCCTCTTTTTCGCCTAAACCACTGATAGACCAAATCCGAACCCTGCGCCGTTGCTGTTAGTGTTGCCGAGGTTTCGGCCACAACATTCTTTCTGGTCAACCATGCTCCGAGTGTCGGCGGCGCGCAAACCGAAATAGTGAGCGTCGATGTTGCAGCCCCTGCACTATTTCGCGCAATAACGGTATATGCGGTTGGGGATATGCTTGCCGTAGGAGTACCGCTTATTATCCCTGTGCTTGTGTCGAATTTCAAACCGGAAACCAACGGCGGCGATATGGAATACGAAGTGACCGGAATTCCTGTTGTCGAAGGGGAATTTGCCGAGATTGCAGTGCCAACGACGTAAAGCGCAGGGTCGTTCATATACGTAAAGTTGGAAGGCGGTTGCGGCATCATAACGGCAACGGTAATTGCGGTTGCCGCAGCACCCGAATTATTGCTTGCCGTAATCGAATACGTGGTCATCGGCGAAACAACAGAAGGCGTGCCGGTGATAGCGCCGGATGCGGTATTCAACGCAAGGCCCGCCGGTAATGCGGGAGTTATTGAAAATGCGGTTGGCGTTCCCCATGAACTGCTATACGATGGGGCATTTTTGGAAATTGCCACTCCAACAAAATAGGAACCTGCAGTTACTCCATACGCAAGATTGACCGGCGGTTTTGAAACAGGAATAACGGTAGAACCGGTTTTCTGGTTCTCATAAGACAACTTTGTCCAATCTGCCGACCGGGCAATTTTGGAGACCGTAAGCTCATCAATTCTGCCGTTAAAATAGTGAAGTCCGTCTGTGCTGCCTCCAAATCCGGCGGAATCAAGATTCCATCCGATGCTGGCATCAAATGTCGTGTCCCTCGAGTTGGCGCTGGGTGAAGTTTCCCGGTAGGTCATGAAAACGCCGTTTTCATAAATCGATATGCTATCGTGGGATCGTATGCCAACAATGTATTTCCATATGCCAATCGTATCGGGCATCCAATCGTAAGCGTCTTCCCAGCCGGTCGAGCCTTTAAAATCCGCCATTCTCCATTGATTTCTGTTCGATAATGCCATACTGTATTGATGATTGCCTTTTGCAAAATAATCGTGGGTTACTGCACCGGGAACATCGGAAAATACCCACGCTGATATGGTATAAGGTCCGCCTTGAGGAAAATTCAATTTGCCCGATGCCGAATTTGCGATATCGTAATAGCCCGATACGCCGTCGAAATCCTTGGCTCTCCCTATGACACCAGTTGTGTCTTTTGGTTTCTTTGTGCCGTTTGCGATACCGGTTAAATTATTAATTGTCGCATCATTTGTATTTCCGGTTCCAACCTCTCCAAGATGCCATGCTGACACAAACCCGTTTGCCGTATCGAAAACAGAATTTCCGCGAGAGCTGTCGGCCACATCCGTACCGTTTTTTCCCCAAAACATTCTAATACTCTGGGTGCTGTTCCCCTTGTACACGGTGTCAAGCTTGACCCAAATTTCTGCAGTATCGGCGTTACCTGCGCCGGTCGCCCATCTCTCGATTTGATAGGATAAATGCGTGCCGTTTGTCTTTGCAAACCGGATATCCGCCCCAGCAGGTAATGTGCTTGAAAATCCGGGGAAATTCGTAGTGTTCAAACGGATCAATAAGGGAAATTGAGTAACATTTCCGGTTAAACCGAGATTACTGGTATTAATCGTATAAATTATTGAATTGGGCCATTGCGAATAATCTTCCTGAGCAAACACGGTCACTGCAGCTATAATTACCCCTATTATTATTCCACAAACGTTTTTAATTGTATCCATAACCATACTTTCCAACGACTGCGTACCCTCGGCAGCATTAATGAAAAAGGGAAACCCCGTCGTTTTCCTTTAGTAAATTCATTTTTCCCTACTGCGGAATTATTTTTTTCCATTTTCGACGATTGCCAAACCACCAAGGCTACTATTTTGTTTATTAATATACATGCAATATTCCGATTTTTTCTAAATCAGGATGCCACTCGCATTAAAACAGTATTCTAATTGAATACGATGTTTCCTAACGCCAGCCATCGGCAATACATCACTCATATTGACAACACTAACGGCGAAATCGGTACCTTGTCTTGTCTGCGTTGCGTATGCAACCGTCAACAATATAGTCGGCGTTTCGGAATTTTCCGTGTGTGGAATCAGCTCAGGGGTGCTTGGCTAAAAGCTATAAAAACGGACACTCCATTTAATCAAAATCCGCCGTTGTCCGGAATATACCAAACATCTTTTGCCGGATCAACGCCACCATGCATCTGTTCCTGAACGACTCGGTCCACAATATAAACTCCTCGCTGAGCCATTAAAGGAAAAGAATCTTCGCCGGGAATGCCCGGCGTTAAGTCGGGGAAATTTTTCCTGGTCCTGGATATCAGGTACGTATCGGAAAAATTGGTTTTATTGAATACCTTTTCAATTCCGTCTTTCCCAATCATAAAGCCGAGTAACCCGCCCCAAGTGGCGGTAGGATTGTCGGAATCCCATCCGCAAAGTACGCCGATCTCAAGAGTCCTCGGCATATCGCCTTGTCCGTAAAAAAGGCTTATGAGGCTTGCGGCAAAGTTGATACCCGCATCAGACGGACCGGAATTCGATTGGCCGTTGCCATATCCGGTAAACGAGTAGCCGTCGGCACTTATTACCGAGTTTCCATACCCCTGATACCTATTGTAAACACTGTCTCTCGTTGATTCCCAATTATTCTTGTCCGTGTTGGCATCATATTTAGCTTTTATAAAGTCGTACATTTTGGAAGCATAGGAAGTTTTGGGAATCTTCGCATAAGCCTTGCCTACCATCCAGAAGATTTTATCCTTCATTGACATACTTTTATAGGGTTCGACATTGAGCGCGTAGGAAGCCAATGAATACATGTTGACATAAAATCTTGCTATCTGCTCCGCATCGCCGGAAGCGGTGGTTCTAATCGGCAAATATGCCATTGAATCGGCAATATCCGTTCTACAAGGGGCATAAAAGCCAAAACTTTCGGTAGTAAGCTGAGCATCAATTTGATTGTAATATTGATTATTTACAGGATCGCCCGTTGCCGGTGGGACCATGCCTTTGTCGCGCATGAGTTCAAATGCTTTTTGATTTGAAATCCATAAATAGTTTTGGTACCCCCCGGTTGGGTCATCGTCTTTCCCGTAAGGGGTGGGTTGCAAATTATCAAAAATATGATCGAGCCATCCTTTTTTTATTTGTTCACCTGTCAAAATGCATGTGGAATCGGCATCTAATAAATACATATACAGATATTCCATGTCCGTATCGTCGTCCGCCCCCCAAGGAGTTCCACTGTTTGTAAATAGCCATGTAATTGTAGAAGATAACCCGCTTGCTCCCCACATACTTGGGAAATCGGGCCCGCCCCAGTTCTGATCGGTATAGAATGCACCCGTCCTCGGCATTCCGACTCTGTCCATTTCCGTGATGAGTCCGGTCCAGTTCGCTAAATTTTCGCCCAGCCAAAAGCCGTGCAGCCGATTGATATAATCGGAACGATTGATAATCATATCGGAGCTTTTAGGTGTGTATTTCGTATAGGTCATTTTCGGATTAATCATCTGATTCCTCAGGGAAATATCAATGGTTGCGACATAATTCTCTATAGGCGCATACCCATTGATAAAGCCTGCAGCCGATACTTTGATCGTATCTATGGCTATGCCCTGGAATTTCAGTAGCTTTGGTTCTGAGGAGGCCCCTTGGATTGCGGGTAGGGAGATAACGCCTTTTTCAAAATTTCCGATCAAAGGTATACGATAGACATCGTAACTGTCGCCGATTTGCAACCCTACCAGATAAACCTGGGAAGATGTTTTCCCCATTAAAAAAGTAACCGAGCACTCACCCCTTTGCGGAATATAAGAACGTATCCGTTGTCCATAGGTATTAAAAAGATCAATCTTAACAAAAGTATTATCTTTAAGCGCGCTGAAAAGAATTGTCCCGTTTTTAAGAAAGATCTTGGCTTTATTTTTTTTGTCCGAACGTATTTCCGGAGTTATGGATGAACTTGAAATGGAATATCGTCCCTGCCCATCGGTCACCGCGCTTTCCGTTTTATTGACAAGCGTTACGAACGCTCCGGCTATCGGGTTGCCGGTGGGGCCTGTCACCTTGCCGGTAATGGTTATTGCGGCTGGTACGGACATTGATATGAAAATCAGCATTGTGTAACCCAGGACTCGAATGGGTTCGTTCATTTTCATAATCATCCTCATAATCCTTGATGTAAAAAATGTTCTATTTTGATATTGATAATTAACAGCGCTCGATTCCAGGCATTAACAAAATAAGACAAAAATGACCGTTATTAAATGGTAAAACTAACCGAAAGTATTGCAAAAACGGCCATTAGAATTCAAAGTGCGTGATCTTTTAACCAGACCTATGCCCGGTTAAAAGGAAATCTTAACCGGTGCCGGATGAGGAACATTGTCCGTAACTCCTATACCGAGTTGACCTCTTATATTAGATCCGAATACCCAAAACGTACCGTCGGTCTTCTGAATCAAGCTATGGTACCCACCGGCGGCGATGCATTGCACATTGCTGAGCACCTGAATCGGCGTTGAATGAAGATTATTATCCGCTGTTCCTATGCCGAGTTCTCCATCCGCGT
This sequence comes from Fibrobacteria bacterium, assembly GCA_037447435.1. Classification (GTDB taxonomy): domain Bacteria; phylum Fibrobacterota; class Chitinivibrionia; order Chitinivibrionales; family FEN-1185; genus FEN-1185. The sequence continues at coordinate 4,824 of JBBIGR010000084.1, forward strand.
TTTGTCCGCAGACCCAAAAACTGTTATCGGTTTTAAGAATCATATCATGCGCACCTCCCAATGAAACACATTGCACACCGGTCATAATCTGTACCGGTAAATAGCGATTGATTATCGTACCGTCGCCGAGTTGACCATGATCGTTTAGTCCGCACGTCCAGAGGGTATTGTCGATTTTAATGATGAAACTTCTAAAACCGGCTGCAGTCATGGTCCGAACCCCAGATATAATTTTAACCGGAGTTGAGTGAGCGGCAAAATCGGCAGTGCCGATGCCGAGTTGCCCAAATCCATTATACCCGCAAGCCCAAAGCGTACAATCGGTTTTCAGGATAAGGCTGTGATGATCGCCGGCAGCCACGCTTTTCACATTAGTCATGATTAGTACCGGCAAATAACTGTCCAAAGTCGTCCCATTACCCAATTGCCCCGAGGAGTTATAACCGCAGGCCCATAGTGTGCCGTCGTTTTTCAGGAAAAGACTGAACCAATCTCCGGCAGCCATAGTTTTAACGTTATCCATGATTTTCACCGGAGTGACATGCGGGTTATTGTCGGCACTTCCGATCCCGAGTTGACCGTAGAAATTAGCACCGCAAGCCCAAAGTGAATTGTCGGTTTTAAGAATCAAGGTATGATACGTACCTGCGGCCATACTTTTCACACCGGTCATATTCGGCATTTTCACTGGTAAATTACGGGAAATGGTAGTTCCGTCGCCGAGTTCGCCGTCTTGGTTATTCCCGCATGTCCAAAGCGTTCCATCGGTTTTAAGGAACAGGCTGTTTATATAGTTTGCAACCACATTTGAAATATTCGCCTTTTTAATCACCGTAAGCTGCCCTTTCGTGGCAGTTCCCTGATAGCAAGGTTTACTCCAATCGAAGCCGACCCACCAAACATTAGTATTGGGATCCGTGATCTCTTTGGCGAACGACGGACCGTCGACGGTAAAATAGATTTCATCGCCCACCTTGACATTGTCAAAGGGACAATTAAGGGACGAAATGCCGTATCTGGTCGGGTTGAGCTGGCCTGGACAAGGAAGTACGGTTTGTGAGAATATCCACCCAGCGCAAATGGCAACCAGAAAGGCCGTGTTTATGAATCTGGATTTGAGACAGGAATACATAAAAAACCTCCCCACGTTTAGGTGGTATTAAAGATCGGAAACCCGGGAAACGATTGCGGGAATTTCCCAAAATCGTTTCCCCGGGCGATTAACGATATTTCAGTAATTAAAAGGTAATCTTCATCGGTATTGGATGTGGAGCATTATCGATAGTGCCAACACCGAGTTGACCAGCGTTGTTGCTTCCGCACACCCAGAATGTCCCGTCTGTTTTCTGGATAAGGCTGTATTGATATCCCGCAGACATGCTTAGCACGCTTGTCATGACCTGAACAGGTGCCATATGGTTGGTAACAGTCCCGTCACCAAGTTGACCATTATCGTTAAGTCCGCATCCCCAAAGCGTATTGTCGGTTTTAAGAATAAGGCTATGGCTTCCTCCCGCAGACATGTATTTAACATTTGCGACTATCTGCGTAAACACTGTTCTGTAGTTCACATCGCCAAGTCCAAGCTGTCCTTCTCCATTGTACCCGATTCCCCATAAAGTGCCGTCGGTTTTTAATGCAAGGGCATGACCGCCGCCGGCAGACATACTTTTCACATTGGAAAGGATCTGCATCGGAACAGGATGAGACGGATGAATATTCTGTTCATAACAGACCCCGCAAGCCCAGAGTGTACCATCGGTTTTAAGGATCAGGCTCGTGTAATTTCCCGCGGCCATACTGCTGACATTTGTCATCATTTGTATAGGTGAGTTAAAGGAAAAGGTGGTACCGTTAGCAAGTTGGCCGTAGTTATTCAGGCCGCAACCGTACAACGTGTTGTCGTTTTTTAGAATTAAACTGAATTCACCGCTTGCAGCAACGCTCTTCACGCCGGTCATGATTTGGACCGGTAAATGACGGTCGATGTTTGTCCCGTCACCAAGTTCGCCATTGGAATTCAAACCGCACACCAGAAGTGTTCCGTCGGATTTCAAAATAAGGGTGTGCGCAAACCCAACCGCAACACTCTTCACTCCAACAGAGACCTGCATCGGCAAATACCGGTTCGTAACGGTCCCATCACCAAGTTGACCAAAAGTGTCCTTACCGCATGCCCAGAGCGAGCCGTCGGTTTTGCGGAACATGCTGTGGTTGATCCCTGCTGCGACGTTCGGAAAGATTTCTTTTTTTATCACCGAAACATTTCCCTGCGTCGTTATTCCTTGGTAACAGGGCTTGCTCCAGTCGAAACCTACCCACCAGATATTGCTGTTGGGGTCCGTAATCTCCTTTGCAAACGATGGACCGTCGGCAGTGAAATAAATTTGATCGCCAACATCAACATTTTGAAACGGACAATTCAGTGACGACATCCCATACTTGTTCGGATTGAGTTGGGCCGGACACGGAAGCGAATTGTCGGGCGGCGGAGGCGGCGGCGAG
>JBBIGR010000085.1:0-7015 GCA_037447435.1 Fibrobacteria bacterium
TAAAATACTAAAACACAATATATTGGGGTTACCCATTAAATCACGCGATGCGGCAGTTGTTTTATTTATAGACTTTCAAGAAAGTTCTTTTGCTATGGTCATCGCAGCAATCGTTCCTTCTGCGGTTGCAATGGTGATTTGACGATACGGTTTACTTATGACGTCGCCAACCGCAAATACGTCCGCAATATTGGTTCGCATATAGTCATCAACCAACAAATATCCTTTTTCATCCTGTTTCAGATGTTCATCCATGCCGATAAGCTTTGGCCGCATTCCGGTAAAAACAAAAATGCCGTCTGCAACTATTTCGATCGATCCACTGTCTTTGATTTTTTCACCGGCTACGATCATTTCTCCTTTTTCGGTTTTACGGAATTCTTTAAGTTTTACACCTAAAAACACGGATATTTTTTCCTGAGCAAATATTTTTTCCTGTAATAGTTTGCTTGCCGAAAAAGCTGCTCCACTGTTAATCAGGGTTATTTTTGAGGCGAATTTTGAAATAAACAGCGTTTCTTCCAATGCGGAATCCTTCCCGCCGATGACCACCACATGCTTCCCTTCATAGTATTTGGCATCACATGTTGCACAATACGAAATCCCGTTTCCGGCATATTCCTTTTCCCCGGGAATATTCAAGGGTTTGGGGCTTGATCCCGTTGCAATAACTATTTTTTTTGCTTGGATTGTTTCTATATCGTCAATAATTATTTCCTTTGCATGCAAATCGATTCGTGTGACATCAACCGATGCACGATATTCTACTCCGGCCTTTTTTGCTTGCTCGCTCATATAATGCATGAGCATATATCCGGGTTGGGCATCGATAAACCCGGGGTAATTGGACACCCGATGAAGAGCACTGACCTGGCCGCCCGGCATGGCATTATCAACGAGTATTGTATGTAAATGAGCCTGGGCGGTATAAATTGATGCGGCCAAACCTGCCGGGCCCCCGCCTAAAACAATGACGTCACATTCTGTGATTTTTGGGGTCAAAGCACTTTGAATTTCCTTTACCCGTGTGGGTGAAAGCATGGAATCAAAAACCGAAGTGAGGTCTTTACGCTTAATTGCTCCGGAGAAAGTTTCGGCCAGCCGCTTGCCGTTTTTATAAAAAAGGACAGTAGGGGACGAACGTACGCCAAGCGATTCGGCAAGTTGCCTGTTTTCCTGGCGCATTATCTTGATGAATTTAATATCGCGTTCGTACATTTCACTTAAGGGTTCATATTTTGCAGCAAGCGCTTCACAAGGAGGGCATTCGGTTGAATAAAAATCAACAACTACATTGCCGGCGTTGAGGACTTCTTGGTCAAAATCATCGGACGATATATACTGAATTTTATTCGACATTGGATTTCTCCCTTTCAAAATATGCAGACATTCCAATTTCAAGTAACTCCTTGACAGGTCTACAATCGGGGCTACTTATGGCTCCGGTTTTATTCTTTGCAACCGAGGCGCAACCGCCGCCGCATGCAAGACTTTGAGGGCATGTTTGACATTGAGTAATCGAAGTGATGTCTCTTTCCCGCCATTGAGAAACCAAAGTGTCATCAAGAGTGGTTTCCGGATAAAACGTTCCAAGCTTTTCTCCTGGTTTTCCTACCGTTGCGGTGCATGAAAAAATGCCGCCGGTGTAATCGAGCGCCCATTCGGTTTTGCAACCCGGGCACGCATCGAAGAGCGGATTGGGCAATGACCCGTTTTCCTGTAAATATTTGGAAATTGAATATGCAGGTTTGTGGAAATCGAGAATTTCAGGGTTTGATTTCGACAAGCGATACAGTGCATCGTACATCTCTATTCGCGAAAAGAGCAAATCCTGGCTCGCCGAACAGTAATGTAAATCATAGTTTCGGCCAAGCTGGGTTTTAAAAAGCCTGTTTGATGTCCAGCCTTTTTCTTTTGCAAATAATGCCAATGCGGGCAACTCGTTTAGGTTTTGTTTGTCTACAACTACCCGGAAATTGATTGGCAATTTGGCTGCCAGGGCTGAGTCGATTCCTTCGACGATTTTGTCAAATGTTCCTTTATCACTGTTTTTAAGTGGTCTACGGGCATTATGGATTTCTCGCGGTCCGTCGAGTGTGACCTGTATTTCACGTATCAAGGAATTTGAAAGTAAAGACACATATTCTGCGAGGGTAAATCCATTGGTCACTATTGCAACGGAAATGTTTTTCTCCGTTGCGCATTTAAGAAAATATTCTATTATTGCTTTCTGGTAGGGGCCAGAAAGCAAAGGTTCACCGCCAAATAAGGTTATATAAAATTTGCGGTTGCTGAATTGTTTCTGCACATTATCAAAAAATGCGTCGATAATGGGTTTCGTGATTCTGGAATTCGCATTTTCATAATGGCTTTGATAGCAATAGGAGCAATTGAAATTACAACCATACCAGGGGACAAAAAACACCTGAATTTCATCGGATTCCCGTTGGTCTATGGATTCGAGATATTTCTTTTTAAAGAGAATTTCCTCTTGCTTTGGATCGGAGAGGTAGCCTTTTTCAATAAAAGCAGCTTCATCGGAAACCTTGCCTTCCAAAAGCGCTTGACCAATTGCCGGTTCAAGAATGTCGGCATTGCCGGACAACAGATTGACTATGAAATAGTTTTCAGAATCTTTTATTTTTGAGAAAATATTATGTTGCGATAATTGCATGGTGTTACTCATTTTTTAAATTGAAAAATAGCCTGATCAGCTTTTAGTACCTATATTTGAATTATATACGCGTTTCGCGTATATAATGTATAATGTAAACTAACCCCATGCGAAGCATGGGGTTAGGAAGCCGACCAGGTAAATGATCAGTCGTGACATCCAACAATAGTGGCTGAAATCTTTGCACAGCATTGGGCTACTTCTTTGTTCGAACAACAACACTGCTTGCGAATAAGTGACTTCATTGAAACTCCTTTTCTTTCTCTCGGGGTGAATGGTACTGTATCGACTACCCGATATTATCGATACAGGCTTTTTACAGTGCACTCTCAGGTTTATAACCGCGTATGGTAATACTCGATACAATAATATTGCCCTTTTCATACGGCTTGCTTTCTTCTAAAATAGCAATATCGACGAAGCCGCAGTTGCGAAGAGTTGCCAGGTACTCTTCACGTGTCGTTGCACCTGCCCAGCATTCGGCGACTGCTGCGGGGTCTGATTTGTACATTTCCGGAACCGGTTCCAGCGAATAAATATCACTAACGACAAATCTGCCGCCGCATTTCAGAGTACGAAAAACTTCGTTCCATACAGCAGTTTTATTCTCCGTATGATTGATCGTGCAATTCGAAATAAGCAAGTCGACAGAGTCGTCGGGTAAGGGAATAATTTCGATGGCCGATCGCAGCAGGTCTATATTCTCAATCCCTTTTTCTACGATTGTTGTTCTTGCTTTTTCCAGCATTCCTTCAGAAATATCGATTCCAAAAACATGCCCAGAAGGCCCGACCTGTTCTGCGAGTTTAATACAATCTTTTCCTCTACCGCTTCCCAGGTCCACACAAATTTCACTTGGGAGCGGATTGGCATAATTTATCGCTCCACCACAGGAAAGACAGCATACACTTTGCGCAAGGTTCGAATATCTTGCATCAATAGCTTTAATGGTATTCATTGGTTTCCCTTAGCATAATGGAATAGTATTAATGTGTAAATGCCCCGGAAGCGACGGCACCCATGACGGCACCGTAAATAGTGCTGATTATGGGATTGCTGGTTATCGGACATGCTCCGCTCGAGCAACCGACAAACTTGTAATAGGCAAAACCGGCAATAGCGCCAAGGACGATTCCGATAATTACTTTGATCATATATTTTCTCCAGGTAATAGTTTAAAAAAGAAACCGGTTGTATTTATACATATGTATATGCGAATAAACGAATGTTGAAATTAAAAAAAACTATTTCAAAGCTTGTACGATTATCTTCGCTTCTTTATTTATCACCATATAATGGACTTGATTACCAATTCGTTGCCCTTCTATTATCCCGGCACTTTTCAAAATATTCAGATGCTGCGATACTGTCGGTTGAGGAACACCCGTGCAATCGACCATAGTCGCTACATTCTGTTCACCACCAAGCAGCCCATCGACAATGCAAAATCGTATTGGGTGACCAATGGCTTTGAGTAGGTCTGCTTTTCTTTTGTGTGCTGCATTCATAGTTTATATATCCGTATATGCTAATATTAATATATTCATTTTGAAATGAAATGTCAATGGGTTTAATAAAATATTTTAATGAATACGTAATTTCGATGGATCATAATGCAAAATGTATTTTTTACCGTATGGTATAATTTATGGAGAAAAAACAAAAAGGAAATTCAGTCATGAACAATGAATTCGATGAAAAAGCAAAAGCCTGGGACGACAATCCCGAACACGCGCAACGCGCGCAAGCCGTTGCCGACGCAATAGCCCGGGAAATACCCGTGAACCCGTCCTTTACAGCAATGGAATATGGTTGCGGAACAGGAGTATTGAGTTTCCGCTTGAAAGACCGTTTCGCTCGAATAACCCTTATAGATAATTCAAAGGGCATGTTGGAAGTTTTGAAAGCGAAAATAAAACTCGGCGGGGTAGATACGATGGAAGCGCTGAATATTGATTTACTGGAATCTTCCGCAAGTATTTCAAAGCCCTTCTCGGTCATTTACACCTCAATGGTATTACATCATATCGATGATACGCTTAAAATCCTCAAAATATTTAATTCTCTTTTAGATAAGCCCGGATACCTTTGCATTGCCGACCTCGACAGCGACAGTGGGCTTTTCCATGGCAAGGAATTTAAAGGTCACAGTGGATTTGATAGGCTGGATTTGAAAAAAAAAGCCGAATCCGCGGGTTTTACAAAAGTTTCGTTTCAAACCGTATTTGAAATTAAAAAACCGGGAAACGATGGCGTTGAACGGCCGTTTCCCGTTTTCCTGATGACATGCCGTAAGGAGTAATCGGTATTAAAGGCAGATTATTATCAGCAAGGTTGCTACGCTGACAAGCACCCATAATGATACGCCTTGAATCATTGGCCGGAACCCGACCTTTTTCAGCACATTACTTGTCAAGCCGGAACCAATGAGAAACAACGTCATCACAAGAAGCCGTTTTGCGCCGAACGCAAAACTATCCCAAACAATGTGCTGATTTGGAAAGAAAGAACGGATACCGGTGGCTGCAATAAAACCAAGGATGAAATAGGGAACGGCGATTTTTCGGCCTTGTTTTTTGAAAAATGCGAATCCCATGGTAATGGGTGCGATCCACATTGCCCGGGTCAACTTTACGGTAATGCCGATCGCGAGGGCAACGGCTCCGTAGGAGGCCGCCGCTCCAACGACGCTACTGGTATCGTGAATCGCAAGAGCGGCCCACAAACCGAACGATTTTTGGCTCAAATGCAACAGATGGCCGGTAATGGGGAAAATCACCAGGGCTATTGAATTAAGGGTAAAAACAGTTGCCAACGAAACCGCGATTTCTTCATCTTTTGCCTTAAGTACCGGCGCCATTGCCGCAATGGCGCTCCCCCCGCAAATTGCGGTACCGAAGGAAATGAGCTGCGAGATGTTATTGTTTACTTTTAATATTCTCCCCAAAAGGTTTCCAATGATAAGTGTGGCTGCTATTCCTATCATAGTGTAAACAATAGAATGCTTGCCTTCATTTAGTACCTGGCCTATTCCGATGCCGAATCCAAGGCCGATGACCGATATCTGAAGCAAAAGCTTGCTTAGTTTACTTGTCAATTTTGGAAAAGGGTTGGTAATTGAAAGCCCCAATATGATTCCTGCCGCCAATGCAACGGCAGTATCGATGCGAGGCCATATACATGATAGAAAAACCGAAAGAAACAATAGTTTATGGAGGGACATGTTTCCTTACCGAATGTTCGATTGAAAACGATAAAAAACAGGTTAAAAACAAGTAGAAGAATTTACAATATCCATTTACCCCGGAGGCGATTTAAGTGCGAAATTACTCATTCTAAATATCCTGGAACCAGAAAATAATCATCTTTCGGGAAAAAAGTATTTTAAAAATTCATCCTGCAGCGAAAGGAACCACTATCACTGTTCTTGAATTTTCCGGCATCATTGGTGCGGGATCTTTGGTCGCGGGCTTTCTGGGCTCGCTGACCGGTTTAGGCGGCGGTATCGTCATTGTGCCTCTGCTTACGCTGGCTTTCGGCGTGGATATCCACTATGCAATGGGCGCGTCGCTTGTTTCCGTTTTAGCAACATCATCGGGCGCCGCGGCCGCGCATGCCAAATCGGGATTGACAAATTATCGTCTCGGTATGTTCCTGGAAATTGCCGCAACCATCGGCGCTTTGGCGGGAACCGTGATAACGGCGTTTGTTTCCCCCGCCGTAGTGGCGGTCATTTTCGGTCTCGTCCTATTGCATTCTGCTTATGTGTCAACGAGGCATCAAAATACCGAAACAAAAAATATCCGACCCGGCACGTTTGCAAAATTCCTGAGTTTAAACGGGGAGTATGTGTCCGGAAAGGTTGTTAAACAATATAGCCTGCGTTCGGTTCCGCTCGGCTTTGTTGTCATGGCAATCGCCGGCGTGTTGTCCGGTTTACTTGGAATCGGCTCGGGGGCGCTCAAAGTGGTCGGCATGGACAGGATAATGAAGGTGCCTTTCAAAGTGTCCACCGCCACGAGCAATTTCATGATAGGCATAACCGCCGCCGCAGGTGCGGGAGTTTATTTGCATAAAGGATATATTGATCCCGGGCTTTCAATGCCCGTGATGCTCGGTGTATTGATAGGATCCTTTTTAGGGGGGCGCTTCTTGACCAAGATAAAAACCGAAAAAGTACGTATGGTCTTTGCAATATCAATTGCCTTGATCGGGCTGGAAATGGTTTACAAAGGGTTGTTCGGGAAATTCTGAACAGGGATCGTGACAAGACAATTATGAACACTAACGCATCAAAAACACCGCAATCCTATTCGGAACAAAAAGCGGAATCGCTTATTG
>JBBIGR010000086.1:0-6835 GCA_037447435.1 Fibrobacteria bacterium
GAACTTGGTCTTGCGTCTCATGGCCCGCCGACAGCGGCGCAGCCTGGTCTCGTGCCCTTTCCACGGCCAAGACACTCCTTCGCATTCATGGAACCGATGCCTATACCGGCAAGGGCTTTTTTCGTGTCATTGATTTTGTTCATCCGTATGACCGCCACGATCTCTTTCAAACCGCCACCACCTTTGCCTCCGCGTCCCCGACTTCCTTGACGCCCGAGCTAACGGTATACACTTCCAAGACGGGTGACACGAATATCTTTCCATCGCCAAACGATCCTTTATCGCCGGTCCGGGCCGCTTTCATGACGATTTTTATCACCATGTCCTTGTCCGAAGTCGGCACCACGGTCAAAAGCATTTCCTTTGGAATTTCGTCGTAGGTGATTTCCCCGATTTTAATGCCCCGTTGCTTTCCACGACCTACAACGTTGAGCTTTGTAACTGCGGGAAAGCCTGCTTCCATGAGTGCCGCAAGCACGGCATCTATCCGCTCAGGCCGGATTATTGAACGTATCATGACCATAGGCTTTTGGTCCTTTCAATGAATGGTTCGTAACGTAGATTGCTTGTCAATTCGCTATTCCGTGTTCGATGAGCAGCTTTTCAAGCTCGTCCTGGGTAATCGGCGTCGGTATGACAAAATCGGTGTTTTTGTCGATTGCACGGGCCAGGGTACGATACTCATCCGCCTGCACATGGGTCGGTTCGAAATCGATAACGGTTTTCCGGTTGATTTCGGCCCGCTGCACCATATTGTCGCGCGGCACGAAATGGATCATTTTGGTGCCGAGCGCCTTTGCAAACGCCTCGATCATTTTTTGCTCATTATCGACCTTGCGGCTGTTACAGATCAGGCCGCCAAGCCGAACGCCGCCCGCTTCGGCAAATTTCACGATTCCTTTACAGATGTTGTTGGCGGCGTACATCGCCATCATCTCGCCCGAAACAACGATGTAAATTTCCTGCGCCTTTCCTTCACGGATCGGCATGGCGAACCCGCCGCACACCACGTCGCCCAACACGTCGTAAAAAGCGTAATCGAGCGGAGGATCTCCGGCATAGGCGCCCAATTGCTCCAGCAGGTTGATTGACGTAATGATACCGCGCCCGGCGCACCCCACTCCGGGCTCCGGCCCGCCCGATTCCACGCAAATGGTTCCCTTATACCCGATTTTCCGGATATCGTCAAGTTCAACGTCTTCGCCTTCGTTGCGAAGCGTGTCCAGCACCGTTCCCTGCAAAAGACCGCCGAGCAACAGCCGCGTCGAATCCGCTTTCGGATCGCATCCCACGACCATGATCTTCTTGCCCATTTCGGCAAGTCCGGCAACGGTGTTCTGCGTCGTGGTCGATTTCCCGATACCGCCTTTCCCGTAAATCGCAATCTTCCTCATGTCAATCTCCTTTGTCATTGTGAAGCAATGTTGCTTACACATCCGGATAATGCAATGGGTGTGCCAACAAAGGGCCATTGATTTTGTATTATGATATGAATTTGATTTTGAAGGAGTTACGTTCTTTGATCGTTTTGCATAATCCGCTATGGGTTTTATCACTCCTACCGTGTTGTAGGATCGGAATGTTTTAAGCTACGACGCCGTAGGATTTTTCTCGTATTTCCCGTACGAGAACATCGAGCGCAAGGAAAGTGGTATGAGTATTGCAATCGATGGTATACGACAGTTCCTTCCAATCGTTACAACAAGGAGAAATCATGTCTATTCCCGTTCGCCCGCTCGGCCTTATCATGAACGTTGCAAACAAGCTCGGCCTGGAAATTTCGTATGCGTACGACGATCTCGCCTTTGTCGACGACAATTCGTTTTTATTCAAAATGGAGGAAAGCGGGGAAAATGTTTCTCTCTTTTTCAACGATACGATTAATAAGAACGAATGCGCCCACCTTGAGGAAAAAATCATTGCAAGCGGCAAAGAAGAAGGACTGACCATAACGAATAAAGGCACTTTTTCAATCAAGGAAGCGCTCAATCAAAAAATCACCATTCTTTTTAACGGGCCCATTGGAACGCCATACGGCAGCGCCCCATGATCGTTTCAATTCATTTCATACTTGATATTTTATAATACCAACGTATTGAAAAGAATGTATTGAGCGATACAAAAAAGAAGCACGGTTATGTTGAAAACACAATTTTGTATTAATTGAAGCTTCTTTGCCCACTAAAAATCGGGTATGGTAATTGCATTGTATTACGGATGTCGGCATCTACCGGGAAATCATCTTATGAGTATGGAAGGCAATACAATGGATGCGGAAGCATTGGAGCGCATTAGCGAATCATCCTCTCAATCGCAACGTGAAGTGGGCGAGTTACGTTTACTTTTTGAAATATCGCAATCGCTCAATCGAAACCTCGACCTTAGCGACGCGCTGCGCCCGGTGCTGGAGCGCATGGCGCAGTTCATGGGGTTGCTTCGCGCAACGGTCACCATTTTGAACCGCGAAAGCGGTTCGATTCACATCGATATCGCCAGCGGCTTGTCGAATAAAGAACTTGAGCGCGGCAGATACCGATTGGGTGAAGGCATCACCGGACGTGTGGTTGCTACCGGTGAGCCGGCAATTGTCACAAAGGTGTCCCAGGACGCCCGGTTTTTGGACAAAACCCAGACCCGAAGGCGTGAAATACTTAAAAGCAACAAGGAATTATCGTTTGTCTGCGTGCCCATACGCCTCTTGGACGAAGTCATCGGCGCGCTGTCGGCCGACCGGGAATTCAAGGTAGACATTTTGTTGTCCGACGATATGAGACTTTTATCGCTGGTCGCCTCTTTGATCGCGCAGGCGGTCGCCATGCGCCGGGACGCATTGGAACAGGTTCGCGTGCTGGCAGGAGAAAATGAGCGTTTGCAAGGGGAAATAACCGAGCGGATGCGCAACAGCAAAATAATCGGGTCTTCACATGCGATTCGCCAGGTACACGAGCTTATCTTGCAGGTGGCAAACACCGATACGACGGTACTTATTCGCGGCGAAAGCGGGGTCGGCAAGGAATTGGTCGCCGAATCGCTGCATATCAACAGCAGCCGGGCGAATGGACCGCTTGTAAAAATCAATTTGGCGGCAATTCCGGAAACCATGATAGAAAGCGAATTGTTCGGACACGAACGCGGTGCGTTTACCGGCGCAATACAATCTCGACAGGGCCGGTTCGAGGCCGCACACGGCGGCACAATTTTCCTGGACGAAATAGGAGATTTGCCGCAATCGACGCAGATCAAATTACTTCGTCTTTTGCAAGAAAGGCAATTCGAACGCCTCGGCAGCAATGTCACCCATTCCGCAGATGTTCGCGTCATCGCGGCGACAAACCGGAACTTGGAAGAATTGGTGCAACAGGAAAGCTTTCGCCAGGATTTGTATTTCCGCCTCAACATATTCCCCATTTTCATGCCGCCGCTTCGGGAGCGGCGCACCGACATCACCTTGCTTGCCGATTATTTCATTGCAAAAATCTCGAAAAAAACCGGCAAAGACATCAAACGCATTTCCACTCCGGCAATAGACATGCTCATGCGTTATCATTGGCCCGGAAATGTTCGCGAATTGCAGAATTGCATAGAGCGTGCGATGATTTTATCGTCCGACGGCGTCATCCATAGCCATCAACTGCCGCCAAGCCTGCAAACCGCGGAAGAGAGCAATACGCCGCCGCAAGGTAAATTGCCCGCAGCGCTCAAGGCGCTTGAGCGCGAGATGATCGTCGATGCCCTCAAATCAAGCAACGGCAACATGGCCAAGGCCGCGCGTACCCTCGGCATAACCGAACGCCTGATCGGAATCAGGGTGAAAAACTTTGAAATCGACCTCAATCGTTTTTCAGGACAGTCACGACAGGATTGAAGGCCTTGACAGATATGCGCAGGAGGTCGCCCGGTACCAATGGTGCGGCCTCGGGTGCGGAAATTGCCAAAGTCGATACCTCGGCACCAACGGCAACGGTTGCTAGGCAGAGTACTCCCTGCATTTTCTTTTCGAGCAACATTGCCGTGAGCTCCAAACAATCGGTACGGGATTGAAAAATCTCTCGGGGCGTGCCGTTCGAAACAACGGAACCTTTTGCCATTTTATAAACATTTGTCGCCAGGCAAAACAGTTCTGCAATGTCGTGACTCACCAGTATCGTGGTTATTCCCAGGTTCTCCCGTATCCGCAGTAATTCGTTTTGAAGGTCCCTGCGCATACAGATGTCGAGTGCCGATAGCGGTTCATCCAGCAAAAGCAACGTCGGTTGCCGCGCGCAGGCCCTGGCCAGGGCGACCCGCTGCTTTTGCCCGCCGGACAGTGTCTGCGGCAATTTTTTTCTTACGCCGACGAGGTCAAATACTTTCAAATAATAGCCGACGTCCGTATCGCAGCGCGCGGGCAGACTATACGCGATATTCTTTTCGACGGTCATTGCCGGGAAAAGCGCATAATCCTGGAATACGAAGCCGATATTGCGTTTTTGCGGCGGTATAAAAATTCCATTTTCCGTATCGACCCATGGACGGCCGTTAAACACTATGGTCCCCTGGTCGGGTTTGTCTAAACCGGCAATAATGCGCAGTAACGTCGTTTTTCCCGAACCGGAAGGTCCGAACAACGCCGAACATTTACCAAAGGGAATATCCATTTCCGCCTGCAACGTAAACCTTCCCCAGCGTCCCGAAACGGTTTTATCCACCTTTAAAACGAGACCTTCCATTTCAGCAGATCCTGGCGAAGCGTTTATTAACAATAAATAATATCAGGATAAGAAAAGACGACATGCCCAAAAGTATCAGTGAATAGAAATGCGCGTTGGAAAAATTCAAAGATTCGACTTCATCGTATAACGCGATCGAAGCGACTTTCGTGACCCCGGGAATTTTTCCGCCGATCATGAGCACCATGCCGAATTCGCCTATGGTATGCGCTATTGTCAATATGCATCCGGTAAAAACGGACGGCCGCACCGACGGTAAAAGCACCTTAAAAAAAGTTGCTGTTTTTCCTTTGCCCGTTAAAAAACTCGCTTCATACAGCGAGGGAGAAAGCCCTTCGAGGCCGCCTAAAACCGGATTCACCATAAACGGAATATTAAACACGACCGACCCGATGACAAGCCCGGTAAAAGTGAAATTGATTTGGAGATGGAACCACTTTGCAAGAAATGCTCCTACAAAAAAAGAAGGGCTGAAAAAAACCATCAAGTAAAATCCGATGACCACCGGCGGCAATACGAGCGGCAAATGAATCGACGCCCGAACGATCAGACTCGAAAGAGATTTTGAAAAAAACAACCAGCAAACCAGCGGCATACCGACAAGAAATAAAGCAATAACCGTGATTGCGGCAAGTTTGATTGTAAGAATAAACGGCGTCGGGTCGATGGTCATGGATCGTTCTTTTCAATCATGACTTCCGTTGATTTGATCAAAGCAAATACGCTTTTTCCGGGACGCAGGCATAATTCGGATGCGGATTCCGATGTTATCAAGGACTCGATTTTGCTTCCGTGGAAATCCATGCATACCGAAGCAAGCAATCCGTCGTCATTCACGGTCACGATGGTACAAGGCAACCGGTTTCGTATGCTCAGCACGCCCGGAGGCAGTAAATATGCGAGCGCGGTTTCCGATTCCTTGAAAAGTACCGCTATTTTTCCGCCGATCGGAACCGGGAATTCATTATGCCCGCCATCGACGACAACGGCGGAGATTATGCTTTCCTCCACCGAAACGACCACCTTGGAAATCCGGCCGTTCGACCGGAATTGTATCAGCGATCCGATCAATCGGTTCATGGAACATCATATCCGTTTTTTTTGAGAACGTCCTTTGAAAATTGCGAAACAAGAAATTCCAGGAATTGTTTGGCGCTATCCGGGTTTTTCTGAAAACCGTATTTGCAAACTATAACGGCCTGGGCGATTTTCGGACAAAGCGTAGAATCGACCGCGATCCAATGACCTTTGTCCGTCATGGCCTTAGACAAAACAATCCCTTTGGCATTAAATCCTATATCGACGGTTTGGGTGATGATATATTGGGCCGTCTGTGCAATGCTTTCCCCAAAAACAAGCCTGGTACGGGTCGTATCGGCCAACCCGGCGTTCTGCAGCGCCTTCAGAGCGGCGCGGCCGTAGGGAGCGTTTTTAGGATCGGGTATTCCGATTGTACCAATAGCGGGAGATGTTAGGATAGAAAGCCCTTTTGTCAAATCATAATTTTTCATAGTCCAGAGCACGACCGATCCGTATGCATAAATAACAGGCTTGCCGACCGCTGCGCCGTGCTTAGCGAGCGAATCGGGAAAGTCGGTATCTGCAGATACGAAAACATCGTACGGCGCGCCGTTTTTTATTTGCGCTGCAAGCGTACCCGATGCACTATAGATCATTTTTGCCTTAGTCCGCGTTGATTTTTCAAAAGCGACCTTGATTTCCTCCATCGCAAATTGGACGTTCGGCGCACACGCGACGGTTATCTGCGCAAAACCAATACTTTTCAGCAAAATGACGAAAACGAAAATCTGTTGGATTTTCTTCATTCCAGCCTCCACCAATGTGTTGTGTAAACAATCAATTTTTACTGTCATTTTATAAATTAACGCAACTGGAATGCCAAATAAGTTTGGATGGGAAACGAAAGGAGAATTATCGAGATTTGAAAATTGGGTAAATAAAAAACCCTACCCGTCGGTAGGATTTTGATTGCAAAGCTACCGGGGGGTATGATTTTTTTTGGGAATTGCCGCCATTCGGGCAACGATGTCGGAGTCAAGGGTTTCCGCGCTATTTTGCCAGTATCATGAGATGGGACTTGCTGAATTGCGGCGTGGTCATTCTAT
>JBBIGR010000087.1:0-5697 GCA_037447435.1 Fibrobacteria bacterium
TATAACTCTAAACACAACATATTGGGGCTACCCACAGAAACGCGCGATGCCCCATAAATTTTAAACGCTAATAATAAAATATACGTCGAAAAAATGTTGAAAATGGGTTTTCCAAAATCCATGTAACAAGCAAACCGTATTATCAGTCTAATAGTATGAAAAGAAAATGATTTATAAACAATACAAGACGGAGGAAATTTATGCATATTCTTATTCCTATACTTGCGGCATCGATTCTTGTTTTCTTCGGGTATTTTTCATTATGGTCTGCGACACAGCCAACCACGCCGAAAGGGATATCGTCTTTTGGAAGAATATTGGCGATTATTCTGTTTGTTATGGCTGGGTTGGCGTTGGTTTCTCCGGTCGCTGCCCGACACTTTCATCATGATTATATGATGCAAAATGCCGCATGCTGCGGCAAGCCGGGTTTCATGGGAGGGCATGGACAATGGATGCACCGTATGCCTATGCAATGCGATCCGCATCAGGCAGCGCCTACGCCTGAAAATAAGCCCGAAACTCCTGCTTCAAAATAATCATTCCTGAAGCAGCGGAAACAGCGCTCCGCGAGTGGAGCGCTGTTTATTTTAAACCATATGAATAATAAAATCATTTTTATATCCCGCGCCTTTATAGGTTTAATTTTCACGTATGTAATTTTATCGTTCGGGCAAACCGGCGGCGAAAATACTGGATCCGACTCAGTAACGTTTCAGCGGCCGCTTTCACTTTTCAGTTATGGCGAAATTACCGATATCGGCGTGACGTTGGGGTATTTTTCATACAATGAACTAATCGATTTATCGGATGATATTCAACAATTTACCGACCACTTCGGCGCAACGCCGCAAATTTACGGCGCACCAAAAAGCACGGAAACTGGTACGGTTTTCGGTTTATATGCGGACAAAACATTTTACTCATGGCAAAACCGCATGTTTTTGTTGCCGCGGGTTTCCTTTCTTTTTGGCTATAATACCACGTACGACGGTTCGACGCAGCAGCAAATGGTTCAAAATTCCAAAGGCGATACCGTCGGCTATGAATATGACCCGGTAAATTACACAAAAAACAATTTCTTTTTGGATATCGGTTGCGACGCCGGATATGCTTTTCCCCAGGAGCAATTGCCGTTTGCTTTATATTCGGGAATCGATTTCAAACTGTGGTATCGCGATTTGTTGGCAAACGGGGGCCAGCTTTCCTACAGCACCGGCGTTAACAATTCGGAAACCTATTATTGGTTCAATGTGCCTTTCGGCATCAAGATCACCAGGCCGATGTCGCCAACGACGGTGCTCGGCGCCGACGCTCGGCTCGATTGGATGGTGTATGGAACCATGAAAGTGTCTATGAGCAACGGTAGCGGCAGTTATAATTACCCGGCAGTCACCTTAGGGAACCGGCCGTCGTTTCGGTTCGAAATGTTTTACCAGAACAAAACCCGGCCCGACGGCGGCATTAAAATTTCACCGTACATTGTATGGTACGGTTTCGAAAAAAGCAATACCGAAGAAGCAACGAGTACCGACCAATCCTCCTCCCATCTGTTTTTAGAACCTGCGAGCAGAAGCTTTATGGTCGGCGCGACCGTATCTCTGGTTTATTTGAAGTAGGAACGAATCGTTTGATATTGCCCGGAATCAAAATGGAATTCATGGGTTGCGGCTTTTATGTACGAAATAGCGGTAAAAAATTTGTATTGTAATAAAATGCCTATTGTTTTTAACAAATCTTAGGTTTTTAACAAGTTTCCTACAGAAAATTCGCTTTCTTTTTTCCAAAAAAAGCTTAAATTATAAGATGTATGCATTAATAAAAGCGCAATTATTGAGGCTCTTTATTTAAGCGCTAAAATTAATAAATCTCATAATTTCAAAGTATTGGAGAAGGAATATGAAAAAGGAATATGTTTATCTCAAAATTGGCCTGCTGATGTTTTGTACGGCTTTTTTCCAAAACTCTGTTTTTGCCGGTACGCAGGAATTCCCGACAAAAGTATGCGCGCCTTATACGGAATGTTGGGGCAATGCGTCCGTGTCGGGTTTAGCAACCAGCACCGGAAATAAGTTTTATACCCTGGCTTTTGTCATTTCGAACAGCACATCCAACAGTGCGCCGTTTTGGGACGGCACCATGCCTATGAGCGATAATAAATACGTCAGCGATATTGCCGCGCTTCGGGCACAGGGCGGCGATGTGATCATATCCTTCGGCGGCAGCGGCGGGTCGGAACTCGCACAAGTCTATACGAGCGCGACAGCCTTGCAGGCGACGTATCAACAAGTGATAACAAAATACGATTTGAAATGGATGGACCTTGACATAGAAGGAGCGTTCATTGCCGATGCGGCTGCCATAGACCGCAGAAACAAGGCGCTCAAAGGTTTGCAGGACGCGAATCCCGGCCTAAAAATATCGTATACGCTGCCGGTCATGCCCGAAGGCCTAGACCAAAACGGTTTGGACCTGCTCAAAAACGCCAAGTCCAACAATGTGCAATTGTATGTTGTCAACATAATGACCATGGATTACGGCACCTGCAATATCGATATGGGCCAGGCGGCGATATCCGCTGCTCAAAATACGCGCACGCAAATCGCAGGGATCGGCATTACCGCAAAAATAGGCATCACGCCCATGGTCGGTACCAACGACGATGCATGTGAAAATTTTACAACTGCAAATGCCCAGGCGGTGACGACCTACGCAAATGCAAACAGCTATGTGGGATTTTTAGGCTTTTGGGCAATGGGCAGCGACAATAATCATTCGTATCTGAACATCTTCAAGACGTTCAATTCGCCCACCGCCGTTGTTCCTGCAATAGCGAAAGCCGCGCCGATCGTCCGCAGCAGTCAAAAAACCGGAACCTACGACATACGGGGCAGGTTGCTGACGCCCACAAGCAGTGGGTTTTCGGTCGAAAAAGCAACCACGATTAGCGGCGGCAAATGCATTGTAAAAATCAAGTAATCGGAGGGCATGGGCGATTAAATTAATAACTATGGAAAATCGCTTTTAAAAGTAGGATAATATATATCGTATCGGCAATGCGTGAAGCGAGAGACGATTTACTATTTTCCGGGAGCGATTGTATGACCATCGAAAAAACCGATAAGGGCAAATTCATATATATCACCTATGCCCGCCAGGGCGTAAAAGACGTAGACCTTTTTAAGACAGCATTACTTTCGGAATTAAGCAATAAGGATTCGATCAAAGACATCATTGTTGATTTCGGTATGTGCAAATATCTGACTTCTCCGGAAATCGGTATTTTGGTCAGGGCAGCTACATCCTTAAAAGGTTCTCCGCGAATCGTGCGGGTCATTCCCTGCGAAGGCCTGTATAAACAGATGCTCTCTGTCAATTTGACCAAGGTCGATCATCTTACCATTTATAAAGATCGCCAGGATTTTGCCCAACAACTCAAAGCTTCTTAATTCGAATTTGCTTCCGTATTCGACATCATGAATTTGCCCATTTAAAAAACCGACGCCGAACCTTATGAGTCCGGCGCCGGAAGAGGACAACCAACAATCCCCTTTTCAAACATTCGTTCCTATTGCGATGCATCCACTACAAAAGATACCCCTAAATCGTTGATTTTAAAAGACAGCTTTCCAAGAAGTGTTTTCTGGCAGAAAACAACTGGAAATCATTTATGCATAAGTTGTGGAAATCAGAAAATTCTAAACAATATGGTTGGTGAAATCTATTTTGGCATTGGTGAATTAATTCAACATTTTATCAAAGAGTACAATATGGTGCACAAAACAGTTTTTTTACTTTTGTTCGTTATTATTATTAGTGTTTTCAGTAAAGATCTTGGAGGATTAATTCTAAACGGAATAGATACTATTAATGTACCTTTGCAAAATGGATTTGATTTTGTTACTCAAACAAGTTGTACTACATTTGCAAATGAGGCTCCATATTCGTGCTATAATCATTTTTATTTATTGGTAAACGAAAACAGAAAACATTTTGACTTTTTAGTAAGTAATGGTTATTCAATAAAATTGGGTAAAATCAATCTTGATTCAATAAAAAATGCTCCAGCTGATAGTGTTTTTTATCAAAATTTTCTTACGATTGATTCAATTTCATTTGATTCGCTTCCCTCCCGTATTGGTAATGTTTATCTCCTTAAAACTTCCCCCGATCCACGACCAAGTTTTAAATATCCCATTTATGCAAAAATTAAATTATTAAAATTTATTGTTACCGATAGTACAAAACATGAAATACAAATGGTGTTTTTATGGACCTATAATAGATCTGGATATCCTGATCTTACTTCTTCCAGCGTTGACACATTCCATTTAGAGCCGCCGACAATTAACCGGCCTGAAAATCAAATTGCAAGAAGTTTAAATCGGGTAGGAAATAGTCAATTTGTTTTCAAAGTAGTGGGTGATAGGTTTGTGGTACCGAAAGACTTGGTAGGAAAATTCAAGGCAATCTCAGTGTTTAATTTTCAAGGGAAAAGACTTGGCGAATTGAAAAATACTTTGCAAAAAGATCAAAATACTCTATCAAAAGAAGTCCGAGGAATGGGGAAAGGAATGATGATTTTCAAAGGGGAGTAAAAAAAGCATCGATCCGTTTCTAAATAGCCAAAAGGAAGCAATATGATTAAAGACGAGAACGGAATAATTTCATATGTAAGCTTTGATTCGATTGATAGTTGGGAAACTGTCTTCAGAATATGCTCAGGCTATCTTACAACAGGTGCAAAATATCGATTGCGCCAGATATCTATTTGTGGTGTTATTATTGAAAAACAGTATATAGACAAGGATTACCGTAACACCTATTCTAAATTTCATTCAAAAAAAATTGTAACACCAAAAGTAAGGTGCATTAGATTACACCTTTTTACAAGTCTAATTGATTTTGATAACCCTGACAAAACTCAATGGGGTCGTTTCTATGCGGGCTATATAATTTTGCGTCCTACTTTGCCAAACAGTATCGGACGTACTTTGCTTGCGCCAAAAATATTTAATATTGACAAGTGCTTTCTTTGTTTATGCACTGATAAAGTAATGGTTAACGGCATCGAAATGTCTGTTGACGGATTTCCATTTATAAGCCAGGATACCGACGCCACCGTCTGCGCTCAAAGTTCATTATGGATGCTTTTACGTTTTTTCAGCAACCGGTATAAATGGTACAAAGAAATTTACCCTTCAGATTTAACAAACCTTGTAAAATCGCATCCTCAGGGTAGGACAATGCCGGGTGCGGGATTAACAATGATTCAGATGGCGGACGCACTAAGAGACCTGACTTTTACTCCCTTGTTATATAGCAAAGAACAATACGGACCGGATTTTCTGAAATATGCCTATCACTATATTGAATCAGGTTTCCCACTATTGATAGGATTACCGGGGCATGTTGTTGTTTCGGTCGGACACATTTCCGATTTGGCTTTGCCGGGCAAAGATTCGTCTTTCGACTTTTTCAAAGGTTTTATCGTTAATGATGACAACGGTTTACCATATGGTAAAATCACAAGGAATAAAACTGATAATACTTTCAATTGTACTTTGGATGATATCGATAGCTTTTTAGTGCCACTGCCGGAAAAAGTATTTATCTCTGCAGAGCAATTTGAAGAGTTGACAAACATATAGATAAAGTCCCGTGTCAAGAGAAAAATATATCCTAATACCAAAACTG
>JBBIGR010000088.1:0-5253 GCA_037447435.1 Fibrobacteria bacterium
TACTTAGCACAGAGCATTAAATGGTCTCATTAATATAGTCAGAGAGGGCAAACCACAAATCATTCTCGGAACTTTTCCCTAAATGCAATCCACCTCGCCCTCTTCAAGACTCGATGGCAAAAATCGCTACTGAAGCAGAACTGGGTTCTGTCATTCTTATTGAGGCACCAATGGGTGAAGGAAAAACAGAAGCAGCATTCTATGCGCATTCAGAATTTCAGCGTCGATTTGGGCACCGAGGCCTTTATATTGCAATGCCGACAAGGGCCACAGGAAACGCGATGTTTTTAAGAACACTTGAGTTTTTGAAATCATTTGCGGGCGATCGAATTCTCGACTTGCAACTACTTCACGGTGCGACACAGTTAAATGATACATTCCAACAACTGAAAGTAAGCCAAATTCATTCTGAAGAAGGTGATGGGGCAATCCAAGCTAGTAGTTGGTTCACACACAAGAAAAGAGCTTTGCTTTCGGAGTATGGCGTTGGAACAATCGACCAAGCCTTGCTGACAATTTTGCCGGTTCGGCATTATTTCGTTCGTCTTTGGGGGCTTGCCAACCGAGTTGAATTGAAAAGTCTGAAATTGAAGGGAATGGAAACACTTATGCTCAGCAAATTGCTGCTCATCAGGCAATAATCGGGTTGCCAGAGGATGGAAGCTGGCAAGCGACAAATAGATTATATCTTTATGATGATGATGAGCCAGATGTTCATTCTACTTTAATAGCTCAAACGCGAATAGGTACCGATTCGGTTACTGCGATTCCTGTTTTTCCCACCGATAGTTACAATGCTGCCGTAACTCCTGATTTTTCAAAAACAAAAGAATGGGCATTAAGAGCCGTTTCACTTTCTCGAAAGGCAGTTATAAAAAAGTTAAGATCGGCAGGTATTCCGGAGGGGTGGAAGAAAAATCCGTTATTACGAAATAGCTATCCAATGATTTTGGATAATGAATTCCGTTGGATCGTGAACAAAGAAGTTTTTCTGGATAGAGAACTTGGAATTGTCTATGAACCCAAGGAGGATGAATGAGCCGATATAATCTGATTGAAGAGAAATGGATTCCTGTACGTGATTTGCAGGGAAAGCTTGTAGAGCCTGGGCTTGGTATTCGCGATACTTTACTAAATGCAGAAAATCTTTCCACAATAGAAGATCCTTCGCCGTTGGTAACCGCTGCACTTTACCGGTTTTTACTTGCAATATTATATCGGGCACTCAAAGGCCCATGCGATACAATTAAGGCAAAAGAACTTTTTAAAAATGGATTGCCCAAGGACAAAATCGAGAAATATCTGAAGGATTGGAAAGATCGATTCTGGCTTTTTGATGAGAAATATCCGTTCGGGCAGGTTCCTGAGTTTAAACCTAAAGTTTGGCGTTCGTGGACGGCAATTGCTGCTGAACATAATGCAGATACTGCAAAGGTTCTTTTTGATCACATTGACGCGAGGAACCCTGGTTGCATTCCTTTATCTTTGGCTGTTCGTTGGCTTCTTGGAACAAATGTGTTTACTCCGTCAATTGGGAAAAGCGAATTGTCTTATACGGGCGCTTCGCCATCTGCGAATTCATTGTTGGCCATTCCAATAGGAAAAAATTTGCATGACACTCTCTTGTTTTGCCTTGTACCTGAACAAAATAGTGAAGTATTAAAGTATGATTTGCCAATATGGGAACGCGACCCGGAAACAGTAGAATATCTGACAAGCAAAACCAAAATAAAAGATAAAAAATCTGGAAAGATGAAAGATCGCGCAGTCGAAAGAATTGCCTGCGGGATAGCTGACCTTTATACATGGCGAAGTCGTTCCGTAATTTTCCAACAAGATGATTCCGATGCAATCAAAGAGCTTGGGCTGGCTTCCGGTATCGGTTATGCAGATTCTCAAATGGTTGATCCTATGGAAGGATTCATTATTAGAGAGGTGACAGATGAAGAGACGAAAAAAAAGGTGGAGAAATCGTTTGCAATTCAATTTGAAGAACGTGGAATATGGCGAGATTTTGATTCGTTGTTGCCTGACGATACGCAATCGGCACCTAAAACAATTGAGAATGCTCTTTTGCTTTCAAAGAATAATAAAGAACGAAAACCTATGGGCGTTTTGGTTTTAGGACAACGCTATTTTCCTCCACGTCCCAACATTGCATTTTGGCGGAGTGAGTTTTTTATTCTTCCTGAAGCAATGATTAACGATAAATATACGCGCAACTATATATGTCAGTTTTTAACGCTTGCAAAGGAAGTTTGTGATGTTTTGTGGAAAGCATCAAGGGAATTTGCTGAAGATCATCTTTGCCACGGAGATAGTAAAAACGATAGAAATGTCGATTCAAAAGATATTCAGAAATTTATTGAGCAAATGAATGTCGAGCCCGTTTATTGGTCTACTCTTGAGTCCGCATTTCATTTAACCCTACATGAATTTTCCGTTCAAAAAGATCCTTACGACATACAGTATAACTGGACGATTGCCGTAAGAAACGCCTTGTCTTCTGCTTGGCAACTGCATGAACGTTCCATTGCTGGCGGCGATGCCTGGACAATTCGTGCGTTTGTTAAAGCAAGCGGGATTGTTGGCGGGAAAATAAAAGAGTTGAATGAAACCATAGAGAAATTAAAACCACCTATAAAAACAAATGATTCCAAGGAGGCATCATGAGTACCTTTATTGAAATGCTGGAAGACATGTCCAGCAGAGATTCAAAAGTACGGGCTGTTTTAAAACGAAGCCTTGCCTTTGAACCGGGCACGTATCCGCCTGCGTTTCCGTATGTCGAACTGAGGTTGAACAATGATGATGGCAATTGGAAAAGAGAAGTTTATTATCTTGTTGCCGGACTCTGGGCAATGAATCGAAGAATGGCGAATGTTGCAGTGCAAACATTTCCAGTTGCTTGTGGAGAATTTTACTTAAAAAATGAAAAATCTTCGAGTACTGAAAAACGGTTTATTGCGTTGCTTGATTCCGACGAAGACCAACTCGCAATCCGGCTACGGCGGATGGTTTCTATGCTCAAAGATTACGATATAGATTTTGAGGCGCTGTTGAAAGATTTAATTGCATGGAACCATGAGACAAAGTACGTGCAGATGAATTGGGCGAAAGCATTCTATCGGTCATAAAAGAATTTGTATATAAATCATAAACAAAGGAGAATAAAAAATGAAAACCTTAGTAGAAATTCATGTTTTGCAAAACTATGCACCAAGCAATTTGAACCGTGATGATACTGGCGCACCCAAGGATGCATTTTTTGGAGGATGCCGGAGGGCGCGGATTTCGAGCCAGTGCCTGAAAAGAAATGTGCGTGAGTACTTTAAGTCAAAAAACGACAAATATTTTTCGAATAGAACAAAACGGATTGTTGATGATTTGAAAACAAAGCTTCAGCCAAAGTTGAAAGATTCCAAAGATTTTTCTGACGAAAATTTGGTCAAGGCCATTGAGGTAGCTATAAATTGCATCGGAGCTGGTGACAAAAAAGTCAAGGTTGAGAAAGATAAAAAAAATGGCCAGCTTAAAACAGACGTATTGCTTTTTTTAAGTAATAATGAAATTGGATCACTTGCCGATGTTATCGAGAACTCGTTTGCAGATCTTGTAAAGGGAAAAGCTTCAAAAGAAGTTATCGAACAAGTACGAGCTGCTCTTGATGGTAAAGAAAACAAATCAAGGTTGACCTTAGATATAGCTCTTTTTGGAAGAATGCTTGCGGTTATGCCAGATAAAAACCAAAATGCTGCGTGCCAAGTTGCGCATGCAATTTCGACACATGCCATTAACCGAGAGTTTGACTTTTTTACTGCTATTGATGATTTGAAACCTGAGGAAACGACCGGTTCTGACATGATGGGTGATATGGAATTTACGTCAGCATGCTTTTATCGTTATGCAATCATAGATTATGAAAAACTGGTTGAAAATTTAAATGGAAATAATCAGTTTGCTCTCGATGGAATAAAAACATTCCTTGACGGTTTTATTCTTTCCGAACCAACAGGCAAACAGAATTCAACAGCCGCACATAATCCACCTGAATTCGTTTCAATTGCCGTTCGACATGACACTGCACCGCGCAATCTTTGTAATGCTTTTGAAATTCCCATTCGCGTTTCTAAAGACGAATCCTTAACAAAAAAATCTGCGGAAAAATTGGCTGCAAAGGCAAAAGCCCTTGATAGTCTGTATAAAACCAAATCCAATTCACGGTTTACCTGTGTTGAGGATACTTTCGGAGAAAAATTTACAATTGAAGGTCTTGGAGAAAAGAAAGATAGCATTCCCGATTTAGTCGATTGGGCTGTCAAAGAGCTTGAATCAAAGGAGGTATAAGCATGCCAACACTTCTTCTTCGGTTGGCTGGCCCCATGCAGGCTTGGGGAACAACCAGCCGCTTTGATAAACAGCGGGATACCGGAAAAGAGCCAAGTAAATCCGGTGTAATTGGCCTGCTTGCAGCGGCAATGGGAATAGATCGGGAAGATTGGATTAACCTTGAACCTTTGACCAATTTGAAAATGGGTGTGCGACATGACCGATCTGGTGTTCTTAGGAAAGATTATCAGACTGCGGGGTGTGCTCAGCCATTTTCGATAATAAGGGCAGACGGAAAGTTATCTGAAGACGGGATTCCTTCAGATCGATTTTATCTGGCCGATGCTGTGTTTTTGGTAGGTTTAGAAGGCCGTGATAAAAACCTTTTGGCAAAGGCACACGAAAAGCTCAAAAATCCAACATGGGTAATTGGGCTTGGCCGAAAGCCTTATATGCCGTCCGAACCAATTTTCCTTGAGGACGGTATAATTCCGGAATCGTTACTTGAGGCTCTTTGCAGTTACCCATTACTATGTCCTACAGATGAACAGCAAATGCTGCAATATTCTTTCGAATCTTCTGATAATACTGGTCGCATGGTAATGGATCAACCGCTGTCTTCTTTTGCAGAACGGCGTTTTGGATCGCGATTTGTGAAAACCGAATGGTTGCCATTTAAGAAGGAGGCCATAAATGTTCCTGCATAGACTCCTTCTAAATCTGCGGTGCCGTGAGGTTCGAAGGGACATTTCCGACCCGTATGAAATGCATTCAACTTTGTGCCGCGCATTTACACCACCAGAAGAAAAATGCCCACAAGGAGCATTTTTATGGAGGTTGGAACCCGAACAGCTTGGTAATGGCAATATAGTGCATAATATTGCCCCATTCGGCACCTGATTATTGTTTGATCCGGCACCCTGT
>JBBIGR010000089.1:0-4962 GCA_037447435.1 Fibrobacteria bacterium
TGTACCATGCCGGATCAAACGATAATGGGGTGCCGAATGGGCAAGAATAGGCACAGTACGCAATAATTATACTTATGAATTCTTTTTCAGGAGCACCATATGAAACAAAAACATTCTGAAAACGGGCATGTCTGGCGTTTTTTCCGTGCAGGCGGATTCGATCAAGTACGTCTCGACACCGGCAAAGATTTGGCAAACCTTGACAAACTCGATCAAAAGTTATGGGTGGCGCTTGCCTGCTCTATCGATAATGTCCATTTCGATGCTCGAACATTGACCCTTATCGATTCCGATGGAGACCGGCGGGTCCGTGCCGCGGAATTGATATCCGCCATTCAATGGACTGTTTCGTTGCTTAAAAACCCCGACGACCTCGTGGCCTCCAAAGACTCGCTTTTATCGGAACAGATCAACGATGCAAGCGAAGAAGGCAAAAAAATCGCCTTGGCGGCCCGTAACGCATTGAAGGTAATTGGCAAACTGGAAAACGACGCACTCACCGTTTCCGATACCGAAGGTCTTGAAAAGGCTTTTTCGCAGCATACCTTCAATGGAGACGGCATCATCACCGAGGCCGCGATGTCCGACACGGCAATGCGCGACCTTTTCACGGCAATTGTTGCTTCTTGCGGATCGGTTCCCGACCGGTCCGGAAAACCCGGCATCAATGCTGAAAAAATTGAAATGTTTTTCAACCGATGCAAATCATATGTCGATTGGATGGCAGAGGGCAGGCAAGATCCGATTTTGCGACCATTGCATGACAAAACTAAAGAAGCTGCCGAAGCGATTGCCGAAGTACAAAAAAAAATCGATGATTATTTTGCGCGCTGCGAAGTGGCAAAGTTCGACAACAAGGCAATCGAAATCCTAAATGCCGGTGAAAATGATTTTGCCGATGCAAGCTCGGCAATGCTTTCTTTGGAAAGCGACAAAATCGCCCGGCTTCCTTTGGCCAAAATAACCGCAACTTCTTCGCTTTTTTTAACAGACGCAATTAACCCTGCATGGAAGGAAAAGATCGAACAATTCCGACGCACGGTCATACAACCTTTGCTCGGAACAAAAGAAACTCTTTCACATGCCGAATGGAAAAACATTCTATCGATATTTTCCCCTTGGTTTGCATGGCAGGAAAAAAAACCCGCAGGAAACCTCGACTCCATAACCTTGACAAAGATAGATGAATGGCTGCAAAGCTCCGCGCAGGACGCGTTGATGAAACTGATTGAACTCGATAGTGCCGAATTGCAAACGTTCGATTCGTTGACAAACCTGGAAAAATTGATACGGTTTCGGCGCGACCTTTATCCTTTATGCACTAATTTTGTAAATTTCAAGGATTTTTATGCCAAGGGCGGCCCGGCGATATTCCAAGTCGGTACGCTGTATCTCGATCAGCGCACTTGCAATTTATGCATAAAAGTCGAAGATGCAAACAAACACGCCCTTATGGCTGCGATGGCAGGAACGTTTCTTGTATATTGCGATTGCCGGCGTCGTGCCGGCGAAGAAAGAATGACCATCGTTGCGGCATTTACTAACGGTGATTCCGATAATTTGATCATCGGAAGAAACGGCATTTTCTATGATCGCGCGGGAAAGGACTGGGACGCGACAATCATTAAAATCATAGAAAATCCGATTAGCATCCGTCAGGCGTTCTGGCTGCCCTACAAAAGCCTGGTGAAAATGATTGAATCCCAGGTTGCCAAAAGGGCGACTACGGCAGATGCTCAATCGAACGACAAACTAAATCAGACTGCCGCAGCTACGGCAAATATTGAAAACAGCAAACCGTCAGCGGCACCGAAAAAACTTGATATCGGAGTCGTTGCCGCTTTGGGAGTTGCGGCAGGAGCGTTAGGAACGTTTATCGCCACGTTTTTCGGATATGCCGGCGGTGTAATCAAATTGGGGCCTCTTGCAATCACCGGCGCATTGATTGGAATAATACTTTTAATCTCGGGCCCGTCACTCTGTCTTGCTTATATCAAGCTTCGCAAACGTAATCTGGGGCCCATTCTTGATGCGGGAGGTTGGGCTGTAAACGCGAAAGCTAAAATCAATGTCCCTTTCGGCTCCATGCTTACGCAGATTGCGACGCTTCCCCCCGGAGCACAGCGCGACCTAGCGGATCCGTATGCCGAAAAAAAATCTCCTTGGCCTAAACTTATAATTATAGCAATAATCGTTTATTCAATATATACGGCACTTGACCATTTAGGCTTTGTAAACGAATGGACGGCAGGACGAATCGGGATAATCCATGCAAAAGTTGAAAAAACGACGCCGTTTGAAAAAAAGAACCTAGCAATACCGCAACAGTCCTCACCGCAAGAAGAAAGCAAATAACTTTTATCTCATAGATATCTTGTTTTACAAATTTAACGAATCAACAGGAGGTAGTATGCGAATGAATGTAAAATCATCATTGTGGGGATGTTCACTGCTTTTGCTTTCCATAGGTGTTAATGCAGAACCGTGGAAAATCGACATTAATGCCAATATTTCAACTGCTGTCAGCTCTTTTAGCGATAATTGGGTCGGCGGCGATGCCGGCTCATTCACATGGTCGTCGCAATTTTTAGGCATTGCCGAGCGTCAGCTCGGACCCAAGTTTAATACGAAAACAACCCTTAAACTGCAATTCGGACAAACGGAAAATCAGGATAAAACGACAAAAGTTTGGAGCTCGCCGCAAAAATCTTCCGACCTTATCGACGGTGAAGAACTGTTTAAAGCGACTTTGGGCGGATGGGTAGATCCGTTTGCCAGCATTCGCGGCATAAGCGAATTCGTAGACGGCAGTGATACTCTTTTGGTAAGATATTTCAATCCGCTTGAATTGACCGAAGCAATCGGAGTAAACCGCAGTATTCAAAAAAGCGAAACAATTGATTGGTCTACCCGTTTCGGCGGTGCCGTCCGCCAGTTGATCGATCGCCACAAACTCGATACTGCGACACGCCAACGCGATAATTCAATCATCAATGACGGCGGCGTTGAATTCGATATGGACTTGAAAGCGACGAACAAAGAAAAATGGGTGACCTTCCTGAGTTCTCTTCGACTGTATGAGGCATTGGCAAGTTCCAAGCAGGATACGGCGGATTTCTGGCGTTATCCGCATATGAAATGGGAAAACACCCTTACGCTGACATTTGCGAAATACCTTATGCTCAACGTATCGGCTTATGCCTATTTTGACAAAGATATTAAAGACGATTTTCGTTTGAAAGAAACCGTTTCCGCGGGATTGACTTATATCTTTTCCAAAAAATAGCTAAATTGCGGCTTTTCGGATTCGAGTGTATCGCAGGCGAATAGTTACCTGTTTGCCTGCGATATATTCGGATTTTAAGGACTTACAAATTAAACCTTGAATCGTTTTATTAAAGTTTGTAAATTGTCGGCCAATTTTGCCAAATCGTTGCTGCTTTGCTTAACATTCTGAACTCCGCCCGAGGTGCTTGAGGCCGCCTGATTAACGCCTTGAATATTGGAAGTGATTTCCGAAAGCCCTTTTGCCGACTCCCCTACGTTTCTGGCTATTTCAATTGACGATTGCGAAGCACCTGAAACATTTTTCGCTATTTCATTAACCGATATGGTTTGTTCCTCAACGGCGCTGACGATCGAATGTGAAATCGAATTTATTTCTTCTATGATTTTCGTGATTTTTTCAATGGCCTCGATTGCGCCCCCGGTATTGTTCTGCATCTCTTCTATTTGGGAGCTTATTTGTTCCGTTGCCTGAGCCGTTTGTTTAGCCAATTCCTTAACTTCATTTGCAACCACGGCAAAACCCTTCCCCGCTTCGCCCGCGCTGGCAGCCTCAATGGTCGCATTGAGCGCAAGCAAATTAGTCTGATCGGCAATATCGTTAATTACCCCCATGATTTTGCCTATTTCTTTTGAAGAGACTCCAAGCCTTTCCATTAGTTCGCGAGTCGATATCGCTTGATTATTCGCGTCGGACGCGATTTGCGATTCTTTTTGGCAATTATTCGCAACTTCTTTTATGGAGGCACTCATTTCTTCTATGGCTGTAGCGACACTCGAAACGCCGTTGGACATTTCTTCGGCAGCACCGGAAATATTATTGATATTCGCAGTAGCCTGTTCGCTTGCAGACGCTACCGTATTGGATTGTGCGGTCATTTCTTCGGCATTTGCGGCAAGCTGCGTTGAAACTGCGGAAAGCTCTTCGGACGATGCCGCAAGAGTATTGGAAGACTGTTGTATTTCCTTAATTACTTCCGATTGCGACTGAGCAAATCCATCAAGGGTTTTCGTTAACAAACCGATTTCGTCTTTTCGTTCCATATTCAGACGCGTTTTTAAATTTCCCGTACCAAGATCGAGCACCATTTTTACAGCATCCGCAATCGGATTTGCAATGGATTTTGTAAAAACAATCCCAATGACGACGGCGATTGCGACACCCAATCCGATTATGCATAAAAGAATAATCGTTGCGGTACCGGCAGTGGAAGAATTATCGGAAGCGTATCTTCGAGCGTCATCGATATTGTTTTGAACTATATCCTCAATCACTTTTTCTTCAAGTTTTACCGCATTACCCATAGTGCCGGTTAATAATTCATGCGCTTCTTTGTATTTATTTTGAGCAACAAGTTTTTTAAACTCATCGAGATACTTATGATATTCGTTTCTTGCATTATTCAATTCTTCGTAAAGCTTTTTATCACTTTCATCGATAATCGTGGCTTTATATTCATCAAGCCTTGATGAATTGTTTTTTGAAAGTTCATCCATTCTATCAATAAGCGAAGATATTTTTTCCGAATCGTTTTGCAAAAGTATATCTCTAGTAAGTATCCTTATTTTTTCAAAATTTCCATAAACATATACCATTCCGGATAAAGGCATTGTCGCATCTTTAAGGGTACCTCTAAAAATTCACAATTTCACTTAAAATCATCGAGTAACTTGACA
>JBBIGR010000090.1:0-4627 GCA_037447435.1 Fibrobacteria bacterium
GAAACTGTGAGTTAAGCCTCACAAAATGTGTCTCATTTTTATTGACAGGTTCCGTAGCGATAAATGCATTTTCACTAGGAGAGAATGCAACTACTGCTTTGAATCCAGGCGTTCCTCCGCTATGACCCAGCCAGGTTCTATTTAAACCGTCTTTACTAGTAAAACTATAGAGCATCACACCGCGCCCATAAAAAGTACCCTTGTCAAACATGGGGTAAAGTTCAGTAAACATTTTCGTTACATTTTCTTGTCTAATTAACTTTCCGCGTAGCAATGCATGCCAAAACATGACCATATCTTCGGAAGAGGACACGACATTTCCTGCTGCAAAACCCCAGTTTGGCTCCATCACAGATTCTGAAGCCGAGGAAGGTGCTGCAGGTGCCAAATCGCCAGGACATTCATTTGGAGCCAATGCACGCATATTTTGTAAGCCGAGTTGCTCCACAATGCGAGAGTACACTACTACATGATAAGGCTTTTTCTCAATTGATTCTATAATCTTACCTAGAATCACATATCCCGTATTTGAATACCTCCAAAGTGACCCGGGGCAAAACATTGCTCCGTGCTTCGAGGAAATAGCAATGCTTTCGTCTGGTGTACGATAATGAGGATTTTTGTGCAAAATTAAGTCTTCATTATCACTAAATAGCCCCGAGGTATGTTTGAGAAGGTCATCGACCGTTATACAACTAGCGTTTGGACATAAGGGCGCCCAACGTTCAATGGTTTCATTTAGAGATAATTTTCCTTCTTCCACCAATTGTAGTATTATGACTGCTGTAAGTGTTTTTCCAACGCTCGCCCAATAAAACATCCTTTTTGAAACAGATCCTTTTGGGAAAATAGAACCTGTCCAAATACCTTGCGATGTTGCAATAGCTGCTGTAATTGCACTGGAATGAGTAAAAACGGCAGCATTTTGGAGTGCAGAATCGAGACGTTTTTGCGAAGATTCATCTAAAGGAGATTTTAATGAAAAATCATGGGATGGGAAAACAACATTCCCTGTATAAAGAGGCGCACCTGCATATATTTGTCGTTGAGAGCATTTAACTGGTTTGTAATCATTCTGTTTCAATAGTACTACACAATTTGACAGTAATAGAATCATTACAACAAATAGCGATTGCATGTTATACATGGGACGTTTCATTTTAGTTTTCCTATTCATGTTAAGCAAATTGCTCCAAAATTCTATAAAGCATTAGCTACGTTTTTAGTTATTTCTGTTTTGCGCGCCCTGCATTATCTTACCAGCAGGCATTGTATCCTAACGTTTACCCCTTTGTGAAGTTGCCGGCATTAGAAAACGTGACTAGCGAAGCGCCATGACACGTTTTATTCAAACGCTGGACATGTGTGCGATTCGCGCGAACGTAACGCGGCTGTTGTAAGATGTGCTGCCCGTCTGCTACCATAGTGTAATTTCTTTCTTCGGCGGCGGCTCCGGAGTCTTCGACGTCCCGATTCCTTATCGGGATTCGTCTTTTCTCTTCTGTCTTTTCTTGCGCTCCCCCCTGCCTTATGTCTTTGCGCCGGAGCGGAGGATAAGCGAAGGCGCTATTTGATTTCAAATTGGCTTGACAATAGACTTAATGTCATATTTTCAGCAATAATGTCATGTGGCAGTAAGAGGTATTTCCAAGGTTTTCCATTATAAGTTTTTGAATGGTTTGTTGCATTTATGCACCATTTAATAGCAGCCTCTTTCTTTGCTGTAACTTCAGGTGTGGCCATTTCGTTTTTGGCTTTCGGTTCTAGCATGAAAATACATTTGTCAGTTTCAGCTACGAAATCCGGCTGGTATTCAAAATGATCTGAACCTAATTTATAAAATATTTGGAATTGCCCTTTTGCAGGCCGAAACCATTTTATTGATTCTCTTTCAAGAATAACCGCAAGTTTTCTTTCGCTATCAGAATGAAATTTCTGTATTTGATAAAGACAGCGTGTAAAACCTGCAAACAAATATCGCACCATGTTACTTTTATCGGCAGGTGCTTGTCTATAATCTAATGGTGCAACGTCTTTTTCTGCTGAGTAAGCGCTTTCCTTAAGCTCGGTAAAACCTGAATTTATCACGATATCATAATCAACGCTGTCTTCCCAGTAGTGGTTTTGCATTTGCGAATGAATAAAGCGTGCAATTTCCCTCTGATGTAACCGAAGCACTTTTCTGGTATCATCCTCAGATAAATACTTCAAAAAATGTTGCACTGTTTGACTTGCGAGATCATAAAGCATATCTGCGTGGTCATCGTATGAAATGTCATCAAAGTCAATTAATCCACTTACAATAAAGTCTTCAAGCCGTTTTTCTTCAATGCCGCCCTTGCCAAGCCCAAGGATTTCAAGTTCGTTTGTACGCAAATGCTGTATCCATAATTCTTCCGTAGGTGCAGGATAATTTAGTGTAGTCAAGTCAAGTTGAAAAGTTTTAAAACCAGACTTAACCTCGCCTTTGGGGACAACAAGAATACGCGGTATGTCAATTGTTTGTGCAGCAACTACCTGTGCTGTTTTTGCAACGATTGCTTCAATGTTTGGTCTTAACCGAATTCCTTCAAGCTCTAATTGCACTGGCGTGGCAATGCTCAAAACTTCTTCAACAAGAGACTTTTGCACATCTTTATTTGACAGATATGAAGACGATGGCAAAATGTCGGTCTTTTTTGCAAGGTTTTGAATTGCCTGATAAGTCAGTTGCGCTATTTTTTGTTCTTCTGGGCAGCTGTACAGCGGTTCAATATTTATTTGCACTTTGTTTGCAGGGGAAATCTGCCGGCTCTGAGGTGTTCCGATTCCTAATTGAGACGCCAATGAAGATTGAGAAACAACCGATTCCAATTTTCTATCAAGTTGATCGGATGATAGAATAACCTGTTGCAAACGTATAGTAGAATCCGGTTTATTTGCTTCATCAACAATTTCTTGAAATTTGTCATGTGCAATTATATTCAATCTATCAACAGCTACTACTCCGGTTCGTCTTCCATAGGGCAATCGAAGGCCGCGTCCAATGGATTGCTCTATAAGGGTACGTGCATTTGCGGCGCGTAAAGGCACTATCGTATAGAGGTTCGTAACATCCCAACCTTCTTTGAGCATATTCACATGAATTACAATTTCAGTAGGTTCTTCGGTACTTTCAACTGCAAGAAGCCTTAAAATCATTTCATCTTCTTCTGCGCCTGTTTTGCTTGAATCAACCTGGATAACTTTTTCCTTATAGCGTCCTTCAAAAAAAGAATCGGATTGAATCAGCTGTAATAATTGGCCTGCATGTGTGGTGTCGCGTGCAATAACCAAAACAAACGGTTTTACAATCCTGTTGCCTGTTTCGCGTGCATAGGTTTCAAGTTCAACTTTAACGCTTTCATGAAGATGTACGCCATCTTCTAATTTCAGCCTCTCAATTTCTTCGGTTGCCATGCCGGCAGGGGAGAAGTTCTTACGTGTAACAACGGCCGGTTCTTTCACAAAACCGTCAGCCATGGCCTTACCGAGAGGATAATCAAGGATTACGTTATTAAAAGGCACTGGCCCTTTGCTTGATTCAACGAAGGGTGTTGCCGTAAGTTCAAGACCCAACACAGGATTTAAATCATTGATAGCCCGAATACCTGCAGATGCACGATATCTGTGCGATTCATCCATAATCAGCACAAGGTCTTTTAGTTCTGAAAGGTAGTCATAATAGCTCTGTCCAATATATTCAGAAAGTCTCTTTATGCGGGGAGCTTTTCCACCACGGACTTCCGAATTGATTTTAGAAATATTAAAAATATTCACAGTTACGGGGAATAAATTAGCAACTGTATGCGCTTGATCGTAGTTCTCGCCGGTAACTATAACCGGTGGCTCTGTGGCAAATTCTGCAATCCCTGTAAATACATATTTGGCTGTATTGGGGGTAAAATCAGTAATCAGTTTGTTGTAAATTGTCAAATTAGGAGCAAGAACAAAGAAGTTGTTGATCCCATGCGCTAAATGCAAATAGCTAATAAATGCCCCCATAAGCCTTGTTTTGCCAACGCCAGTTGCAAGTGCAAAGCACACAGAAGGAAACTCACGTTCAAAATCGGATACAGTAGGGAATTCGGAACGGATTGCATTCAAAACTGCATTGCGGTCATTCCCTTTGTGCGGTGGTGCAATTTCGGTAATACGGTCAAGTATTTCAAGTGAATGTCGTTGCGGGGCGCGCAAACTTAAACGGCCTGATAGTGAGTTGACGTATTTATTCATTTCGATCTCCGTCTGATTTTCCGGGTTGTCTTTGCCGGTTCTGGCGGTGAAAGCAATTCCATTTCCCGCCGTAATTCCCGCTTGAGTTCTTCGACAGTTGGTAGTTCATGCTGATAGCGCGTCGTAAAAATTTGCCGTTCTTTTTCATTGAGCACATATTTTACCACTGCTTCATTTTTATCGGTACAGAGAATAATGCCGATCGTTGTATTATCAGTCTTATCCTTAATTTCGCGGTCGTAATAATGGACATACATCTGCATTTGTCCAAGATCACCATGAGTCAATTTTTGCGTTTTCAAGTCAAGAATGATATAACATGGGGCATCGCGCGTTTCTGTGGGTAGCCCCAATATGTTGTGTTTAGAGTTAT
>JBBIGR010000091.1:0-4589 GCA_037447435.1 Fibrobacteria bacterium
TTACCTCCGTTTGGGCTAGATAACCGGTTCGATTATTTAAACGGACAAGATCAAAGACAACGTTGCAATAAATATCTTTATCATATTTTATTCACATATAACGACTGAGCACAATTAATGGGTTATCAGGAATTTTGACGAATATGATTCCCTGCCAAACTCCACCGCAATCGCATAAAGCCCGGCCGGAATTCCCGGAAATGGAACAATCATTGTTTCCTTGGAATGACATAAAAAAACACGTTTGATTATTTGTCCGTTCATCGAATATACGGTAAGGGTGAGAGGCTTTCCTGCTTGTGCTCCCGGAATTTGTATCCGAACAATGCGGGAGATGCAGGACACCTTTACAATATCGGGGCGACGAGGTTTCTCAATCAACGCAATGGAACTTTTCGAATAGGAATAATTTATCACGGAGTAATGGCCGTTGTTGTCGTAGCCGATGCAATCTATCGAATTGTCCGGTGCCAGGGTCAAATTGGTCACACTGACTATTGCCGGTTGCTGTAGCCAGTTTGCGGTGGTCCATGCCTGCCCGGAATAAAATGAAATTCCCCCATATGTTGTATTGTCTGTAAAGTCCGTAAAGGGAATGCCTGAAGAATCGCACACCACATCGGCCGGCCCGTAATAATTATTGGCGGATTTTAAAATGCTCCAGGCGTTGTTCTGCCACAGAAGGATTGTCGTATAGCGGGAGGAAGAAGTTGCAGGCGGAATAGTGGAGCTTAACCATGGCGCACTAGCAACTATCCCTCCGGTTTTGGTAATTGCAATGGTAAGCAGCATGTTGTTACCGTCGGTGTTGTCCGAAAGCGTCGCCGGCAGGTCCAGAGACACCCACGCGCTTCCGGTCCATCGCGCGATATTATTGCAGCTTGTTTGAACCCCGTTGTACTTGATAAAATCGAACCTGCCTGCCGCGACAAGGCTGCCGTCCGGCAGCACCGCAATCGAACGGACCGACGGGTTCGGATTTGATCGCAAGTATGAGCCAGTGCCCCAGCGGAGCGTGTCTATCGTGCAGGTCCCGATGGTGTCCCAGCGAGTGCCGTTGCGTTTCAGGATGTTTTTCGCGCCATGCGTTGCCGTGGAATCCGTGCGAAAATACGATCCGTCCACATTTTTTATAACACCGGGAAATTCCCATTGCGCAACCGGCGTCCAGGCCCCATTAAGCCATTTCGCCCCGTGCTCGAGGTGATTGGCGTCCAGCGAATCCGCGGTCGCGGGTATGCCTCCGATGCTGTCAAATGGACCGGCGGCAAGAAGACCGCCGTCCGCTGTGGCCCGTATCGATCCGATAAAGGTCGTTCCGGCTCCCAGGGACGTCCAGGCCGCGCCGTCCCACATGGCAAGGCTGCCGAGCCAGCTTCCATTGTAAACAATGTCCCGGCCGAAGATAAATACCTTTTGAGGGCCGCAGGAAATACCGGTGATCTTCCCGAAACCATACGTACCGAATTCAAAAAGCCCGGATCTCAATTCCGTGGATTGCTTGCCGTGTTCGACAGTAACACCGGTTCCGTAATTGATATAAACCGTGGAATCGTTTTCAACGGCAATGCACGATTGGACCATTGGCACCGCGGAACTTATCGTGCTGATGCCGATGGCGGCGCTGAAACAGGTGTCTGCGACCGAGTCCCGTATTGCGAAAACCGTATACCGTATAGCAAGATTGTTCTGATACGTACCGACATAATTAAAATCATCGCTTGCGATGGTGAAAACTTTTCCGGACGGTGAGACCTCGACATCCGTGGCCCTTTCGATTTTTCCCGTTCCAAATTTTTTCCAG
Source organism: Fibrobacteria bacterium (assembly GCA_037447435.1). Classification (GTDB taxonomy): domain Bacteria; phylum Fibrobacterota; class Chitinivibrionia; order Chitinivibrionales; family FEN-1185; genus FEN-1185. Next base: position 1,805 of record JBBIGR010000091.1, read on the forward strand.
AAAGTTCCGTTCCATTTCAGCAATCCTCCGTAATACAGGTCGTTACCGACTTGTGGAAAATAACCGGCCACATACAGGGAACCGTCTTTCCCGACTGCCATTGCGTCGATTTCCAGAGGGTAAGTGAAATACGGGCCGCCGCTGATTGAACTTACCTGCAACTGGACCATTGACCACGTCGCACCTGTTTTCTTAAGGATTGTTGTCCCGAAGGCTGCATACAAAATTCCGCTGTCACCGCATGCGATGGCAACGACCGGGCCGCTAAACTGCCCGCCTCCGGAAGTATCCCACGAGGTGCCGTTCCATGTGGCAAAATTGTTTGCAGGCGATGATCCAGCGGAATCAATATCGCCGCCCGCATATACCAGGCCATTGCCTGCACTTTTCAGCGCCCTGATCGAGCCTTTTGACGTCAATCCAATGCCCGCGCCGAGTGAAGACCAGTTCTTGCCGTCCCATTGAGCGATATTTCTGGCAACAGTGCCCCCAATGGATGAGAAACTTCCGGAAACGAAAAGCTTTCCCCCAGACCAGGTGATCCGTTTTACCGGTGTTTTTGCAATGGTTTTCCAGACTGTACCGGTCCAGACCGCTACGCCCGAATCTCCGCCCGCATACAGCGTGTCTCCCGTTCCCTTGGCAAGCGAGGCATATCCGATGTAGTTGGTTGTTTCGCTGCCCAGAAAGCTCCACACGCCGGGATTGGACGCCTTGATCTGATGTGGTAAAGAAAACACAAATCCAGTACACACAATCAGGATGAATACGGTTTTTCTAAAAAACATTAGGTCGTCCTTCTATCGTGTGCAAACCGCCAATATTTTGAGAAAGATATGCGTTTAAAGAAAAAAATGAATTAAATAAGCCGCTGTATTGAGCTTTTTGCATTTTCATTGATTTTTATCATAGCGGTCAAGATTGACTCCTGGTTAGCAATTCCTATTTCTTGATTATTTGTATTTTCCTAAAAGTTGTATAGTTTTGATATTTTAGTTTTATTAAATATTCCCCAACAGGGTATTGTTTTTTAATTATAAATTTACCCGCTTTAAGTTTATTATTAAATAACATTTTACCAGAAATATCGAAAAGCGAAAGATCAGTATCAAATTTCGATTCAATTATTATGAATTCATTTTTATTTAAAATTTGATACGGATTGGTTGGAAATATTAAAGTTTTTTTTTGTAAGCGTTCCTGAATAGGAGTACATTGTATTGTTTACAATAAATTCTATTGCCTTATCCCCATTAAAATCTCCAATAACATCAGGCTTCTGTCCAATAGATATTGATGGAGAAAATGTTTCCAATAAAATGTATTGATTTTTTTTGAACGAATAAATTCCCAAAATTGTTAATGTTGTTGAGGTACCATTCCATTCAGTAAAAGCCAAATAAATATCATCCGAACCATCTCCATCAAAATCTCCGATATTGCATTGCCCTTGTTTAAGGGCTTTGGGATGACTAGGAGGCAAGGGAATATCTGTTTGCGAAAAACAGAATACTGAAAACAAAAAGACAAAAAAGATTGTTTTGCACATAATGAACCTTTCTTAAAATTGGTTTTATATAATTCCTAAGGACAGCCTTAATTTGTGAGGGATAAGCCCGCCAATTTCTGCCGCGCAAACCACGAATGTATTCCTGAAAAAACAAAACGATAATAACAGCAACCTCGCGGCAAATGCACACGAGCCAAGATTGAAGCGGTTTTTCTGAATTGTTTTTATTCTCCAATTTAATTTTCTATTTTTCTAATATATTTCCGTATCTTTCCTTTATTTCTACTTCATTTAATAATTCCAATGAAGGTGGGCCGCCACCGTGCATTTCTCCCTGTGGATATGTTAATTCCCAGTAATTGTTTTTGTTTTTGTTTCTGTATAAAATTGTCCATCCGCCATCTCGATCTGCAATTTTTATTAATTCCGATTCTTTCATTCTTTTTATTTCTTCATAATTATCATCTCCAATTACCTTACCATCTTGAACTATCCATTTTCCGACAATGATGGTCTTGCTCATATCATTCTTTCCTATTATTCAAGCTAATGTAGAGCTAATTTTTCCGCAAGGGATGCTGCATGAATCTCCGCCGATGACATGTCCTCGCGAAGTACCCGAAGCAAAGCGAAGTGGTAAAAGGGAATAAGCCTGCCAATTTCTGCCGCGCAAACTAAACTATTTCTGAAAAACAAGACGCTGCTAAAACCTGCGACATGATAAAGCTTATCGGTCAAAATAAAAACCCTTATTTGAAACTCTTATGATTTGATTTTTGATTTCCAACTAGGACTTAGCCTATTAATAAAAAAATCCACAGTATTTATAACCGATTCTACCCAAATACATTTGTATATTTTATAAACAAATATATGATCATTAATTCCCTCAATAATTATTATTGTCCCGTCCCCACAAGAAAAGTCATATTCATATTCTTTACTCCAAAGAGGGGTTTTTGAAATAAGGTTTCTAAGAGAATCAATATCTGCCTTTGACATTGCAAATGTTGAATCGAATATTTTTGATTTGATTGTATTACAATAGCCTGCTTCGCCATCAGTAATTTTAAAATTTATAATGGGTTCCATATTTTTCGATTTAATTATTGCTTTTGCAATTAATGGTTTCGTGAATGTTGGAAAAATTGAAATTCTATATCCTTCATCAATTTTATTGTTATATACCCAATGAGAGAATTTCTCTTCTTTTAATATTTTAGGGGCATCGCGCGTTTCTGTGGGTAGCCCCAATATGTTGTGTTTAGAGTTATA
>JBBIGR010000092.1:0-4233 GCA_037447435.1 Fibrobacteria bacterium
ACAGGGTGCCGGATCAAACAATAATCAGGTGCCGAATGGGGCAATATTATGCATAATGCCTCTGTTGAACCAATAAAATGATACAGAAGGGTTGATTTCAATTGCCTTGGAATAAAATTCAATTGCATTCTTATAGTCTTTATTGTTAAAAAAGCTTGTTCCAATGTTATTGTACGTTACGTCTTTGGATAATTGTTCTGGTAATTTTTCAATTATTCTTATTGCCGTAACATCCATGCAATATGGCCCATAAGAATTCAATTTGTTCCCTTGAATCTCATATCCTTCCTGTTTTCTTCCGGAATTTGTAATTACAATTGCATTTGCTCCGTGTTTAATTGCTTCTTTATTATATGCTTTGGTAAAATCGTCGTAGTCACTTATATCACTGCAGTCACTCATATATCCTATGATTTCATATTTATAATCCTGTGGAAATGATTGCAAAACGGAGGGCTGGCCGTTAAACACCGGGAAGTCCTTGACAAGCCTAAAATGCGGAGAGACAGAAGAAAAAGATAAAAATGTGAAAAATAGAACCTCTAACATTATGTTTTGTAATTTCATGAATTTATTCTTCTTTTCTAGTTATAACATGTATTAGTCCTCAGCAGGTCCCTGCTACTATTTTGGAAAAGGAAATATTCAATATTCCGATTCGGAAAATATTCAATATTTCCGCTTAAGCGATTTTAAATAGTTTTTCAAAATAGCACAAATAATAAATTTCATCCTGATCCTTTTTACAACAATCCCGATTTTATTGTTTTGTGAAAAAAAATGACGATACGAAAGAAGTGTTGAATATTCGGGAAAAATTGCATTGCAGGATAGGAGATCGGCAAAATAATGGCCTTTCCAAAATATTGGAATCGCTTATCGAATAACCGTATGCCACTCTCTCCTTTGGCAAATTTAAAATAGGTAATTTAGCTTTCAAAGTCAAATCGATTTGCAATATAAATCCAGAGATTGTATATTAAATTTTCCATTGACCGTATAGTTTATCGTTAAAACACGTTTAATATTCCATGAAAAAATCCCTATCACATTTGCCGGCGCATAAACGCGCGGAGCTACGCGCAATTGCAAAGATCATTTGCGAAACCATAGAAACGCATCTGGTGATATTGTTCGGCTCGTACGCCCGAGGTGATTGGGTGGAAGATTCTTACGTTGAAGATCATGTCACATATGAATATAAAAGCGACTATGATATTTTGGTCGTGCCCAAAGATCCGCGGGATGCCTACAGGCGCGGAACGGAAGATAAATTCGGAGCCCGAATCGCCAGGGCCCATGCGAGCAAAACTTGGGTGAATATCATTCTGCACGATATCGACTTTTTGAATAATAAGATCGAATTCGGCGAGTATTTTTTTGCAGATATTTATAAGCAAGGAATCATGCTCTATGATTCCGGTGAAACAAAACTAGCCAAACCAAGGAAGCTTAGTTCCGAAGAACGGAAGAAAGTTGCGATTGAAGATTATAAACTTTGGTTTAAGAATGCTTTAATATTTTATAATCATTATACATATGGTATTAGTAAGGGGCATTTAAAACAATCCGCATTTCTTCTACACCAGGCAACTGAAGCCCTCTATGCTACGACACTCCTTGTTTACACGCATTACAAGCCAAAGATCCACGATCTGGAAAAACTGGGCAAACAGGTAAATGCTTTTGATCCGGCTTTCTTAAAAGTCATTCCCAATTCCACACCCGAAGAAAAACGCCTCTTCGATCTTCTTAAAAAAGCCTACATCGATGCCCGTTACAAAAAGGGCTACAAAATCACCAGGAAAGAATTGGAATATCTTGGCGATAAGGTGAAAAAACTGGAAAAGCTGACAAAAACGAAGTGCAAAGAGAAGATCGAAAGTTTCGGAATATCCTGATCGTTGCCTTCACCCGCAATCGCCGACGTTTTGCAGCCTTGTCCGATACAAACCCGTTTTGCGCGACACTTTTCCCATTATTACATTTTTATTACTATGTAATTTATAAATGCGATATAATGTGAAAAATATTGCAATTTGTTTTCAATTTTGTTACAATCATATCTGCAAAGACCGCCAAACCAGATCGCCGATTTCTTTCCGGTTATTCGTCATTAAAAGGATTCCCCATGAAACTCGTCCCGAAAGTTTTATCGTACGTCCTGCCCACCATCATGGTTTTACTTCTGGGTTTGATGATCATCCAGAATGCGTGCATTAAAAACGCATTACGATCCATTACGAAATCGGATATCCTGGTGACGACGGGCCTTTTGGAACAGTTTGTCGCGACCGGACAAATGGAAACGTTCAGCGATTATATCGGCACCCTTGATAAAAAGGAAAAAGGAAAGGAAGGCATCCGGAAAGTCGCACTTTTTAAAAATGATTGGACATCCAAAATCCATTCAGAACAAAGCGTTTCGGATATTTCTATTCCGGAATCGGTTAAACGTCTGATAACATCCAACGACACGGTGGTCGTGACCTTTTCCGGAAAAACCGGGGAAGTATTCTGGCCGTCAAAGTTTCGCAAATCTTGCGTCCAATGTCACGATGACGCAAAAGTCGGAGATCTCGGAGCCGTTTTGTACATAAGGTTTTCTACGGAGAAAGTAACATGCGCACAAAAAAACAACAGTTTCATTGCGCTGGCAATGATGCTTGCGACATTCATTTTATTAACTTTGACTATCATCATCGTTTTAAATAAACTGGTCAAGCGACCTGTTTTCAAAATCGTTCAACTCCTCGAAAAAGTAAAAAAAGGCGACCTATCGGTCCGATCGAATATTTCCAGCAAGGACGAAATCGGTGCGATCGGCTCCATGTTCAATTCCACGATCGAATCGCTCGAAATGATGATTTCGGGCATATCGGCAAATGCCACGAATCTGGAAAAAGCAGCAGACGGCATTTCTTCGATAGCGGGCCAGCTGGCAAAAGGGGCGGAGAAAATGAATTGTCAATCGAAGGCCGTTTCGGGGTCAACGCAAGAATCGGCTAAAATGGTCTCCGATATTTCTCATAAGGCGGCAACCATGTCTGAGGTTGTTCGAGGCGTCGCCGAATCTGTAGAAGAGATCAGCGCAACACTCATAGAGGTCGCTCGAAATTGCACACAAGAATCATCCGTGACGACGCAGGCAAACGAGGAGGCCAAAATCACGCACCAACTCACCCAACGGCTTGCCGAATCGACGAAAAATGTCGGAAAAATCGTTTTCATGATCAGCGAAATAGCCGATCAAACCAATTTATTGGCGTTGAATGCAACCATTGAGGCCGCCTCTGCAGGCACCGCTGGAAAAGGATTCGCCGTGGTGGCCAGCGAAGTAAAAACCTTGGCACAGCAAACGGCAAAAGCGACAAAAGACATTTCCAAACAATTGGAAGAAATCAGCGGCAACACCGAAGACCTTGTCAATGCGATAGGAAAAATCACGTCGGTAATTGAAAAGGTAAACAAAATTTCTACGACTATAGCCGCCGCAGTCGAAGAGCAATCGGCAACGACCACCAAAATCGCCAGAAACATCGGCGAAGCGAGCAGTGCCGCCGAATCGGTGGCGAAGAATGTCGAGACGGTCACCATGGAAATTTCCGGTATTTCAAGAAATTCCCTTCAAATCAGCGACGCCATCGCCGCCAACGAAAGGGTCTCCGCTCAAACCAATCAAAGCGCCCTGGATTTGATTGGGACGGCACGAAAGCTCCACGAAGTAATTGGAAAATTTAAAACCTGAGGGCGGGATATACTCCAAAAATTCCGCAAACTCGGACCGTCAGAATTTGTATTGTTAGCTTTTCTTTTTTATTCGCCTTCTAACGTGAGACTCAAAGAAAAACGCCTCTTCGATCTTCTTAAAAAAGCCTACATCGATGCCCGTTACAAAAAGGGCTTGATCCCGCAAACGTATAATCGTGTTATTTTGCTTCAAATCGTATCGTAAAAGCCGATAAATTTATTGAAAATAAGAAAAATATACCTTGTAAAGCCATCGCCGGGTTGCCGAAGGCCAAACAATACCTTGCGAGCTCAATTCCTTATTGCGGATAAGAATGTAAGACCTTGTTTGGCGAATTTCCTTACTGGGAATAAGAAAACGAGACCTTGCAAGACCATTTCCTTCTGCGGGTAAGAAAACGAGGCCTCGCAAGACCATTTCCTTATTGCGGATAAGAAAACAAGACCTCGCAAGACGATTTCCGGCGCGGAGAAGTCGAAAAC
>JBBIGR010000093.1:0-3970 GCA_037447435.1 Fibrobacteria bacterium
AACTGTGAGTTAAGCCTCACAAAATGTGTCTCATTTTTATTGACAGGTTCCGAATAAGAGAATCTTTTCAATAAGACCGATTTTATAACTTTGTTGATTTGTTTTTTCAACGCCTTTGGTCTGCCGTTCACAAGTTAACCAAAACTTCATCAGTTTTTGCGTCGATATTTTTAGGAATAACCTAAGGTCGCTCATATTCGAGTTACGGCCTTTGGTTTCCTTTTCGTAGTTTTCAAAGTGGGCAAATTCAAGCCGGAGCGCGTCGATCTGCTGAATAACAGTGGATAACTCATTTGATATTTCAAATGCTTTGTCAAGTTGTTGGTTAAGGCGAAAGATTTCCTTGCGAACGAAATCTTCTTTGCTTTGTTGGAGCGTAGGCATTTGAATTGTTTTTTCGGTCTGCCCCTCGATAAACGCCGTTCTATTTTGCTTATTACCAAGAAATGCAGTCAAGAAATCCAGGTCATATTTTTTAAGCTTTTCAAGCACGTTAGCTGTTGCGGAATTATTGCTGGAAACTACAGCTATTCGTTTGTTTTGGAGCAGCATGTTCGCAATCAAGTTCAGGATAGTTTGTGTCTTACCGGTACCCGCGGACCTTTAATTATGGTTACCGGGTGCAAAAGGGACTTCCGAATAGCCTTCTTCTGGCTCATATTATAGCTAAATGGGAAAATAAGCCGTGATGAAATTTCCGATAAAATCGGCTCCGAATTAAGAGATTTACCTTGTAAGAAGCCGGAGAGAATACTATGACGCGATATGATATCAAGTTGTCGGTATTTCATTGCCAGCAGTGAATCGCCTTCGTTCGTTTTGAGTGCGGCACCATCCGCAAGCTCTCTAAAATAGGCCAAAACATCTTTGCTCCGTCCATTACATTGACTCATTGGCTGGACAGAAAGGGCTGAGAAAAGGCAACATCTGCTAAATCCTGTATTGTGGAATATTTTCACCCAATTTCCAAAGCGTAAAGCCTCGGCAACTTCTGACAAAATATCTCCGGAGATAGATAATCGATAATTTTCTACTGGAATTTGTTTAGGATTTGAAAGCAATTCAACATTACGCTGGGCAAAGCGATAAATCTTGTTATTTTTATAAGTAATAACAACACACCCATCTTCGCGTGTGATTCGCAAGATTTCACCGGTATGGTCTTTCCCTTTGATAATGACAAGATATTGCTTTGGGTCTATGGTCATGAAGGTATCTTTTGCTGCATAATATTCCGAATATTTTGACTTTAGCTTCCCATGTTATCTCTTTTTATTCGGCGAAAACCTATCAATTTCATTGATGCGCAAAAATTGCTTATAATTACCCAATAAAGTATGCTAACATTCCCATCCCTCTTGTTAATATCGTCCTCCAATACCTGCAATGTCAAATATTTCGTATTATTATATCATGTCAACCTTGGGTGTAATCAAGCTTTGATTACACCTTAACTTGTGCAATACCAATGCATTATGAAAAATGGAAAAAATTGATTGATGTGCCATCGTGGCGAAACGGAAGGGGAGAAATGGGGAATGGCGGGCAATAAAACATATTTTACAGCGATGGGAAAATAAAAAGCGGTGATGAAAAAATAAGGCATTTGCCAATGTTTGGCAAATTTTCAGTATCGATATAACGCAGAAACCATATTTTATACGATACCAAAACCTTTTATAAGGAGCGCTTGAAATAAAAATATCTGATTAATTGAAAATTTCTATAGCTATGCATCTTTTTACTTAGTTCTGATCTGAAAACTGGCAGTTTTTTGTCCTTCGGAACGAGTAGAGAGCTAACGTCCTATTTTTATGGGACGCGCTTTCTTTCGTCTTGAAGGACAGGCATGCCAGTGCCTCAGATCAGGACGTATTGATTGTCGCGTCCCTTTCTTTTGTGATAACGGTCCCTAAGCTTGTCGAAGGGCACATTATCGCATCCTGAGCTTGTCGAAGGGTCACTGTTCATTTCGACAGGCTCAATGGACGCATCGGACTGTATCCACTACGTAGAAGGCTCCAATTTTATCGGAAAATGAATGTGCCTTCTACTACGGGATGTTCGCACAAGTATACTTCGGCTCCATGAGCCGAAGAAGATTTTTGTAGCCGCCTACTCCGGTTGGCGGAGCTCCACCTTTTCACCTTTCTCACTGAGGGAATATGTCTCAATATTTTAACAGGACGCCGGTTTCGCAAACCCGCTGGGCCTTCATTATTGATTATCTCAATGAGAATTTGGAAACCGCCAAAGGTATGCTCACGTCGGCAATTCAGCCGGAAATGATACGTGCAGATTTGTATTTGGAAAATTTTAAACAAGGGGATCCGCATTTGCGTTTGGATATTCTGCAAGCGCACGATTTTAACGACATTCTTGTATGCTCAATCGCACGCCCGCCGTTTTACAACCCGAACAATATGAAACAAGACATTAAAAATATGCTGCTTGTTGAATTCCTGATGGGAATTGCCAACCAGATTGAGTTGGAGACTTGACACAGTCCTATACTTTTCTGAAGTTAGAATCGCAGCGGCAGATATTCTAAGAGGACTTACACCTAAACAAATCTACCGCTTGATCTCATTGGAAAAAGGCCCGTTCGTAAAAAGCCCAAAGATGTTCCGCGTTAAATAGAAATAGTGCAGCAGACCTAAAAGGATGCTCCGCAAAGCAGAAAAATAGTGCAGAAGTGTAAAAAAATAATGCTGCTATCTTTTTTTTTAAAATTTTTGTGTGTTCTGTACATAAAATAACGCTTCTTGGTGTATTTCTTACTTTGCGTTAGGTCAAATTGTCTTTTCTGCACTATTTTTTCTGATTTCTGCAGTATCTTTGAGGTTTTCTGCGGTACTTTTGCCAACATCTTAACCCCATGCTTCCCTCATCCTGACCCCATGCTACGCATGGGATAAGTTTGTTCTATATATTATCTATTCAAAATGCATAGATAATTCAAATATATAGGTATTAACCTTCTCCCGATAACGAGAGAAGGAAATAAGAAGAATTCTGAATTACGCATCTTGTGAGCATGAACCTTCTCCCATAATTGGGAGAAGGCTGGATGAGGGTGGGAGATGGCTTTATGAAATATTATTTCACCGCAGCCGGCTCTGCCACAGGAGCAGGAGCCGGTTTTGCCGCTTTTCGGATCGTACTTGCATAATGCGCATCGTAATAAGCAGGATTTTCGCAAAAAGCTGAATCTGCGAATTTCTTGATTTCGGATTGTGCATTAAGACATAAGGTTATGAACCGGTTCTGACGGTCTACATTCATATTTTCGGGTATGCCTTTGCTTACGACATAGCCGCGCATTTTGAATAAATCTATTGCCCGCGCCATTGCCTCGTCCAAATAGGCATCGGTAATTTCCACACAGTTAGGACATATCTGCTTGGCTAAATCCGGATACCTCCGGATAAACGGCACGAATGCCATGATGTCGTTGAGCGTGTCGATGTCGCTGCTTCCTTTATTAATGGTATGATACGTTTGGGCTGCATTTTTATCTTCGGCTACCTCGGCAATATGACCGGCAATACGCGCCAGATATCGTCTGTCGGTTTTGGCGGCTTCCATTTTAGCAATATAATCCGGCTCCTTTTGAACGCTCGCTGGTGCAAGCCCCACCCGTTGTCCGTGTACGATGGTGAGCAATTCGAAATAACCGCGAAACTTTTCCATTTTTGACCAATCGAATTTCGCGCCAACCAGCTTGTCTTTGTCCGTATCCGCCTGGGCCAGGTTCCCACCAAACTCCACAAGGAAATCATCCAGGCTCGACGACAGTTTGCGATATTTGTCGACGGTCAACGCCGCCGCTTCGGCTTCAATAACGGCCGTCAGTTCAGCTGATATTGTCATGATGGATACTCCTTTACTAAAGATGGTTATGGTTTACCTTCACGGTCTAGTCCGGAAATATGTTTACAGTTTCCGGAGGCAAAATGGGAGAACGTAA
>JBBIGR010000094.1:0-3470 GCA_037447435.1 Fibrobacteria bacterium
CATTGCGGTTCCAGGGATAGCACCTGCACTTCTTTCATGGGAAGCGACTGTGGGAAAAAACGGATGGATTGGTGGGGCGGGGAGAGTTATGTATGTGCAGAAATAAATTAATGGACTTACTAACGAAAAATTGAGACAACACCAAACGGAAAAGAAAATTAAATACTAGAATCTTGATTAAACAAAGAGAGGTAGATGATCCTTAAAAGAAACGAAACTTTGGAATATAATATCAAAAGGATAAAATCCCCGTTTTCTCCGCAGCAATCGACATTCTTGGGGAAGCATATCGATAAATTTTCTGGCCAGGATATAGCTGTTCTGTTTCCAAAGAGGGAAAAGTGTGGATGGCAATAGGTTATTTGTATCATATTTTATGTGGCTTGAAAACACTGCTTCTAATGAATTTTGTACAGTTGTTTTTAATAAAAAACAGAAAACGTAAAGTCTCCTGTTGTGAGCTATTTTAATAAAAGTACTTGAAAAACAGTAGTTTTCATTTGGTGTGTAACTGCGAGGGATGAGTAACGATGGATTCCGAAGAAATAATTAAGCATGTCAAGCAACGGTTGGCTTCCTTTAGAACATCACGAAGATTTATAGTAGGCCGCGAAGTGTACAGTGTTGCGTCAGATCTGATTGGCATACTTGAAGATATTAAAACCGCAATTACAGATCCTCGCGAAGGCGTTAAACTTGTTGCCGGCATATACAAGGCAGACAAACATGTTTTTAATCATTGTGATGATTCGAGTGGAAGTATTGGAGATGTTTTAAGAATTGACACATGTGAGACGTTTGTGCATTTTGCACAGAAATGCGAGGATAAGGAGTGGTTGTGCGATGTCGTCATTAAATTGAATAAAGACAATGGGTATGGGGTTAGAGACTGTCTGTTTGATTATGCTCTTATGTATTTGCATGAAGATAATACACGAAAATTTGTAGGCCGTTTATGGAAAATGATAGGGTCCGGTAACGACCGTCAATGGTATTATGCAATTGAAACAATTGCCCGCCAATTAAAAGACGCATCAATGTTTGAAAAGGCAAAATTGGCATCTTGGCCAGCAGGTTCCACTGCTGCATATCTCGATATTGCAGGTGTTTATCTTGAGGCGGATGACCCGAAATCCGCACAATTATGGCTTGAAAAAGTGTCGGACACGGAAGAATACATGGGGTGCGAGCGCAGGAAATTGGCTCTTGTAGTCTATAGGAGAATAGGTAATCAACAAAGGGTAAACGAGATTGCATGGGAAATTTTTAGAAATTATCGAGACAAAGCATCCTTTTTGCAACTTCTTGATGTTATCGGTACTGATAAAAAGTCTGAGATTATTAAGGAAGAGACCGCAATAATCCTTGGTGAGAAAGAATTTAGTTTTCAAAATGCAACGTTTCTTATAGAAAATGATCAATTTGATAGTGCGGAAAAATACGTGCTTGATCGGGTAGTCCTAGTCAATGGCGATCTTTACAACCGCGTGCTTCCGCTTGCGGAGATGTTTGAAAGGAATGAGTTGTTTCTTATCGCATCGTTATTTTATCGAACGCTTCTCGAATCAATTCTCCGCAGAGCGCAATCAAAATATTATCAATACGGAATACGATATCTGAAAAAACTTGTTTTGTTAGCACCAAAAGTAACCGATTGGCAATTAATGGCTTCACATTCGGACTATTATAATCAAATCAAGATGGCTCATGGACGCAAGACAAGTTTTTGGGCAAAGATTAAATAACAAAAATTGAACGCATGAAAATTTGAACAGTAAAAATCCTTCTTATTAAATCCACTGTTTGGCGTTTTAAAGAGAATAAATGTGTCCCTTATCGTACTCTGACTACATGGTCTTTTTATCGAGTCAAATTGGCTACACCTTAAATTGATCGACAAGCACCTTTAGTCCAGCAGAAAGCTTTGCTAACTCTCCAGAGCTGGCCCTAATATCGGTTACACCTCGTGAAGTATCACCGGCAGCCTTATTGACGCCTTGAATATTTTCGGTAACCTCAGAAAGTCCTTTTGCAGATTCCGATACATTTCTGGAAATCTCCGTTGCGGCCTGGCTTGCACCGCCGACGCTTTTGGCAATTTCATTCACGGTTGCACTTTGCTCTTCAACGGCACTAACAATCGTGTGAGAAATAGTATTGATTTCTTCAATGATTGTGGAGATTTCTTCTATCGCATTTATAGAGTTCCTGGTGTTTTCCTGCATCTCTTCAACCTGCAAGATAATCTGGTCTGTAGCTTGTGCAGTTTGTTTTGCAAGTTCCTTTACTTCGTTTGCAACGACCGCAAATCCCTTGCCCGCATCTCCTGCGGATGCTGCCTCAATAGTCGCATTTAGGGCAAGTAAATTCGTCTGATCCGCAATATCATTAATGACATCAATGACCTTACCAATTTCCTTTGATGAACCCCCTAATCTTTCCATAAGCTCACGAGTGGATCTTGCCTTGTCATTTGCCTTGGTCGCAATAGTGGTTTCTTGCTGACAATTCTTCGCCACTTCATTGAGCGATGAACTCATCTCTTCTGCATTTGCGGCAATCTGTGTTGTTACTGAATTAAGCTCATCAGAGGCGCTTGACAACGTAATGGCATTCCCCTTAACTTCCACAATTATACCTTGCAGCTTTTCAACAAACACATTGAACCATTTCGCAAGTTCACCCACTTCATCCGGTTTATTTGCGGGCAGCCTAAGGCGGAGATCGCCTTCCCCCTGCGCAATGTCTTTTAGCCCATGAGTAACTGCCGAAATTCTTCTGGCAAACCAACGAGTGAATACAAGCGAGATGGTTACGAAAAGAGCAAGAATTCCAAGACTGGTAAGGACGATTGTAAAAATATTCTTGTTGACAGAAGATTCAACATATACCTGCTTTTCGTTTATGATCTTATCAATTTGATCAATGTAAACACCTGTACCGACGACTAAATGCCAAGCCGAGAAAAGTCTCACATACGACATTTTAGGCAATATTTTATCGGGTTGTTTTGGATCCGGCCATTCGTATTCCAACGCCCCTTCACCATTCTCTGAACACTTTTGCACTAACGCTGTAAACAGGTTTTGCTTTTTCTCCCCGACGCAATTGTACTTCGGGTCGTCTAGCACCTTTCCATTCAGTTGAGGAGCGATTGGATGCATCACCATTTTTGGGATCGGCGTTCCCATATCGTTGACCCAAATGTATCCTCTGCCATTGTCATACCGGATTGCTGCAATGTGCTTTAATGCTTCGGCTTGTGCTTCGCTTTCCTGCATCTTCCCTTCGTCAACGAGCGCTTTGTAGTATCCAAGAATCGAAATAGCGGTCTGCGTCAGTTCTGCGACTTTACCCTTTTCCTCATCGGTAACCTGATTATGCAAAGTGGATATTAGATTATTTCCTAGGCCTTTGCATAATATTGCCCCATTCGGCACCTGATTATTGTTTGATCCGGCACCCTGTTA
>JBBIGR010000095.1:0-2974 GCA_037447435.1 Fibrobacteria bacterium
AATTTAGTTTAATTAAACCGGGAAAACGGACATGATCTCAGAAACGGCGGGGTTCCGGTTGAAAAAGGCAAGTTTTATACGTTATGAGTAAAGCGGTTTAAAAGGCAGGAACTGTTAGGGTATTCAGATGTGTTACGGCAATGATCTATATGCATATACTAAATAAGCCCAAAATTGTAGCGAAAAGTCCTGCAGATTAGCGGCTTTGCGTTCTAGTCAAATCAATTTGCAATATAAATCCAGAGATTGTATATTAAATTTTCCATTGACCGTATATTTTTTCTTTAAAATGCTTTCGGCTATTCCATGAAAAAATCCCTATCACATTTGCCGGCGCATAAACGAGCGGAGCTGCGTGCAATTGCAAAGATCATCTGCGAGACAATAGACACGCATATGGTGATATTGTTCGGGTCGTATGCGCGGGGAGACTGGGTGGAAGATTCTTACGTTGAAGATCATGTCACCTACGAATACAAAAGCGATTACGATATTTTAGTCGTGCCCAAAGATCCGCGAGATGCCTACCGCCGCGGAACGGAAGATAAGCTTGAATCCCAAATCTCCAAGGCTCATGCAAGCAAAACATGGATCAATATCATCCTACATGATATCGACTTTTTAAATAATAAAATCGAATTCGGCGAGTATTTCTTTGCCGATATTTATAAGCAAGGAATCATGCTCTATGATTCCGGCGAAACGAAACTGGCAAAACCGAGAAAACTCAGTTCCGAAGAACGAAAGAATCTTGCGATTGAAGATTATAAAATTTGGTTTAAAAGTTCTAAGAATTTTTATTTATTGCATGAATATGCATTAAAAAGAGGAATCAATAGACAATCTGCATTTATTCTACACCAAGCAACTGAAGCTTTATATGCTACTACGCTTCTTGTTTACACGCATTACAAACCCAAAATTCATGACCTGGAAAAACTAGGCAAGCAGGTCAATGCGCTTGATCCCGATTTCTTAAAAGTCATTCCAAACTCTACACCCGAAGAAAAACGCCTCTTCGAACTTCTCAAAAAAGCCTACATCGACGCCCGTTACAAAAAAGGCTACAAAATTACCCGCAAAGAACTTCAATATTTGGGCGATAAGGTGAAAAAACTGGAGAATCTGACAAAAACGAAGTGCAAAGAGAAGATTGAGAGCTTTGGGTAATTATTGCTTTTCGATTTGCTTAGCGAGATTTCTTGTGCACTATCGAAATTATTAAAGTATACTTATCATAGTATCTTTTTTCTATATTGTTAAAAAAGCCGAACAATACGGGGGAAGTAATATGAAAAAAGCAGGGCTGTTTATTCTCTTCGCATTCATAACGTCCGTACTGGCATCAACCTGCCTAAGTAGCATCGATAACAATTTATGCCTTCGAATAACCGACATACCGGATTCATCCAGGATTCCGATTCAGATTATTTTGCGTCAACCGCCATTCAGTTATCCGGATAAAAATCAAAGCCTGGATAGCTTGAAGCATTACAGTCTCATGGTGTTGGATTCTACAAGCCGTTACCTTGTTTCGCTCGAGCCCAAGATCGACTCATTGTTTGTGAAGTATACTTTGTTGTCCGTTTTAACTCTTCAAAGAATTTCTCCGCCAAAAGTCTCATATGACTATGTGTTGAACGTTTTAAGCTCGGTTGCAACTATCAATAAATTGGCCCAGGAAAATCTCGTTGCAAGGATTTCTCTGTTTTCTACTCAGATTCCCATTCCAACATCCTCGATGCCGGGATTTGTAATTTCGGCAACGCAGTTTCCTTTCGATACAACGCTTGCAGTCCTGAGAGTGGAACTACCCTATACCATTTATCCTACAAGTTACAATCCAGATACAATCGTTATACCACGGTATGGTTTACAACTTCTTTTTGAGCGACTCCCGGCCAGCACTACTTGTTGTCCGCAACCGGTAAGAATAGATTTCAGCCTGACTTTATCACCATACATTAATCCAATACGTTTTCCCAATGATCAGACTACACTGGTCACGGGAGGTGAATACCCTCACTGCACACCCCCTTGCACTTCATTCGTATCCATTGATACAAGTTACAAGACGCACGAATATCGGTTTCAAATCGGCACGGTGACATTATTCATGAAAGTATTGGATGGGTCTATGCCGGGTGCGATTAAGGTCCGTTTCGATACTGCAACTTTTCTTATGACGCCTATTAATACCGTTCGTCCTTCGGCGGCCATAGGTCCCAAAAAAATCAATATGGTTTTCGACAAAAACTTCGTTATTGTCCGTGGGGTCGACAATGGCGTAGTATCGCTGTTCGATATGGCGGGGAAAAGGCTTTATTCCGCATCTTTCATTTCAAACGGGACAAGAATACCTTTGCCGAAATTTTCGGGAGGTAAAATATTTATTGTCAAAGTAACGGCTGGAAATAATGAGTGTTCCATAAAGAAAATATTTATGAACTGAAATAATTTCAGAGAATACGTAACGAGGCAAAGAGGGGCCATCTTAAAAGAAGCCCCTCTTTATTTTTCTACACACTTTTTTTTTCTGAATATTATGCTTTTTGTTCCGGCAATTTTATCGGTTCGGCCGGCGAAGCTACCCCGTTATCTTTACTTCGGGTTTTACGGCTATGCGCTTTTATCATAACATCGGAGATGGCCTGATTGAGTTCCGAAATAAGGCTGTTATAAGCCGGTTCCGATTGCGCCTGAGCGTCTGCATAATGCAGTAGTTTGGTGATATGATACCCAACCTCATTACATTTGTTCCGGGAATCCGCCGATGGGACCTCTTTTGCTTCTGCGGTAATTTTGGTCTGGTATGCTTCCTTATATGCATCCTGCGCATTGGACAATGCGGTGACAAGGTCCGTAATTCCGAGTTGATTGATATATCCTTGCATAACGGGATTTTTTAATTTTTCCAATATCGTAAGGATATATCCTGATTTTTTTACGGTCCCCAGTTTATCGGCACGGTATC
>JBBIGR010000096.1:0-2743 GCA_037447435.1 Fibrobacteria bacterium
TGTACCATGCCGGATCAAACGATAATGGGGTGCCGAATGGGCAAGAATAGGCAATATAGCCAATGTAATTGTTCAAAGCCGTATGCAACCCGATTGGAATAGAATTAATCTCGAGTCATGGTTTGCGGATGTGCCATCCACCCCAATTGACCTTGTTGAAAAATTAAGCATGATGTCAATTTCTAAAGGGCGGCGTTTTAGATACCGACTCAGGGCTAACCCGAGTGTCTGCCAGAATGGTAAGCGGGTTGGTCTTTATTCAGAAGGCGATCAAGACAAATGGATAAATCGTCAGGGAGATCGACATGGGTTCTCATTACTATCTATTCATCGCAATGAGGAACAGGTAATTACAGGGAAGCGCCGAATAGGACAACCGATTAAATTGAATTCAGTTTTGTTTGATGGCATCTTAGTTGTTAAGGATGAAGACTTGCTATCGGAGGGTGTTTTAAATGGAATTGGGCATGGCAAAGCAATGGGGTTAGGTTTGCTTTCTATCGTTCCCAGAAATTGAGACTGTTTTTTACCCAAAGCCTTCGGCTGCGGCCTGTTGCTCGTAAAGCCGGTTTAATGAAAGGAAAGTTTTAATGCCTAACCCCATGCTACGCATGGGATAAATTTACATTATATATTATCTACGCGAAATGCGTAGATAATCTAGATATAGGCACTAAACAAAGAGAAGACTCCGGACCTTTTGCCCCTTCGGACAAAATTGCTGTTTGGGAAGAAAAGTCGTGTCGGCTTTCAATTATAAAAAACGTCCAGAAAAACAAATGAGAAAGCTTTTGGAATCATGAACGGTCTTCCACCACCAAAGCCCATAATGATGAAGGAACGTACATCAATGGTATTTCTCCAATATGGGGATCTCGATGTAATTGATGGTTCGTTTGTATTGGTTGATAAGACTGGCGTACGCACACATATTCCCGTAGGCAGCATCGCTTGCATTATGCTTGAGACCGGAACCCGTGTAACACATGCAGCCATCAAGCTTGCAGCTTATGTCGGGTGTTTACTTATTTGGGTTGGTGATGGCGGTGTTCGCCTCTATTCCGCAGGCCAACCGGGAGGCGCTCGCGCCGACCGGCTTTTATATCAAGCACGGCTTGCATTGGACGATGTAGCGCGACTTAAAGTTGTTAGAAAAATGTATGAAATTCGTTTCGGTGAAAAACCACCGGAACGACGCAGTATAGAACAGTTAAGAGGAATTGAAGGTGCTCGAGTGAGAAGCATGTATAAAATGCTCGCTCAAAAGTATAGAGTAGAATGGTCCCATCGGGATTACGATGTTGATAATTGGGAGGGGAGCGATGTTGCCAATAGATGCCTGAGCGCTGCGACATCGTGTTTATACGGTATTTGCGAAGCCGCAATTCTTGCAGCAGGATATGCCCCGGCAATCGGTTTCATTCATACGGGTAAACCACAATCTTTTGTTTATGATATTGCCGATATTACAAAATTCGAAACGGTTGTTCCGGTTGCTTTTAAAGTAGCAGCGCAAAAACCGAAAGGTGAAGTTGAAAGAGAAGTAAGAATTGCATGTCGCGATATATTCAGAGAAACTAAAACTCTGGAAAAGCTCATTCCGTCTATAGAAGAAGTTCTTGCTGCAGGAGAACTTCCGAAACCCGAACCTCACGAAGAAGCCGTTCCTATTGCCATACCAAATGAAGGGAGCATTGGCGATGCTGGTCATCGTAGTTGAAAATGTCCCGCCTCGTTTGCGAGGAAGATTAGGAGTATACCTCATTGAAGCCAGAACAGGTGTATATGTGGGTGATGTATCTAAACGTGTAAGAGACATGCTTTGGGAACAAGTCGAATTTTATATTCAGGATGGAAATTCCATCATGATGTGGAGCACAAATACAGAGTCAGGATTCGATTTTAAAACAATAGGAAAAAATAGGCGTATGCCGGTTGATTTTGATGGTATGAAGTTGGTTTCATTTAGTCCTGAAAATGAAAAAGATGACAGTAAAAAGAAGAATTAATAAACGTTCCCCGGAAACTATCTCATTTTCAAAGTTTGCAGCGTTGGACTTTGAAACCGCAGATTATGGCCGAGACAGTGCTTGTGCTATAGCAATTGTTGTGGCGGAAAATGGGAAAATTATTCACAAAGAATATTCCCTAATCCGGCCACCAAGGAGTGAATTTGTTTTTTCATATTTACATGGAATAACCTGGCAGGATGTTCACGATAAGCCGGATTTTGGTGAAGTCTGGGAGAAAGTTCAAGGGTATTTTGACGGAATTGATTTTGTGGCTGCCCATAACGCATCATTCGACAGGAACGTTTTGCATGAATGTTGCGGAAAATTTTGTTCAAAACCGCCTGCGATTGATTTTTTATGTACTATGAAATTATCAAGAAGATTATGGAACATAAAGCCGACAAAATTATCCGACGTTTGCAGACATTTTAATATTCCCCTTCAACATCATGACGCTGCATCCGATGCGCTTGCTTGTGCTAAAATTGTTTTAGAAGCATCCGAAAAGGGAATTCCGGTTGATTCATTATTAAAAAAGCCGATTTAAATTATTAAAAAAATAAGACATTTGTAATTGGTTTTAAATGCTCTTTGAAATAACGGAAATGCGCAATATTAATTGGTAGAATTTTCCCGTTTTTGTATCTTATTTGAAATCAAAGGAAAAGATATTAGTATGTTCCCCGCGTAAGCGGGGATGAACCGGTGTATATGCACCAACGACATGTCGG